>JAAYDI010000097.1 GCA_012729315.1 Planctomycetaceae bacterium
CACCCATCCATCTCGCAAGGACCGGTTCACCGCCGGTCCTTCCTTCTTGCGCGCCCCATCCAGCCCCCCATCATGTGTGTTCAATGAAAACGAGCCTACACGCGGCAAAGAATTCGGGCGGCAGCAGGAGACAAGCAATACGCCTACATTCCGACTGTGATATTCACCGATGACGACGGTTCGCAACGGCAGGAGAAGCTCGTCAATTGGAAGGATCAGGATGCGGCGGAAGGACTTGCCGAATGGCTGAGTGAGCGGCTGCGAATAGAGCGGAGAAGCAAGCCGCGTGATCTGTGAGCACGCGATGGGGTGCCGCGCGACAACAGCGGACCCGGGGCTGTGTCAGGAGCGCCGTGTTGCGGCTCAAGACGACAGTTCGCGTGGCGCGAATTGGTCACGAAACGAGACGTCTATCGACACACGAACAAAACACGATTGCCGCCACGATACGAGTTTCTTGTCACGTGCATGTGCCGCAATAATGTAATTGGAGGCTGTGCTCAGAGGAAACGGGCCGGTTGGTGCAGGAAGTTCGGACGGTGTTCCCATGGGGGGGCCGGGCGCGAAGATGCTGTCGCTCATTCTTGTTCGGCTTCTTTGCGCCATCGTCTTTTGCTCGATACTAGCAGGCTCTTTAATTTGTCGATCAGAAGGAAGTGGGCTGCGATCAGCAGTCCGGCAATGTAGCCGTACACGGCTCCTCCCAGGATGCCGAACAGGAGAACAAGGAGGATGACGTGCGAGGGTAAAACCGCACGGGCGGCGAGTAGCTCGTAGACGGCGGCGCAAAGGATCCTACACGGCAAGATACAAGCTCCCACTATCACCGATGCCCTTCGTGGTCGCTGCCCCTTGAACAGAAGCATCTGCCCGAGCCCCACGGCGGTAAAAGAACCGGCGACCCAAGCAAGGCTCCAGGACGAACCCCCGATAAGTCGCCATACGGCGAACAGTTCGGCGTACATGGTGCTGACGAGAAAGAGTGTGCCGAACCCAAAGCGGTGCGGGACTCCGGCTTCGTGCTGAAGAAGGCTGCCACCCTCTCGACGAGCCTCCTCCACCGCTCTCAACATCCACGCCAACGACTCCTCATCAGCCAACCGGTGCTCCGTGCCAACCTCAATCAGGGCCGACTCGGGCAAACTGCTGTTTTCGAGAAGTTCCTGGCTGTCAGCGAACGGCACCACCTCATCGTCCCGGCTGTGCAGGATTACGGTGTTTCGCTTGACAGCAGTCGCCGTCCCCCACGTTTTCCAGGCGGGACACAGCAGCACCAATGGCGTGTCACCACTATCGATATTCATCGCCACGGCACCACCACGGGAACTTCCGACCACAACGCCAGGCCGGTATCGGTCGTACTCGGCCTGCGCAATGCGGACGGCGGCAACGAAATCATCGTCGGGCAGGGCCGGATTCAATACCTCGTGGCCGTATGCCTTGAGGCAGGTCGGCTTCGCGCCGCCAGGAGTCGACTGCCAGCCGTGCAGGAAGAGAATGAGCATAGGCCTATGGTTTCTTTGCGAGTCGCTGTTCACAGGGAACTGTGCCAGGGGTCAGCGTTTCGAGCCGTTGTTCCGTGGATCCTGGTCCACCGCCGCCTCCTGCTCTTCGACACGATCCCGATATTCAATTGTTTTCTCTACCGTGCCGTCAGGAGCGTAAACGATCATACTGTCAGCAATGTACGTCCCGAAGGATGGCGAATAACGGAAGCGGCAATGACTCTCGATGCTTCCATCCTGCCGCAAGTAGATCCCAATCCCTCCCGTTTCCTTGTCAAAGACGGAGGTGGCGATGCGGGTACCGTCCGGTCGATACCAAGTGATCTGCGTAACCAGGCCAGCACGGTACCATTCCTCCGTCATCAGTGCACCCGATTTGTAGTAGTGCTCCTTCTTGCCGGTCCCATGAGTGAAACCATCGTTGTCATGACAGAACGTTCCCGGAATATACTCCCAAACGGACAACATGATCAACGCAATCAGTAAACAGACCACCGCAGCGGGCAACAGCATGCGTGGCATACGACGCAGTCCCAACCAGCGCAACACGGTCCCGCCCAGCCATACGGCCAGCGGCAAGAAGTAGAGACAATCCGCGATCATGTCCGCCGCATACAGGGTGGCATGCGAAAGCACTTTATTAGCAACTATCACCCTGCCTATCGCAAACAGAGTCGCGACAAGTGCAGTGAGCAACAGCAGCGTTCGCACCGAGAATCGCCGTGGCCAGTGGGGAACCACAACAATAATTGAAAACTGCACACCGGCGATGACCAAAGCGTCAACGATCGCGTTGAGGTATGATGTCTCCTGACGCGTCGTCACCGCCGAGTTGGCTGAATACCACACCTGTGTGTGTATCAGCGGCCAGCCAACGCCTTCGACTCTCGCTCCACCTCCGCTGGGCAAATCAATTACTGCGAGATTCACCAGAACGCCCAGCCCCAACCACAGCAAGAACACCAACCACGTCAGTGTGCTCCACTTCAGCGGGTTGAGCACCAGTGTTGTCGGTCGCTTCGTCGAGTGCATTGCCGCTCAACCAAGGCTGGAAGCGTGAGGAACCCCAGAGCACAGGACAGAATGCATGGTTGCTGGCCGAGCCGCGGAATTCCTTCCTTTGTTGGCGACGCGCCAACGGCTCGATTCTACCGCGCCCCACCCGGCGACTCCATACACGCCGATCCGGGCGGCGATGCCGCGGCTGGCGGTCAACCGTTGTCTGCCAGCGCTCCCCACGGCTCAACCTGCCGCAGCATTTTGGACTGCAGCGCGGCATAGCAGTCGGGCAGGTCGAAGTGCGCGAGCACATTGGGCAGCAGCGTGGCGAGCGGCCAGCGGTACGTCTCCGCCTCGGCCACGTCGGCGTACGAGGTGAGCGCGTGTTTGAGCGTGACCTGCTGCACGCGCGGCGACAGGAGCGCTGCGAAGGTCCCGGGCAGGGCGCCCCAGCCGGTGGCCACCAGGTGCACGTCGGTGTAGCCATGTGCGGCGAGCCAGTCGAGTACGCGCAGCACGTCCAGCGTCTTCTGCCCGACGTAGGGCCGATCGAGCATCAGGCTGTGGATGGCATAGAAGAAGTCGCAGCCGTAGGGCTGGTCAAAGGTGCGGGAACCGCAGGTGTCGGGCATCGACTCCCCAATGCCGCGGACGTCACACGTGAACAACGGCGTCTCCGGTGAGCTGTCGAGCACCTCGCGAATCAGCGGCTCCTGCTGCAATTCCAGGTCGCTCGACCGATGCGCGACGTACAGGATGGCACGCTCGCCCTGGCGCGCAGGCCGCGCATCCCAGCTCTCCTGGGTGAGCCAGTACACCAAGGCCATGATGCCCGGTTCGGTGACGACCGCGTAGGTGCAGAAGTACGGGAGTGGATAGTTCTTGGCGCGCGCCGACCGCAGGATGCGGTAGTGCGGCGCAGCCTGTGCGCCGGCGGCATCATCGGCGGGCAAGCGGAGCACGGTCCGGATCGCCTGCAGCAGCGGCTCACCCTGCAATGCCCCGCGCTGCCTGGTCAGTTTCTGGGACTTGTCCCGCGTGAAGTGGAACACCGTCCGGGTGTTGTCGAGCGTGGCCACCTGTCCCTGCGGCGTGCACCACAGGGTCTGGTCCTCCTCGAGCGTGAGGGTCGGTTCCGCCGCGCCGTGTGCCGCGCCGGTGGCTTTGCCAAACCAGGCGTACATCGCCTCGCGGTTTTCCTGCGAGTAGCCGTGCGGCCGCGGACCGACGAACAACGCGGCATGCTCGGGCTGACCGAGCAGTTGGTAGAGATGCCGGAGCCGGCCGGCCGCGTTGTAGCTGCCACGCACGTCGAAGAAGTCCTGCTCCTGCGCCAGGATCAGCACCGGCTTGGGAGCCAGCGCCGCCAGGAAGTCGACATGGTCGAGTCCGAGTGCGAGCGATTTAGGGGGGCATTGCTCGGTATCCGCCGGCAATTCGTTCTCCATGTTGTGCAGGAAGGTGGTGACGAAACAGCTGGGCGCCGCCATCGACCAGCGGGACTCGAGACCGCACAGCCACGTGCTGAGCGTCCCGCCCCCCGAGTTCCCGGTGACGCCCACATGCTGCGGGTCCACTTCGGGGCGAGTGAGCAGGTAGTCGAGTGCCCGGATGCCGTCCCACACGCGCCACATGCCGAGGAACTCTCCCACCAGGAACTGCTGGTTACCAGCATACAGGTGCTCCGCAACCCCCACACCGATGCGCGAGGTCAGGTCGTCCCGGACATACTGCAGCCGCTCCCCCTGCCCCAGCGGATCATAGAGCAGGCAGACGTAGCCCAGGCGGGCCAGCCCCTGGGCGAACGACTGGTAAGCGTGTTCCGCTTTGCCGTTGGACGAGTGTCCGCAGCAGCCGACGACGCCGGGCCGCGGCAGGTCGATGGTCGTTGGCAGGTACAGGTTCGCCGTGACCGGGAACGATGGGCGGCTCTCGAAAATCACCTTCTCGATGCGGTACCCGTCGCGTTCTACGACTCCCGTCACGCGCGGGTTGAGTGGCGTGCGTTCCGGGTCCGGCCCAAAACACTCGCGAATCTTGCCGCGCACTGCCGCGACATACTGTTCGGCCTCCTCACGCGACTGCAGGCGGGCGTAGGCCTGTGCGTTCTGCTCGTACGCCTTCCGCACCTCCCCCACGAAGTACTCGTGGACCATGCGGGGAAACCGGTTCCGTGGCGGCGCGGCGGCCGGCTGAGACTGCGTCTGCCCGGAGGCCGGCAGCGGCGCAACGAGCGGCAGACTGACGGTGCTCAGGGGCAGCGCGGCGGTGCCGAGCAGCTTGACCATTTCACGTCGGCTGAACTGATTATGGTGCATGACTTGCTCCTCAGAGTGTGGGACCAACTGTCCAAGGCACGAACTCGTCGTCACCTAACCCTTGCTGTTCGCTCTTCGTCTTCCTGCCGCTGGCCACCGCCAGGATCTCCTCAAAGATCTGCTGGCCGACCTCCGACACCGGTGTACCGTCGAGGATGACCCCCGCATCGATGTCCATGTCGTCCAGCATGCGCTGGTACATGGGGGTGTTGGTGGCGACTTTGAGTGTCGGTGCCGGCTTGCAGGCGAAGCAACTGCCTCGCCCCGTGGTGAACACGACGATGTTGGCACCGCCGGCGATCAGGCCTGTCACGCTGGCCGGATCGTATCCCGGCGTGTCCATCACGACCAGACCGCGGGCCCGCACAGGCTCCGCGTATTGCAGGACGTCGACCAGCGCCGTCGAGCCCCCCTTGGCGACGGCGCCCAGCGATTTCTCGGCGATCGTGGTCAGCCCTCCCTGCTTGTTGCCCACGGAGGGGTTGTTGTCGATGTCGACCCCGAACACGCTCGTATACCACTTCCACCACGCAATGCGTTCCAGCAGTTTGTTGGCCACCGCGACCGATTTCGCGCGGCGGGTGAGCAGATGCTCCGCGCCGTAGATCTCAGTCGTCTCCGCCAGGATCGCCGTCCCCCCGCACGCGACCACCATGTCGGCAGCCACGCCCAGCGCCGGATTGGCGGTGATCCCCGAATTGCCGTCCGAGCCGCCGCAGTTCGTGCCCAGCACGATCTCGCTCGCCGGAATCACCTCGCGCCGCACGTCGTTCACACGCGGCAATAACTCCTGCACCTTGCGGATCCCGGCGGCCACCGTCTTGGCCGTGCCCCCCTGGTCCTGCATGACAAACACCGGAGGCGCCTCCGGGCCGGCCGAGTTCCCCGCGATCCGTACCAATTGCTCTTCCCGCAGCAGGTATTCGATGTCGGCCTGCTCGCAACCCAGACCCACCAGCAGGTAGGCGCCGATATTCGGATGCCGCGCTACCCCCGCCAGGACCCGGTTCAGCATGGTATGCGCGAGACCACCGAACTGCACCCCGCAGCCGCTGTAGTGCGCGAACGCGACCACCCCGTCCACGTGCGGATAGTCCCGCAACTCGTCCGGACCGAAATGGTGCGCGATCCGCCGGGCCACCGCCGCCGAACAGTTGACCGTCGAGATCACAGCCACATAATTCCGAGTGCCGCCGCGCCCCCCGGGACGGCGGTAGCCTAGAAACGTGCGTCCGGCGATCGGCGCCGGATCCGGTGGGATGCACGTGGCGCTGGCATGCTCCCGCTCGAAATCCTGCATCGCCAGATTGTGCGAATGGACCCAGTCGCCGACCGCAATCGGCTGCGTCGCCCGGCCGATCACCTGCCCGTACTTGAGAACGGGCTCGCCAGCGGCAATCGGGCGCGTTGCCAGTTTGTGCCCCATGGGCACGGCGGCCGACAACCGAATCCGCTGCCCTGCCACATCGCACGCACTCCCGGCCTCCAGAGCCTGGACCGCCACCCCCACGTTGTCCGCCGGCTGCAGCTGGATCACCTGCGGTTTGCTGACCGACCCCATGTTGTTCCTCCCACGTTGCTCGTCCGGGGTTGTTCTTCCGGGGTTGTTTGACTGGTGGGGTTGTTCGTCCTGGCGGTCATTGTAACTCCCGTTGACACCCTTGGGGCCCGGCGACGATGATAATCCCAATCTCAGCCATGGCCTTTGCGTGTGGGTGGTCTTTTTCTTCGAGGGTACCGTCCGTGAACGTCCTGCTGTCCCTGTTGTCCCTGCTGTTGCTGTCCAGTACCCCGTCTGACACGACCGACACGTCGTTTACGTTGTGGCCAGCGGAGGTGGCCGGCGTGGTGCGGCAGAACGTGGGGAGTGGTGGCGCGGCGCTCGGATACACGGCGCAGCAGATGTCGTTCTTTCCTGGTCATACCTATCGCTTGGGCTATGTGGCGCGTCTGTTCCGGGACGCCGAGCAGGTGCCTGCCGAGACGAACCGGCTGGCCCGCCGCATGCTGGAGGGGAATTTCGTTGACGCGATGTATCAGTCGCTGGCCATCCTCGGTGCACAGATCTCGTTCGACAGCATCCAGGACAGGCCGGCGGCGCGCGTGGTGCCGGCCGACGAGTCGTCGCGGGTGGCGTGGGAGTCGTTGCCGGACGACGTCCGGAGCGCGATCGAGGAGATTGTGCGGGGCGCGGCGGGTGCCGCGCCGCATCTGCACGAGGCGTTCGACTGGAATCAGGTGGCACGGGCGGCGGGCGACGCGCAGGGAGTCAATCTGGCGAAACCTGCCGTGTACAGCTACGCGGCCGGTCCCTGGTTGAGCTACAACACGTTTGGCACCGGTTCGTTCGCGGCGTTGTCGAGCTTCCAGGCCACGCCGTTGGGCAATGGAGCGGCTGTGCTGTTTGCTTCGGTGCGGACCGCGGTCAAGGATCTAGTGGCCAGCACCCGCGACCAACAGATCCCGCCGTTCGATACGTTGTTGCTCCAGACCAATGCCGGTCCGGTGCGTGTGCTGGGCCCCGGGAAGAACACCTATCGCGGGGCGGAGCCGATCGTGATCGACCTGGGAGGGGATGATCAGTACTCGGGGCGTCTGGCGGTACCGGCGTCGAAGGCCGTGCCGGTAGGTCTGGTGATCGATGTGGGGGGGAACGACACGTACGACGGCCGCAGCAGCGCCGCGTCGATCGCCTGCGGACTCTTCGGGATCGGAGCGCTGTTTGATCTGGGCGGTCACGACACGTACATGTGTGGCGATTCAGGATTGGGCTGTGCATGGCACGGCATTGGGCTGCTGGTCGACACCGTTGGCAACGACACGTATACCGGGCACCAGTGGTGCCAGGGTGCGGCGCATGCGGGTGTGGGGATGCTGATCGACGAATCGGGTGACGACAAGTACTTCTGTCAACTCGAATCACAGGGGTTGGGTTCCACGTTAGGTGTCGGGGTCCTGCTCGACAAAGCGGGGAACGACCGGTATCACGCGTACGACAACGAGCAGGGGCGGCGCATCACGTTTCCTTCGTCCCAGACGAAGGCGCACGAGACGTCGCTGACACAAGGGTGCGGTTACGGCCGGCGGGCCGACGATCGGGATGGCCGTTCGCTGGCCGGCGGTGTGGGCGCGCTGTTCGACGGGGCGGGGGACGACACCTACTATGGCGGCGTGTTCACGCAGGGTATCGGCTTCTGGTGGGCGCTGGGCATGCTGGTGGACCTGGGTGGCCAGGACACGTACCGTGGCGTGTATTTCGCTCAGGGCGCTGCCGCCCACTTCGCGATCGGCACGTTCGTCGACCATACGGGTGACGACCGCTACAACGACGACCGGGTCCTCGGCCAGGTTCTGGGTGCCGGGCGGGACGGTGCGATCGGCACGTTCGTCGATGCGGCGGGGGATGACACATACTACATTCCCAAGAAGTCGGCCGGCGGCGGCGATATGAACTCCATCGGCCTGTTCTGCGACCAGCAGGGGGCGGACACGTACCATCCTCTGGCCCACTCGTGCCTGGGCGCCGCCTCGACCTCCAATCCACGCGGCGACCGCTTCCGCACCGTGATGCCGACCATCGGCGCGTTTGTCGATCTGGGGGGCGCAGACCGATACCCGGCCCAGGGCAGCGCGAAGAACAACACCCAGTGGCATCACACCGCCAGCACGCAGGCGTGGGGATTCGGCTATGACACACAGCCGCGTCCCGCCGTTCCGTGATCCCGCCACGTGCTTCATCCACTGGTCTGGCCCTGGCGGAAACTCGACGCGCCGTCCGGCGGGGAATCGAAGCCTGCGTTGCTTGACGCGGCTGGGACACGGTGGTCTATAATCACAACAGTTGCGGGGATGACCAACCTACTTGTTGGCCGTGGGAAAGGGCGATTACATGACGGCAGGGCTGAGACGTATTGCAGGAACGATGGCTGTGGCAATGATGCTGTACGCTGGAGCGGTGCAAACTGCGGCCGGCTCTTCCGGTGACCGTGCGGTCAAACCCCGCGTCTACATCGATACGGACACTGCCAACGAGGTGGACGACCCGTACGCGGTATTCCGCGCGCTGGTGGCTCCGGAATTCTCTGTCGTCGGCCTGTCCTCGATGAGTTGGAAAGACAAACACGAGTTCATTACGGGGACGCGTGAGAGCCAGGCGATGAATGAAGAGATCCTGACGTTGATGGGTCAGATCGAGCGTGTGTCTCATCCACTGGGTGCCCACCAGCCCCTGCCGGATCAGACCACTCCGGTCGATTCGCCGGCTGCTCGCGATATCATTGCCAAGGCCCAGGAAACTCCGGCCGGCCAGAAGCTCCATGTCTTCGTACTTGGCGCGTACACGAACATCGCTTCCGCCCTGCTGCTCGAACCCGCGATCAAAGATCGGATTGCCGTCTATGTCATGGGATACATCTTTGACGGCAAGCAACTGCAGACGGGTGAGTTCAACTGCGAGGGGGACCTGAACGCAGCCGCGTATCTGCCCGCAAGTGGTGTCGAGCTGCATGTCATGCCGGCCAGCACGCTGTACGGTTTTCTCTGGACCAAGGTCGACGTGGACAGGCATTTCAAGGGCAAGGGGGGCCTGCCGGACTATCTGGTCCGGCGCTGGGAGACATGGGCCCCAGACTCGGACGACCGGATCTTGTGGGATATCGCCATCTTCGAAGCCTTCCTGCGCCCGGACCTGGCCCGGTCCGTCGAGATCGTTCACGAGGGAAACACAATCCGCGTGTGGACCAGCGTCGACGAGAAGGCGATGCAAGCTGATTACTGGGCGGCGACGGCGCCCTGACGTTGGACAACTGACGTTGGACAACGGGACAGAGAGGACAACGGGACAGAGAAGCGCCCCGGGGCTGCAGGATCTTCGTTTGCGATCACGCGCGGGAGCAGGGCCGTTACGCCTGAGGGCCGGGCACGCCTGAGGGCCGGGCGGGACGCGGACAAGCGAGTCGAGGGCGGTACCGGTGCCGGATCAGTTCGGTTCGATGCCGGTATCCACGAGCATATAACTTCCCCAGAAAAACGGATGATCGGCGGTCAGCGTCGTGTCGGTAGCGGGCCGCTTGACGCGTGGTTCGCGTTCCACGTCCAGTTCGGATTGGGCTGCCAGGTGCACGCTGCGCTGCCAGGCCGCTGCAGCTGACCGATGCGGCAGTTCGCGGACGAACTCGCGCATCAGTTCGTAGCTGGTGTGGCCTCCGTCGCGCCAGCGGCTGAGCATGACAGTCCGGGCGCCGGTGGACATGAGTCCGCAGACGGCCAGGAACAGTTGCTCGCCGGAGGCGTCCCGTTTGAGTGCGGTTTCCGCCGCTGTATGGAATCCGGGCAGCACGATCTGGTCGGGGCTGCCCCAGGGTGAGAGCATCCACTGGGCCAGATTCATCGACGGTTTCCCCTTTTCGGTCGCCACGGGGGCCCAGTCGTAGGACGTTTTCAAGTCGTTGTCGAGGTCGTGCAGCACGACCAGGCGATCGCCGGACCGGGCTATCCAGGCGGAGGGTGGTTCCGGCGTGATGGGCAGGGCGAACACGTTCGGGTCGTTCTCGCGCAGCTGGGTGACCAGGTCCTGGCTGGCGGCTGTGCCGGTCTTGGGGAACAGCTCCCCCGTGACTACCACCGTTCGCGCGTCACGTTTCCGCGGCGTTTTGTCGGGGACTGCGAGCGAGATGGTCGGGGCGTAGCGGATCCGCACCTTGTCGATGAGCGCCGTTTTCTGATCGCCCTTCTGGATCTGCAGTATTTCGAACGGCAGGAACCAGAGCAGGCCGTCCGGCACCACGATCAGCTCGTCGAATTCGTCCCACGCTTCGGGGGGCGCGTTGCCGGTGAGCTGTTGCAGCAGCGTGGCGGCCGTGTCTTTCCAGCTGGTGTTGCCGAGTTCCTTGATTCCCAGCGGTTGGTTGCGGTCATAATGGCCGATGTCGCGCAGCAGCTTCACCAGATTGGCCTTGATCTTGGCCGGGGCTTCCAGCTGCCAGGAGGTATAGGTTTCCTGCCCCAGCATGAACCCGTAGGTGCCTTTGGACGTGTCGACGCACGCAAGAATGCGCTGACGCGGATCGAGCTGCTGCTGGACAACCGTCACGTCGGTGGCAGGTGGAAAGACGAACTCGCCCCGTTCCCGTCCCAGGCCGATCGACCAGAGGAGGCGTTCCTGCAATTGTCCGACCTCGGCCAGACGCGCCTGCACGCGCGTCGCTTGCTGCCGCTGGTCCTCGGTCTCAGGCACCGGCGGCATGCCGGCCAGCTCGGTGCGCAGCTGCTGCGCCTCCTGTGACAACGGAGCGTAGGCCGGGTAACGCTGCAGCAGTTCCTGCCGGTGCAGCGTGGCGGTCTGAGTCAGTGTTTCGGGCGGGGCTTCGAGCGTCCACCGCAGGTTGAGTGTGCGGGCGCCAAGCGGCGGTATCGAACAGTAGAACCGGTGCCGCCGCATCGCGTCGCTGATGCGCAGCGCAACGTCCTTTTCCTTGCGGTCCAGGGCCAGCATCATCCAGTGCTCGTAAGGCGGCAGGTGGGGCGTCGTCAGTACGGCCAGCGACTCGAGCGGATCCGTGGCCCAGTCCAGGGGGGTCGGATCGCGCAGCACGTCCGCGAACAGCAGATCGGCTTGCCGGGTCGTGATATTGCCGGAGGTGAAGAGCCGATCGACCAGCAGGATCTGGAACAGCCGCCGGGAGCCGCCTTTCTTCTGGTACTGCATAGCGGCGCCGAGTGCCTTGGTACCGCGCTTCGGGTCCCCCTGAAGGAACGCCAGCTGCGCCGACGTGTACTGCAGACGCGTGCCGAGTTCGCCCAGGTTGCATTCGCGGCGCCGCATCGAGGTGGCAGCCAGGTCCAGCATGGCGCCGGCCCGCTGGGCGTCCCCTATCGCCGCGTAGTTCTCGGCGGCACTTAACGCGACCGACGCCTGCAGTACGTTGATGCGCGACCGCTGAGCCCACTCGTTGGCCATCGCCAGCGGCGCATAGAAATCCTGTCTGCCCAGAACCAGGTGCGTCACCATCGCCCAGCGGAACGCCTCGGCCATTACCTCGTATTGCATGTAGTCGTCCCCCGAGAACATCGCGCCTGAATAGGTCGCGTCGAGGAACAACGTCCCGGCCGCAGCGAAGTCTCCCGAGCGGAACGCCAGCTTGCCCAGTTCCAGTAACACGGTCGACGTCAGATGATGATCCATCCCCGCCATGGCCAGCCCTTGCTGCAGCTCGTTGACCGCATCCGCCGTCTTGCCCTTGGCCACGTTGGCCAACCCCAGCTCGATGCTGATCCAGGCCTGCGACCAGTGGTTGGGCGGTGCCGGGCGTTGCGAGAGCACGGTCACCAGCTTGTTCGTGAGCGGATCGTGCTCCCCAGTCGGGCCCAGAATCTCCGCCCGACGGCGCAGCGCCAGGACCGTGCAGCGGACGATCTCCTTGGCGTTAATCATCACCGCCTGCTGCGTGCTCACCACCCCTCCCTGCTGTATCGCCTGCTCGTTCATGGCCGGCGTGTTTCCGACCACGACGGCCAGCCGCTCCGGCACATTCGCCAGGCGGATCGGACGCGTGGGAGTACCCCACGTTGGCGGAGTGCGAACCACGCTGGTGGAAGGCGTCACCGTCTTGTTGTATTCCAGGTACAGCAGCCAATCCGGATAGCTCAGAAGCACCTGCAGAGCGGCCGAATACTGCTCCAACGCACCGGCCAGATCCCCCATCTGGTACTTGCACTCGCCGATCATCGCGTGATAGGCAATGGAGTCGATGTAGACCCCCTCCGTGCTCTTGATCCGCGGTACCGAAGTGAACAGACGCCCGGCCGAAACATAGTCGCCGTTGAGCAGGGCGGGAAACGACTCGAAATGGGCGTCGCTCGGCAACCCCCGTTTGAACATCATCTGTGCTCCGGCCGGGGCACAGCCGACCCAGGCCAGCAGTGCTAGCAGCCCCAGCCGCGCGGCGCGCTGAGTGGTCCCGCGTTGCGGTTGCGCAAGCGCTGCAGCCGATACCCTCCAGTGACGGCTGGCGTACGTCATGGTCTGGTTCCTCCTCTTTGCCGCGTCCGGCCGATGAGCCCTTTGCCGCCTCCACTTTTATGATAGCGGACTGCGCTGCGGATCGTCTGTTTTTTTGTCAATTCGGCGAAAGTGGCGCGGCTCTGCGGTCGATATTGGAGGTGACGGTTGTGCCGGTTGTGCGAGTTCGTCGTAGGGCCCGTCGTCATCACGGTGGAAACCTGGAGATTACGTCCATGAAGTCAAATCACTCCCGAGGCTGGATGCACGCGATGCTGTGCGGCGTCGTGCTGGCGGCCGCCGTGACCGCGACCGGCTGCCAGGTAAGCATGAACGGGCAGACACTGCCGAGTCCCTATTACATCCATGATGATGTGCAGTACTTCCCGCCAGGACCAGAATTCAAGTTGTCAGAAGAGGCGGCCTTGATGAAGGCCTACAATGCTGATCTGCATGCGCAGGGGCAGGTGCCGGGGCAATAGGGGCACGTGGCGCTGCGGGCCGGTTTCGCGGGAGGGCCATCCGCGTCGCGCGGAACGTGAACGGCCGCAAGCAACGGATTGCAGGCCATCGCAGGCAACTTGACCACCGTGCCGGTCACCGGCACGGTGTGTCTGCTTCTTGATTGCCGGGCGGCTCAGGCTGCGGGGCCAACTGTCGCAGGTGGAAGTGGTATTTGCCGAGTTTTCCGCCGTAGTTGCCGGCGGAGATGGCCACCACGCCAGCGGTGGCCGCAGCGCGGATCGCGGCGGCCATGGCCCGCTCGACCGCCCCCGCGTTCTCGCCGTCAATGACGATCTCGTACACGCACTGAGCGTCCGGCACCACCTGGCTCGCGACGCGACCGCGCAGCGTGGGGCAATACGCCTCGTATGTGGATGCCTTGAGCGCCTTGTAGCGCGATCCGACCTTGCTGCCGCTGCGCACCACACCGCCCGGAAAGGGTGTAATGGTGCCGGGCACGGCGCTGATCGCGGCCACCGCCTGCCGGGCCGCGGCAAGCGTGGTGGGCAGATCCTGGCCCATCAGCAGAAGGTTGCCGCCGGCCACCCCCTTGCCCACCCCCACCGTGTCGACCACCACGAACTCGCCGTCCATCACGGGGATCCGCCAGTAGCGGGTGCCTGCCAGCACCTTGCTCTTCTGGTAGCCGTCGCCGAAAAACCGCAGATGCTTGCCCAATGCCACGCGTTCCTCGCTGTCCGGCAGACCATCGAACACCGCGGTCGTCGGGCACGTCATGAAGCACTGGCCCGTGCGGTTGGTGACGGCCTGAGCCAGCTTGTCGACCGAGAAGCCGAATACCAGCACGGCAGCACCGGGGCGACCGTCGGGGGTCTCGGCGGCGGGAAGCGTCTGTTCCACACCGGTTTCCGCGTCGCAGGCGATCACCGACGCCGAATAACCGGTGAATTCGCGCAGCGCCGCATCCAGCCAGTAATCGTCCAGCGCCGTGACGATCAGCCGGCAGAACCGCATGCCAAACGCTTCCGCGAAGGTGTCGACGATGTGAGTCGCGCCGATGTTCACCGTGCTGATTCTCCTGCCCGCGCAGCGTCATCCCAGGTTGTGTCGTCACCGCCCGCCCCCATCATGACGGTCGGCCGGCCGGCTGCCAAGTCGACACGGCGCTGCCGCCTCCCGCACATGCGGCACGACCCGCATCCAGTGCACCGGCGGCATTTGTGTTACGACCGGCCCCCCGCTGCACGGTCGCTTTTTGACCACCGCGTGGTTCTGACCTATAGGAATGGTAGCAACTTACGCGCAGCGACGTGCTCGGGCGGGATTGTCTTGACAGGCCGCCGGCCCCCGGGGCGTCGATGCCTCGCCTTTGCACTGCCGGGCTCTGCCTGAACGGGATCGACATGGAAGACCAACTCCCCACCGCTGCTGACACCAATCAGTGGAGCACGCGTTTTACACACGCGCTGGAGGAACAGCGCGAGCGCGCGCAACAGCTGCTGCAGGCCGAATGCGAGCGGATCCAGCGCATCGAGCGTGCACTGGCCGAGCAGCTGCACAAAGTAACTGGCGAGCTGCGCCAGGACATCTCAGACGTCGAACAGCGTGACCTCGAACTGACCCGCCAGGCCACAGAGCTGGAAGAGAAGGCCGGGGCACTCCGGCAGCAGCAGGAGGAACTCGAACGCTGCCAAGCAGACCACCAGTCCCACAGCCAGGAGCTGGAAGCCCGCACCGGCGAACTCGCCCAGCGTACGGCAGAGCTCGAACAGCTGCGCGCGACGCTCGATCAACGCGCTGCCGAACTGCAAGCCGCCGCGGCGTCCCGTGACGAACAACAGCAGGCCGCCGAGTCGACGGCCGCCTCTCTCTCCGAACGCGAAGCGGCACTCGCCACACAGCAGACCGCGCTGGAGACCCAACAGACCGCACTCGAGACACAGCAGGCGGAGTTGGCAGCGCAGCAGACGGCGTTGGAGACCCAGCAGGCGGAGCTGGCGGAGCGGGAGTCGGAGCTGCAGGCAGAGGCTCAGCAGTTGGCGGCCCGCGTGCAGGAGTTGGAACAGGAAGCGGCACAGCTGGCTGAGACGCGCGCCGTGGTCAATCAGCAGCGGGGGGATTATCAACAGCTGCAGGCGACACTCGAGCAGGACCGCCAGACTCTGGCGGACGACCGCCGGGAATTCCAGCAGCAGAAACAGGACCTGCAGCAGCAGGTGGAGGCGGTGGCTGCCGAGCGCCACACGCTCGAGCAACAGACCGCGGCGCTGGACGCCCGCCAGGCGGCGCTGGACGCGACGGCCGGCCAGCAGACCGACCAGGCTGCAGCGCTGGCCGACCAGCAGGCGGAACTGGCGCAGCGCCGCACGCAGCTCGACCAGCAGCAGCAGGAGCTGGCCCAACACAGCGAGCAGCTCGCGCAGCAGCAAACCGAACTGACCGATCGCACCACGCAGCTGGAACGGCAACAGGCGCAGCTGGAGGCGAAACGCGATCAGCTGCAGCAGCGCGAACAGGACACACGCGACCAGCGCAAACACATCGCCGACCAGCTGCGCGCGCAACGGGCGGAACTGGCCTCGGAACTCGATCAGCGGCGGGCCGAACTGATGACGCTGGCCGCCAACGACAACGCCCAATGGGCCGCACAGCTGGCCGACGTCAATGCGCGCGCCGAGCGGCTGCAGGGGGACCTCGACGCGGCACTGGAACAGCGGCAGCTGGCGGAGGAGACCGTACGCACGCTGGAACAGCAGGGGCAGGACCTGACCCAGCAGCTGGATCAGACACAGCAGGCCCTCGCGGACGAACAAGCCCGCGGGACGCAACGTGAGGCGCAGTGGCAGGCCCGCCTCCAGCAACTGCAGGCGGATGATCAGTCCGCACAGCAACATGCTGAGGAACTGGCCCGCCTGCGCACCGAGCAGGACGAACAGCTCGCCCAGCTCCGCGCGCAGCACGACCGCGAGCTGGCGGAACTCAAAGAGCAGCTGGCCAGCGGCTCCGCAGTCAACACCAGCGACTTCGACGATCTGCAGCAGCGGTACAACATGGCGCTGCAGGACGTACGCGATCTCCGCAGCGACAAGGAGCGTCTCACCAAGCAGCTGGCCGAAGCGCAGCAGCATGGCGGGACCAATGCCGCGTCCTCCTCCGAGTTCGACTGGGAGACGCAGAAACAGCGGCTGCTCGCGCAGCTCGAAGACGATGTGGTGGATGAAAACGATCAGGAACAGGTCAAGAACCGCCTCACGATCGAAGGCACCATCCGGATCACCGACGAAGTGGTCGCGGCCAAAGACCAGGAAATCTCCGAACTGAAGGAACTGCTGCAACAGCAGGCAGATACCATCGGCAGCTGCGCCGTCGGCGCCTCCGCCATCGCCGAAGTCCTCGACCAAGACGAACTGATCCAGGAGGAACGCGCTACCCTGGCGCGGCTCCAAGAGGAGTTGCGCGAGAAACTCAGACAGTTTGAAATCGAAGCGTCACTCGAACGTGCACGCCTCGCGCGGGAACGCTCCAACCTCGACGAGAAACTGCGGGTCCTCGAGCAGGAAAAAGTACATGCCGCCCCGGCCGATACCCCGCCGGAAGCCGACAAGCCCAAATCCTCCCGCCGCTGGCTCGCCCGCCTGGGCATCAAGGACGAGTAGCCCTCGCTGCCGGAACCGTGATCCGCAACCTTTCTTGCCCGGCATGGCTAGTTGATTTCTGAACGATAGTTGCTACGTTCGCACTAATGCAGACCTTCCACACGGGTGCTTCGCGCTGACTGCCACCGGTCCTGGTGGGGTCCAGGTCAGGCGGGGAACGGCAGTAGCGCGAAATGCAGCCGGTGTTTACGACTCCATTGGGGCGAATTGAGAGAGCCATGGCCAAGCAACAGCAGCAGATTGAGCAGGCGTACGCACGAGCACAAGAACAATATGGCGCGTTGGGAGTGGATGTGGCACAGGCGCTCGAACGTCTGGCGGCCGTCTCGATCTCGCTCCACTGCTGGCAAGGGGACGACGTTGGCGGGTTTGAGCGTGTTTCGGACGAGTTGGGGGGCGGGTTGGCCGTGACCGGCAACTATCCCGGGAAGGCCCGCACGCCGGACGAATTGCGGTCGGATTTCGAACTGGCCACGTCGCTCATTCCGGGCCGCCACCGCATCAACCTGCACGCCTGCTATGCCGAGTTCGCGGGCCAGCGTGTGGATCGCAACGAACTGACCCCGGCCCATTTCCAGCGCTGGATCGACTGGGCGCGCGACAAGCAGTTGGGTATCGACTTCAATCCCACCTACTTCTCGCATCCCCACGCGGCCGACGGTTTCACGCTCACGCATCAGGATGCGGGGATCCGGCAGTTCTGGATTGACCATGGCATCGCGTGCCGGCGGATCGGCGCGGCGATGGGGCAGGCGCTCGGTTCGACCTGTGTCACGAACATCTGGATTCCCGACGGCATGAAGGATGTGACGGTGGATCGGAAGGGGCCTCGCGAACGGCTCAAGCAGGCATTGGATGAGATCTTCAGCGAATCACTTGACCCGGCTCACAACCTGGACGCGGTTGAAGCCAAGCTCTTCGGCATCGGTTCGGAGACGTACGTGCCTGGCTCGCACGAGTTCTACCTGGGCTATGCGATACAGAACAACAAGCTGATCTGCCTGGATGCCGGTCACTTCCATCCCACGGAGACGATTGCGGACAAGATCTCAGCCGTCATGCTGTACGTGGACGAGATCCTGCTGCACGTCAGTCGGGGCATCCGTTGGGACAGTGACCACGTGGTGATCTGGAACGATGACCTGCGGTCGATCGCGGAGGAGCTTGTGCGCGGCGGGTTCCTGCAGCGGGTCCATATTGGGCTGGACTACTTCGATGCGAGCATCAACCGGGTGGCGGCCTGGGTGATCGGGACGCGGGCCATGATCAAGGCGCTGCTGGCGGCGCTGCTCGAGCCGATCGATCAGCTGCGGCAACTGGAACAGGCGGGGGACTACACCGGACGGCTGGCCCTGCTCGAAGAGGTCAAGACGCTCCCGCTGGGCGCGGTGTGGGACCAGTACTGCCTGAGCAAGGGGGTTCCGGTAGGACTGGACTGGCTGGACCAGGTCCGCCACTACGAATCGACGGTCCTGGCACAACGCACCGGGTCGGTCGCGTAGGCACACCGCTACAGAGTGAACCAATCGCATGAACGCAAATCCGTTCCTGAGCGTCTTCTTTCACTGGCTGGGCGGTCTGGCCTCGGCGAGTTTCTACATTCCCTACCGGGGCGTGCGGAAGTGGTCGTGGGAGACGTACTTGCTGGTGGGGAGCTTCTTCAGCTGGATCATTGCCCGGCGGTGCTGGCCTGGTTGCTGGTTCCCATCGGACTGGCCGTGCTCATCACCTCGACCGTGGTCGTTGGCTATGGCAACAAGTGTGCGATGGACGAGAAGCAGGCGGCGGACGGGCCGCAAGTGGCTCAGGTGATTTGTGAGTAACCAGACGATGACGGACGAGCAGCCTACTTCGTCGGATGAATTCGAACGCGAGCCGGTGCCGCCACATGCCCAGCTGGGGTTCAAGAGCTTTGTGGGCATGTACGCGGGGGAGCATGTGGCGGGGACGGAGCTGATGATCGGCCCCCTGTTCATCGCCTCAGGCGTGAGTGCCTTCGATCTGCTGGTGGGGCTGCTGCTGGGCAACCTGCTGGCCGTGCTCAGCTGGCTGTGCTTTACAGCCCCCATCGCGACGCGGGCGCGGCTCACCCTCTACTACCAGCTGGAGAAGATCTGCGGCCGCCACCTGGTCACGCTGTACAATCTGGCCAACGGCGTGATGTTCTGCTTCCTGGCCGGGGCGATGGTCACCGTCTCGGCCACAGCACTCGGGCCGATCTTCCAGGTGCCGATGCCCAGCCTGCTGGACCGCTATCCTACGAGCTGGCAATGGGTGGTGGCAGCGGCGGTCGTCGGGGTGGCGATTTCCGTGGTGGCGGCGTGGGGGTATCGGAGCGTAGCGAAGTTCGCCAATATCGCGGTTCCCTGGATGGTGCTGGTGTTTCTGGCGTTCGGTCTGATCACAGCCCGGCGGTTTCTCGACGCCACCGGCACGGAAATCCGGTCGGTGCACGATGTCTGGCAGATGGCCAACACGGTCGTCTGGCGTGGTGGTGACCCGTTGCCGGGCCAGACAAAGTTCACGATCTGGCACGTGATCTTCTTCGCCTGGTTCTGCAACATGGCGATGCACATCGGGATGTCGGATCTGAGCGTGTTCCGGTTCGCGCGCAAGTCGTATCACGCGCTTGCGACCGGCGCCGGCATGTATGTCGGGCATTTCATGGCCTGGATCTCGGCCTCGATGCTGTTCGCGTTTCAGCTGTACGAAACGCATCCCGACCCGTATATGGTCCAGCTGCTGCAAGATCATTCGGCGCGGTACGCGGCCCTGACGGCGGCCGAACTCAGTGCGTTGCCGATCTCCGCCGAACTGCTGCAGGACGCCATGCAGATCGAACAGGATCTGGTGGCCGCCGGCACGATCTCCGCCTCCGAGATGCGCGTCCGCGTACCCACCCCCGTCCCCGGCGATCTGGCCTACGGCGCGTGCGGGATCGCCGGCTTGCTGTGCGTGATCTTCGCCGGATGGACGACGGCCAATCCGACGATCTATCGTGCGGGGCTGGCCTTCCAGGGAATTATGCCGCGCACTTCGCGCTTCGCCGCCACGCTGCTCGCCGGCGCTCTGGCTACGATCGCCGGTATGTTCCCCGGCATCGCAATGAAACTGCTCGACTTCGTCGCCATCTACGGCATGGTCCTGATGCCGATGGGCGCGGTGATCTTCGTGGACTTCTGGCTGATCCGCAAATTCGGCCTGCAGAGCAATTACGCCGAGCAGAGCCAGATCCACTTCAACTGGGCGGCCGGGCTGACCTGGTTTCTGACGCTGGCCACCTGCCTGTTCCTGAACCAGTGTCCGGGGATCGAACTGCAGATCTTCTTCGTGAGTCTGCCCGGCTGGTTCGTCGCCGCTGTGCTCTACGTGCTGTTGAGCAAGCTGTACCAGCGGAAAGTCGTCGGGCCGACGGGGGGCGCGGAAACCGCGTGAGAAATGAGAACCCTGCTGCAATGCGTGTCGTGGTGCATGTTGCTCGGAACAATCATCCCGCCACTCCTGTTCCTGATCGGCACGCTGCCGCTCGACCAGTGCCAGGGCATCATGCTGATCGCCACCCTGATCTGGTTTGCCGTGACGCCGTTCTGGATGGGACGCGAAACGTGTGAGGGAAAGATGGGGGGTGGATGACGGATGACGAATGACGAATGACGAATGACGGATGACGAATGACGAATGACGAATGACGGATGACGAATGACGGATGATGGATGATGGAATCGGCTATGTGGATGTGGACTGTTTCTTCAAGGCGCTGGAGCTGGCCATCTTCGGCGGCCGCAAACGTGGCGAAGTGTAGAGCGTATCCCGGGTGCCGGCACACAACGGGGGAGGGCCCGCAGCATGCTGGACACGAGACACGAGAGCGGGCACGGAGGGGCACGGCCGGGGCGCGCCGTCACAGTGGTGGTGGCGCTGGCCGTTGCGCTGACCTGCCTCAATACGCGCGGCGCTGAACGTCCGAATATCCTGCTGGCGATCGCGGACGATGCGTCGTATCCGCACATGGGGGCCTATGGCTGCCGCTGGGTCCAGACACCGGCCTTTGATCGCGTCGCGCGAGAGGGGCTGTTGTTCACACGCGCCTACACGCCCAATGCCAAGTGCGCACCGTCACGGGCCTGCATCCTGACCGGCCGCAACTCCTGGCAGCTCCAGGCGGCCTGCAATCACGTGCCCTACTTCCCGGCGGAGTTTCCGACCTACGCCGAGACGCTTGCCCGGCACGGCTACTTCGTCGGTATGACCGCCAAGGGCTGGGCACCCGGCGTCGCGGTCGACGCCCAGGGGCAGACGCGGCAACTGGCCGGCCAACCGTTCAACCGGCGCACCATCCAACCGCCCACCGACGCAGTGTCCCCCCACGACTACGCCGGCAACTTCGCCGACTTCCTGGCGGCCGTGCCGCCGGACACGCCCTGGTGCTTCTGGTACGGCAGCCTGGAACCGCATCGGCCGTACACATACGGCACCGGAGCAGCCCAGGGGCACAAGTCGCCGGCCGACATCGACCGCGTCCCGGCGCACTGGCCCGACAACGACGTGGTCCGCCACGATCTGCTGGACTATGCGTTCGAGCTCGAGTATTTCGATCAGCATCTGGCCCGCATGCTGGCGCTGCTCGAGCAACGCGGTGACCTGCACAACACGCTGGTCGTCGTCACCGCCGACAACGGCATGCCGTTCCCCCGCGCCAAAGGCCAGGCGTACGATCAGGCGAACCATCTGCCGCTGGCCATCATGTGGCCAGACGGGATCCGCGCTCCCGGCCGGACCATCGATGACTACGTGAGCTTCATTGATCTGGCGCCGACGTTCATCGAGTTGGCCGGGCTGGACTGGGCCCGGACCGGGATGGCGCCCGCTTCCGGCACCAGCCTCACCGACATCTTCGTTTCCGATCGCGCCGGCCAGGTCACGGCGACGCGCGATCATGTGCTGATCGGCAAAGAGCGGCACGACGTCGGACGCCCGCTCGATGCGGGCTATCCGATCCGCGGCATCGTCAAGAACGGGATGCTCTATCTGCAGAACTTCGCGATCTCACGCTGGCCGGCCGGCAACCCAGAAACCGGCTACCTCAACTGCGACGGCAGCCCCACCAAGACGCAGATCCTGAATCTGCGCCGCAGCGGCACCGACGACACGTTCTGGCAACTTGCGTTTGGCAAACGGGTCGCCGAAGAACTGTATGATGTGCGACGCGATCCGGATTGCGTCACCAACCTGGTTCACATGCCCCACTACGCGGCGCTCAAGACAGAACTCCGCGACCAGCTGTTTCGCGAACTCCATGATCAGGCCGATCCCCGCGTGCTCGGGCACGGGCACGTGTTCGACGAATACCCTTACGCGCAGGCGGCACAGCGGCATTTCCATGAGCGATTCCGGCGCGGCGAAACGCCGGCCGCCGGCTGGGTCAACCCTACCGATTTCGAGCGCGAATGAACGTCCGGATCGGATTTCCTGCCGCTCCGTCTCCGCCCCGGCACCAACGCGCGCCGAGCTGCACGCCACGGCACTGAGGCGGAGGTCGATTCAGGGCGCCTCAACCAATTCCAGCGTGCCCCACAGGCTCGGATCCTCCGCGAACGGAAACTCCGGTCCCACCGAGAAGGTCTGCCAGCCCAGTTCCCGGTCCAGGATGGCGTAGAAGAACCCGAGCTGCGGATGCTCGGCAGGATCGAATCCTGTCAAGGCCCGAGCCGACACGTGGGCGTCGAGCGTGTAGCCATCAGACTGCAGCTGGCTGCGCACCTGCAACATGCCGGCGGAGACCGGTTTCGGGTTGTCCTTGGCGCGATTAATCGGCAGCCACAGCGCCGCCGGCTGCCGGTTACCCGCCCCCGCTCCCAACGGGAGGAAGGCAAACCGGTGACAGTAGCGGCTGGCGCGATGAATGTTGTGCGTGTCGCGCGTATCGAGCCACAGGTGCAGCCCATCGCTGTCCTCCGCCCGCTCGTCGCGACACCACGGCGCCTGCTTCTTGCCCGCCACCCGCACGCTCAGCAACAGCCCTGTGTGGTTCCACGCCGCGCGCACATCGGCAAACAGAGCCTTCCCCTCCAGTTCGCCGAAACTGGGGAGGCGGAAGCGAGGCCCCAGCATCCCCCCTCCGTTATCCCACACCACGCGCCGGTACTGACACGGCACCGCGAAACGAAACAGAAACGCCGGGGACATCAGGTTGTCAGTCATAGAAGCAGCCCGGGGGGAATGACTAATTACGAATGACAGAAGCACGAAGGAAGAACGAATGGTTGTTTGTATCATCGCATTTCGTCATTCCTTCGTGCTTCTGTCATTCGTAATTAGTCAATTCTGCATGAAACGCTTATGCTCTTCCAAGAACTGCCCCAAATCTCCTCTGTGCAGATCTTCCAGGGTGCGGAAGCGGAGGCGGATCAGGTCACGGTCGGGGGCCGTGGCGTCCAGCTCGCGCTCGCGGGCGATCTCGGCGATGCGTCCGAGTGTCACGGCTCCCTTGGGTCCGTACAGAGTCATGTCGAGCGATTCACAGCGCTTCGTACAGATCGTGATCCACGGTTCACGCTGCGACTTGAGCACCAGATGCACGAGCACCTGGTTGTTCCACAGGAACTGCCCGTCGGGTGCACACTGCCGCAGCAGCTCGTAGAGTTCCTCCCAGACTTCGACCTCCCACAGGATCCGCTTGCCGGGTGAGAACCCTTTGCGCAGGAAGTGCCAGCGTTGGCCCAGCTTCTTCCAGGGCATATGGTCTTCGAGTTTGAGTTCTGTCAGCTGTGTGTATTCCTGGAAGCCGGCCACGGCTTCCTCCACGAACGACCAGAACTCCGGGGTATCGATCTCCGCCCAGGAGTGTGCGGTGATCTGGATCTCCTGCCAGGGCCCCCGCAGAGACCGGCATTTGACACGCGGCTCATTGCCATACAGCGGGACTTCTTCCAGCTGGTTGAGGGTCTTGAGCGGCAGCCGCTGGAGCAGGTCCTGACGTTCGAAGGTGTTGTGGGCTACGCGGAACTTCATCTTCAGCAGCCATGCTTCGCCAGTGATGGCATGGAAGAACCATCCCACCGACTTCTTTTCCGCGGCGATCTCGACGACGCTGCGACTGTTCCAATCGGTGGGGCTGAACGTACCCAGCTGTTGGATGCGGTCGATGACGGCGGCCAGGATCCGGCCGTCCCAGCGGCAGGGTTCGCCCTTGTACCCCACGCGGTCCTGGGTGTGCCAGCGCCGGCCGTCGACTTCCCAGGGCATCTGCGCATCGCGTCCGATCTCCATGATGTCACGATCGCCGGGCCGCTCTTCCAGCGCAGCTGCCGGGTCGAACGGCGTGCGCGGGACACGGGGGCTCGCCTCGAGCACCGGTCCCAGCGCCTCACCCGTATAGGAGCGCAAAGAGAGTTCCTGGTCACCCGCCGCCTGCCGCGCCGTGCGCGCGGCCGCATACGCGACCAGATCTTCCGGCGTGCCGCACGTCACGACGCGCCCTCCCTCGTCGCCGGCTTCCGGGCCCATGTCAATCACCCAGTCGGCCGATTTGATGACATCCAGGTTGTGTTCGATCAAGACCACGGTGTTGCCCAGATCGACCAGGCGGTGGAGGACATCGAGCAGCCGGACGAGATCATCGAAGTGCAGACCGGTCGTCGGCTCGTCGAGCAGGTACAGTGTCCGGCCGGTGTCGGGCCGCGCGAGTTCGGCCGCCAGTTTGACGCGCTGCGCTTCGCCACCCGACAACGTCGGGGCAGGCTGGCCGAGCGTCAGGTAGTCCAGTCCGACGTCGCACAGCGTCTGCAGGATCCGGCGGATCTTGGGAATGTTGCCGAAGAGCTCCACGGCCTCGCCGCAGGTCATGTCCAATACATCGCTGATGGAGCGACCGTGATAGGTGACCGCCAGGGTCTCGGGGTTGTACCGTTTGCCGCGGCACGTGTCGCACTCCACCCACACGTCGGGCAGGAAGTGCATCTCGATACACAGCTGGCCGTTGCCTTCGCAGCGATCGCACCGCCCCCCCGGCACATTGAAGCTGAACCGGCGGGCGGAATAGCCGCGGACTTTGGCTTCCGGCAGCTGGGCAAACAGCAGCCGGATCAGTTCGAACACGCCGGTGAACGTGGCTGGATTCGACGTTGGGGCGTTGCCCAGCGGCTGCTGATCGACCCGGATCACCTTGTTGATGAATTCGATGCCGCGCACCGCGTCATGCGCCCCGGGCATCACGCTGGCGCGGTGCAGCCGGCGCGCCAGCGTCTGATACAGCACGTCCTCGATCAGCGAACTCTTGCCGCTGCCGCTCGGTCCGCTCACCACGGTCAGGGTGCCCAGCGGAAACCGCACCGTCACATCCCGCAGGTTGTTGTGCCGCGCGCCGACGACTTCCAGCCACTGGCCGGTCGGGGACTCCCAGGACGCCCCCGCGGCCGCCGCGGCCGGCGGCTTCGGCCGCGGGGGGCGGGATCGGCGTGCGCGCGGGGCGGCCGGCGTCGCCGCCACGGGGGCCGGCTGCGGCCGCGCCATCCGCCGCTGGGCGGGGATGGGGATGGCTTTCGCGCCGCTCAGGTAAGGCCCAGTGCAAGACGTCTTGCGGCGCGCGATCTGACGCGGTGTGCCCTGCGCGACGATCTGGCCGCCATGCTTGCCGGCGGCCGGACCGAAATCACAGATGCTGTCGCTGCCGGCGATCACATCCCGGTCATGTTCGACCACGATCAGCGTGTTGCCGAGATCGCGCAGCTTGTGGAGCGCTGACAGCAGACGCGCATTGTCGCGCGGATGCAGGCCAATGGTGGGTTCGTCCAGCACGTACAGCACGCCACAGAGTCCGCTGCCCAGCTGACTGGCCAGCCGGATGCGCTGCGCCTCACCATTTGACAGCGTTGCGGCGCCGCGCGCCAGGGTCAGGTAGTGCAGGCCGACGTCATTGAGAAACTGCGTGCGGTTCTTCACCTCGCGCAGCAGTTCGCCCGCGATCTTCCGGTCGCGTGCCGACAGCTTCCAGCGGGCGACTTCCTGCTGCAGGTGTCCCAACGGCAGCCGGCAGAGCTGGTCGATCGTCTTGCCCTGGAACCGTACCGCTGCGGCATCCTCGCGCAGCCGGCTCCCGCCGCAGACGGTGCAATCGACCTGATCGATCAGGTGCTCCAGCCGCGTGCGGAGCGTGGGGGACAGCCGCGCCGCTTCCTCCAGGGCCGGGTAGAGTCCCTTGAACTGGAACCGGAAAAGGGGTGCGGAGCCGCGCTGGCCGTCCGGGCAGACGTCGAACCACTGATCGCCGCACCCGTGCAGGACGGTCCGCCGGTGCCGGGCGCTGAACTGGTCAAACGGCACATCCAGCGGCAGGCCGCTGCCGGCGGCCAGTGCCCGGAGCATCCACTGCGACACCGGATGCTGGACGTTGGGCCACAGCGACACAGCGCCGTCGCGCAGCGTGCGTTTGGCGTCCTGGAGCAGCGCCGCCGGATTGGCGCCGGTCTGGGTGCCCAGCCCCGCGCAGGCGGGGCACCAGCCCAGCGGGCTGTTGAACGAGAAGTTGTGGGGCGTCAACGGCTCCAGACTGCGCCCACACCGATCGCAGGCCAAGTGCTGGTTGTGCCGCACCGTCTCCCACTGCGTCTCCGGCACTCCCGGCTGTTCCTGCAGCACGTGCAGCACCCCTTTGCCGAGCGCCAGGCATTTCTCCACAGCTTCGGCGATGCGCCCACGCACGGCCGGTTTGACCACGACCCGATCCACCACGACTTCGACCTGGTGCTTGTGCCGCCGGTCGATGTCCGGCGGCCGGGTGACGCTGTGCGTGGTGCCATCCACCCGCATCCGCAGGTAGCCGTGGGACCGGACGTCCCGCCACAGCGACTCGTAGTCCTGCCCCACCGGCACCTCGACCGGCGCCAGGAGCTGGAGTCGTGTCCCCTCGGGCGCTGCCAGGACCTTCGCCGTGATCTCGTCAGTCGTCTGTGTGCCGACCGGCACATCGCAGGCCGGGCAGTGGGGGGTGCCGAGCCGGGCGAGCAGAATGCGGAGGTAGTCGTAGATTTCGGTGACGGTTCCAACTGTCGAGCGGGGGGTGTGCCCCAGATTCTTCTGCTCGATGGCGATCGCGGGGGACAGGCCCTCGATGTGTTCCACGCGTGGCTTCTGCATCTGGCTGACGAATTGCCGGGCATAGGCGCTCAGGCTCTCGACGTACCGCCGCTGCCCTTCGGCATAGATGGTGTCCATCGCGAGCGACGTCTTGCCTGATCCGCTCGGGCCGCAGAAGACGGTCATCCGATCCCGCTGGATCTCGGTGCTCACCGACTTCAGATTATGTTGCTGCGCTCCCTGCACGCGCAGCTTGGTCGGCGCGGCTGTGGGACGCTGGGCCCTGCGTTTGGGGCGCTGCGCCGGACGTGGCCGCCCGGCGCCGTGGTCCAGCAGGGCGGCCAGCGCTTGGCCGGTGTGCGACGCTGCGCATCCAGCCACCTGCTCCGGTGTGCCTGCGGTGACGATGTAGCCGCCCGCAGCGCCCCCCTCCGGCCCCAGGTCGATGATCCAGTCGGCGGTCTTGATCACTTCCAGGTTGTGCTCGACGACCAGCACGGTGTTACCGCCGTCGACGAAGCTGTGGAGTACCTGCAACAGCAGCTGGATGTCGGCGAAGTGGAGGCCGGTGGTGGGTTCATCGAGCAGATACAGGGTCCGGCCGGTGCTGCGTTTGACCAGTTCGCGGGCCAGCTTGATGCGTTGGGCTTCGCCGCCCGACAGCGTTGGGGAGGGCTGCCCCAGCTTGACGTAGTCCAAGCCGACGTCGTGGAGCGTCTGCAGCTTGTGACGCACGTTCGGGATGTTCTCGAACAACTGCAGCGCCTGCTGCACATCCAGCTCGAGCACATCGGCGATCGACTTGCCCTTGAACTGGACCTGCCGCGTCTCGTGGTTGTAGCGGTGCCCCTCGCAGACCGGGCAGGTGACCCACACGTCGGCGAGGAAGTCCATTTCCAGGCGGTTGGAGCCATTCCCTTCGCAGGCTTCACACCGGCCACCCGCCACGTTGAAACTGAAGCGGCCCGGCAGGTAGCCGCGCAGCTTCGATTCGGGCAACTGCGCGAACAGATTGCGGATGTCGTCGAAGACCTTGATGTACGTGCCGGGGTTCGAACGCGGCGTGCGTCCGATCGGCGACTGGTCGATCGCGATCATCTTGTCGAGGTGTTCGAGCCCCTCGAGGCCGCCGCAGGCGCCCGGCTCGCCCAGGCCGCCGTTGAGGTCCCGCCGCAGCGTTTCGACCAGGATGTCGTTGACCAGGGAGCTCTTGCCGGACCCCGACACACCGGTAATGCACACGAACACACCCAGGGGGATTTCCACGTCGAGGTGTTTCAGGTTGTTGTGCGCGGCGTCCCGCACGCGGAGCCGGCCGGCGCCCGGCGCCCGGCGCTGATCGGGCGTCGCGATCTGCAGCGTGCCCGCCAGGTACTTGCCGGTCACACTCGCCGGCGCCCGGATCACCTCGTCGAGCGATCCGGACGCGACCACTCTGCCGCCGCGCACCCCCGGCCCCGGCCCGAAATCGATCAGGTGATCGGCCGCCCGCATCGTGTCCTCGTCGTGCTCCACCACCACCACCGTGTTGCCCAGGTCCCGCAGCCGCTGCAAGGACGCGAGCAGCCGGTGGTTGTCGCGCGGATGCAGGCCGATCGACGGCTCGTCCAGGATGTACAAGACCCCCACCAGCCCCGATCCGATCTGACTGGCCAGCCGGATCCGCTGCGACTCGCCCCCCGACAACGTCGGCGCGGTCCGGTCGAGCGTCAGGTAGTCGAGGCCGACGTTGACCAGGAAGCCGAGCCGGTGGCGGATTTCCTTGAGCACTTCGGTGGCGATGGCCTCACCGGTGGCATCCAGCTGCAGCTGCGCGAAGAACTCGGCCGCCTCGCGCACGGACAGGCGGCACACGGCGGGGAGCGACTTGCGCGGCGCGTCCTGGAAGGCCGGGTGCCGGGTCGTGACGCATACGGCCCGCGCCTGCGCCGTCAGCCGCTCGCCCTGACATTCGGCACAGGGCAGCGTCCGCATGTACTTCTCGAGCTGGCGGATCTGCAGGCGGTTCCGGCTGCTGCGGTACTTGCTCAACAGCTCGGGGATAATGCCATCATACGTGCCGCCGTGCTTGATCGGCGTCACGCCGCCGCGCCAGGTGAACGTGACGTGCTGATCGCCCGTGCCCCACAGCAGCGCGTGCTGCCATTGCGGATCCAGGTCGCTCCAGGGCGTCTCCAGGACCGTGCCGTCCGCCAGGTTGTGCTGCCGTTCGAGCGTGCCGGCCACTCCCTGGTAGATGTGTCGCCGCCAGCGCCCCAGGTCTTTCCAGGACCCGACCAGCTGGACGGCGCCCTGCTTGAAGGACAGCCGTCGATCGGGGACGAGCAGATCGGGATCGAACGAGTAGAGCTGCCCCAGCCCGTCGCACTGCGGGCACATCCCCTGCGGGCTGTTGAAGCTGAACAGCTGCGGACTGGGCGGTTCGAAACTCAAGCGGCAACTGGTGCAGGCGTAGTCGGCCGAGTAGGCGGTATCGGACAGCACGGGTGGGGAGGGTGCCGGCTCGCCGGGGGTGGCCTCCGCCGCCTCGTCGCCCGCGTCGGCCACGATGAGCGTGCCGTGGCCCAGCTTCAACGCCTGCTCCACGGCCTCGGCCAGCCGTGGTCGCACCTCCGGCCGGGCGACCAGACGATCGATCACCACTTCGATATCGTGCCGCATCTGGCGATCGAGCTGCAGCGCGTCGCTCAGCCGCACCAGGCGGCCGTCGACCCGTACCCGGGCGAAGCCCTGTTTGCGGAGGTCCTCGCACAGATCGCGGTACTCACCCTTCTGCTGCCGAATCAGCGGTGCCAGGATCGCCACCCGCGCGCCCTCACGCAGCGCCAGAATCCCGGCCAGGATCTGCTCCCGCGACTGAGCCGTGATCGGGCGGCCGCACCGCGGGCAGAACCCCTGGCCGATGCGGGCGTAGAGCACGCGCAGGAAGTCGTAGATCTCGGTGATCGTGCCCACGGTCGAACGCGGGTTGGTGCCCCCCGACTTCTGGGAAATGGAGATCGAAGGACTCAGTCCTGCGATGTAATCCACTTCCGGCTTGGGCATCTGGCCGAGGAAGTGCCGGGCGAAACTCGACAGGCTCTCCACATACCGGCGCTGCCCCTCCGCATACACCGTGTCGAAGGCCAGCGAGCTCTTGCCGGAACCGCTCACGCCGGTCAGGCAGATCAGCTGGTTGCGCGGCAAGACCAGATCGACATTCCGCAGATTGTGCTCCCGCGCACCTCTGATGACAACATCCGAAATCGGCATTTCCGCGGATCCGTTTCACCGTAGCCGGTCTGAGGGAGGACCTTCCGGGCGCGCCTCAGGAGCGTCGGCCGGGATGACCAGCGGGTCGGCGAGCGTGGCCCGCCGCGACTTGCCGGGCAGCCGGCAGAGTTCCTTGAGCGCTTCCAGATGCTGGGCATAGACATCGCGTGGCGCGCAAGCGAACTGCGTGCACAGGCTGGCCGCCTTGCCTACCACCTCCCCCATCATGCCGCACGTCTTCATCACGCGCGTCGTGCCCAGCGCTTCGTGCGTGACGCTGATGCAGCGGCCGGCCATGAACAGGTTGTCGATGTTGCGGGAGTAGAAGCAGCGATACGGAATCGGGTAGCCGTAGGTCTGGTCCACGCGATGGTCCATCTCGGCCACGGCGATGAACGCGTTGTCCGGAAACTTGCGGGCGAACTCCGGCTTGGCGTAGTGCAGGTCAATGGACCAGGTCGTCGGCACCAGCGCGTCGGGGAACTCGACCTTGTTCACGACATCTTCCTGCGACAGGACGACGTCCCCCAGCAGACGCCGGGACTCGCGCGGTCCGCCGATGAAGGCGATCCAGCTGAGCTGCGCGCGGCGGTGTTCGGCCCGCCCGCCGCGGTTCTTCATCGCGTTGAACGCCCCGTAGACCGCCCGCAGGTTCCAGTCGCGGATCAGTTCCGCCTCCGCAATCGGATCCTTGTCGAAACCGCTCTCCCAGAACCACGGCCCGTGGTAGTTGCGCGGGTACGGGAAATCCTCCATCTCCAGGTCTAGGGCCCACGGTGTGTCGGGGAACTCCACCGGGTCCGCCACCTCCTCCCAGACCCACATGTTGCTCATGCCCATCCGCCGCGTCGGCTGCATGTCCCACGCGGCGCCGGCCAGATAGCCGATCGTGCCGTGTCCGGTGCAGTCGGCGAACAGCGGGGCCACGAAGCGCAACCGCTCGCTCGTCCGCGTGTCAAACGCCTCGACCGCCACGATGCGCTGGCCATCCATCGCCACCTGGTCCGCGTGGCAGTTGAGGAACAGTTCGATGTTCGTCTCCGCCCGCACCACCTGCTCCTTCAACGCGTCGCCAAACTCCTCCGCGCGACCGGGTGACGTTGCCGCGTTGTCGGCGAACTCTTCGACGATCTCGCCAATCCGCGGAAACGCCCCGCGCCGGATCAGGCCGTTGGCCCAGACACGCACTTCGCTCGACCCGTTGCCCCCCAGCACGGGTCGATCCTGCAGGAGGGCGACGCGGCAACCGAGGCGCGCGGCCGAGATGGCGGTCGCCATGCCCGCATAGCCGCCACCGACGACAACCAGGTCGTACCCGCCCTGCTCCGTCGGCTGGTCGGCCAGCCCCAGGGACGCGCGGCGCCACGATGCCAGCGCGGCGCCGTCGCCGGGCGGCACCAGCGCGCGGTCCCGCGTCAGCACGACGGCATCGCAGCGCCCTTCAAAACCGGTGAGGTCGTGCAGGGCCAGCTGGATGTGCGGCTGGTCAACCTCGACCGTCCCCGCCGGCTGCCAGGACCACGCGGCGCCGCTGGTGCCCAGCGTCTCGGAGAGCGGGGTGCCGTTGACCAGCACCTGGAAGCGACCCGGCTGGCCCGGCGCCTGCCAGGGCGCGACCCAGTCCTTGGTCCGCACCAGGACGCGGTAGGTGCCCGGGCCCGGCAGGGTTACGTCGGTCACCGCGTCGGCCACGGGGCGCCCCATGCCGTGGGCCAGCAGGTACGGCGAGCCCATGCTGGTGATGAACTGGGTGTCGAGCATCCAGCCCCCGCGATCCGCAAAGCTCTCGGCCTCCACCAACACGTGCTCCGCCCAGACGGAGGTGGTGGCCAGGCCGGAGACGACCAGGACGATCCAGATGGTGAGCGATTTCATCTTATTGACCCTCGCAGTGCGACGTGCTTCGGACCTGCCCGGAAATGTAGACCTGCCCGGAAATATAGATATCCTGGTCCAGAACTTCGATGTGGGGGTGCAGCAGGCCTGGCACGGACGGGATCAGTTCCGCGCCCTGCCCGGCGACCGGCCCGGGGGCCGTCTGCCCGCCGACGATCTTGGGGGCGACGAAGACGTGGACTTCGTCTACCACGTGCAGGTCGAAGAGCGATCCGAGCAGTTGACCGCCCCCCTCGACCAGCAGGTTCGTCATGCTGCGGCGTCCCAGTTCGCGCAGCAGGGATTGCAGCCGGGCCCCGGCGTCGGCGCCCGGGCAGGCCAGCACTTCGCAGCCGGCCTGCTCCAACGCGCGCCGCCGCTGCGGGTCGACCGCGGCGCCGGCCGCCACGAGCACCGGCGCCGAGCGCGCGGACTCGACCAGCCGGCAACGTGTGGGGAGTGCTGCCTGGGTGTCCGCCACGATCCGCGTGGCGGTGCGGGGACCCGGCGGGTCGGCCAGCAGCAGCGGGTCGTCTGCCATGGCGGTCCGCCGCCCGACCAGGATCGCGTCGACGCGACCGCGCAGGCGGTGCACGACGGCGCGCGAGTGTTCGTTGCTGATCCAACGGCTGTGGCCGGTGCGGGTGGCGATCTTGCCGTCGAGCGTCATGGCCCACTTGGCGATGACCCACGGTCGCCCCTGCTGCACGAGCGTCAGGTATGGGGCGTTCAGCTGCGCGGCCGCCTGCTGCATGACGCCCACTTCCACCTGCAGGCCGCCCCGGCGCAGCTGTTCGAGGCCGTGGCCGGCGACGGCGGGAAACGGATCACGCTGGGCCACCACCACGCGCCCGATCCGCGCCCGCAGGATCGACTCCGTGCAGGGGGGCGTTTTGCCGGTGTGGCAGCAGGGTTCCAGAGAGACGTACAGCGTGGCCCCCGCCACGTCGCTGCGGCACGCCTGCAACGCCTCCACCTCGGCATGCGGGCCGCCGAACTGACGGTGCCACCCTTCGCCGATGATGACCCCGTCCTTCACGATGACGCAGCCGACCAGCGGGTTGGGCTCGACGGACCCCTCTCCGCGCGCTGCCAGCTCAATGGCGCGTGACATGAACTTGTCATCGGTGCACATGGTCGGGTGTCCACTCAGTCCGGGACCCACAGTTGGGATGGTCTCTGCTCGCCGCCCGCCTCGGGTGGCGCGCCGGGCGTCCAGAGCTTGGAGGCGGACGCGGCGGGAGCGTCGGCCGCCTCCTGGGGCGCTGCCGTACGCAGCTGGCCGTCGGGGGTGAGGATCCCGAACTGCACGAGAATATTGTACAGCCCTTCGGAGATGCCGGGTTCCGACAGGTGCCGTGACTGCAGCCGATTCATGAGCTCCTTCGCGCGATCCGCGTTGCCGCTGACCAGCTGCAACGGCAGTTCGTTCAACAGGTAACCGGCCGGCGATTGCTGCTGGGCGATGGCCGCATCTTGCGCCTGATGCAGATAACCGATGGCCGTCTCCAGGTCCGGTGTGACTTCGGCGATTCCACCATACAGCTGTGCACGGTCCACCCGGCCGGCCAGGCTCTCGCGGCGCAGCATCTCTTCGCTCAGATGCGCGATCGCCCGTCGTGCGTTGAACACCGAAACGTGCTCGTATAGACGCAGGAGTTCGTCATCGCTGAGCCGGTCGGCCGCGACGCGCGCGAGGTGCGCCGGCGACAAAGACCGCACGTCGACCGTCTGCGGGTCGATCGGTTCGGGGATCGAGACACCCAGCTCGGTCCGCAGCGCGTTGACATCGAAGGGCCAGGGTTGGGCATCTGCCAGCTGCTCGAGCGCCAGCAGCACGCCGGCCACCGGGACGCGGTACGCCGGGTCCTCCATCGCCTGCCGCGAAGTCTTGCCGTCCAGCGCGGCGAGCGGCAAGTCCGGCCACCGCCGCAACAACTCGCGCTGCACGATCTGGTTGTGCACTCGCCGGCGGACGGGCAACGGCGTGTCCGGCGGAAAGTGGCACATCGGATTCAACACCAGCGGCATGTGCGGGACCGTGTCGAGCTCCTCCGCCGCTTCCTCGCCGGTCAGCAGATCGCCCGCAATTTCGCCCAGCCGGGCCCGCGCCTGCTCCAGGACCTCCGTCTTCGGAACGTGCAGCTCCACACGGGCCTCCCGGTCCGTCTCGCGGCCGTACAACATGAGATACGACAGAACGCTCGACAGCGTGTCCGCGCTGAGCTCCGTGCCGCTCTCAGCGACCGGTTTGTCCAGCAGCCGGAACACACTCTTGGGCGGCGGCCCGTCGTCCGCCGTCCGGAACTGCTGCCGCTCATCCGGGACCGCCACCAGCCAGCGCGAGGCCAGCAGCTGCTCGTTCAACGCCTGCGCGTCCCGCACGTTGATCGTCAGCCTGACGAACGGCACCTGGGGGTCGTCTAGTTCGCGCGACAGCACGAAGGCCAACGCCTCCGCCTCCACCGCCGCGTCGTAGGGGACGCCGGGGCAGCGGGCATAGGCACGCCAGGCCGCCGGCTGCTGCGGCAACGCCAGGCAGGAACGGGCCAACGCCAGATTGTGCAGAATGGCCGGCTGCTGCGGAAAATCCTGGTTGAGTTTTTCGAACCGCTCCAGCCCCTTCCGCAACCCCCACCGCAGCACCTCGCTGTGGGCGGCGTCAAAACGACTCTTCCACGTCGCGCCGGCCGGGCAGGGCTCAAACGTCAGGTTGCGCTTCAGGACCTGCGGTATGTGGTCGCTGTGCAACAACAGCAGGTATGACCGTCTGGCCTCCTCGTCTTCGCTGCTGACGCCGAGCCGCAACGCCATGTGCGCACGGGCCGCCAGGTACTCGCCGCTCTCCGCCAAGCCATGTGCTACCTCGTCCAGAGCGTCGTACAGCTCGACCGGAAAGAGGGAGTCGTGCAACAGCGACAACGCCACCTGAAATTCATCCACCGCCTCACGCAGCCGGCGCTTACGCGTCTCGAGCAGCCCGCTGAACGTGTGCGCCAACACATTGTCCGGGGCCACCTTCACGAAGGTGGTCACCGTGTCCTCCAACGCCTGCAGGTCCTTCATGTCCAGCAGCGTTCTGATCTTGAGCGCCAGCAGGCAGGGCCGGTTGGCCTTCGTGGCCAAGGTGCGATTGATGCGATCCAACGCCGCCACCCGCTGATCACCCTCCACCGCCCGTATGATCTTCTCCAACTCGCCGGCAATGTCCCGGCACTCGCAGTGTTTGATCTTCGTGCCCGTGCCGCCTGGACAGTAGGAATAGGCATCAATCATGGATCGGGTTTTCCTGAGTTGAGGCTCGGATCGGATCGGATCGTGAATACCTGCCGCGGACGCTCGCGCCGAGCCACTGACGCGCGACGGGAACAAGACCATTCCGAGCGACGAGCAAGGCAGCCATTGGAGGTCAGCAAACGACCTGAATCCGGCATCCTACCAGACCCGCATTTCGTCAGCCAGGGTTGCAGCCCACCGGCGCGCCCCGACACGTTCAGCCCGGCCGGGGGCGCGCAGCCGGAAACCGCAGGCACGAGGCCGCCACACCCCTCTCGCGCGCTCACCGTCCAGGTTGCGAATCACGTCTTCTGGGGTGCGCGCATTGACCCCCCAGTGTACGGGAGCGTGCACGCCGTGCCACGGTCCTGGGAAGACTGAGTGATCCAGGAGGTCTGGAAAAAGACTTGTCTTTGTGTCGGTTGTGCAGCGGTCCAGCGGCGGAAATGACGCAAGAAACGGCCCACGGCCCTGCCTGGGCCGATCCGTTTGCCGTAGACTCGAATCTTGTGGACCGATACCCTTAGGAAAACTCGCAATTTGCCCGACCTACCGTTTTACCTCACGGGAGTCCGGTCGAGCGGCGCCGGAGAGGGCGGCTTGAGAGGGCAGCCTGAGAGAGCAGCGCAGTGTAGCAGGTAGGATACCGTCAACGCATGGCGCCCAACCGTGGGGCGTTCGGTGTACTCAGACATGAAATCGGATTTCTTCGCTCGTCGAGCGTTAGTGATTCTCTGTGTTTTGTTCTTCCTGGTCCCGTTCGCCATGCGCGGTGCGCGCATGTCCTGGGAGCGGATGGAAACCAATGTGAAGGACTGGCTGCCGGGGAGCTTTGAGGAGACCCGGGAGCTGGCCTGGTTTGGCGAGCATTTCTCCGGTGAACAGGCCGCCGTGGTGCTCACCTGGGAGGGCTGCTCGGAGACGGATGAGAGCTATCGGCTGTTTGTGGAGAAGCTGCGCAACGAGATCCGTCCGGCGGAGGGTGAAGACGGTGGTGTGCCGTCCGCTGCGGCTGCGGATGAGGCGGCGGTGGAGGCTGGGGCTGAGGACGCTGCGGTTGCGGACGCTGTGGCTGAGGAGGCGGCGGAAGCTGCGGCAGAGGCGGATGCCGAGGTACTGCGTCAGCGGGCGCGGGAGCTGGAGCGGGCGCGTCTGGTGGGTGACGAGCTGGGTCTGTTCCTGGCCGACCACGATTACTTCAACTGGGGTGGTCTAAACGAAAAATGGCTGCGGGGTGCCGGGCACAGCTGGTACTACATCACGCCGGCTGGGGAGCTGTACCGGTGGTCGGGGCGGTCGAACATTCTGAGTGTGGCGAGTCGTCTGTTTCAGCGGCGCGTGTTGGGGCACCTGCGGCTGGACGGTACGCTTGTGGAGCAGTTGGGGCAGCCGCCGACGGCGCGCAGTACGAACGGTTTTCACGACAATCCGCAGCGGCTGACGGCGCGTGTGCTGCGGAGCATGACGACGGGTCCGGAGGTGTTGGCGGCGTTGTCGGCCCCGGGCGGTCCGCTGTGGCCTGCCGAGGCGGAAGGCACGGACGCCACGCGTGCCCGGGTGGCGCGGCGCGCTGCGCTGGACCGGCTGGAAGGCACGTTCTTCGGTCCCGAGCCGTATGCGCAGTTTGCCTGGACGGCGGAGGATCTGCCGCGCGTCGTGCGTGCGACGACGCTGCAGCAGTTCCCCAAGGGCTGGCAGAAGACGGTGGACGCGTACATTGCGAACCTGCTCGACACGCAATATGCCGGGCTGCGATCCGAGCTGGTAGCGGAGTCGCTCCTGAAGAAGGAGGAACACTGGAACGCGATGTTCGGCGCGGTGGGGGTGGAACCGCCCGGTCTGCAGACCTGCATTCTGGTGACGTTGAGTGACGCGGGCCTGCGCGACCTGGATCGCGTGATGGGGCGGGGGCTGTTCGGGAGGCCCCGCGGGAAGCTGGTGAACTTGGCGGTGGAATCGGGTGTCTTGGCGCCCCCCAAACCGCCGTTGTCCCCGTTTGCGGGACGGGCCGCTGCGGACGGGAAGGTGCTTCGCCTGGGCGGCCCGGCGGCGGACAACGTGGCGTTTGACGAAGAGGGTCAGATCACGCTGGTGCGTCTGGTGGGTTCGCTGGTCGTCTTGAGCCTGGTGGTGGGCTACCTCTGTTTTCGGCGGATCACCGCCGCGCTGCTGATCCTGGGTGTCAGCACGGTCAGCGCGCTGGCCAGCCTGGCGATCGTGTGGTGGACGGGCAGTCGCGTCGACGCGGTGTTGTGGTTGATGCCGCTGGTAGTCTTCGTGCTGGGGCTGGGCGGATCGACCTATCTGTTGGGCTACTATCGCGAGATCTCCCGCGCGCAGGGGATGGAGCGAGCGCCGGCGCGGGCATTGGCCCAGGCCGCTGCGCCGTGCGTGCTGGCGACCGTGACCATGGCCGCTGGCCTGTTTGCGCTCTGCGTGAGCCAGAACTATCCGATCCGCAAGTTCGGCTTCTTCGCCGCGCTGGGCGTGCTGGCGACCCTCGTCGTGCTGTTCACCTTTCTCCCCTCCGCCCTGCAGCTGTGGCCGCTCCGCTACGCACGGCCGCCGGCCGCCGGCTCCGGCATCGCCGGCCGCCTCGTGCGCTGGACCTGGCACGCGCTGGGGGATCTGGCTGTCGATCACAACTGGCTGGTCGCCGCGAGCGCTGTGGCGCTGATGATCGGTCTGGGATGGAATCTGGGCCAGCTCCAGACATCCGTGCGGCCGCTGAGCCTGTTCGGGCCGGACACGAAGATCATCCGCGACTATGCCTGGCTGGAAGAACACGTGGGCAAGCCGGTGCCGATGGAACTGGTGATTGCGGTCGACAAGCAATGCCAGTCCCCGGCGGGTGATCCGGGCCAGACGCTGCCGCCGCGCTCGTCGGCCGCAGACGCCGGGGGGGCCTTGCGTTACAGCTTCCTGGAACGGATCGAGCTGGTGGCCCATGTCCAGAACGCGATCGACCGTGTGTTTGGCGAGGAAGGGCACGATCTGCTGGGGCCGACGCTCTCGGCCGTCAGCTTTGCGCCGCCCATCGGTGACCCGCTGGACGCCCGGCGGGCCGACGCCAACGCGGCGCTGGAGCGGCAGCGCGATCTGCTGCGCCAGCAAGGTTACCTCACGCTCACGGACGCCGGGGCGGAGCTGTGGCGCATCAATATGCGGCTCAGCGCTCTGGGCGATGTGGATTACGGTCAGTTCGTCAACCAGTTGAAGCAGGTCGTCGAGCCCGTGCTCAGAGCGTACGAGATCCGGGACGAGATCCTGCAGCAGGTGGCTGCCCAGCGCCCGGACGCGGCCGCGGCCGAGACACGCTGGAACGACACGAAAATTGCCGTTCTGGGCGCTTCCGATCCGCGGGACGATGCGGACGACATCACGGCCGCCGTCGAGTTGCCGGAGATCCGGCCCGCCGGCGGGCGTCTGACACGCAGCCAGATCCTGGAGAATGAGCATCGCATGCTCGGCGTGCATCGGGAATTCGCCCGGGTGCTGAGTGACCTGTTGCGGGCCAAAGGCTACCAGGGACGCAAAGGGGGGCGGACGCCGAGCCAGTACGTGGCGTGGCAGAACCCGCGGAAGAACCCGCTGGGAGAGAACGCCCGCTCGGACGCCTGGGCCAAGAACCTGGCTTCGTTCGACTGCGTCGTGGTGCTGCGCGATCACGCCGACTACGACATCGACTTCATTCGCCAGCATGCCAAATGCTTTGTGGACGCCCGGGAGCACACGTTTGACCCGGCCAGCAGTCAGACTGCCCGGCAGCTCGATAAGCCTCTGGCGGTCACCTACACCGGCATGGTGCCGGTCCTGTACCAGACGCAGCAGACGTTGTTGCAGAGTCTGATCGACACGGCTTGGTGGGCGTTTGTGGTCATCGCCGTCGTCATGATGTTCGCGGTCCGCACGCGGAAGTTCCAGCTGCCGCAGGTGCTGGGCGGGCTGGTGGCGATGCTGCCCGCCCTGTTCACGGTCATTGTGGTCTTTGGCGACCTGGCACGCCGTGGCCTGACCATCGACCTGGGGACGGTGATGACGGTCGGCCTGGCGATGGGAGTGACCGTCGTCGGCACGTTTGAGTTTCTGATCTGGTACCGGCGTGCCGTGCTTCGCGGACTGGAACGGACTGCGGCGGTCCAGGCTGCTTTCCGGGAGGGATCGGGCACGATCCTGCAGACCACCGTCGTGGTGGGACTCGGCCTGGTGATGTTCGCGCTGGGCACGTTTGTGCCGACACAGCGGTTTGGCCTCACCATGCTGGCACTGGTGCTGACAGCTCTGGTGGCCAACCTGGCGCTGCTGCCAGCGCTGCTGGCCGGCCCGCTGGGCCGTTACCTGTCGCCGCGCGTGCCCGCCCTGTCCGCGGACGAGGCGGTCGTGCCCATGTCGCGCGCCTCGCGGACGTTCCCCGCGTGCGGGTCATCCGGCGCTGCGGCGGCCGGTGGCGCCATGCACATAACGCCCCGCGACGGGCGGACGTCCACCCTGGTGCGCCGCGATGGCTCGCACACATAGCCGCGCAGGGCAGGTGTCGGCACGCGCAGGGCAGGTGCGGAGTGTTCCAGTACCTCACGCGCCGGCCAGGCCCACACACACGGTCTGGCCGCTGCTGGACTGGCTGAGGACGGCGGCCGTGGCCTGTTGGATCGGCTGGGACTCGCCCGCCACGACGTTCACCGGGCAGGCGGGGTCGGGATCCGTGTAGTTGAGTGTTGCGGGGATGCGGCCGTGGGCGAAGGCCAGCACGCTGGCCACCATTTCCACCGCTCCACCGCTGGCCCCGAGATTGCCGAAGTAGCTCTTGAGCGCGGTGACCGGCACGTCCCCCAGCACGGCGCGGATCGCTTGCGCTTCGGCCGCATCGTCTGGTACGGACCCCATGGCGTGCGCATTGACATGTCCCACGTCGGCCGGTGACCACTGGCTGGCGCTGAGCGTCTTCTCGATGACGCGTTGCAGGGCCTGACTGGGCGTGAAGGTGGGGGACTGGGGGGGCGCGAAGGCCGTGCCCCAGCCGGTGACGCGGGCCAGGATCCGGGCGCCGCGCGCGGCAGCGAAGTCCTCGCGTTCCAGCACCAGCGTGGCGGCCCCTTCCCCGTTGACCGCTCCATCCCGCGCCGCGTCGAACGGGCGGCAGGCGGACTGTGGCGCATCGATCCGGCGTGAGAGGCGATTCATGCCCCGATACAGCATCGAGGTGGCGGTCATCCGCGAGCTGCTGCCGCCGGTGACCATCACATCCGCGTGACCGCGCTGGATGATCAGGGCCGCCTCGATCAGCGCCAGCAGGCTGGAGGCTTCCCCCTGACAGATCGTGTTGTTCGGGCCGCGCGCGTCCTGGGCGATGCCGATATGGCAGGCCGTCATGTTTGGCAGGTACATCAGCATCCATAGTGGGTACAGCTCGGACATGAAGACCCGGCCCCACTTCTCGGCGTGGAACTTGCCATCCTCAATGCAGTGCCCGTAGGCTGAGACCGACTCGGTCGGCTCGCAGTACACCATGTCGCTGGCGTAGAGCACCCCCGTGCGTTCCGGCGGCAACTGGTTCGGCTGCCATCCCGCATGCTCGACCGCCATGCTGGCCGCGGCGAATCCCATCTGGATTTCGCGGGACATCACCTTCAGCGCTTTGCGCGGCTTGACGTACTGCTTCGCGTCGAAGTCCTTGACTGCCGCGCCGATCCGCAGCGGCAGCCTCAACTCGGCCACGGCCGGCAACACATCCACACCGCTGCGCTGCTGGCAGAGGGCGTTCCAGTAGCTCTCGGGACCGATCCCGAGGGGGCTGACAACCCCGACTCCCGTGATCACAACGCTCGGTCTGGAATCCATGAGCTAGCCACACGATGGGGACGGATAGGGCACCTGCGAACACGTCATGACGGGGGCGGCCACAACGGCGAATTGGCTGCGATGATAGCCCGCCCCGGGGCCCCCTGCAAGATCCGCCGTGGCACTGGCGAACGCCGTTGCGGCACGGTGCATTCGCGCGGCCGGTGGCGTGTCCTGTTGGCCGGGCGGGGAACGCCTAATCTACGGCCGGCGCTGGATAGTCATAGATGCGATAGGTCTTGGTCAGTTTGGCGCCACCGCGCTTCAGGGATTTGTACGACAGGTGATTGGTCTCCAGGACCCAGGAGAACTCGGCCTCCTGAATGCCCCATTCCAGAGCGATGGGAACGAGCCGCGAGAGGATCACGACACCCAGCCCCCAGCGCTGGTATTCCGGCAGCACGTTGGTGCTGATCAACCGGATCCGCTTGATCTGTTTCCGCCGGGTCAGCAGGCGGATGAAGCCGAAGGGGAAGAGCCGGCCGTCGATGAGCTTGATGCGCGGGTTGTAGTCCAGCAGTCCGAACACGGCGGCCACCACGCGGCCATCGACTTCGGCCGCCGTGGTCAACTCGGGCACGATCAGGTGCCGCAGCGCGCCGCTCATGTGCTGCATCTCGCGGTCTGACAGCGGCGTGAAGCCCCAGGTGCCTTCGAGTGAAGCGTTGTAAATGTGCAGGAACGTCTCGATATCCTCCTTGAACCGCTTGCGGTCCAGCGTGCGGAGGCGGACGTCAAACCGCCGCGTGGCCTCGCGCACGACGAACTCCAGCTTCTGGTCCAGCGTCGAGAGCATCTCGACGTGACCCCAGAACGCGGCCAGGTCCTGCACCTTGCCGAACCCATAGCTCTCGATCAGCCGCGCGTAGTAGGGCGGATTGTAGGTCATCATGAACATGGGGGGGGAATCGAAACCGGCGATCAGCAGTCCGACCTCGTAGTTGAGCGACGGATTGACGGGCCCGCGGATCTGATGGATCCCCTGCTCCGCGAACCACTGCCGCACGGCGTCGAACAGTCCATGGGCCACCTGCAGATCGTCCACCGACTCGAAGAACCCGAAGAACCCCCGTTTCTCGTGGTACTTCTCGTTGTGCACGTGATTGATAATCCCGGCGATCCGCCCGCACACCTGTCCGTCGCGCAGGGCGATCCAGGTGCGGACGTCGGCCACGTCGTGAAACGGGTGGGGGCGAAAACCTACCAGTTCTTTGAGGTTCTGACGCAGCGGTGGAATCCAGTTTTCGTCGCCACGGTATAGATCCCAGGCCAGCTGCATGAACTGCTTTTGCTCGCGATGCGATTCAACGGGCTTGATCAGGAGGTTGGGCATGAACAGATTCCCTCACCGTGTGAAAGAGACTACTCTATGGTGAGAGTTCCTCGATCGTCAACAGCAGGCTGGCGGGCGCGCCAGCAATTTGTCTCTCGGCGCCGCGACGGCTGATGGGCGGGCGGCCAGCGTCTGGGCGGCAAAGGCAGGAGCGCGACATGGCAGGCAATACTGGGGCGTGGAGTCGTGACCAGCGCGTGTTGGTCACCGGTGCCACGGGGCTGGTGGGGAACAACGTCACACGGTTGCTGGTCGCTCAGGGCGTGCCGGTCCGCGTGCTGATGCGGAACCCGCGGGATACTCGTCCGATCGAGGGATTGGAGGTGGAAATCGCCTCCGGGGATGTCACCGATGCCGACTCGCTCCAGCGGGCGCTGCAGGGGGTCCGTGGGGTGGTGCATGCGGCCGGTTGCGTGCTGCTCGGCTGGCAGAACGCAGAGCTGCACCGGTCGGTCAACCACATGGGGACCCAGCACGTGGCGGAGGCGGCCCGGCAGGCCGGCGCGCGGATGGTCTACGTCTCTACGATCAACGCATTGGGGGTCGGGCTGCGCGACCGGCTGGCCGACGAGGAGTGGGTGGCCGGCCCGAATGTGGCGTGCCCGTATGTGGTGAGCAAACAGGCGGCCGACCAGAGCGTGCGGGAGCAGATTGAGTGCGGGCTGGACGCCTGCATTGTCTATCCCGGCCTGATGTTTGGGCCCTGGGACTGGAAGCCGTCGTCTGGACGCATGTTCCTGGAGGTTGTCAGGCGTTTCACGCCGTTTGCCCCGGGGGGTGGCGTGACGGTCTGCGACGTGCGGGACGTGGCCCAGGCGATTATCACAGCGCTGGCGATTGCCCCGCCAGGCCGCGCTTTCGTGCTGGCCGGTCACAATCTGACCTACCTGAAATTGTGGCAGCACTTCGTGGATATTGCTGGTGGCAGTCGGCCCCTGGGGCGTAGCGGACCGCTGATGCGGATCGTGGCCGGGCGGGTCGGCGACTTGTGGGGGCGAGTCACGGGGCGCGAGCCGGATGTCAATTCGGCGGCGATCAAGCTGTCCAATCCGTTTCACTATTTCAGCAGTGCGCGGGCCCAACGGGAACTGGGGTACCAGATCCGGCCCATCGAAGCATCCCTCCACGACACGTGGCAGTGGTTCCGCGAGTACGGCTTTGTGTAGATGTCATGGCCCACGTGTTGGTCACCGGTGCGACTGGTTTCATTGGCGGTCACCTGATCCGTGTTCTGGTGGAGCTGGGGCACCAGGTCCGCTGCCTGGTGCGGAAGAGTTCGCGTGTCGAATCGCTGCGGGAACTGCGTCTGGAATGTGTCGAGGCTGATCTGCGCGACAGCGCGGCGCTGGAGCGGGCGGTGCACGGCGTGGAATGCGTATTCCATCTGGCGGCTCTGACCAGCGCCTTCCGGCGTTCCACGCTGATGGAGGTCAACGGGCAGGGATGTGCGCATGTGGCCCGCGCCTGTGCCGCACAGCCGCAGCCGCCTGTACTGGTCGTGGTTTCGTCGGTCGCGGCGGCCGGGCCGGCTAAGCGCGGGCAGGTCAAGACGGAACAGGATCTGCCCAATCCACTGTCGAACTACGGGCGCAGCAAACGGGCGGGTGAGCTGGCGGCCGGGCAGTTCGCCGCGCGTGTGCCGACGACGATCGTGCGGCCGGGCATCGTGTTTGGTGCCGGCGGGCGGGAGATGCTGCCGATGTTCCGCGCCGTCCACCGCCTGCGGGTCCATGCCGTGGCGGGTCTGCAGTCGCCTCCGCTGTCAGTGATCCACGTGTCCGATCTGGTCGAACTGCTGGTGCGGGCGGCCGAGCGGGGACAGCGCGTCGTGGCGGCGGATCACAACGGCGTCCGCGGTACCGGCTGCTATTTCGCCTGCCGCGACGAGTACCCCGACTACTTCGAATTCGGCCGCCTGCTGCACCAGGCGCTGGGCAATCCCCGCACGTCGTACCTGCACTTCCCCGAGCCGTTTCCCTGGCTGGCCGGCGGCATCGGAGAGCTGCTCGGCCGCCTGCGCGGCCGGCCGTTCAGTCTGAACATCGACAAGATCCGGGAAGCGGTCGCGCCCTCCTGGGCCTGCTCCTGCGCGGCGGCACGGCGCGATCTGGGGTTCGCACCCCGGCAGACGCTGCTCGAACAGCTGCGACAGACGGCCGTGTGGTATCGTGAGCACGGGTGGCTCTAGCGGCATGGGAGCGGCCGGGGCCGCGCACGGCGGCCGGTACGCCGCGCGCTGCCACCAATTGCCGCTGCCGGTGTCTGCCGGCAAGGTCATTCGCTATATTCGAAAGGGCATGGAGCGATACCAGGAACCGGTACAGGTAGAACGCGAGCGGCCGTATGATCCATCAGACTCGCCTTGCGCTGTCGACGCAAGGTTATCGACACATACAGGATATCACCCAGGCGGTGACGGAGATCGTGATACGGAGCGGGGTGCAAACGGGCGTGGTGCATCTGTTCAACATCGGGAGCACAGCGGCCCTGGGCACGATCGAATTCGAACCGGGGCTGCAGACCGACTTCCCGGACCTGCTCGATCGTCTGGTGCCGCCCAGTTGCGAGTATGAGCACGAACAGACATGGCACGACGGCAACGGACACTCCCACCTCCAGGCCTCGCTGCTCGGGGCATCCCTGTGCGTGCCCATCGCGCACAACCGGCCCCTGCTCGGCACATGGCAGCAGATCTTCCACCTGGAGTGTGACAACAAGCCGCGCAGCCGAGAGGTCGTTGTCACGATCATCGGCGACTGACCGGTCGGCCGTGCGCGACCGGCTGTTGACGCGACCGGTTGTTGATCAGGGGGCGTAGCAGTATTCATAAGGAGCGGGATGATGAAGTCGTACACCAAACAGATTATGATGCAGGTCCCGGCGCGGATGGACTTCGTGAACATCACGTCGGAGGTGGAAGCTGCGGTGCGCGAAAGCGGCATCCAGGAAGGGCTGTGCCTGTGCAACGCCATGCACATCACGGCCAGTGTGTTCATCAACGACAACGAGCCGGGGCTGCACCGGGACTACAAGAAATGGCTGGAACAGCTGGCCCCGTTTGATCCGTCACCGGAGCGTTACCACCACAACCGCACCGGGGAAGATAATGCTGACGCGCATCACAAACGGCAGATCATGGGGCGTGAAGTGGTGGTGGCCGTCACGGGTGGCAAGCTGGATTTCGGCCCCTGGGAGCAGATTTTCTACGGCGAATTCGACGGCAAACGTCCCAAACGTGTACTGGTCAAGATCATCGGCGAATGAACGCGGCCGGCCGGCGCGTGGCCGCACCGCGGTTCGTTCTGGACACTACGTAACCGTTACTCTGGGAGCAATTGCGATGACCCGTCATCTGATCTGGCTGTGCCTGCTGCTTGCCCCGCGACTCGCCGTTGCGGAGACCCCCGATGTCGTGATCTACGGTGGCACTTCGGCCGGCGTGGCCGCCGCGGTCCAGGTCCACCGGATGGGAAAACGGGCGTTGCTGATCGAGCCGGGTACGCACCTGGGCGGACTGACCAGCGGCGGGCTGGGAGCCACCGACATTGGCAACAAGCGCGCGATCGGCGGCATCGCCCGCGAGTTCTACGGACGCGTATGGGAGCACTACCAGCGGGAGGACGCGTGGGTGTTCCAGCAACCGGCGGAGTACGCCAGCGGCCGGCAGGAGTCGGGCGAGCAGACGATGTGGACGTTCGAGCCGCACGTGGCCGAACAGATCATGCAGCAGCTGGTGCAGGAAGCCGGAGTGCCGGTCGTGTTCGGCGAGCGTCTGGATCTGCAGCAGGGGGTCGTGAAAGAGGGGACCGATATCGTCGCCATCCGGATGGAGAGCGGCCAGACGTTCCGCGGCCACCGCTTCATCGACGCCACCTACGAAGGAGATCTCCTGGCACTGGCCGGCGTGTCCTTCCACGTCGGGCGTGAAGGGCAAGACGTCTACGGCGAATCGCTCAACGGTGTACGCACCGCCAAGGCCGTCTATCACCAGCTCCAGCCGGGCGTCGATCCGTACGTGAAACCAGGCGATCCGACCAGCGGCCTGCTGCCCGGCGTGCTGCCGGGGCCGCCGGGGGAGGAAGGGAGCGGAGACCATCGTGTGCAGGCCTATTGCTTCCGCATGTGCAACACCGACTGCCCGGAGAACCGGATCCCGTTCGAGAAGCCGGAGGGATACGACGAGCTGCGTTATGAGCTGTTGTTGCGGAACTTCGAGGCGGGCGAAACGCGGGCCCCCTGGCACCCAACCCCCATGCCCAATCGCAAGACGGACACCAACAACAACTTCGGGTTCTCGACCGACAACATCAACATGAACTACGACTGGGCGACGGGGGACTACGCCACGCGCGCGCGGATCTTCGAGGAACACCGGCGTTATCAGCAGGGGCTGATGTGGACCCTGGCTAACCATCCGCGCGTCCCCGAGCCGATCCGGCAGGAGATCAGCCGCTATGGGAACTGCCGCGACGAGTTCCTCGCGGGGGAAGGCTGGTCTCACCAGCTGTATGTGCGCGAGGCGCGCCGGATGATTTCCGAGTACGTGATGACGCAGCAGAACTGCCAGGGCGAGCGTGTAGCCGAGGACTCGGTGGGAATGGCGGCCTACGGCATGGACTCGCACCACACGCAGCGTTATGTGGACAGCGACGGGTTTGCGCGCAACGAAGGCGACGTGCAGGTCGGCGGGTTTCCCCCCTACCCGATTTCCTACCGGGCGATCGTCCCTCGCGCCACCGAGTGCACCAACCTGCTGGTCCCCATCTGTCTTTCCGCGTCGCACATCGCCTACGGCTCGATCCGCATGGAGCCGGTCTTCATGGTGCTCGGCCAGTCCTCCGCCACCGCCGCCTGCCAGTCGCTCGACGCGCGGGTGCCGGTACAGCAGATCGACGTGCCGGCGCTGCAGGAGCGGTTGCGCGCCGACAAACAGGTGCTCGCCTATACTGGCAAGCAGCCGGCCGCGAAGGTAAAGTGAGCAGCAGTTCTGTTTGGCAAGCAGACCCTCCGGCATCACATGTGATTGACTCAGCTTGTTACAGGAGCACGATCGTGCGTACATCCACCCTGATATCGATCTTGATCGTCGCGTCTACCCAGGCGCTGGGCAGCGCGTCACCGAACGAGAAGCTCAACGAACCGCCGGCGGGGTTCACCGCGCTGTTCAATGGCCAGGACCTGACGGGGTGGTATGGGATGGTATCGGTCAGTCCGACCGAGATTGCGGCGATGACCCCCGAGGACCGCGCCAAGAAGAAGGCGGCGGACACGCAGGACGCGTTGAAGCACTGGCGCGTTGAGAATGGCGAGCTGGTCAATGACGGCTTCGGCGCGTACCTGACCACCGAGAAAGAATACGGCGACATCGAGCTGATGATCGACTACAAGACGGTCCCCAAGGCTGACAGCGGCATCTATCTCCGCGGCACCCCACAGGTCCAGATCTGGGACTACACCGAGGAGGCGAAGTTCAGCATCGGCGCTGACAAGGGCTCCGGCGGACTCTGGAACAACTCACCCGGCGCACCGGGCAAGGACCCGCTGGTGCGGGCCGACAAACCGTTTGGCGAATGGAACCGGTTCTTCATCCGCCAGATCGGCGCACGGACGACGGTGTATCTCAACGGGCAGCTGGTCGTCGACAACGCGATCATGGAAAACCTCTGGGATCGCGAGCGCCCGCTGTTTCCGCAAGGCAACATCCAGCTGCAGACGCACGGCGGCGAGATCCGGTGGCGCAACATCTTCGTGCGGGAGATTCCCGCGGAGGAGGCTAATCAGCTGCTGCAGCAGGACGAGGAGGGATTTGTTTCGCTGTTCAACGGCCGGGATCTCAGCGGCTGGCAGGGCGCCGTGGAGAACTATGAAGTGCGCGACGGCGCCATTGCCTGCAAACCGCACCAGGGCGGCACACTCTTCACGCAGCAGCAGTACAAGGACTTCGTCGTGCGGCTCGAGTTCCGTCTGCCGCCGGCCGGCAACAACGGGCTGGCCATCCGCTATCCAGGCGAAGGCGATCCGGCTTACAGTGGCATGTGCGAGCTGCAGGTGCTCGACGCCGGCTATCCCGGCCAGCTCGACCCGCGACAGGTGCATGGATCCGCGTACGGCATGGTCGGAGCGCACGTGGGGTATTTGCGCCCGTCCGGGCAATGGAACTACCAGGAAGTGACCGTCCGCGGTTCCCAGATCCAAGTCGAACTCAACGGCACCGTGATCCTGGACACCGATCTGTCGCAGGTGACGGAGTTCATGGGTGGGAACCCGCATCCCGGCCTCAAGACGCCGCAGGGCTACTTCGGCTTCGCCGGCCACAGTGATCCGGTCGAGTTCCGCAACATCAAGATCAAGACGCTGCAAGACTAGATGCATGCCCGTTACTACGCGCAGTTCGCGGGCAAGGCCTTCGTCGTCCAGGCGGAAGACGAAGCTGTCGAGAACGCGGCGACGACGCGCGATATCATGCGTGGGCTGGAGCAGTTGCGCGCACACGGGATTCGCGTGCTGTTCGTGTTCGGCAAGGGCAAACAGTTTGCCAGCGAATTGAAGCGGGACTTCGGCGTTGTGCCGCATCCGGAAACCAACCGCCTGATCATTCCGGAATCGGCCTTGCCGCGCATCGAGCAGGAGCGGCTGCGCCTCGTACGCTGCCTGGAAGAAACCTGCCGGGGCGAGCAGATTCCGATCGGCATCGTGCCGTGGTCGGCGATCGGCGCCGAGCGGCGGATCGGCCACGGCAGCTCCGGGTTGCCGGCCTGCATCCACACGCAGCCCATTCAGGCGGCCTGGGAGCAGGGGCAGATCGCCGTCGCCGGCTTCGGAGGTAAAGACGACGGCGGCCAGTTCCTGCACGTGCCGTCCGTCTCGCTGGCGACGGAACTGGCTGTCGCGCTGGATGCCCAGAAGCTGCTGTTCCTCATGCATGCTGACGGCCTGCAGGTTCCGCATCCCAGAAAGGGGACGCGGCAGCTGAGCTTTGCCGACCTGGAAGAACTGCTGTGTCTGCTCCAGCGTCAGGATCACCATCACGCGTTCGTGCTCGCCGGCGAAGTTCTCCCCAAAGTCCACGCGAGCATCCGCGCGGTGGCCGGCGGGGTGAGCCAGGTGCACCTGGTGTCCTACATGCGTCTGCTCGACGAAATCCTCACCCGGACCGGTGTGGGGACGATGATCGAGTTCCGGCAGAGTCATCACGTCGACTATGCGCGGCCTGATGACCTGGACGAGATCGAGTGGCTGCACGCCGAGGCCCAGCAGTTCTGCAGCGCCTACGGCACGCCCTATGTCGCGCCGCTCAGCCGGTCCGAGCTGGCCCGCCTGCTGCCACAGACCCTGCTGCTGCAGCATCGTGACGTCGTCATCGGCAAGCTGCACGTCGTGCCGGTGCCGGACGACCCGGCAGCGCTGCAGATTGGCGGATTCGTGATCGCCGAGAATCACCAGGATTCCCAGCAGGGGCAGCTGCTGCTGACCGAAGCCCTCACGCGGTTGCGGGAACAGAGGTACCGACGCGCTGTCGCCATCTCGGCGTCGGAGCGCGCCCAGCGCCTGTTCCGGCGGGTCGGCGGCACCGCGGTCCCCGCCATCCAGTGCACCTCCCCGCTCGCACACAAGTCGCTGGAGCGCTACGTGCCGGAAGAACGCCACCTGGTCGAATGGTTCGAGTTCCGTCTGTGAAGCGGCACCGCCGGGGCGGCGGACGCGCTGGCCGCGACCACGCACCCCGGCCGGAGCCCCTGCCCGGCGCGCGTGCGGTCGGGGAACCGCCGCACTCAGTCCACTGTGATGAACACCCCCTCGCCGCTCGCGAGTGTCAGGTGATCGCCGAGCCGCGTCGGCTGCCCCTTGACGTAGACATCGCCCTGCAGTTTCAGGCGGACTTGCACGGCCGCATCAGGATTCCACGGATCCTGTGCGTTGACAAGCAGCACCGCGTAGCCGCCATGATCCCTGTGCCGGAAGCAGCCGGCGACGAGCGCGCCGTCAGCCTCGATACCGGCCAGCAGCTGGTCGACGCTGGCCTCGCTCCGTTCGCGGTTCCGCGCTACCTGGGCCTCCAGCTGCTTGACCATCCGCTCGCTGGCGCCTGCGATGTTCCCGCAGGGATGGACGCCAATGTTTTCGTACTGCATGAACGTGTCGGACAACGCGTGCAGCTCGGTGTTCACGTTCTGCGCGTAACCGTAGGTCACGTTCTTGTCACCCGCCTTGTTCACGCAGGAGGTCGTCTCGTTCCACCACCCCGGGCTGTACGAGGCGTGCATGATGATCTTGGTACCGTAGGCGAGGCAGAGATAGGCCTGCCAGCGGATCTGGTACTCGCCGAGAATGTCCTCCGCCTTCCACGCACCGGTCTGGATGATCACCCACATGTCGCGACCGCTGCTCCGGCACGCAGCGCCGACAATGTCCAGGTTCTCCAGGTAGCCGGCAAACGGCCCGGTGAACGGATAGCTGTCAAAGCAGATGTAGTCCGTGTCGATCATTTCCACGTACTTGTCAATGTGCTCCTGGTACGTCACCGTTCCCAGCTGCGACGGGACCTTCTGCAGCTCGGGATCGATGCCGGACGGCGCGGTGTTGGCGTAATTGGGGTAGAGATTGATGTAGGCCAGCTGTCCGGGGAACAACGTGTTGTAACGCTTGATGACGTCGTTGATGTGGGCGAAGTCCTTCACATTCGGCTCGTCGACCGGATAGTCGCCCCAGAGCGCGGGGTGCGACTGGTAGGTCTGCTGGATGGCATCCAGCTTCTCCAGCGGCAACGTATCGCGGTACTTCCCCGCATGCTTGCCGTCGTCGCCCCACCACATCGCGATGTTCGAACTGGTGATCACGCCGATGTGATACTTGTGGCAGAGATCCAGGAGGGACGGCTTGGCGTCGACCGCCACCAGGAAGTCGATGCCCGCAGCGGCCACCTCCTGGACGTGCTGGTCATCGTGCAGATTATTGGTCAGGTAGTACGCGCCGATCAGCAGTTTGCTGCGGTCCATGCCGTTCTGACCATGGCCGCCTGCGGCGGCGGGACCGTCTGCGGCCGCCGGCAGCAACGCGCTCAGCAACACGACACAAGCGGCCCCCAGCGTCAACTTCGGTCTCATGCGTAGTCTGTTCATGGTGTCAACTCTCCCTTCTCATCCGCGATGCTCGAGTCTGCCGTGACGATCCCAGCCCTTTTCCCAGGTGCAA
>JAAYDI010000098.1 GCA_012729315.1 Planctomycetaceae bacterium
GGTCGCCAACCTGACACAGGGTTCGCAGTGAGAAGTAAACCGTTAATGCGAAGTGGCTCACCGGTGCAACAAATGTCAAAACCGGCACCAGGGCCGTTTCTTCGGGCCTTTCACCACGCCAGGCACGCTTCAGGCCATCCGCGCGTCCAACTCCGGGGCGCAGGGCAGCCGCCGCAGAGGTTCTCGTCTTATTCGACCAGGTCGAACGTGAAATCGTTCGGTCCGCTTTCGGTCACATCGGCCGTCAGTTCGGACGTTTCCACGTTTCCATATTTCTGTGGTATATGGTAGCGCTGCTCACCGGCTTTCGCCGCGGACGGCCCCATCGGACCCGTCGGCGGGGCCTTCCCGCTTGTCACCATCTGCATCATCTCCTCGGCCGTGATCTGGCTTTCCGGCCCGAGATTCTCAACCTTCGTTATCGAGACTTTGTACTTGCCCGGCAGTGCGCCATCGTTGGGATTGAGCGTCATCAGCTGGAACTTGCCGGTGGCATCGGTTCTACCGCTTGCTGCACGCCTGTCGCCTTCGGGCGCGAACACGACAGTAGCACCCTCCACCGGTTTGCCCTGAAAGTTGACCGTCCCAGAAACCTTGACCACTCCCTCGACGCCGGTCTTGCGGCCGCAACCAATGCAGAGGCAAAGCCCCAAGACGACAACAAGCCAAATCCCGCGGCGCATGATGATCCTCCCGATAACCCCAGATAAAAATGGTTACGATCGACCAGTATGAGTGCCAGCCGGCACCAGAGCCTGTTCCCGGGCTCTGGTGCGCGACTGTTCGATGCCGAAATACCGCAACTAGAAATCCAGATTCTCGATGACTTCACCACCGTTCTTCGAGCCCAGTGCGCCCCACACGCCGTAACGCGACGGACCGCTGGACACCGGAGGCAGCGCCAGATTGCCCGTATCAATCGTGTTGGCAATGAAACGCACCGATCCATCCATAAACACGGTCAGCACGCCCGTCGGATGGTAGCTGGTCGCCGCCCACATCACTGCGTTCCAGTCGTCGGCATAGATCGCGCAGGACGGACCGTTGGGCGGCATGATCGTGCTGATCTCGGCATTACGCCCTTGCCATCCGAAGCTGTAGCTGCCCTGCCCCCAGTTTCCGGTCGCTACGCTATCCAGGTAGTTGACTCCGTTGCCCGTCAGAGCCAAGCAGGCGATTGGGCTGCTGAAGGCCGACGGCTGGTTCACCGCCACGGCCGCTCTGAGTGACCGGGCTGTGCCGGATCCCGGAATCCCGCGTTCGCTCATGGCGAGCGTGTTGCTCGTGCCATCCGTCATGCCCGAAATCGAGATTAAGCCACCTTGATACCAGGACGGCCAGTCCGCATAGAGTGACCAGAGTTCAAATGGACCTCGCGTGGTCGGATTACCCCACCAGCCAGCGTAGTCACCATTGCTGAAGTGGTAGCTGCACTTGCCCAGCTGCCCCTCGCCGCTGGCGCTACTTTCGGAATCGGACGGGCACAGGAAGGTCGGAATCTTCGACAACCAGGGCAGGTAATTCCGGTCCGTGGAGTTCACGTTGAACGCCTCGTAGAACCTGCCGTTATAGGTCTGTCGTTGTTGAATGCGCTCATACACCCCCCGCTCTTCGAGAAACGGCAGCAGCCTCACGATGCCACTGGGGGACCAGTTGATGCCTTCGAAGTTCACGTAGCTTCCGCCGATTCTCGGTGGCAACTTCTTCCAGGCGTCGTGATAGTTGTGCAGGGCCAACCCCAGCTGTTTCATGTGATTACTGCACTGCATGCGCCGGGCGGCCTCGCGCGCCGCCTGCACCGCAGGCAGCAGCAAAGCCACCAACACTCCGATAATGGCGATCACTACCAGCAGTTCGACGAGCGTGAAACCCGCTCGTTGCGTACCCGTGTGTTTCATGGACATACCCTCCCGAAGACGCCACAATACAACTAGTACAAAGCGGTCCAAAACGCTGGTTCCACCGGCTTCTCATGCCGCCGCGACGCCCGCGACGCCATCACCTATCGGCGTTGGACTAACCGGCACTAGATCACACACGACGTCCAGTGTCAACATAAACCTGTCACACCCACGGAGAATACCATGTTCGATCGGCTGAACCGCAGACAGTTTCTGGCCACCGGCGTCACGGCCGCTGCCGCCACCACGATTGCTGCTTCATCCCGTGGCCGGACGGCACAGGTCGGGGAGCCGTTGACCATCGTGGCGGGCGGGCAATCGGCGTACGCGATTGTGCATCCCGCGGCCGCGTCGCCGTCGCAGCGCTACGCGGCCCAGGAGCTGCAGCGGCTGATCCGCGAGATGACCGGCGTGGAGTTGCCCATCCGCGGCGACGACCAGCCGCTCCCCGCACAGGCGTTGTTGCTGGGGGTGACCGCTGCCACCGAACGTCTGCTCGGCGCGCCGCCGGATCTGGCAGCGCTGGGCGAGGACGGCTTCCGCCTGGTCACGGTCGGCACCCACGTATGTGTCATTGGCGGACCGGTGCGCGGCACGCTCTACGGCGTCTACGAACTGCTGGAGCGTTACTGGGGGTGTCGCTGGTACGCGTCGTTTCACAGCGTCATTCCCCGCCACGCGCAGCTGGTCCTGCCCCCGATCGACGACACGCAGGTACCCGCTTTCGCGATGCGGGAGCCGTATTGGTGGGAGATGCGCAACGGAGACTTCGCGGCCCGGTGTCGCGCCAACGGCAACGGGATGGGGCTGGAGGATCGGCATGGTGGTAAGATCCGTTTCGGTGGCGGACTGTTCGTCCACACCTTCTACCGGCTCGTGCCGCCCGAGGAGTTCTTTGAGACGCATCCGGAGTACTTCAGCCTGATTGACGGCCAGCGGCGGATCGGCTGGTCACAGATCTGCCTGACCAATCCCGACGTGCTGCGGATCGTGACCCAGCGCGTGCTGGAGGCTATTCGCAGCGACCCCACGGCCAAGCTCTTCAGCGTCAGCCAGAACGACTGGGACGGACACTGCCTCTGCCCCAGTTGCCGGGAGATTGAAGAGCGGGAGGAGTCGCCGGCCGGGACGCTGATCCACTTCGTCAACCAGGTGGCCGAGGCGGTGGAGCAGGAGTTTCCCGACGTCTGGATCGAGACGCTGGCGTACCAGTACACCCGCAAACCGCCCAAACACATCCGCCCCCGCTCCAACGTCGTCCCCCGCCTGTGCACCATCGAATGCGACTTCTCGCGACCGCTGGACGAAAGTTCCTACCCGCAGAACGTGCGGTTCGTGAAGGACATCCAAGGCTGGTCCGCCATCACCGACAAACTGTTTGTCTGGGACTACACAACCAACTTCCACAACTACGTCGGCCCCCACCCGAACTTCCCGGCCATTCCCGGCAATATCCGCTTCTTCCGCGACAACCGCGTCGTCGGGCTCTTCGAGCAGGGGGCCAGTGAAGGCCCGCACGCCGAGTTCGGCGAGCTGCGCGCATGGCTGATTGCCAAACTGCTGTGGAACCCGGACCAGCCGACCGAGCCGCTGCTGGACGACTTCTTCGCCGGGTACTACGCAGCGGCGGCCGGACCGATACGGGCGTACTTCGACGAGCTGCAGACACTGGCCATCGAACGGAATGTGCCCGTGCGGATCTTCGACGCGCTGCGCGGCAGCTGGCTGACCATGGACTTCGTGGAGCGGGCCGAGCGGCTCTGGGACGAAGCGGAACAGTTGGCCGCCGGGGACGCCGACCTTGCGTACCGCGTGCAGATGGGTCGCATTCCGCTGCTCTGGGCGCGGCTGAAGCTGATGGGAGGTCCGGAACGCGTGTATCGCGTCGACAACGGCCGGCTGGTGCACCGCTCGGTCGACCCGGCGTATCTCGCGGCCGGGAACGAGCTGCTGCGGCGCGTCGCGCGAGGCAAGGTGCGCGTGCGCGAGTACACCGGTTACCACCAGCAGGAATTGCTGGATATCACGGGACATGTCTCGGGCCACGAACTGATCGAGGCAGCGGCCGCGGGAGGCACCGTCGCCACCGCGCCCACCTGCGGCGGGGCAGCCGTCGTCTGGTCCGGCGCGGACGGCCAGAACCTGCTCGCGCCGGGCGGCGGCGGCGTGGAGTTTGTGAATCGGCAGGAAGAGCTGGAGCGGCCCGATTTCACCGAGTTCGATGTGCTCGGCACCGAGCGCGGTTGCATCCAGCTCCGCGCGGCGCGGCCACGCGCCGTCTGGGGCCCCCAGACGCAGGAACGCGTGGACATTCGCCGCACGCTGACCGTAGACGCCGCAAGGCTGACCGTGGAACAGTCGTTTGAGGTTGAGCGGCAGGAGCGGGCGATCACACCAGCTCTGCGCATCGCGCTGCCTCTGACGGGTCCGCTGACCGTGTCCGCCGGAGAGTACTCGAGCAGCTTCGCCTTGCCCGACGGGGAAACAGAATCCACGGTGGATCTGCCGGAGCAGGTGCGCGCGGCGCGCCATCTCGAGCTCAACACAGGGGGCCAGCCCGTGCGCATCGAACTGCCCGCGGAGCCGTGCCAGCGGCTGTTCGTGCGGCTGGATCGCCACCGGGAAGCAGCGCTGCTGGTAGCCGTCTACCCGGAGATGCATCTGGCCCCCGGAGCGGGACGTACGCTGCGTGTCGTGCTTGCCTGTGGCGTCTGAGAAACGCACTGCACGGACCTGCCTGCCGCAGTGACAAGAAGATGGCAGGTTGTGTTGTGTTGTGTTGTGTTGTGGGGGGCCGTAATTCGTTCATCCGCACCATGAGTCGTGCTTAAAGGATGTGTTACTGATGAAGATCAACCTCCAGGTAATCCTGATGCTCGGTGTGCTCTGCGTGGCAGTCGGGTCGACCGCGCTCCCGGCCGGAGCGGAAGCGCCCGGGCGACTAAGGCGCGCCGACAGTTTCCTCGGCGTCCATCTGGACTTTCATGCCCAGGCGACAGACCACCACATCGGCCAGAACACCACGCCGGAGATGGTCCATGCGATTCTCGACATGATCCAGCCCGACTACATCCAGATCGACTGCAAGGGACACCCCGGGTACTCGAGTTACCCGACGAAAGTCGGGAATCACGCCGGCAGTTTTGTCGAGGATCCGCTGCGGGTGTGGCGCGAGGTGACGGCCCAGCGCGGCGTCGCGCTGTACATGCACTACTCCGGCATCCTCATGTTTCCGTGACTGTAACGTGGTATCCTGGACAGCGTTGTTTTGTTGTTGTTGTTGTTGTGCTGTTGAGCCAAGCTTGATCCCTGGTGTGCGGCGCGCTCCACGCCGCTGATTCGCTGAGGCAGTACCATGCGGCACCTGCTATCCGTATTCGTTCTGGTGACACTATCTCTGCCAGCATTGAGCGGCGACCAGTTCCTGGTCATCGAGCCGGTCGCGCCGCGTCTGGAGCTCGAGGAACAGGGGGCGTATGAGTTGGGCATTGGGCTTCGCGGCGCGCCGCTCAAGTGGATGCCGCCAGGCTGGTCGGGCCTCGATGAAGCGACCAACACGTCACTTGAGCCACGGCGTCGGCACGGCGGGCGATCCGCGACGTTCGTGCATCCGCCGTACAGAACCGGTCCGGGTGGTGTCGTACAGCAGTACACCATCCAGTTGCCGGAACAACCTGCGGGGACGCTGCGTGGGGCCACGGCCACGGCCGCGGAAGCCAGTCAGGGAGATGGCGTCACGTTTCGGGTGTGGGCGGGCGACACACTGCTGTGGGAGCAGCACCACATGCGGGCGTCGTGGCAGGAGTTCGAAGTGGACCTGGCACCCTGGGCCGGAAAGACCGTCGTGTTGCGATTTGAAACGGATTGCGGTCCCGCCGACAACACCAGCTTCGACTGGTCGTACTGGAGCGGGCGGGTGATCGAGCTGCCCGGATTCGAGCGCTCGCTGCCCGCACATCCCGCTCCACCGGCGCTGGATCTGGCCCGGCTCAGCGCGCAGCCCAACGGCGATGCTGCGCCTCTCACGGCCCACGCGGGAACGCACGATATCGCGATCGACGCGGCGACCGGCCAGGTGCAGCTCACTCACCGGGGCGCTGACGGTGATCTGCAGTACTGCTGGACGCCGCCGCGCAACCCGGACGATCCGCCGCTGGGCCGCTGGATTCTGCACGCCACCGGTACCGGCGGTCAGACGTTGGGGCTGCCGCTGGCGACGGGCAATACGATCGCGTGGACTCACCCCGCCACCCTGAGCGACAGCGAGACGACGCTGGCCGACGAGTCAGCCCGCTGCCGCGCCACCTGGCGTGTGGGAGATCTTGAGGCGCACCTCGACGTGACCGCCCGGCTGATTGGCAAGAGTCTCGTGCTGGATCTGGCCTGCGATCAGCCGGTAATCGCACAGGTGCAGGCCGGACGGTGGGGAGTGGTCGCGTACCAGCGCCGGCTGAACGTGCCCTATTATCCCGGCCCGGTCGAGCTGCTGCCGCAACAGAACCTGTTCGTCGCCGCCCTGGTGGACCCGGCGGCATCGCACGCGTCGAACCTGATCGAAACCGGCGCGGTGTACAAAGCCCTGACGGACGGCTCCCTCAACCTGCTCCGCGAACGCGTCATCTTCACAGCCGCCTGGCATCTGGCAGAGGTGCTGCCAAATCTGCCGCACCCGGCGTCCCCCTTCCGGGAGATGTTGGGCGGACGGGTGGTCTTCGACATCTGGGGCGGGCGTTACGCCGATATCGCCGACACGCTGGCCATGCTGGGCGACTACGGCATTACCGACCACGCGGTCATCATCCACGACTGGCAACACCACGGCTACGACAACGGCCTGCCGACCCATTATCCGGCCAATCCCCAATGGGGCAGCGAGGAGGAGATGCAGCGGCTGATCGCCACCGGGCGCGAGTTGGGGCACCTGATGGCGCTGCACGAGAACTACGTCGATTACTACCCGAACTACGAGCATTTCCAGGAAGCGCACATCGCACTGGACAGCGCCGGCAAGCGGCAGTTGGCCTGGTATCACCCCGGCACAAAGATCCAGTCGTTCGCGGTGGCTCCCCACGTGATGGTGGACCTGGCGCGCACCCAATCGCCGGAGATCCAACGGCGCTACGGGACCAACGCGTCGTTCCTGGACGTGTGTTCGTGCGTGCCCCCGTCGTTCCACACCGATCAGCGGGCCGGAACTCCGCTGGCCGGCAACCTGCAGCAGACGCGCAGCGCCCATCTTGCCATCTGGCAGTTCCTGCGCACCACGTACCAGGGCCCCGTGCTGGGCGAGGGGAACGGGCACTGGCTCTGGAGCGGGTGGCTCGACGGGGTCGAGGCCCAGTTCGGGACCGGCTGGGCGCACAACGCCGGCATGACGGCACCGCTGTTCGTCGATTTCGACCTGCTCCGCGTCCACCCGCTGCAGCTCAATCACGGCATGGGCTACTTCAGCCGCTGGTACGACGACGCGCCCTGGGGCAACGCGCTCCCCATGGTCGTGCTCGACCAGTACCGGATGCAGGAGATTGCCTACGGTCACGCCGGGTTCCTCAACAGCAACTGGAACCGCCTGCAGGACGCCTGGCTCGAGACCCACCTGATGTCCCCGGTCACGGCCCGGCATGCCACGGCCACCGTCGCACAGATCGAGTACCACACCGGAGCGCAGTGGGTCGATACGACCGCAGCGGTCAAGGCCGGGCAGCTGGACCGCGTCCGCGTCACGTGGGACAACGGCCTGGTGATCGTTGCCAACAGCGGTGCGGGCCCGTGGGAGGTCGACGGGGTGACGCTGCCGCGCTTCGGCTGGGTCGCCCGCAGCTCCGACTTGCTCGCCTACACTGCGTTGCGGGACGGCGTCGTCGTGGATTTCGTCCGGACGCCCGACTCGCTGTTTGCCAACGCCCGGCCCGGCACCGATTGGCAGATTGACCAGCAGGCGCTCTTCGCGCGCCCGGCCGTGGAGTCGTTCCAGCAGACGGGGCCACGGCGGTTCCAGGTGACTTATGCCTGGGACGTGCAGCAGGACGCCGGGCAGCAGCAGCCGGCCGAATGCGTCGTGACGTGGCACGAACCGATGACCTGGGCCAACCGGCCGTGGCACCAGCACTGGCTCGAACGGCACGCGCCCGCAGCTCCGGACGCCTGGCGGGGCGGCCAGCAGATCGTCGACGGGCCGCACGAGCTGACCCTCCCCGAGACGCTTGCGGACGGCGAGTACCTGTGGGAGCTGACGCTCCGCGAGGCCGGCGGCCGGCAGCTGCCGCTGGATGGTTACTGTGACGGCCAGCAGCAGGTGCGGCTGGGCTACCTCGTTGTGCATGACGGCGGCACAGCGCTGTCGTTCCGCGCGCCGGCGGACGTGCCGCCGCGCTCGGCATGGCAGACCCAGCACATCAACTTGCAGGAACAGGAAATCGACTTCGGCCCGGTACGCACGGCTGGATCGGTCAGCCTGCGCCGTGCGGGCGACCAATGGCACCTGCGAACCGTGCCGCGCGACCGGCCGTTCCCACTCTGGTTCGACGCGCGCGAGATCGCACCGCCGGAGGCCATCACGGCCGAGTTTGCCGACGGCCGGTCCGCAGCCGTGCAACCGCTCCTCCGGGACGGACACTGGGGCCTGGAACTCAACGGCGCTCGACTCTATCGCTGGTCAGCGCCAGCAGATCAGCCGGCAGATTGAGAGCCCGACCCAGGCCGCATGCGCAGCGACCGGAAGTCCGCCTGACAACGGCAGGACTTAAGAGACAAAAAAGTGGGCGACTGCAGACTCGAACTGCAGACCTCCGCCGTGTGAAGACGGCGCTCTAACCAACTGAGCTAGTCGCCCGCCGGAAAAACCCGGCACGAACCCTGGTTATTTCTTGAGCTGCAGAATACCGGAAAACGCATTGGCTGACAAGCGTATGCAACGGAATCCGGGCCCTGGCGCCCCGGGAGCGTTGGGCCGGCGCGGAAGTATTGTGAGAGCACCGGTTTGCGTGGCAGGGGCCATGTACTGCTTCCGGCGGAACCCCGATGTCAGTTATCTGATCCTCACACAGGAGCTTGAGCCACTTCTTCATTCTCAGATCGGATCGACATTCCCACCATATCGATGTGGCCGTCGCTGTCCAGGCGCAGAGCGCGCAGTACCAGCGGGCCGACGCGAACGGAGGTCTCCAGGACCGACATCCCGCCGTCAACCTCGCGGCTGATGACCTCCGCCAGCGTGCTTTCGGGAGGAGCGGTCACCTGAATCTCGTAGAACTCCTGCAACTCGGCGATGGTCGTCGATGCTCGCAAGGGGAATTCGAGCATTTCCGGAATCGAACCCCGCGTCTTCGACTCGCTTCCGAACACCTGATTGACGAGCGGTTGCATGCCCAGGCGCAGTACGAGAATCACGTGATCACCGGCATGGATGCGGGTGTTGCCTTGCGGTGGGATGATCTGATCGCCGCGTGCCACGAGCGCAATGACGGCGCCTTCCGGCAGGGCCAGGTCCTTGACCAGCCGCCCCGCCGCACGAGAGTCTTTGCCAACAGCATAGTCGACGACTTCGCCATTGACGTGCCGCAGCGAATTGATTTCGAGTTTGACAGGCGGTTCGGGATCGCGGGGCCGCTCCAGTCCCAGCCAGCGGGACACGGCGGCAAGGCTCGTCCCCTCCACCGCCAACGAGACCACGACGATAAAGAATACGACATCGAACAGCAACGGCGCATGCAGCGGATGCTCCGGCGTGGCCAGCATCAACGGGAACGTCGCCAACGTGATCGGCACCGCGCCTTTCAGGCCGACCCACGACATGAAGGCGAGTTCTCGGCCGGTAAACCGGAAGGGAAATGTCGAGAGCAACACCGCCAGCGGACGTGCCACTAAAACCAGGACCGTGCTGATCAGGAGTGCCCTGACGCCCACGTCCGCCAGACGGCTGGGGAAACACAGCAGACCCAGGACCACGAACATCACGATTTGAGAAAGCCAGGCGATAGCGTCATGAAACCGCCGGATGCCGTGCCGAAAAACGAGCGGCCGATTACCGATGACCACCCCAGCCAGGTAGACCGCCAGAAAACCGCTTCCACCAAACTTGGCGGCCAAACCGAACGTCAGGAGGCAGAACGCGCTGATGAGCACCGGGTACATTCCGGAAGCGTCTAATTCGATGCGGTTCACCACCCACCCTGCGGCGAGTCCGCCCAGAATCCCGCACACAGCGCCAATCAGCATCTGGGACACAAACAGCCCCACGAACCCCAGGCCGATTTCCACGTTTCCCAGCGCCACTTCGATGCAGCCGACCGTCAAGAAAATCGCCATCGGGTCGTTCGAAGCACTCTCGACCTCCAGCACGTCCGCAATTCGTCTGGGCAGACTCACACCTCGCGACCGGAGAACCGCGAACACGGCCGCTGCATCCGTCGAACCGACGATGCTTCCCAAGAGGAGGCCTTCCAGCAGCGGGATGCCCAGAATCCAAGCGGCTGCTACCCCTGTAATGACCGCAGTGACCAACACTCCCCAGGTTGCCAGCAGCAGGGCCGGTTTCCAGACCGCCCGGATGGCAGTCAGCGAAGTGCTCAACCCGCCGTCGAACAGAATCATCGCCAGGGCCAGCGTTCCGATTCCATGCGCCAAACGGTAGTCTTCAAACTCGATTCCACCCACGCCCTCCGATCCGGCCGCCATTCCCAGCATGAGGAATAACACCAAGACCGGAATCCCGAGCCGCGCTGACAGTTTGCTCGACGCGATACCAACCAGCAACAATATGCCGATGATCAGGATTATTGAGTCAATCAGGAACATCCTGCCAGCCTCGATAGAACTTCCGCTATTCCGCGTGGACGCACTTACCAGCGTTTTCGGCCCGCAGATCTGCCTGGACGTTTGCGTCGAACGACCGGCGTCCTTCATGGCCGCATCCTGCAGGCACCTTGCGCTGCGGATGCGGATCGCTGGGTCGGATTCGGCCGCCGGATGCGGATGGCGTTGCGGGCGGGCTTCGCCTTCAGAGACATGCCGACGGGCCGATTATAGCGGGTGGCCCGGAAGCGGAGAACTGCCGGAATCTCCAACAAAACTTGCCGCGTCACAGCCTGCGGGCGGCCGCCTGGTGCCGCAACGCGGCCACCTTACCGCAGTCCGGGGGGTAGCGCCGCGTTTCTCGGCTTACCCCAGGCTATGCCAGCATCGCCGCGCTGCGGCTCAAGACGACAGTTCACGTGGCGCGGACATCAGTATGCAGATGGGATGTACCCTATTCTTGCCCCGTCTGGTCTGGCAACTCGACTTCGAATTCGCCTGGGGGGAAGTCGAATTTCACCGGGGCATCGCGGGGCTCGATCCTGCCGAATCGCCAGTTCAGCCGTTGCCAGAACGACAGGCTTCGTTCCCACTCCTTGATGACAGCTTGCAGCCTCTGAACCGCCGGGTGCTTGTCCCCGCGGACTCCCGCGAGAGCGTCCAGACACCCGACGGGACGACCTTCCAACAACAACGACGTGGCATAGTTGACGCGTGCGATCAGCGGTGCATCCGGATCAATCCCAAAGCCTCCGGGACCGAGCACGAAGTCGCGGAAGACCCGCACGGCATCCTCGGTGCGGCCCAAACGGATCAGGCACACCCCGATGGCATTCTGAACGCGAAGGTCCCGTGGGGCGGAACGCAACAGGTCCAAGGCCTTCTGGTAGTTTCCAGTCGCCGCGTGCTGCAGAGCCCGGTCGTAAACTGTCTGACCGGGCAGATTCTTCTCGGGGAGCTCTTTGCCAGAGGTCTGCTCCGGCTGATCGACACCGCGAGTATTCGGCGAGGTATCCTGCGACGGATCGTCGTGTTTCTTCTGAGCCATGAGTTGAATATCCTTCTGTGGAGATGCGACGGAAGAGGCAGCCGGATGAGCGGCCTGCTGGGCTGATCGACGGTCGAACCGGGCTGTATTACCGACGCGCGGCGAATGCGCAGAAGCAGACAACCGCGCCTGACGCGCGCCTGACGCTCAGTTCAGTTCAGACCAGCAGACAGACACTCAAGATCAGCACCCACGGCAGATGAGCCATGGGTATCGCGGCGGGATGCACAGAGGACAGGCACGGCGAATCCGCCAAGGAAAGAGCGACACGAGCGACCACGCCACTGCCGCCACGGAGCTTCGCGATGGCGAGCGATGCGCTGCCTCCACCACCTGTCGACCGATCAGCCAGTTGCGTGGGGATTGGCCCGGGACCCGTAATAGCTGCACGCACCATCCCGAGATCGACCAATTCCCTTTCCGGGAGGCCTCTGTTCCCGCCGTAAGCGATCCACCACGCTCCTGTCACTAGCGCGATTGACAAGCAGGCAAGGAGCATGCGCGATGGCAAGAGCATCGAGCACCACATTGTGTGCTGCGGAACCATCGGTATGTGGTCCTTGGGCGTGCAGAAGAACCGGCTCAGTCGACTCGGCGCATCAGTTTACCAAAGCGCCAGAGGGCACACAGGCGTTCGGACGCCAACTCGCCATCAATTATCCAGAAATCCAGTAATTCGGCAAGTTGGCAATGCGGAGCGTGCTTAAGGAATGAGGGAAAAACAACTTCGGTGTTTACTGTGGTTCAAAACGGTAGTCGAATTGGGGCAACTTTCTGTCGCGGATGACAGTCTCGTTGTTCAGTATGCTCCTTGACAGCTTCCTGCAACAGTGGCACCAAGGTGGCGTGGTGAAAGGCCCGAAGAAACGGCCCTGGTGCCGGTTTTGACATTTGTTCCACCGGTGAGCCACTTCGCATTAACGGTTTCCTTCTCACTGCGAACCCTGTGTCAGGTTGGCGACCCAGCACCAGGGGTGCGGTACCGGGATAGCTGTCGTCTGGCCGAAGGTCAGTTCTCACCGTAGCCTGGGGCAACGCCCCAGGAATGGGAGCACAACGAGGTGTTTGGCCGA
>JAAYDI010000099.1 GCA_012729315.1 Planctomycetaceae bacterium
ACAGCCTCTTTCCGTGAGAACGCGCCCATGTCATGCCGAGCTTCTGAATACGCCGAAGGCGTTACACTCCAAAGCCCAGGGGTCGCCGCGCTTCGCGGCGCACCCTGGGTAGGGAACCGTCCACGATGGGGCGGCCGAGCCGTAAGGCAGCCAACTAACCGGCGGCCACCGAGGCCGCAACAAACCGCGCGTGGCGTACTGCATGGCACGTGCCGCAGGTCGGCCGGAGTCGGAGTGTCTGTTTCCGATTGGCGATTGGAGTGAGACCGAAAACAGTCGCAGCGGACTTCCGGCGCCCGGCCGGCAATGTGCGGCTCGTGGCGGGCTCGGACAGCGCCGCTTGAAATTGTATGCAACGCTGGAGCAGACTGTCTGGGTTGCGCGTGCACGGGGGTTGACGGATTCAGACTGTCTGGGTTGCGGGGGTTCGGGATTCAGACTGTCTCAGACTGTCTGGGTTGCGGGGGTTGCGACCCGTGGCAGGCCGGCGCGATACCCCACGCGACAGGAACACTGCACCGCCCAGGAGGTGGGCCGAATAAATCCCCCTTTGCGTATTTTCATAAGAAGCATACAATTCCGCCGCTCTCGGACCGGTTACACGGAACGCTTTCCGGCATTCACACCGGTGGGCACAATGTGAGATACTGCCGGCTGGCTGCGTCCCGCAAGTCTGCCCAGATCGCACAGGCCCGGCAGGCAGTCGCGTTTACCCTGATTGCCTTTGACTGATAAAATTGACTGATTAATTGCCTTTGACTGATAAAGGAAGTCCGAATGAGCGATGCGCGGCTCTTCAACGCACGGGTCCGACGGGTCAGCCTGGCCATGATACTCGCGATGAGCGCCCTGATGGGGCTGAGCGTATGGCAGTACTGCTGGGCGGAAATCACCCCCCCCACAGCGCTCGAGCGGCGCGTGACCCAGATGGTGACCACATTGATGAAGGGTCAGCATCTGTCGCGGCGTCCCTTGAATGACGAGATCTCCCAGCGCGGCTTCAAGCTCTTCCTGGAAGGACTTGATCCGCTCAAGGTGTACTTCTACCAGTCGGACATTGACGAGTTCAAGCAGTTCGAGAAGCAGTTGGACGACCTGCTGTTGGAGAACAACACGAGTTTCGCCAATCTGGTCTTTCAGCGATTCCTGCAGCGGGTGGACGAGCGGGTGGCGGTCATCGACGAGCTGTTGCAGCAGGAGTTCGACCTGACGCGGGACGAAGAGATGATAACGGACCCCGACCTGTTGCAGTATCCGCGGACAGAAGCGGAGGCGCGGGAGCGGTGGCGGCAGCGTATCGAGTACGACCTGCTGGTGCTCAAGACGAGCAAGTCAGACAAAGACAAGACGAAGGAGCCGCAGAGTCCGGCCGAGGCGGAGCAGGCGGCGCGGGAGAAGTTGTCCAAACGCTATCACAACTTCGCCCGCCGCATGAAGCAGTTCGACAACGACGAACTGCTGGAGATGTATCTGAGTGCGATCACGTCCAGTTACGATCCGCACACGACCTACATGTCCCCCAGCTCGCTGGAGAACTTCCGCATCGCATTGCAGCTGAATCTCGAGGGGATCGGGGCTCAGTTGCAGGACCAGGACGGGAAGACGATTGTCGCCAGGGTGGTCCCCGGCGGCGCGGCGGACAAGCAGGGCAAGCTGAAAAAAGACGACCAGATCATCAGTGTCGGCGAAGGCGCAGCGGGCGAGATGGTTGACGTAGTGGGCATGAAGCTCAACGACGTCGTCAAACTGGTGCGGGGCACTGCCGGCACGATCGTCCGGCTGGGCGTCATCCCGGCGGGATCCAATGAGTCGGTCACCTATGAGATCACCCGGGCCAAGATCGATCTGGAGGAGGAAGCGGCACACGGCGAGGTCTTCGAGGTCGGCATCAAAGCCGACGGCTCGCCGATGAAGCTGGGAGTGCTGGACCTGCCCAGTTTCTATCAGGACATGCAGGCGGCCCAGGACGGGTCCCGGAACTTCCGCAGCGCGACGGCCGATGTCCGGCGGATTCTTGAGGACTTCAAGACTCAAGGAGTCGATGCCGTCGTGCTGGACCTCCGGCGCAACGGCGGCGGCAGCCTGGTGGAAGCGGTCGATATGACGGGCCTGTTCATCGACGAAGGGCCGGTGGTGCAGGTCAAGGGGTTCAATAACCGGGTGGAAGTGCACAGTGACGAGACGCCCGGCACTGCCTGGGACGGCCCGCTGGTGGTCGTGACCAGCAAGTTGAGCGCCAGTGCCAGCGAGATCCTGGCCGGCGCCATCCAGGATTACCAGCGCGGTCTGGTGGTGGGGGACGAAGCCACGCACGGCAAGGGGACCGTGCAGAGCCTCCGGTATCTCGGCGAGATCATCGGCGGCCCCTATCCGCCCAACCTGGGCGCGCTGAAGATCACCGTCCAGCAGTTCTTCCGCCCGAGCGGCGAGAGCACCCAGAAACGAGGCGTGTTGTCCGACATCGTGCTCCCCTCGATCACGAACTACATGGATATCGGCGAGTCCGATCTGGATTACGCCATCGAGTTCCACAAGGTCCCCAAGACCGATTTCCCGCCCGTCCAGCTCGTGACCACGGACCTCATCAACCGACTCCGCACGGAATCAGAACAGCGGGTCAGCCAATCGGAGGACTTCGCAAAACTGCTCAAGCGCATTGAACTCTACCGGCAGCGCAAAGAACGCAAGACGGTGACGCTCAATGAGCAGAAGTTCCTGGAGGAGGGGAAGGAATCGGACGCCGAGCGCGAGGAACGCGAACGCCTTGAGGAAGAACTCACCGGCGACCACAAGATCAAACGCGATTTCTACCTCGATGAAGTCCTGATGATCACGCGAGACTACGTCAATGCCCTGACCCAGAACACGCTGGCTAAGGCGAACTGACCGGCAGCGGGATGCACATCCCGTCGTAGCCCAGTTCCATCGAGTGCGGCAGCCGCGCATTGACAGTCTCGTAGTCCAGATCGTGGGACATGTGCGTGAATACCGTCCGCCGCGGTCGAAGTCGCTCGGCCACCGCAATCGCCTGATCCAGATTGAAGTGGGTCGGGTGCGCGCGGGTCCGCAGCGCATCGATCACCAGCGTGTCCAGCCCCTCCAGCAGCCGCAGATTCGACGCGGAAATCCCGTTCGTGTCGGTGCAATAGGCCAGGTCGTGGATGCGGAAACCCAGCACCTGGAAATACGGCCCGTGCTGCAGCCGGATCGGCGTGACCTGCGTCCCCAGGACCTCAAACGGCGCTTCGTCAATCGTGTGGAACTCCAGCTGCGGTACTGCACCTGCGTGCGTCAGCGGACGGTCCGAAAACGCGTAACTGAACGCCTGCCGTATCACCTGCTCCACATCGCGTTCCACGTACAGCGGCACCGGATGCCCCAGGTAGAATGGAAACAAACGCAGATCGTCGAGCCCGAAAATGTGGTCCGCGTGGGCATGCGTGAACACCACACTGTGCACGATCCCAATGCCCTCGCGCAGCAGCTGGAATCGCAGGTCGGGCGGCGTGTCGATCAGCAGATTGCCGCCCGGCAGTCCGACAATCGCCGCACTGCGCGTCCGCTGGTTCCGCAGCTGCCCCCCCGTACAGACCGCACAGCCACACCCGATCGTCGGAACCCCCACCGACGTGCCGGTCCCCAACAAGATAAACTGACCGCGGATATCCTTGCTCGTGGGTACATCCACCACTAACGGCTACCTCATCAGTGCCACTATCACGATGTGCAGTGTGCAGGTTGGCAGATTCCCGGCAAAACCGCAAGGCGCTGCAGCGTCACCACGCTCCCGCACGTGTGTCTGCCCCCAGTTCGCCCCCCTGCCCCTGCTCGCGCTCGTGCCCGTGCCGGTACTGGTGCTCGTCATCCGCTGCAGGACAACAGGCGTCTGCCGGGCATCGGGCATCGAGGAGTGACGCTGAGTGGGGCCAGCAGCTACGAGCAGCGGGCGCGGGAATCGGATGATACCAGTGCCCGGGCGGGGGGCAAGAGCGACCCGGGGGCGGGCCTCGCCACAGTTGACCCCAGCCAGAAGTCGCTATAAACTACGTCAGCGGAATATGTTGCGCGCCGTCGGGGGAAACTTGGTGGAGCCGCGGGGTTTTCTGCTGTCTGCCGGATCTCGCTCGGGGTGGGGGCGAACCCCATGTATCGATGAACCCATGTATCGATGTGGGTGCGAACAGTGCGGCCGGCTGGCGACAGTGCTTGGGACCGGCGAGACAGCTTGTGTGAATTCGAGGCTTGGCACATTCGCCCATCTTTTTGCAGCGACTGAATGAGTCGCGAATTAGCCATGGAACTGCTGGAACGTATTTGGGAATTGCTCGGGCTGTTCTTCAACGGTCTGACGCGTGGCGTCGAGCGGACGATCACGTCGGTCTTCGGTTCGTCCAACGCCCGGTATATCAAGCGACTGCAGGCGAAAGTGCAGGCCATCAATCGGCTGGAGCCGAATTTCCAGGGGCTGTCGGACGAGGAGTTGCGGGCCCAGACGACCAGGTTCCGGGAGCGTCTGGCGGCCGGTGAGACGCTGGACGACATCCTGGTGGAAGCCTTTGCGGCGTGCCGCGAATCGGGTCGCCGGCATCTGAGCATGCGGCACTACGATGTGCAGCTGATTGGCGGGATGGTGTTGCACAGCGGCACGATTGCGGAAATGGTGACCGGCGAAGGCAAGACGCTGGTGGCGACGCTCGCGGCCTATCTCAACGCGTTGGAGGGCAAGGGGGTCCACGTAGTGACGGTCAACGACTACCTGGCCCGCCGCGATATGGAGTGGATGGCACCGCTCTATATGGGGCTGGGGCTGACCGTGGGAGCGATCCAGTCGGACATGGAGGTGGAGGACCGGCAGAAGGCGTATTCCTGCGACATCACATACGGGACGAACAACGAGTTCGGTTTCGACTACCTGCGCGACAACATGCGTCCCGCGCGGCGTGGCGACGAGCGGTACCCCAAGTATCGCCAGCAGTCGCAGGGGCCGCTGCATTACGCCATTATCGACGAGGTGGACAACATTCTGATCGATGAAGCCCGGACGCCGCTGATCATCTCCGGCCCGGCGCACGAGAATGTGCGGAAGTATGTGGAGGCTGATCGCATAGCGCGGCAGTTGAAGCGGGACGTGCATTTCGAAGTGAACGAGAAGGACCACAGCACGAACCTGACGGACGAGGGGGTCCGGGCGGCCGAGAAACTGGCGGGGGTGGAGAGCTTCTACACGGCGGGCAACATGGAATGGCCCCACCTGCTCGACAATGCGCTCAAGGCCCACTACCTCTACAAGCTCGACGTGAACTACGTGAACAAGGAGGGCGCGATCGTCATTGTGGACGAATTCACGGGGCGGTTGATGGAAGGGCGCCAGTGGAGTGACGGGCTGCATCAGGCGGTGGAGGCGAAGGAAGGGGTGAAGGTCAAGGAGGAGACGCAGACGCTGGCCACCATCACGCTGCAGAACTACTTCAAGCTCTACGATAAAATCGCCGGCATGACCGGTACGGCCATGACGGAAGCGGCCGAGTTCTGGAAGATCTACGAGCTGGACGTAGTGGCGATCCCGACCAACCGGCCGCTGCGCCGCGACGAGTTCCCCGACGTGATTTACTGCACGGAGACGGAGAAGTTCAACGCGGTGGCGGAGGAGATCGAGCGGCTGAACCGCTGGGACGTGGTCATCCTGAAGTCGGGCGAGGAGTTGTGGGGGGAGATTGTGCGCGACCTGGAGGACGCCATCGAGTACCGGGTGCAGGGGCGCAAACAGAAGGAGGTGATCCCGCTCAGCAAGATCGACGTCATCGAACGCAAGGGGCGGCCGGTGCTGGTCGGTACGGTCTCCATCGAGAAGAGCGAGCGGCTGTCGCACATGCTCGATCAGCGCGGCATCGAACACGAGGTGCTCAACGCGAAGCATCACAAGCGCGAGGCGGAGATCGTGGCGCAGGCGGGGCGCAGCGGTCGCGTGACGATTGCCACGAACATGGCCGGCCGCGGGACCGACATCATCCTGGGAGGCAATCCCGACACGATGGCCTGGGCCCGCCTGCAGGACAAGTACGCCACGCGACTCGACGTCCCCCGCGACGAGTGGAATGCGCTGGTCAACGAGATTGAACAGCAGGAGCAGATGAAGGAAGACGGCGAGTTGGTCAAGCAGCTCGGGGGGCTCCACGTGATCGGCACGGAACGGCACGACGCGCGGCGCATCGACTTGCAGCTGCGCGGCCGCTGCGGCCGCCAGGGGGACCCGGGAAGCAGCCGGTTCTTCCTGTCGCTGGAGGATGACCTGATGCGGATCTTCGCCGGCCCCTGGGTGAAAAGCATCCTGGAGCGGCTGGGGATGAAGGACGGCGAGAAGATTGAAAGCCGCATGGTCACGCGGCGCATCGAAGCGGCGCAGAAGAAGGTGGAAGAACGCAACTTCGAGATCCGCAAGAACCTGCTGGAATACGACGAGGTGATGGACGAGCAGCGCAAGCGGGTCTACAGCTACCGCCAGCGGATCCTGGAAGGGGTCAGCTGCCGCGCGCTGATCATCGACATGATCCACAGCCAGATCGACCGCTATGTCAGCATGTTTCTCGATCGCGACTACGGGGTCGATTCGTTCGCCAAATGGGCCGGCGCCCGGCTCTCCACTACGCTCGACCCCCGCGACTATCGCGGCATGGACTTCCCCTCCGCGGAAATGTACGCCAAGGACCAGGCCGAACGCATGGCGGAAACCCAGGTCCTGGACGCCATCGAAGAAAACCTTCCGGAGGAAGAGGAGCCCAGCGAGTGGAACTGGGAGGCGCTGGCCAAGTTCGCCGACATCCGCTGGAATCTCAACCTGCGCGACCGCGACCTGAAGAAGGTCGGCCGGGACAACGTCGCCGAACTGCTGATCGAGAAGGCCCGCGAGGCGATCCACCGCATCGAGCTGACCGAAGGAACACCATTCCTGCAGGACGACTTCGCGCTGCGCTCGGTGTTGGGCTGGGTGAGAGCCAAGTTCGGTATCGAGCTGGAGTGGGAGCAGATCAACGAACTGGAGGCCGCCCCGCTGAAAGACTACCTCTGCCAGCTCGCCGAACAGAAATACGACGAGAAGGAGGCGGAATACCCGGTGATGGCCGGCCTGTACCGCTTCGCCACCGGCGCCGGCCATGCCCGCATCGACCGCAACGCACTGGTGGACTGGGCGCGCGAACGGTTCGCGGTGGAATTCGACGTGGAGGACCTCAAGAACAAGCAGCGTGATGACATCCGGGCGACGCTGCTCGTCCACAGCCGGGACGCCCAGCAGCGGGCAGTCGAGGCGCTGGTGGTCGTCAAGCAGAAAGTTGATACGCTGTTCCGCGCCGGCGACACCTCCGTCGCCGCTGGTCTGCTGGGCGAGGGCAATGGGGAGCTGGAGTCGCTGTCGCGCTGGCTGCGGGATACCCTCCAGTGCGACCTGCCGGCCGACGCGCTGCAGAAGCTGCGCCGCGACGAACTGGAACAGACCCTCTGCAACGCGGTGGAAGAGCGCTATCGGCCCGAAATGCGGCGGATGGAACGCGCCCTGCTGCTGAGCCTCGTCGACACCGCCTGGAAAGACCATCTGCTGGCCATGGACCACCTGAAATCCGCGGTCGGCCTCAAGGGCTGGGCCCAGATGGATCCGAAGGTGGAGTACAAACGCGAAGGCATGCGGATGTTCGAACAGATGTGGAGTTCGATCGGCGAACGGACCACCGACCTGATCTTCCGGATGGAACAGCTGGACGAAGGCTTCGTCGGTTCCACCTGGGTCGAAACCTCCGCGCGGCACGACGATGCTCAGAGTGCCAGTGACATTGCCAGCCAGCAGCAGGCGGCCATCGACGCGAGCCAGGGGGACCTGCGCGTCGATCCGATCCGCAATCGCGGTCAGCGCGTCGGCCGCAACGATCCGTGTCCCTGCGGGAGCGGCAAGAAGTACAAGGTCTGCTGTATGCGCAAGGGTGGTTAGACGGTCGCCACGCGCGACTGCCCAGCGAACCAGGACGTCCGGATGCCGTATTTGCTCAACGTTGTCTACCTGATCTTGATCCTCTGCTTCTCACCTTACCTCGCCTACGCGGCGGTGCGTTACGGCAAGTACCGGGATGGCTGGGGGCCCAAGTGTTTCGGACTCGTGCCGCGGCGGGCGGGCAACCGCCCCTGCCTCTGGCTGCATGCGGTGAGCGTGGGCGAGGTGAACCTGCTGCAGCCGATCCTCAGCCAGCTCGGGCAGGAGCATCCGGCCTGGGAATGCGTGATCTCGACGACCACCCGCACCGGCCTGGCGCTGGCCCGCAAAAAATACGCCGGCTGCCAGGTGTTCTACTGCCCGTTGGATTTCACCTGGTCGGTCCGGCACGCGATACTGCGCATCCGGCCCAGCATGCTGGTGCTGGCCGAACTCGAGCTGTGGCCTAACCTGATCCGCGCCGCGCGCCAGCACGGCGCGCGCGTGGCTATTGTCAACGCCCGGTTGAGTGACAAGAGCTACCGCGGCTACCGGCGGATCCGCCCGCTGACCCGTCGTATCTTGGAACAGGTCGACCTGATCGCCGCGCAAGACGAAACGTACGCCGCGCGGTTCCGCGCCCTGGGCGCTCCTGCCGCGGCCGTGCACGTCACAGGCTCGATCAAGTTCGACGGCGCGCAGACCGAGCGGGACAATCCGGCCACGCTGCGTCTGCGCGAGGTGTGGCGCCTGCCCCCCGACGCGTTCATTCTGCTGGCCGGCAGCACGCAGGAGCCCGAGGAACGCATGGCGATCAGTGCCCTGCGCGCCATCCTTCCGCAGTACCCCGACGCACGCCTGATCGTGGTGCCACGCCATCCCGAACGGTTCGAGGAGGTCGCACGACTGCTCGACCAATCCGGTCTGGCCTGGCAGCGCCGCAGCCGCTGCGAGGAGGCGGGCGGGGAGACAACGCACATCCTGCTGGTCGACGTCGTGGGCGAACTGGGAGCGTGGTGGGGCATCGCCGACGTCGGGTTCGTCGGCGGCAGCATGGGGCGGCGCGGTGGCCAGAACATGATCGAGCCGGCCGGCTATGGCGTCGCCGTCTGCTTCGGCCCCAACACCTGGAACTTCCGTGACGTCGTGCAGCAACTGCTGCAGCGCGAGGCGGCGGTGGTGGTGCAGGACGAGCCGGAACTCATCGCGTTCGTCCGCCGCTGCCTGGACGACCCCGCCTACGCCCGAGAACTCGGTACGCGGGCGCGCTCACTGGTGCTCGAACAGCAAGGGGCCACCCGCCGCACGATCAACCTGCTCGCGCCGCTGGTCTCTCCCGAGCCGGCACCGCCGCAGCCGTAGTGCAAGGCGGGAACGGGGGGGAGCGCGGCGGTTGCCCAACCGATCGCCCGAGGCCTATAATGCGCGGTTTGAGTCGGGAAAAGAGAGGGCCCCCCCTCCCGTTCACCGGGGCCACACCAGGAGATCGAGCCATGACAGCAGGCAGGTATTTGTTCACCAGCGAATCCGTCAGCGCGGGACATCCGGACAAGCTCGCAGACCAGATCTCGGACGGCGTGCTGGATGCCATCTTTGCTCAGGATCCGAACAGCCGGGTGGCGTGCGAGACGCTCGTCACGACCGGCATGGTGCTCATCTCCGGCGAGATCACCACGACGGCCACCGTGGACTATACGCAGGTCGCGCGCGACGTGATTCGCAGCGTCGGATATACCGACGACGAGTGGGGCATCTGTGCTGACACCTGCGCGGTGGTACTGGCCATCGACAAGCAGAGTCCGGACATTGCCCGGGGGGTGGACTCCAACGCCGAGGCCGGTAAGGACATCGGCGCGGGGGACCAGGGCATGATGTTCGGTTTTGCCTGCAACGAGACGCCCGAATTGATGCCGTTGCCCATCGCTCTGGCCCATCGCATCCTCGCGCGTCTGACCGAAGCCCGCCAGCAAGGTGAAGTGCCCTGGCTGCGTCCCGACAGCAAGAGCCAGGTGACGGTGGAGTATGAAGGTTTCAAGCCGGTGCGGCTCGACACGATCGTGGTATCGACGCAGCACGCGCCGGAGGCCACTCCCGAGACGATCCGCGATTTCGTCGTGCATCGGATCGTGGAGCCGCTGTTGCCGGCGAACATGGTCAACGGCGAAGTCAAGTACCACGTGAACCCGACCGGGCGGTTCGTCACCGGCGGCCCCAAAGGGGACTGCGGCCTGACCGGCCGTAAGATCATCGTGGACACCTATGGCGGTTGGGGCCGGCATGGAGGGGGAGCGTTCAGCGGCAAAGACCCGACCAAAGTGGACCGCAGCGCGTCCTACATGGCCCGGCACATCGCCAAGAACATCGTCGCCGCGCGGTTGGCCGAACGGTGTGAAGTCCAGCTCGCGTACGCCATTGGCGTCTCGGAACCGGTGAGTGTCAACGTGAACACGGACGGCACCGGAGTGATCGACGACGCGCGGATCTGCGCTGTGGTGCGGGAATTCTTCCCGCTGACTCCCAGCGGCATCATCACCCATCTCCAGCTGCGCCGCCCGATCTATCGTCTGACCGCCGCCGGCGGCCACTTCGGGCGCCACGAACCGGAGTTCGCTTGGGAGAATACGGATCGCGCCGAGGCCTTGGCGGAGGCATGTGGGGTCCAGGCCGTCAGCAAGTAGGGCAACGGATGGTTGCGCAAGCTGCCACACCGGAACGGACGCGCTGCTCTCACCGTGATCCTGTGCTGGTGAGTCTGGCTCAGGCAGCGCTGGTTTCGGCCACGCTGATGTGGCTGCTGGTGGCGACCTGGCTGTGCGGGCGGCGACTGGCTGGCGAGCTACAGCAGCCGCTCGGCGCGCCGACGCTGTTCGCCGTGGGGCTGGTTTCGGCCCTGCTGGTTTCGGGCTTGCGCTGCGGCTGGTGGCAGGCTGGTGTCGCGCCCCTGCCGGCTCCGGCTCGATCGCGTGCCGCCCTCTGGTGGCTCCTCCCCTCCCTGGCCGCACTGCTGCTGGCGGCGAGCGTCTCGATGCGCGGCACCGGCCCCGCCGGCCTGATCCTCCTGTGGCTCATCCTGCTGGCCAACGAAGCTCTGTGGGGTGCCTGCCTGTGGCGTCTGCGCACCCGGCCGGGGGCTGGTGCTCCCGAGACTGTCGCGGTGCCGGCCCCGCACGATCTGGCGGTGGCGGCCGGCGGACAGGACGACCGTCCCGTGCGGCCTGTGGAGCCATCCGATGACCACGAATTGTCACTGCCAGAAGGCGTCTGCCAGCAGCTCACACGGGCGCGGTCCCGGACCCATGGAGACACCGTGGCCGGGATGCTGCGGGCGCTGTTCCAGCCGGGTGAGCGTTCCCACAACCTGCACGTGGCGTTCTGCCCGCCGCTCCCGGCGCGACCGCTGGTGGAGGTCGTCCAGTTATCCGGTCCGCGCACGCGGGTCAAAGCCGCGGACATCCAGCCGTTTGGCATCCGTTTCGACCTGCGGCTGGCCGCGCTCAGCACACGCGAGGAGGATGTCTTGATTCACTTTGAGGCGCGCTGCAGTACAGGAGGGCTCCCGTCGTGACGCACCACCCGCTTTGGCAACAGCTTGTGGCGGCCGGCCAGCAGCACGTGCTGCGCTTCTATGAGGAGCTGGCACCTGACGCGCGCGAGCAACTGGACCGCCAACTCAGCGGAATCGACCTGCAGCTGCTTCAGCAGTTGACGAACAACACGCTCGCCACGCCGGACTGGGCGGCCATGGCGCGTCGCGCCACTCCCCCGCCCGCCATCCGGCTGGACGATCGGCAGGCGGCGTTCATTTCAGCCGCCGCCGCGCGCCGTGCCGGCGAAGAAGCACTGCGCGCCGGACGTGCGGCCGCCATCCTGGTCGCCGGCGGACAGGGCACGCGTCTGGGCTTCGACCACCCCAAGGGGATGTTCCCGCTCGGGCCCGTCTCAGGGCATGCGCTGCTCCAGATCCTGATCGAGAAAGTGGTCGCGACCGCGCGCCGCTACAATGCTTCGGTGCCGCTCTATGTGATGACCAGTCCCGCCACGCACACGGAAACGGTCGCGTACCTCACGGCGCACGACCGCTTCGGCCTCCCGGCCGATGATTTGCGGGTGTTCTGTCAGGGGACGATGCCCGCCGTCGATGCGGCCACTGGCAAGCTGATTCTCGCGGCGAAGGATTCCCTGGCTCTGGCCCCCGACGGCCATGGCGGCATGCTGGAAGCCATGAACAGGAGCGGCGTGCTGGAGCATGCGCGCGAACGGGGCATCGACCTGTTCTGTTATGGCCAGGTCGACAACCCGCTGCTGCAGCTCTGCCACCCCGAACTGATCGGCTACCACGCGCTGGCCGAATCCGAGATGACGACGCAGGTGATCCGCAAAGCCACGCCGCTGGAACGGGTCGGCAATGTGGTCATGGTCGACGGCAAGATGCACATCATCGAGTACAGCGACTTGCCCGAAGACGTGGCGCTGCAGCGCAATCCGGATGACACCCTCTATGTCTGGGCGGGCAGCATCGCGGTGCACGTATTCGACGCCGCCTTCCTCCAACGGACCTCCTGCCGGGCTGATGTCTTGCCGTTTCACCGGGCGCACAAGCAGGTCACCTATGTCGATGCGCAGGGTGTCCGGCACACGCCTACTGCGCCCAACGCGTTCAAGTTCGAGCGGTTCATTTTCGACCTCCTCCCCCAGGCGCACAACGCGATCGTGGTGGAAAGCGAGACGGCCGAGGTGTTTGCCCCCGTCAAGAACGCCGACGGTGCTGCGACCGACACCCCCACCACCGCCCGGAACGCCATGATCCGGCTCCACAGACGCTGGCTGGAGGCGGCCGGGGCGCAGATCGCCGACGGGACGCCGGTGGAAATCAGCCCCCTCTGGGCGCTGGATGCCGAACAGGTTGCCGAGCGTCTGGAGTTGCCGTGCACGATCAGTCAGCCGACATTTCTCAGTCCGTGACGCGCCGCGGACAAGTCAGGAGTGTGCGCCATGTTGCATGCCATGATCATGGCCGGTGGATCGGGAACACGGTTCTGGCCCGCCAGTCGCCATGCCACGCCGAAACAGCTGCTGCAGCTCTCGGGCGAGCAGACGTTGATCCAGAGCACGGTCCGCCGCCTGGGCAGTCTCGTCCCCGCCGCTCGCGTGCTGGTCGTCACCAGCCAGCGGCTGGTCGATTCCATCGCCGCGCAGCTTCCGGAACTGCCCCGGGGCGCGATCATCGGTGAACCCTGCCGGCGCGACACGGCGCCGGCCATCGGCCTCGCCGCGGCGATCCTCGCGCAGCAGGATCCGGCAGCGACCATGGCCGTGATGCCGGCCGATCACGTGATCGAGCCCGACCACGTGTTCCAGGACGCCCTGGCGCAGGCGGCCCGGATGGTGGCCGCTGACGAACGGCGCATCGTCACGTTCGGCGTCCGACCGACCTACCCGGCGGAATCGTTCGGCTACATCGAGCGGGGTGTGGCTCTTCCCGGACCGGCCGGCGCGCCCGCATTCCAGGTCGCGCGGTTTCGCGAGAAACCGAGCGCGGAGGTGGCCCGGCAGTACGTCGAAGCCGGCCGGTACTACTGGAATGCCGGCATCTTCGTCTGGCAGGCCCGCACGATCCTCGAGGCCCTGCAGCGGTTCGAACCGGACATGCACGCACGCGTGACCGCCATCGCCCGGGCGTACGGCAGCGAACACCTGGCCGACACGTTCCACCGCGAATTCGCTGCGATCCAGGGCAAATCGATCGACTACGCCGTCATGGAACACTACGACCACGTCGTGGTGATCGAGGCACCGTTTACGTGGGACGACGTCGGCAGCTGGCGGGCACTCGCACGGACGCACGGCGCGGATGCGGACGGCAACACGCGCGCCGGCCGCAACCTGGTCGTGCGCACCACCAACTCGATCATCCGGTCCACCGACGACCATCTCGTGGCCACGATCGGCATCGATGATCTCATCATCGTCCACACTCCCGATGCCACACTGGTCGCCCGCCAGCAGGACGAAGAGGCGGTACGGGAGATTGTCAAACTGATCGAAGAGGCCGGGTGGGACCAGTACCTGTAAGACCTGTAAGACCAGCACCTGTAATTGGTGTTCCGGTCCGCAGCAAAACCTGCTACAGACATATGCAGGTACAGGTCTCGGGGACCGGTCTGGGCACATACGCCCGTAACGCGGGGCGCGGAGGCCGGCACGTGGTGACGCCCCCACGCCGCGGGGAACCGAGGGACGGGATGGATATGAGTCGGTACAGCGCGTCAGTCTGGCCTCTGCTGCTGCTCCTGCTCGGCGTGTGGGGGTGGAGCGGCGGGAAGCTGGTCGCCGGCGAGCGGGAGGGAGCCGCGGCCGGCGCGGAGCCGGCCACGAACTGGAACCTGCTGGCCAGAACGCTCGGCGGGAAGCAGTTCTGGACGGACGAGCTGGTCCATGGCTCCTGGCGCATCCAGCGGAACGTGCTGTCCGATCACTATCGACTGCTGGACCCGAACAACACGCGGCGCGCGTGGGGCAGTTGGGAGCATTGCCACCGGGAGTGGCAGGCATTGCGCGCGGGCGCGGACATCCCGCCGCTCAAGCCCCGGGTCGTACTCGTCCTGCACGGCCTGGGACGCACGCGGTCCTCCATGGCACAGCTGGCGGAATACCTCGCACAGCATGGCGACTACGACGTTCTGAGCGTCTCGTATGCCAGCACGCGCATTCCGCTGAGTGAAGACGCCCGGAGCCTGGCGCGCGTCATCAGCCATCTGGAAGGGGTCACTGAGATCAACTTCGTCGCCCACAGCATGGGCAACCTGGTCATCCGCCACCTCCTGCACGACCAGCTGGCCGCAGCGCACGGGCGCGGCATCGATCCGCGAATCCACCGTTTCGTCATGCTGGCCCCACCCAACAACGGCGCTGCGCTGGCGCGCCGGTTCCGCTACGATCCGCTCTTCTGTGCGGTGTACGGAACGGGCGGACAGCAGTTTACCCGGCAGTGGGAGCAGGTGCAGGAGCGGCTGGCCATCCCCCCCTGCCCTTTCGGCATCATCGCCGGCGGCGACAACGACCCGGAGGGAGGCAACCCGCTGCTCGACGGCAACGACGACATGGTCGTGACGGTCGCGGAAACGCAGCTGCCCGGAGCGGCCGACTTCGTGATCGTGCCTGTGCTGCACACGTTCATCATGGACGACGCCCAGGTCCAGGAGTACACTCTGCGGTTCCTCCAACATGGTTATTTCATCGCCCCCGAGGTGCGCCGGCCGCTGGCAAACGAGCCCCTGAAACCGGACGACGACACGCCATGAGCGAGTTCCCCGCAGCCGGCCGACTGGCCGGAATCGACTACGGCCACGTGCGGATCGGCGTGGCCGTCTCGGATCCGCACCGCACACTCGCCAGCCCCTACGCCAACTACACGCGCCGCGGCGAACAGGGGGACGCCCGGTTCTTCAGGACGCTGGTGAGCGATGAGCAGATCGTGGGGTTCGTGGTCGGCCTGCCGCTCCACACCAGCGGCCACGAAAGCGAGAAATCCCGCGAAGTCCGCCGGTTCGCCGACTGGCTCACCCTGGTGACCGGCCGGCCCGTCCGCTTCTATGACGAGCGATTCACGACGCGCGAGGCAAACGACCTGCTCGAACACGCCCAGCTGACGAAGAAAAAACGCCGACAGCGACTCGACAAGGTGGCGGCACAGCTGCTGCTGGCGGCGTTTCTCGAGTCGGATGGATGCGGGACCGAGCCCGCGGCACTGGACGATGCCGAGCACCAGAGCAGCCGGGACGCACAGGGTGGTGCAGCACGCGAGTCCGGCAAGGGCCCATGAACCTCTTTCTCCTCTCTTGCACCACCCCACGGACCGGAGTCAAAGTGTCCGTTTCCGGCGACCGACGACGACGGTCTGTTCCGTGTGGCACGGCCCCTTTGTGAAACGCCTTCGGCGTATCGTGCGACAATTGGTACGGAACCCCGGGGTGCGCTGCTGCGCAGCGACCCTGGGCTTCAGCCAATTCCCGAATTCCTGAATTCCTGAATTTCTGAATTCCCCTGGTCCCTCTCCCGAGAGAGTGCGTTCCTGCACCTCTTCCCTGCCACTTGCGGCGGGAGTCCCTTCCGGCCCGCCGCGCAATCCGCTACAACTGAGACTGTTTGGTGACTTGGCCGATCCCCTCCGGTGGAGCGGACCGGGAAGCACTCGCTGTATTGCCCGAGCCGCATTGCCCACGTAAGGTCCCGGCTGGTAGTTATGCCCTGCAACATGCGACCTGCTCCTTGACGGCTTCTTCGTATCGAGAGGACTGACGACCCATGCGCAAGAATATCTACATCGGCTTGATCGTGTTGATGCTGTTAACGGTAGCGCGCATACCGGCACGTGGTGCCGGCGTGGGCGAGAGCAAGAGTTTCCACGGCCCTGTGGGCCTGCAGCTGTACAGCCTGCGTGATCAGTTCCAGGACCAGGGGGTCGTGCCGGTGCTTGATCAGGTCGCCAAGTGGGGCTTCAAGTACGTGGAGGTGGCCGGGACGTACGGATTGTCGATTGCCGAATTCAAGGCGGAGCTGGACAAGCGCGGCCTGGTGCCGATCGGCTGGCACTTCCCCTACGAACGGCTGCGTGACGACATCCAGGGGGTGATCAGCGAGGCACGGGAGATGGGTCTGCTCTATGTCGGGTGCGCGTGGATCGGCCACGAAGCGCCGTTCGACGAGAAGCAGTGCCGTGCGGCCGCCGACGTGTTCAACAAGGCGGGCAAGGCGCTGGCCGAACACGACATGAAGTTCTACTATCACAATCATGGCTACGAGTTCTATCCGCATGGGTCGGGCACGCTGTTCGACCTGCTGATGGCAGAGACGGATCCCCGTTACGTGTACTTCCAGATGGACGTGCTGTGGACGGTGTTCCCCGACCAGGATCCGGTCCAGCTGCTGGAGAAGTACCCTGACCGGTGGTTGCTGTTCCACTTGAAGGATCTCAAGAAGGGGGTCGCCACTGGGAGCTTCGCTGGCCACACGGAACTGACCAACGATGTGGCGCTGGGCACGGGGCAGGTTGAATGGCCGGCCTTGCTGCGGGCAGCTCAAAAAGTCGGCGTGAAGTACTACTTCATTGAGGACGAGTCTCCCACGGTCGTGGACCAGATCCCGCGCAGCCTGCAGTTCCTGGAACAGCTGGAATTCTGAAAGATCGTCCTTACCATGCATTGCGCCGCGATCACGCACGTCAGCGTGGGTACCCCGCAGCTTTGGATTGGTTTCACGCTGTTCGTCCTGGCGATGCTGGCGATCGACCTGGGCGTGTTCCACCGCAAGGCCCACGCGGTGGGGGTGCGGGAGGCCTTCGGCTGGAGCGTGTTCTGGATTGCCCTGTCGCTCGTGTTCAACGGGCTGGTATGGTTCTGGTTCGGGCCGGAGAAGGGGAAGGAGTTTCTCGCGGGGTACGTGACCGAGAAAGCCCTCTCGGTTGACAACATCTTCGTCTTCCTGGTCATCCTGTCGTACTTCTCGGTGCCGGACGCCTACCGGCACCGGGTGCTGTACTACGGGATCCTGGGCGCGTTGGTGCTGCGGGCCGTCTTCATCCTGGTGGGGGCCAGCCTGCTGGCCACCTTTCACTGGATGATCTACGTCTTCGGCGTCCTGCTGGTGATCACGGCCTGGAAACTGCTCACGCAACAGGAGGCCGAATTCCAGCCGGAACGCAGTCCAGCGTTCCGGCTGTTCCGGCGTTTCATTCCTTCGGTCAGCGAATACCGCGGTGCGCGGTTCGTGGTGCGGGAAGGAGGACGCTGGTTCGCCACCCCCCTGCTGCTCGTACTGGTGACCATCGAAGGCGCGGACGTCATGTTCGCCATCGATTCGATCCCGGCCATTTTCGGCCTCACCGACGATCCGTTCATCGTCTACACGTCGAACATCTTCGCGATCCTCGGGTTGCGGGCGCTTTTCTTCCTGCTGGCCGGCCTGCTGGGCCGCATCTATTACCTCAAACTCGGCCTGGCACTGGTGCTCGGCTTCGTCGGCGTCAAGATGCTGATTTCCGAGAAATACGTGATCAGCATTGGCGTCTCACTGGCCATCATCACGTTCGTCTTGAGCGCTACCGTGCTGGCGTCGTTCGTGCGTCTGCGGTTTTTCCCGGCCGCCGCTGATCGCCAGGACCTTGATGCGCCGGCGGCGGAGCTGAAGCGAGAACAGCCGCCCGGACAGGCCTGACGGCACGCCTTTCAGTCCGCCCTGCAGCCGTGCGCATCGATCTCCGCGCCGGCACGGGACCTGTCTACTCTGTCGCGGGCCAGTCGCGCCACACGTCGCGGGCTGCGCGCAGGAGTTTTGCGGCGTCCCAGGCGCTCGTGCTGGGCACGGGTGCATCGCCGCCGGGGCAGGCTACCAGGAACGTCAGTTCCTGGGTTTCGCCGGCCGCCAGATGCACAGGAAACTCCATCTTGCCTGGCGGGTAGATCGACTGGTCCTTCTGGCCGCCCACATCGACGTAGTATTGCGCCGCGTCGTTCAACTGGCCGGCCAGGACCATGCCCGGGTCCAGTGGCTCGCCTGCCGGAAAGATCCAGATCACGTTCAGGATCGGGTTCTGATCCGGTGCATGGACGCCCGGCAGGACGCTCACGACCAACTTGCCATCGCCGTTTTCATCGCGCGCGTCAAAGACCAGCAACCCGGGCTGATGCTGTCCCCACTTGGCCACGGGGTCGACCGCTTGCTCGGGCGCCCCTTCCACGCGGCAGCGGAGGGGGCGATGCCCGGCCGCGCTCCAGTGACTTTCGCACAAACCCAGGATGACCGTGGCCTGACTGCCTGCCGGCACAGTGAATCGATACACGATCGGCACGCCTCCCATGCCGGCTCGGATATTGCGGAACGCCGCGTCGCATTCCTTCGCCGGTCTGGCCCAGCCTGGCAGTGACACAGCTTCGTCACTGAATCCCCAGTCGAGCAGTGCCTGGGTGCCGGTCACTTCGCGCGGCAGCACCAAGACGGTGCGGCCACCAATCCGTGCCGTGCGCTGTCCCAGCTGCGTGCCGGTCGAAGCATCAAGCGTCAGCACTGCCTCGAGCGGCTTCCCCTGCAGTTCCTTGAGCTGCACGCGCAGCACGTCGACACCGCCGGGAAAGATCGGCGCGCGATACATCGTACGAGTCATTTCCACGGCACCCAGCTGCGACACCACCCGCACTGCGGGAACCACCTCCTCGAGCTTGACCGAACTGACCTGAGACTCTCCTACGACGACTCCTTCGCCGCTCAACCGCACATCGACGGTCCCCCAGTCTTCGACCAGCCGCCCCAGCTGGTCGACCTTGGACGGCGGAAAACCGGGCGACGAGAACTCCTGCGGATCGCCGGCGGCAGAAACAGAGCAGCAGGCTGCTACCAGCGTCAGTACCGATGTAATGTGGGTCGTTTTCATGCGGAGTCTCCACTGGCAAAGGTCGACTGTTGCGGCGAGTGGACGTGCTTGATGCCGTACAACTCGCAGAACTGCTCCAGGATCCGGCGATGATTGCCCAGCGTCACCACCTGATGAAATCCCTTCACGTCGCGGCAATCTTCGATGTTGTCCATCCGCAGTTCGACCGACGTGCGGCAACCACCGGCCGGCGGCGTGTCGACGTTGCTCACCACCGTGCCGGTGTCGATGATCATCTCGTGCGGACTGGTGAAGCGTACCAGCGTGGCCGGCTCCCCTACGGGCCACAGGATCTGCGTCGCCACACCGAGCGACGATTCCGAATGGTCGCGCAGGATGAACGGCGCTGACGGTTTGTCAAAGCCGTCCAGCCGCGTACCGCTCGTGCAGTGCGCCACGATCAACGTGTTCTTGTAGGTCTCGGGAACTGGATCGTTCATGTATCCCGGCCGATCCAGCAAGTAGCTGGTCATCATCAGCGAGATCGCGCCATAGAGATCCGCCTCGCAGCCCGCAGTGATACCTTGGTCCTGCAGCAAGGTCCACGCGCCGCAGGGGGGCGTGGGCACTAGTCTCGCGCCCACCATGCCCAAGCAATCCATCGACAGCGCGTTCGCCTTTTCGGCGGTCAACAGCCGTTTGGCAGTCAGATACGCGCGCGAGCAGTTGACGATGTCCTCCTCGGTCGGCTCCACGATCTGCTTCGCTCCCTTCCGGAAATCGCTGGCGACGTCGCTCACTTCTTCCGTCACCATCTGCTGGTCGAATGCCAGGTTAAACGTGTCCCGGGGGATCTGACGGACTTTTACCCCCAGGCGATCCATCACCGTCTCGTTGGTCCGGTCGCCGTGGATCCACAGCATGCGCGTCTCCTCGAACATCCGCTTGGCCTTGATCATCTTCAGCCCGTCTTCGACGGCCGACCACGCCAGCGTGGAGAGCACGAGCAGATTGGGGGTGCGGGAACCCTGATCCACATGGCCGGTGAAGGCCGTGCCGACCGGCGCAAAGACGATCACCGGCCGCCTGGTTTCCCGGGCCACCTTCAGCGCCCAGGGCCAGCAGCCCATGTGCTGCAGCATGATCAGAACGCCGTCGGGCGATTGGGCGGCCAGCTTCTGGATCCACGCCGCGATCCCCTCTTCACTGTTGATGGGGGCCGGCTCCAGCCCCACATCGATCCGCAACTTCTGGGCCGACTGCTCGAGCAGCGCGCGGTACTCCTGCTGGTGCCCGTCCAGATCGTAGGTCGTGCCGGGCCAGCCCAACCAGACCGGGCGCGGCATCTCCAGGAACGTGGCCGCCATCCGCACCTGCGGCTGCGGACGCAGGTTCACCGGATCAATGAAGTCGTCCGGCGCCGGACCATTCTGGCCCGCCGCCCAGGACGTCAGCCCGGAGGCGGTCAGACCGGCGCCCAGGGCTGATGCCGACAGAAACTGTAGACACTCGCGGCGATTCATACAGCAGTGGCAGTCGTGCTTGACCATGATCCAGAATCTCCCGGCAGGAACAGGTGGGGGTGAGCAGTCGAGCCACACAGCTGCGCTCGACGCAATGCGTGCTGCATCTGATTAGACACGAACCACACGCCAACGCAAGCTGTGTACCAGCTGCGTCCGGCACAGGGGCCCGGCCGGCGGCTGGAGCGCCGCGACACGTCAGCGGAGCGCGCGCCGCAGCTTGTCCAGCAGTTCGGAGATCATCGCGCTCTGCACCCGGCTGGACACGCCGGGCCACCGCTGGTCGCTGACGAGCAGGCTGCCGTCCGGGCGGCGGATGCAGACGGCGATCCGCGCCGGACCGGTCTGCGAAGCGGACTGCGGCGCGCCGACCACCAGCGACCAGGCGCTGCGTGTGCGCTCTGCGGCAGCAGTCGCCAGCAGTTCCAGTCTCCCGCTCGGGCCCCTGTCGCGCCACTCGTCGTCGGCCACGCCCAGCAACTGGCGCAGCTGGTCCTCGCTGGTCGCCACCAGGGCACCCTGCAGCACCTGGGGGGCTGCCACCGTGTGCGCCAGCGCGGCGGCCAGCAATCCGCCGCTGCCAACCTCCCCCACGGCGATAGTCTGCTGCCTGGCATACAGCTGCGCCACGACACAGTCTTCCAGGGTGGTCTCCGCATCATCCGCATAGATGAAGTCCCCCAGGTGCTGGTGAAACGCCTGCCGCAGCGTCTCCAGCCGGGCACGCTCCGCCGGCCCATCGTGAGGCAGCGCGAAAGTGAAATCGACCCGCCCCCCCTCGAACTGCGACGTCTCCAGCACATCCTCCGGCAACTGCATCTGTTCCTTCATGGTCTGGTCAATCTGCGACTGGCCGATCCCGATGAACCGGATCGTCAGCGAGCTGCCCAGGGTATGCGTGCCGAATCGCCGCGCAAGTTCCGGCACGAGCTCGTCGCGCACCATGGGCTGCAATTCGCCGGGCGGACCGGGCAACGCAACGATCAGCGCGGCGTCCGCCTCAAAGACCAGCCCCACAGCGCTGCCGGCGGCGTTCTTCAGATACGTTCCGCGCGTCGGCACGCGTGTCTGCCGGCGCAGGTTCGCGCGCAGCTTATCGCGCGGCGTGCCAAATCGCTGCTCCAGGCTCTCCAGCACGGCAGGGTGTTCCGCGAGCGAAATGGCGGTGTACGCCGACAACACGTCGCGCGTGATGTCCGAATCCGTGGGACCCAGACCGCCCGTCACAATCACCAGCGCAGAACGGCCGCAGGCGAACTGCAGCGCCTGCCGGATGTCCTCCGCCGTGTCGTCCACGCTCATCGATCCGACACATCGCAGACCGAGCGGGCGCAGGGTCCGGGTGATGAAATGCGTGTGCCCGTCGGGATAGACACCGTCGAGCAACTCGTGGCCGGTGACGATGATCGTGTAATCTACAGCGCGTTCAGCAGGGGCCTTCACAGTGTCCTCGGCTGGGTCCTCGGCTCGATCCTCGGCTGGCAGCCCGCACGTCGCCCAGCTCAACAGCAAGCCCATCCAGGCGAGGCGCCGGCAACAACAGGTGTTCATGGGCCAGGTGTTCATGGGCGTGGATTCCGCAAGGACCACCGGCTACTTGTACTGCTCACGGCTCCTGGTACTTGATCACCACGACGTCGTGGATGTCGTCGACCGTCAGGTCGAGGCGATTGCCCGACCGCTCTATCAACGTGGTATCGTTGAGCGCTTCGGCGCCGGCGATCGGGCGAGCGATCTCGATCGACGCGCGGTAGAGGGGACGATCTTCGATCAGTCCGGGCAGGATGTAGGGCCGGTTCTTGGCCGGCGTCGTCTGCGGCGTCGGATTGTAGGCGATCAGGTGCACGCGCAACGTCCGCTGCGAGGCGTCGTCCGTGATCACCGCCTCGACATTGGCCGGCGCGTCGATTGTCACCAGCGGTTCCGGATGCAGCATGCGAACCACGCGATGGAACAGCTCGCGCACTTCCACCAGGTGGTGCTCGCTGGCCGTCGCATAGTCGGGCGATGCCGCGAAGGTCGCCACCGTTCCCCGCCCGACGCGGTTGATCAGCAGCGCCGGCCCAACCGGCTTGTCAGCACTCAGCGGCCAATCGGTCACGAGCTTGCCGCTCAACTGGGCCGGCATCCGGTGAGGCGCCATCAGCTGGCCGATCGGCGTGGCTGTCGTCGGCTCGTACACGGTGGCCGGTCCTTCCACCAGGAAGGGCCAGTCGCCGGGGATCCCATCGCCGATGCGCAGCGCCGCCGTGCTCGCGTCGGCTGGAAAACTGACCCAGTTGTCGGCCGAGTCCAGACGCCGCACGGCGTTGGCGCCGATCAGCGCGGCCAGCGAAGAGTTTTCCAGCGGGCGGCCCATCGCATCGAACTGGCCGCTGTGCCCGGTGATCAGCAGCTGGCCCCCCCGCGTCACGTAGTCCCGCAGCAGCGCCACTTCACGCTCCGAGACGATCCCAATGTGCGGCAGGCACACGACCGGGTACTGCTGGAGCGTCTCCAGCGTCACGTTCTCGTCGAGCACGACGCCGAACGGGATGTGCTCCATCACGCAGGCCTTGTGGGCGCCCTGGAACGCCTGGAAGTAGCTTGCCGGATTCTCGCGTGCGACCCAGTCGCGCGTCCGCGCGCTGAAGTAGAGCCCGACGTCGCCGACCAGCGGCTGGCCGAAATGGCCGCGTTTCTCGCGCGCCTCGCGCAGCAGCATCCCGATGCGCTGATACGCCACGGGATCGAGCCCACCGTCGTAGGCGGTCTTGTCAATCATCGTCACAAACGCCCCGTGCGCCAGCAGGGTCAACGTTTCCCAACGCATGTCGTTGAGCGGGCGCGTGGTCTGATCGTGATAGATGCGCACACCCCGATTGATCGCCACCTGGTAGGGATGCCCGGGGAACGCCGCTCGATAGAACTGGGCGTTGAGCCCGACGGTCAGCACGCTGAAGCCCCACACGCCGGTCTCGCCCGTCACGAAGTCGCTGTTGCCAGCATGCTGTACAGGGCGCTGTCCGACTTCCCAGGAGAACGGAGGATTCCCGTGATAGTTGAAGTCGACCGTGGCCGTCGGCTGGATGCTCCGCACGTAAGCTGTCAGGGCCTGCTCGAAACGCTGACTGGTGGCATAGCGGAACTCGAGCATGCGGTCCCAGTCTTCATCCCAGGTGACCCCTGTGGGCATCTCCCGGCCGTACTCCGCCTGGAACTGCTTCCGGCAGTGCTCGCACCAGCAGCTATAGGGTGGGCCGAACCCCTGGTCCAGCATGTCGATGTGGAAGCCGGCAATGCCGTACGCCAGCTGCTCGGCCAGGAGCGCCTTGACCGCGGCAAGGTATCCCGAGTTGTAACAGAAGCGGCCGGTCGGTTTCCCTTCCACATCCACCGCCTGGAACTCCGGATGATCGGTCAGGAAATGGCCCCCCTGCTGCACAACACAGTAGACGATGATTGGCAGGTCGTGCCTGGCCGCCGCTTCGACCGTCTCGCGCAGCACGTCGCGCGCGCCCAGCCCCGGACACTTGCGCGCGACTTTCGAGTCGTAGTACGCCCAGTCTCCGTCGCGGGCCCAGATCACCAGGTACTCCACGTCCGCGCTGACCGCGTGCTCCACAATGTCGTGGCCGTTGAACCGGCTGGCGTAAATCGTCTCGTGCAGATCGCTGTATCCGAACTGCGCGCCGGTGGTTCCCACTTCCATACCCACCAGGCAGCGTTCAAACCAGGGGCGGGCATCCTCCGGCGCAGCAGATGTTTGAGCACAGGCCGTGTACGCGGTGCAAAGGGAAATGGTCAGCAACAGAACGACTCGGGTTGTACATCTCATCGTATGAGTTCCTCCAGTCCACATTCAGTCAATCGGGGCATCATCGCTTCCGCCGCGTCGCGCTGGAAGTCGCTGGCCACCCAGTTTTCTACACTAGCCACGGCGCACGCCATCGCCCAGCGCAGCGCGCTCGGCAGGTCGTCGCCGCGCGACAGCGCGTCGATCAGGCCGGCCGTCATTGCGTCCCCCGCACCGATCGGGTTGACCAACTGGACGGCCGGCGGCTTCCAGGCCGCCACGAACCCCCCCCACGCTGCCGCTACCCCGCCCGGGCCGAAGGTCACCACTGCACAGATGCTCTCGGTGCCACGGAGCTGCTGCAGTGCCGCCCGGATGGCGGCCGGCGAATTGAGCCGGGTGCCCAACGCCTGCTCGCATTCCTGGCGGTTCAACTTGACCACGTCCGGACCCGCCGCCAAAGCCAGGTGCAGACAATCACCGTACGTGTCGACCAGCGTGCGGACCCCTGCCTGCCGTGCACGGGCGATCAGCGCCGCATACAGATCGTCTGTCTCCCGGCAGGGCGAAGAACCACTCATCGCACACCACGCCACCCCCGCGGCAAACCGCTCGCCGAGCTGCTCCGCCAAGTCATCGCGCTCGCTCCGCAGAATGGTCGGATTGGGATCGAAGAAACCGGTCTGCTCGGCCGTGTCCTCCGTCCGCACCGTCAGGATCTCACGCGTCGGCGCCTGGGTCCACGTCACCACGGGCGCGAACCCATCCTGCTCCTGCAGCAGCCGATGACATAACTGACCCAACTCACCGCCCAGGAACGTCGCCGGTTGCGCCGGCTGACCCAGCCGGCGCAGCGCCCGTGCCACGTTGACCCCCTTACCACCCACCACCTGGCCAAACGAGCGCCCACGCACCTGATGGTCGCCCGGCGTCCACGCCGGGACCACCAGCGTCTTGTCCAGACACGGATTGAGCGTGACGCACAGATTCATCCAAATACGCTTTCAGCCAAATTCACTGGAACGGCAGCAGGGCGGGCAATAGTAGTCGGCCGGTCGATCCCGCCCCCATCTTATGGGTCGTTCACGAGACGTACAAGAAGCGAACAATGCCCCGCCGTTGGCACGCATGACGACCCCGTCACTGACCACAGCGTTCGGCGTGACAGGGCAGCGGAATCGGCAGATGGCCGTCATTTCTTTTGGACCCGCATTCCAGGGGCTCTCGCCCTTGACTACGGACGGGCGGCCTTTCAGGCCTGCCCGCTGCCACACGCATTTTCCTCAAGACCGGCAGGATCCGACCCGGTTGTGGGGGGCCTTTCCGGGTGCTGGGCGATGCGTCGTCCGGCGTGTGAGTGCAGATTTCCCGGGCAATACGCAGTATGTTGGCAGTGCGTTGGGGTGTTCGGAGCCGTGCCAGGTTATCTTGCTATTTGAATTCGCCCAAATTAGCATAAAGATCTTAGCCTGCGTAGTTTCTTGCGTAAGCCACGGGCGAGCTATGTGCGCGGCGGGCGGGCCGCGTGGCATCGACGGCCGTTGATTTCAGCCACGTTCGACAAGGTTGGAAGGGGAACTGATCCATGATCAGGCAGCAGTCAGTCGGATGGATGACTCTCGTGCTCGTCTCGTTGCTCGGGACGTATGCCGTGGGGCAGGACGAGGGTGCTGCGCAGTTGTACGGGAATGGTGTGCACGCGTACTTCGCCGGCGATTACGATGCGGCGGTGGTACTGCTGTCGGAGTCGATCGAGAAACACGGCTCGGATCCGCGCGCATACTACTTCCGCGGCCTGGCGCTGGCCAGCCAGCTCGGGCTCGAAGCAGGCCTGCCCGATCTGATGAAGGGCGCCGATATTGAAGTGAATCAGTCCGACCGTCCGGTCTACAACATCAACGCCGCACTGCAGCGCGTCCAGGGTTCGCTGCGTCTGGAATTGGAGAAGGTGCGCGCGGCGACACGCAAAGCGGCCGTCGAGCGGAAAAAGAAACGCGACCAGGTGCGATACGAACAACTGAGACGGCGTGAAGACATCGTGCTGTTTGATCCGCAGCGTCCGGTGCCGCCGCTGCCGCTCGACATCCCTGCGATAGACCTGAGCGCCAGCGCGGATCCGTTTGCCAGTGGCATCGCCTTTTCGGGCGGCACCAAGGTTGACTACGCCGTGCCCCAAACCGTCGCACCGGGAGCAGCCGCTGAGAGCGATGCGCCGGACGCCGACGCGACCGATCCGTTCGCCACTCCGGCGCAGATGGCGAAACCAGCAGCAACGCCAGCCGACGCGGCGAATCCCTTCGGGGCGAATCTGCCGAAGCTGGAGTTCGAGGGCGTTGGCCGGCCCGCAGGTCCCACAGCCGCAGCCGCCAGCGGCTTGCTCGACATCCTCGGCCGGACACTCTCCGGCGAGGCTGACGATCGCGATCCGTTTGACCAACCGGCCACACCAGACGACGCGACTCCCACCGAGCCGCAAGAGCCGGAGAAAGCCGAAGCGCCAGCCGCCGAAACACCGGCTGCCGAGGAACCGGCTGTAGACGCACCCGCTGACGAGGCGGCCGACGAAGAACCCGCGGAAGAATCGGCGGAAGCGGAGTCCGAGGCCGAAGCACCTGCCGATGCGGCGGCGCCCGCACAGGACGACGCACCGGCGCAGAAGCCAGGCGATACGGACGCGGATCCGTTCCAATAGCCGTGTGCTGTTCGCGCCCACGGGCGTGCCACACGGCCACTCTCTTTGTGGCTCGCGGGTGCAGAATCCATCTTCGCGCCGCGGCTTGGTGTTGTATAATGCCCCCAAGTGTGCGGGGATGTGCCCGCGCTGGTTGGAAGACAACGGATCGCATTGCGCTACCCTGCTTGCCCCTTCCTGGATGTTTCGCCTGGAACCGTCTCTTACTGCCCCCAGGATTGAAGGTTGGAAACTGCGGCATGTCTGCGGCTGACGAAAGGCGAAGTCGCTTGAGATCTTCCCGGTCGCCCTGGTGCGGCTGACGGTATGTTGGTTTGTTTGTTTTGGGGGCCCCATGGCCCAAGGGATGATGATGACGAAGAAACTGTATGTCGGAAACCTTTCCTTCCGTGTCACGTCGGAGGATCTGCGCGATCTGTTCGCCCAGTATGGCAACGTCACGTCTGCCAGTGTGATTTCGGACCGCGACACTGGCCGTTCTCGCGGTTTCGGGTTTGTCGAGATGGAAGACGGTGGCGATGCGGCGATCGAAGCACTCAACGGTCAAGATCTGCAGGGTCGGGCGTTGACTGTCAATGAGGCCAAGCCGCGCGAGCCTCGTCGCGGTGGCGGCGGTGGTGGCGGCGGTGGCTACGGCCGCCGCGAGCGCTATTGAGCTCCGCCGGGTACGCCTGGCGGCGTCGCCCGTCGCAGCACTGCGGCTGCCAGAACACAACAAGAATCCTGTTCGCCCTCTGCGCTTGATGTCTGCGCGGAGGGCGTTCGCGTTGGCGGACAGCTCAAGCCGCTCGAGCTGTGCCCCGTAACGGGTGGTACAATAGCTATGACGAACGCGCCGGTTGCCCGCAACAGCCGGAAGGGGGGCACCCCCATCGTCGTCCCTGGTCATTCGTGCTCGGTCATTCGTCCCTGGTCATTCGTGCGTGGTTACCGGAGTCGTGTGGATGTCTTATCTGGTCCTGGTCTTGGTCCTGGTCCGGGCACCCGCTCTGTTGGTGTCGCAGCCGGCCCCTGGCGACGTCCAGTCCGAGTTGCGGACGTGGCACAGCAGCGATGGGAATTACGCTCTGCGCGCGGCACTGCTCGACACGGACGGCCAGCAGGTGCGACTTCGCAAGCCCGACGGATCGATCGTCACGGTTCCGATTGCGAAGCTCAGCGCTGCCGATCGGGAGTTTCTGGCGGCCCCGGGTACCACAACTCCGTCAGCGGACGGGGAATTGGCGAGCGAGCGATCAGCGCGGGCAGCCCTGGAGTCGCTCGGCCTGCGGATCGGCAGCTCGGGTTTGACACTGGCCGACGAACCGAAGCTGGGCCGCATGATGCGCGAGGTGACGAATCTGCGGAAGAACGTGATGTCGGCCGACAGTGGCCTGGCGCAGCAGGAGCGGAAGGAGGCCGAGATCAAGCGTCAGTTGACGGCGTTGTTGGCGCTGGATGTTAACCTCAATGCCCAACTGGCACAGGTGCGGCTGGGGGACACCGTGGCCAACAACCGGCTGGTCGCCACGATCAACGCCAATCGCAGTCAGGTGGAGTTGCTACGCACCTCGCTGCGGCAGCAGGGTGAGTCGGTGCAGGCCGCCCGCGCGGCGGCCAGTGGAGCGCGTGAGGCGTATCTGCAAGCCATTCTGGCTATGCGCGAACTGGCCGACCGCGTAACGGAGCGGTATGCCGAGCTGGCCGCGTCCGGCGAGGCGAAAACGGCGTTGGAGCAGTTCAATGCGGCCAGCGGCAAGACGTGGGACCTGGCTCCGTCGCGTAACTTCCAGCGGCTCCTTGTGCGACTGGCGGCGCTGGAAGACACCGTGTTGTCCGAGTCGATTCCGCTGCGGCGTGTGGGGGGCGGGTCGCTGCTGGTGTCCGTGGTGATCGACGGCCAGCACACCCTGGACATGACACTCGACTCCGGCGCCAACCTGGTGACGCTGCCCCGCGACGTGGCCGAGAAATGCGGGATCCAGGTCCGGCCGGGCGACGAGCAGATCGTCATGGGGCTGGCCGATGGCAGCCGCATCCAGGGGCACCTGGTGACGATCGAGTCTGTGCGCGTGGGGAAGTTCACGGTGCAGCATGTTCCCTGTGCGGTGCTGGGGGCGGATGCCGCCAATGCCCCATCACTACTGGGCATGAGTTTCCTGGAGCATTTCAAGTTCCAGGTGGATGCGGTCAAGGGTACCCTGTCGCTGGTACAGATCCGCGCCGACAGCGACGCGTTCCGCAACGAATAGGAGTCCCAGGCGCGCGCGGACCGGGCGCACCCGACGGCGGGCACCGCTTCACCGGACGCGCGCCGTCCGCCGCAGCGGCACCAGGCCTTGATCAAGCGTAAGCCGCATTTGACCCGGCACAAGCGGCAGATTCTCGCACAGCGCCGTCTGAAATCGTCTGCAACGCTGAGTGAAGACGGAGCGTCGCGCTCGCCCGCACAACGCGACGCAACAGACAATCGCCGCGACCGCGAAAGTCGCCGCCACTATCTCGCGGTATTCGCTTGATTGATTAAGGGTTAGTTGTGTGAGTATTTCGTTAAATCGTGCGCGCGCGGTTGAGTGCCGTACCGGATCAGCTACAATCCAGCTCGAATTCTAATGGTACGTGGTTCTGCCGATTCAGGCGTCTTTGGTTCGCGACCAACGCGGCGTCTGAGGTTGGTCGTTTGAGTGTTTGCGGTTCCTTCCCAAGAGCGTTACAGATGAGGTGTGTCATCATGAGTGGGCGACGAACGAGAAACGGAATTATGGCTTGCTTGATGCTGTTATGGCTCGCAACGTCCGCGTCGGCGGAATTGGTCGGTCTGTGGAGATTCGACGACGCGACGAACCTTGGCAAGGCGACCATTGGAAACGATTTGGTTTTAAACAATGAGAAAGGCACCATCTCCTCCGTGGATGGTATCGGCGCTGGCGACAAGGCTGCCGCAGTGGGACCCGGTGATTCGTTTTCTCTGACTCACGATATCGACCCGAACGGCGGCAGCAACGACTACGTCAATCAGTACACCATCCTGTACGACCTCAATACCCGGACCAACGGATGGCGTTCGCTGCTGCAGACTTCGGCCGGACCGAACGATAATGATGGGGATTACTGGATCAGTCCCAGCGGCAACCTCGGCGTCGGCCTGATCGGATATTCCAGCGGCTCTGTCGAGGAGAACACGTGGTATCGAATCGTGTTTTCGGCGAACATCGGTGGTGATCTCAATCCGGACATGGAGGGGGATCAATCGTTCATGGCCACCGTGATCGATATCAACGACGACGTGGTCTTCACGCATTTCCATGGAAGCCAGGGCTTGAATGGCCGCCACTCGTTTTACTCCACGCCCAACCTTAACATTGTCCACTTCTTCGCGGACAACGACGGTGAAGACGGTGAGATTTACGTAACCCAACTGGCCATGTTCGACGGCTTCATGACGCAGTCGCAGGCCGAAGCGTTGGGGGGGCCGGGAAGTGTTGTTCCGGAACCATCGTCATTCGTGCTGTTTACGAGTTCACTGTTGTTGGTCGGAGGACTGTTTCGGCTGCGGCGGCGGAGCCGCTGACGGCCTGGCAGTCGAGACAGACGTTACCATCACCATCGCCCAGTCGCCTCGGCCCCGCGGCACCCGGGGTGTGTCGCGACTGGGCGACCGGGGCGGGAATCATGCCGAGGGCGCAAGACATGAATGATCATCACACACACGCTGGCCGAACGTCGCGGCGTGCCGGCTTCACCCTGGTTGAGTTGCTCGTGGTAATCGCCATTATCGGCGTTCTCGTGGCGCTGCTGTTTCCCGCGGTCCAGGCGGCACGGGAGGCCGCGCGGCGGATGCAGTGCAGCAATCACCTCAAGCAATTGACGCTGGCGATGCACAATTATCATGACGTGTTCAAGACAACCCCGTTGCACATGCACCGCGCCGCGCACGATTACGGACGCAACGGCAATTCCGGCAATCTGTCCTGGTATTACGGCCTCCTCCCCTTCATCGAACAAGTGAACGTCTTTGATCGGTTGCCGTCCGAAATAACGGGGGACGGCTATTCCTGGAACGGGATCGTAAGTGGGAATACGCCGCTTGGTCAAATGGCACGGGTCCACGTGTCGAACTTCCTGTGTCCCAGCGAATCGACCATGAACAACGTGGTTGCTGGTGTGGCGAATTTCAATTATGTGGCAAACGCCGGTCCTCCGCGGCAGCTGGCGCTGCCCGACGGTTCTACTTCCAACCGGTCACGAGGCATCATTTCGCATTCGCGGATGTCTTCCTACGGCCCCAACACGCTCAACTGCAGCGGCCAGTGGCTGTCGGGATCGAACAACATTGTGCGGTTCGGCGACGTCACGGACGGCTTGTCGAACACCGCCGCGTTGAGCGAGTCGCTCGTCAATGACGGGACGGGCGAGAGCCGCGATCCGCGGCGGCTGCTCTGCTACACCTCGGCCGCGCTGATCCAGAGTCCAGGAACGTCTCTGGATCAGTTTGTGCGCAACGGTTTGACCAGTTACCTCAATTGGGCCTCGTGGAGCCAGTACAAGGGCATTTCCTGGCTGTATACGAGTTCCTGGGAAAAGCACTTGTACAACCATGCCTTCCCGCCGAATACCATCTCGATACCCGGCTACAATACCGACTGGTTCCGTTGCAGTGAGGCGGACGGCGCGATTACTCCGTCGAGCAACCACCCGACCGGCGTGCATTTGTCGATGGCGGATGGTTCCGTGCGTTTCATGCAGGACTCCATCGACTTGCATGTCTGGTGGGCGATCGGAACCCGTGCTTCGGGTGAGCTGACGGGGGACGATTGGTAGACGAGTGCCTGGTGGAAGTACCGGGCTCGTGAGGTGGGGACAACGCCGGCAGGTCACACCGGTCAGGAGAAAGCAGACGACCCCCAAGAGCGGAGCAGTTGGTCATGAACAGAGTCTGGCGAAACATTAGTGGCTGGTTATTGCTGGGGTTGCTCGCGCTGGCCGGTTGCTGGCGCACAGCCGACCCGATCGACGCTCGGTTGGCCGAAATCGGTTACACCCCGGAGTTGCTGGTCGCTGAACTCGAACAGCGGCTCACCTACACGGCGCCCAAAGCACCGCGCGGCGAGCTGGCCAAACCGTCCGCGGCGGTCGCGGTGGAAGATGCCGATCGAGGTACCGACTCCGAACGGCCCGATCCGCACGACTTCGGGGTCATCGTGGCCGACGCCGCGCAGAAGATTCAGGCGATACAGCAACGCCGCGAAAACGCCCGCCGCGACATCCTGGCAGAAACCCTCGCCCTGCTCGACGCGTCGAGCGCCTTGGATGCCGAGACAAAGCGGCGGGTGGAGACAGCCCTGCAGCAGGTGGAGTCAACCTCTGGAAAGTGAGCCGCGGATACCAAACGGACGGACGGGGGCGCGAGCGGAAAGCGTCCTCGGACCCGGCGAGCGGCGGATCGTCAAGGCCGTGACGCAGTTGATTCGCACGTTCAGTCGTAACCGAATTCTCGTGCCCAAGCCTCTAGAATCGGCCTGGCGGGTTCCAGGTAGCGGCAATAGTGTTTCCAGCGTCCCACCGCTTTGCGGTGAATGGGTCGCGTGACGTCGATATAGGTGGGAGTGGTGATCATTCGGTCCGCTTTTCGGCGGCTCGGATCAAGCATCATCTCCTGGAAATCGATGCCGAAGAACTCCGTGACTCGCCCTATCTCTCTCTGCGGTTGCGCAACCATGTCCTCGTAACGAGTCTCGATCCACGGCCAGGGCAATCGGTGGCGCAAGAGTAACCAGTGGCGCATGACATCGTGATAGAATCGAGCCGTCTCGACGATACTCGTCGAGGGCGAGCTGTTCCATTGAAACGGAACCATCGTGAAGAAGAAACTGATTGCGACGTCCCGAGGGTCTCGCAGCGGCATGACGATTCTGGCCTCCGGGAAAAGCCGCAACGGCAGCGCCAGATCGCATGTCAGCAGCGGGTCTTTCTCGACCAGGATCTGACCGTCGATCGACTGTCCCAGTACCGCCGTTGTGTACTTGAGATAAGTTTCACGACCGATTTCAATCTGCCGATCGGACAAGCCGCGAATCTCCAGCAGGGCGTCCAGTTCGTCCTTGGCTTGCCAGACGATTGGCTGTACAAACTGCGACGCGATGATTCCGGATTCGTCCGTGCCGACAATCCCCGGGTGAGCGGTCAGGATGCTCTCGAGCAGTGTGGTTCCCGAACGCGGAAATCCGGCCAATAGGACAATCGGGATGCGATCGTCGACCGGCGTGTGGTGCCACCTCCTGAGATCCGAATCGGTCAGCCGTTTCGCGAGTTCTCCTTGCCTGCGGCGTATGGAATAGGAGTGGACCAGATCGGCGCGGCTGATCGCGGCAACCTGAGCCTTCGCCTCCAACAACGCGTTCCAGGCGCGATCGTATTGTGCGACACGATCCAGACAAGCGGCCAATTCGTATTTCAGCGCCCAGGTTTCTCCGTCGGGATAGCGAGCCAGATGGCTTTCGATGCGTGAGATGGCCAGCGGACAGTTACCCAGCCTCTTGTCGATATGTGCCAGCAGGCGCACCGAGGCCCGGTGAGTCGGATCGATTTCCAGTGCCTCCTGGGCCGTTTCCGTAGCCTCCGCGACTCGATCGCATCTCTCGAGGCACGAAGCCAATTGGAATAGCAATTCGCCGTCCGTGGCACATCGCGAGACGGCGCCGCGCATGACTTCCGCCGCCACGTCAAATCTGCCGATGCGGAAATACAACGAGGCAATCTGCTGCAGCACGCGAGCATCGACGTGCGGCCCGGACTGCAATTCCGCGAACACTTCTCCAGCCCGGCAATAGTCGTAGCATTGCCACAGCAGAAAACCGAATTGAGCCAGGAGTTCGAAGCGATCCGGGCGACCCGAGTCACGTGCGGCCTCCTCGTACAGAGCGATGGCCTGCTCGATTTCGCCGGCCATGACGGCCGCTCTGACCTCTTCGGCGATCTGGTCGCGTGAGACGTACATGCGAACAGACTCTTTACCCATGGGGATAACGCAATTCCACACTCAGCATTCAACAAGGAAAGCCTGACCGGAACAACCCGATCAGGCTTGGAACTGCAACCAATCTTCCCGCGAAACACGCGGTCCGCAGCGCGGGCTGTGCGGTTGCGAAGCACGCGCGGCACTAGCTCTTGCGACGGCGCATGGCCAACGCCCCCAGGCCTGTCAAGAGCAGCACGATTGACGACGGCTCCGGCACTGTCTGCGCGAAAGTCAGATTATCGATCGCCAAATAGCTTGGCAGCCCCGATAGGCGAGTAAACCTCAAGGTTAACTCCTGGCCGAGACCGCCGACCACGTCAGGAGATATGGTATCGCGCCCGCCGGCCCTGCCTCTCGACCATTGCCCGCTGGCAAGAACATTGGAATCGTTGTCTTCAATCCACCAATCGACGTCCATCGTCTCGTCACTGCCAGTCCACGCCCAGGCGTCCAAATCGAAAGACCGAATGTTCACCGCGAAGCTGGCCGTGGGCGAGAATAGGATTGAGAAGTCCGGTGTGCCCCCGCTACTACTGCTGTCAAGTTGGACCACGTTTCCACGGCCGTCCCAATTTGTGTAGGTATCCAGCCCGTAACCAGAGGATCCGCCACCCTCTCCATCCCAGAACAGCGCAATGTCGGGAGCACCAACGATACCCCAAGGCCCGACACTGACGGTCCAGTTCGCATCGTCAGAGCCGGCGTTCGACCCGTAACTCTGGCCGCCCGGCAGCTCTTGATTGTTGGCTGTGAACCCGTCATTGTGGATAAGCACATCCGCCAGACTCTGGCTAGGGGCCCCCATCATCGCTGCTCCGCCAGCCGCCACCGACAAAGTGGCTCGTCGCACCCACTTGTTGGCCTTGGTCATTTTTTTCGCCCTCATGATCTCGCATCCCCCGGTCAAATGACACTCACTGTTAGCAAGAAGCGACGTCGATTCGCTGACCGAGCGTTCTGCCGCTTTGAACGCCTGTCGGAAACCGAACGAGTCAAACACCATCACCATTGCGACCGAAACTGAGCGGCACTTTTACGGCCGCCATCGTATCGGAATGAAGTTAGAAATCAAGCAAGAGAAGGTTAGAAATCAACGAAGAATCGGAGATTTGGGAAACTTTTTCAGTCTAAATGCCGCTCGCCGTTACCCCTCCACCGAGTGACTATGCCCGCTTCCGACTGCACCGCAGCAGGAGGAGGGATATCGCAGCGAGCGCCAGCAGGGAGAATCCGCCTGGCTCCGGCACCTGCCGAAACGAGAGGTTATCCAGTGCCAAATCCGAACCTTCTCCCGCCAGGTGCGTAATCCGCAAGGTCAACCCACTGAAGACGGCGGTCGCATAATTGGTAGTGACCGAAGCGATCCCATCGGTTGGAACCGCAACCGTCGCTCCAAGGAGGAACGTTCCCAGTTCGGGGTCACCTTCCCACAGCGCCCATTGCACGGTGTGGCCGCTCGCAAAGCCCGCAAAGTCAACCAAATCGAACGAGTCGACGACAACTCCATAGCCATTCAAGGGATCAAAGGCCACATCGAAATATGCCCCGCCATCCCAACCGGGCGATTGCAGTTGAGCCACCCCCCATTCCCAATTGTTGTTCGGCCAGGTGCCGGAAACGGCACTTCCATCGTACGTGTCCCAGAAGGCTCCCTCGGAAGCCGAAAAAGCCAGTTCGATGTTCGGGCTTGTCAACAGGCGGTCGCCATAGTTGCCTTCGTTCAACGGATCCGAGTTTCCCGGATTGTGAGGCAGGCCGGCGAACGTCAGCACGGAACCTTCCAGACCAGCCACCTGGAAACCGCTGACCACGGCTCGATGATCGGACGGGAATCCGGCGACGCCAATGTCCGAATGATACTCGTCGCGAAAGTCGCTGCCGTAGATCGAATTGTGGGGTCCCACGGTGTTGGAGCTTGTGACGGACAGTCGGTCACCGCGGGTGTAAACGAAGTCGATTCGGTCATGCACTTCGTTATCACCAAGGTGGAAATGGGGCGGCGGTTCGCCTGGCGTCCAGGTATAGCCGCGGTCATTGACTTCGTCAGGGCGAACGAGCCGAAATGAATCGACGAACCCGGCATTGACGATTTTCTCCGAGGTTGGCCACATCACTTTCTTGTCGAAACTTCTTGGGGTGGCATCGGCTGCCGCCTGTGTCCAATCCAAATGCGACGGTTCGTTGAAATCGCCGGTAAAAAACACTCGCTCGCCGACGGCGGTGTGCGATGTGATCGAATTCAAGTAGGCGTTAATTTCGTTTCCACGCGTCGCGTTGGCCGTGGCGATCAACTGAGCCTCCGTGAGGGCAGGATCGTCGCCCAGGTCATAAGGTCCGTAGGGATAGGCAGTTAAATGTGCGTTATACACCCAGACATTGTGACCGGGGGTGATTTCCACCTGCACGCCCCGGTTGTCGATCGATCTGCCGACGATCGGATAGCGGCTGATGATTTGATTTCCGCGAATGCCTTGATTGTAGTGATAGAAACCCAGGGCGTTGGCCAGGGCGATTCCGTGGGACTGGGTATCCATCTCCTGCAATCCGACGATGTCCGCGCCGCTGGCCTGCACGATCTCGGCCAATTTCGACGTTTGCGAATCGGCCGTCCAAACATTGAACGACATGACGTGCACATCCATGGAGAACTCATTCGCGCGGGTTCGTTCCATGCCTGGCGGCAAGCAAGCCAAGACAAACACCATCCCCAACGAGAATGCCGCGAAACGAATGAACATATTTCAGTACCCCCGTACCTGGTCGATCAACCCCTGAAAATCGCGTTTCAGATGCGCCAGCACCACTGCGTACGCCCGACCCGCCAATACGTCTTGGCCCGGTCACACGTCACGATGCCACGGAAAGTGCTGGTCAACAACTCATCCGCCGCCGTCACTATCTCGCGGCATTCGCTTGATTAAGGGCTAGGTCCTCGCACAGCGCGCACAGGCCACCTGCGGCACGACGCGCTGACTCAGATTCATCTCCTGCAGACGATCGCGGCGCAGCGGGCCGCACGCGGCGCAGGCGGAAAACTGTTCCCAGTCCCACAGGTCCATGAACACCCGCCCGCGCTGCAGCGCGAGACCTGCTTCGAGCACCTGTTCCATCGCCGGCAGGCCGGGAGGTGCAAACCATCCGGCGCGGGCCAGCTGGTCCAGTATACCGTTGCCGGCGCGAGTGGGGATGACGACACAGCACTGCACCCCCACATCGAACGCGAACTGCAGTGAGCGGACCGCCCACTCGATCCCCGACTGCTCGTCCAGGAACGGGGGGCGCAGCAGGATGAACGCCCGGACAGCAATGGCCTGGTCGCGCAGGAATCGCACGGCGCGCTCGAAGTCCTCCAGCGTCATCTGCTTGTTGAGCCGCGTCAGGACTTGCTCGTGCACCGTTTCCAGCCCCAGCGCCACTTCCAGCTGGCCGCCGATCAGGTCCTGGAACTGCAGGCAGCGCGGGCCACAGAGCCGCGGATGGTTTTCGACGATGACAGTATCGAACGAACGTACGCGCGTTGCGATCGCGGCATAGTCCGCGGGCGGGATCGCCTGCTGATCGAAAAAACTGCCACTGTTGTAGAGCTTGATGTGGCGGGTAGCCGGCAGGTGCGCCAGCGCAAAATCGATCTGCTGCGGGATGGCTCCGGGCGGCACGCGGGTATCGGTCGTGTGGCGCCACAGGTCGCACATCAGGCAGCAGAACGGGCACTCGCGATTCGTCAGAAACACCGTCGCCACGTCTGCTACCTGCCCCTGCGGCCCACACTCCGACTCGACCAGCCAGGCGTAGGGGCGCGCAGCGTCAACCGCCTGCTTCGCCCCGCGCGCAGCACGGATCTGGCGCTCCGTGAACTGTGGCCACGGCACCATGGCATCACCCGCCGGCATCACACCCGCCGGCATCACCCGTCAAACAGGGCAGAGAACGCGCGGCGATAGGGCATCTCGCTCGACGCGAAGACCGCCTGGAATTCGGCTTCGTCCACTGCCCCGTGCTGGAACCGCCGCTTCTCGAATACCGGCATTGCCAGCCCCGTCACGGCTTCCACACCGCGCCGCACAATCTCCCCCTTCAGCGCGTACAGCCGCTGCTCATCCCACTCCGTCAATGCGATGAACGGAATCCCTTCCGCCACGGCAATCACGTTGGGGAGCGTGTACGGACTGAAGTTCTGGAATCCCAGCGTGCGGGCGGGTGCATAGGTGCGCACGTACCCGCGACTGTGGCCGCCCGTGTAGGTCAGCGAATGCTTGATCGTGTCCACCCCCCAGCCTTCCTGATACAGCATCAGATTGTTCAAGACGCTGCGGATCGTCAGCTCTGAATTCGCCTCGATCGGATAGTCCTTCAGGTTCTCGTCGCCACCGTCACCGTCGACCAGATACCGCCAGTCGGGATACCGCTCGCGGATGCCGCGGCAGAGCGCGAGGGTAACCGTCGCCGCCTCCACGTCCAGCTGCTTGTAGTCCTCAATCACCCGGATGGTGTCCCGGTAATTGAACGCGCTCAACGGCACGTCAATCGCCTCGAGAAACATGGCCAGATCGAGCTGGTTGAGAAACGCCATGGCCTGGTCGAGATCGGCCGCCCGTCCGTCGACCGAGAGCGTGAACGCTTTGAGCCGCGCCGGCGCCTGACCGCGGGCCAGCAGCAGGTGGTACAGCACGAGGAACACGGAGCCGCTGTCCACACCGCCAGAAAACAGCACCCCGATCGGCGCCCGGTCGTCGATCCGGTCGAGCCACCGGTTGCAGGCATCCGCCAGAGCACCGATGTAGGCGCGCCCGATCTCGTCCAGGTCCGTGCTCAACGCGTTCCGCTCCGGTTGGAAAAACCGCGTGTAGACCGGGTTCGGATCGGGACACCCGACCAGCGCGATCTCCACCAGATGATGCGCCGGGACCATGCGGGTGTAGGAGGGATGGAACTGGTCCTCCAGCCCCTCCCGCTCCAGCTGCGCCCGGATCTCCTCGATCCGCTCGGCTACGATCAGGCACGGCCCGTCCACCAGCTTGGCCATGAAATACCGCATCGGCCGGCCAATCGAGCGGGCCATGCGGACGAGATTGCCCCGCTTCTGGACTATGGCATACTGGCCGTCAATCTGACGGATCCGGTCCGGATCCCCCGAGGCGACCATCTCCGCCGCCTCGTCCGGCGTCATGTTCAACAATACGTTGCTGTTCGGATCGATCAAATCCACCAGGCGGTCAACATAGGCAGTCTTCTGCACGTCAGCGGTCTCCAATGGGAAAGGCGTCCAGCCTGTCAGATGCCCTCACAAACCCAAGTCTGCAACAGCATCGACGGTCTCGCGCAACCACACATGAATGACAGGTCACGGTGCAGTCAATACGCAGCCGGGATCGGTAAGAGTTCGCGCCCCCCTGTTGTAACCATCGGACAGGCAAGACCAGTGACCAGTGACCAGTGACCAGTGACTAATGACTAATGACTAATGACTAATGACTAATGGTTAGTCGTTGAGCGAAAGCCCCCGCCCGCGAAGTAAGGGATACGGCTCGCTTGGCCCCCGTGGTAGTTGTCGGCACTCTGTGGTGGCCCCCTGCCCACAGGCCGATTTCTGCTACAATTCCACCCTCCTGGACATGGCGCGAGGGATGGACAGCGATGCGGCAATACCTGGATCTGATGCAGCGAGTTCTGGACTGCGGAGTCCCCAAGACCGATCGGACGGGTACGGGCACGCTGAGCATCTTCGGACACCAGATGCGGTTCGATCTGCAGCACGGCTTCCCGCTGGTGACGACCAAAAAACTGCACCTGAAGTCTATCATTTACGAGCTTCTGTGGTTTCTGCGCGGGGATACGAACATCGGCTACCTGCACCAGCACGGGGTATCGATCTGGGACGAATGGGCGGATGAGCACGGCGAACTCGGACCGATCTACGGGCACCAATGGCGCAGTTGGACGACTGGCTCGGGAGAGGCCGTCGATCAGATGGGCCAGGTGGTGGAACGGATCCAGGCGGACCCCGATTCGCGGCGTCTGGTGGTCAGCGCCTGGAATGTGGGGGACCTGCCGCGGATGGCGCTGCCCCCCTGCCATCTGCTGTTCCAGTTCTACGTTGCCGATGGCCGGCTCTCGTGCCATCTGTATCAGCGCAGCGCGGACGTATTCCTGGGCGTGCCGTTCAACATTGCCTCGTACGCGCTGCTCACCTTGATGGTCGCCCAGATCACCCGTCTGGAGCCGGGGGAGTTCATTCACACATTCGGTGATGCGCACCTGTATCGGAACCATGTGCAGCAGGCGCGTCTGCAGCTGTCGCGCACACCACGACCGCTCCCAACCATGACGGTCAACCCGCAGGTCCAGTCGCTCTTCGACTTTCAGTACACCGACTTCCAGCTGGAACACTACGATCCGCACCCGCACATCCGCGCGCCGATCGCCGTATGAGTGAACTGGTATGGCAGCTTCGATCATCGTCGCAATGACTCCGGACCGGGTGATTGGCCGTGGCGGCCAGCTGCCGTGGCACCTGCCGGCCGATCTCCGGCGATTCCGCCGGCTGACGATGGGGCATCATCTGATCATGGGGCGCAAGACGTTCGACTCGATCGGCCGGCTGCTGCCTGGGCGCGAGACGATCGTCGTTTCCCGCCAAGTTAAACTGGTGATTCCCGGCGCGCAGGTGGTGTCCAGTGTGCCGGCCGCTCTCGCGTGTGCGGGCCAGGACGCCGAACCGTTCGTGATCGGCGGCGCGCAGATCTACCGGGCCGCATTGGACAAGGTCCAACGCATTTACCTCACGCTGGTCCAGACGCGGGTCGACGGCGATGCATTTTTTCCGGACCTGGTGCCGGACGAGTGGGAGATCGCGCACGAAGAGCAGCGGCAGGCGGACGCCCGCAATGAGTACGCTACAACGTACCGCGTGCTGGTGCGGCGGCCTTTCGCGCAGCGGGAATCCTGACGGCCGCTTCGCCGGCCAGCTGGCGGCACGGCGGCGACGGCGAGGCGGCGCATCACGCACGGTCGATGGGGAAGGCCCAAACCTCGCTCAGGACACGGGCCCCGACGGCCACCATCACCAGTCGATCGAAGCCCAGTGCGACGCCGGTGGCGGGGGGCAGACCGTGGTCCATGGCGTCCAGCAGTCGGCTGGCTTCGGGCAACGCGCACTTGCCGTCCGCGCGGCGGGCCTGATTGGCAGCCCGCGTCCGTGCGCGCAGCACGGCCGCATCGGTCAGCTCGTGATATCCGTTGGCCAGCTCAATGCCGTCCACGTACAGCTCGAACCGCTCGGCCACCGGCACCGGCTCGTCCCGCACGACGGCCAGGGCGGCCTGGCTGGCCGGATAATCGTAGAGCAGCGTGGGGCGGTCGCGGCCAAGCAGCGGCTCGACGCACGTGACCAGCAGCCCGTCGAGCCAGAGGTCGCGGTCCTCCGGGTCCCACGCGCCGCTCGGATCGAGTCCGTGCTGGCGCGCGGCGGCAGCCAGTTCCGCGACCGGGCTGAGCAACGGATCGAGTCCGACGGCGCGCTGGAACGCCGCGGCATAGCTGAGCCGTTCGGCGGCGCCACGTCCGAGCGTCACTTGCGTCAGTTCGTCGAGCAACTGCATGCCCTGCCACATGTCGTCGCCGACCCGATACCACTCCACCAGCGTGAACTCGGGATTGTGCCGCGGACCCTGCTCCGCGCCGCGAAACGCCCGCGTGATCTGATAGATGGCGGTCGCGCCGGCCGCCAGCAGCCGCTTCATCGCAAACTCGGGGGACGTCTGCAACCACCAGGACCCCGTGTCGCTCATCGCGACGGGCAGCGGATCGAGGTGCCGGTCGACCACGGTGTCGGCCGACAAGAGGGGCGTTTCGACTTCAAGAAACCCGCGTTGGTCGAAGAACCCCCGGACAGTGCGCAGCAGCTCCGCGCGCCGGCGCAGATGCTCCCAGCTGGCCGTGGGACGGTAGTCCGATCTCGCCTCGGTCATGATGAGACAATTCCCCACCCGGCACGCCCGCCCACCCCGTCCGCCTATCGCGTCCGGATCGCTGCAGCGCCCGGCGTGCGGATCAGGCGCGCACGCGTTCGACGTAATTGCCCGTGCGCGTGTCGATCTTGATCACGTCCCCGATGTTGATGAAGATCGGCACGGGGAACTCGGCGCCCGTTTCCACGCGCACTGGCTTGCTGACGTTCGTCGCCGTGTCCCCCTTGGCGCCCGGTTCACACCACTCCACTTTCATTTCGACGTGGTTGGGGGGGGTCATCGTGATCGGGATGCCGTTGAACAGCATCATCGAGCACTTGAGGTTCTCTTTGAGATACTTCCAGTAGTCGCCCACCTGTTCGGTCGTCAGCTCGTACTGCTCGTAGGTCGAGGTGTCCATGAAGACGAATTTGTCGGCCTGCCGGTACAGGTACTCCACTTCGGTCTCTTCCACATCGGCCGACTCGAGCGTGTCGCCCCCCTTGTACGTGCGATCCAGAACCGTGTTGCGAAGCAGGTTGCGCATGCGGCACTTGTACAGGGCGTTCCCCTTGCCTGGCTTCACGAAGTTCATCTCGATCATCAAGTACGGTTCACCATCTATCTGGACCTTGAGTCCCTTGCGAAAATCGCTGGTCTTGTACGTACCCACGTGCGTTGTCCCTACTTCGCGTCTGCTGTGTGGATGATTATTCTACGAGGATGGAAATTGTAGCTTCTCACCACCCTCCTGTCCCTAGCCCCCCGCCTGCGACAAGCCGGTGGCAGGAGGCGCTCAAACGGGCCGTGCGGGATCCGGGGCAGCTGTGCGAGATGCTGCAACTGCCCGCCGCATGCCGGGACTCCGCCCAGAGAGCCGCCCGCGATTTCCCCCTCTTCGTGCCGCTCGAATTCATCCGGCGTATGCGGCCCGGCGACCCCCACGACCCCCTGCTGCGGCAGGTGCTGCCCCTGAGCCAGGAGCTGGACAGCGTGCCCGGCTACCTCGCCGACCCGGTCGACGACGCAGCGGCCGTGCGCCAACCCGGCCTGCTGCAGAAATACCCCGGCCGGAACCTGATCGTAACAACCTCCACCTGCGCCGTCCATTGCCGGTACTGCTTCCGCCGCCATTTCAACCAAAACGGCCCCCCCCGCACCCTCGGCGACGCGCAGGCCGCCTGCGACCAGATCGCCCGGGACCCGATGATCCAGGAAGTCGTGCTCAGCGGCGGTGACCCGTGGACCCTCCCCGATGCACGCCTCGCCGCGCTGATCAGCCAGCTGGAATCGGGCCCCCATCTCCAACGCCTGCGGATCCACACCCGGCTGCCCATCATGATCCCTCAGCGCGTGACCGACCAGCTGGTGGCGTGCCTCAAAAACACCCGCCTGACGTGCGTCGTGGTGATCCACGCCAACCACGCGGCCGAGCTGGATCAGGATGTCGCCCAGGCCCTGGCACGCCTGGTCGATGCCGGCATCCCGGTGCTCAACCAGTCCGTTCTGCTGCAGGGCGTCAACGATACCCCCGAAGCGCTCATCGCACTGAGCCTGCGACTGATCGCGCTGCGCGTTCTGCCCTATTACCTGCATCAGCTCGACCAGGTGGCCGGCGCTGCGCATTTCTACGTGCCCCCAGAGCGCGGGTGCGCTCTGATCGCCACCATGCGCGCTCAACTGCCCGGCTACGCCGTGCCCCGTTACGTCCGCGAGCAACCGGGCCGCGCCAGCAAGACCGTGCTGGCATGACCATGTGGCACGGCCATATTTTGCCGCGAAGCGGCAAAAAATAGAGCAGGAGAGCAAAGAAGATAAAGGCCACCACTCCCTACTCTCTACCTTCCCCTCTTTCCCGCACTCCCCAGGCAAACCAATTCACCTATCCAGCGGGGAAAGTCGCCAGTTCCACATACCTGAATTCCCGAGTTCATGAATTCCTGAATTCCCACATTCCCGTATTTCCCTGATCCCTCTCGCGAGAAAGTGTGTTCCTGCACCTCAAGCTGCCTGTTTCACTCATATTGGGGTAGCCAACTTTGATGTTTTCGTGGATCATCCGGCGTGCTAACGGACCTGACAACGTCGATAAGCCAAGACGCCAAGACTAAGAAACAAGACCAGCCAAGACAGAATACGACACAGTTTGTTCGTCGACCAACAGAGTGCTGCCAGCAGCCCGCAGCGAGAGGTCGGAGGCCGGCGGGTGCTGTATCAACCATGGAGTGAGGCGAGCCAGTGATGGATCTGAAGCAGCTATTGGCGGTGTACCGGGCGATGGTGATGGCGCGCCGGATCGACACGCTGGAGTTGGAGTTGAACAACCGTGGGGAGGCATTTTTCCATGTTTCCGGCGCTGGGCACGAGGGGACAGCGGTTCTGGCCCCGTTGTTGCACGGCGAGGACTGGCTGCTGTGCCACTATCGCGACAAGGCGTTGATGCTGGCGCGCGGTGTGACGCCGCGCACGTTCTTTGACGGGTTGTTCTGCAAGCAGGCTTCGCCAACGCGGGGACGCCAGATGTGTGCTCACGCGTTTGCGGATCGCGAGCTGAAGATTCTCAGCGCGCCGACGCCGGTAGCCAATGCTGCGTTACAGACGGTGGGCGTCGCGGCCGTGATCAAGGACCATCATTCGCGGCCCCTGGTGTTGCACTCGATCGGCGACGGGGGGACGCAGGAAGGGGAGTTTCTCGAGGCCTGCGCTGAGGCGGTGCGGCTGCAGCTGCCGGTGCTGTTTCTGATCCAGGACAATCGTCTGGCGATTTCGACTTCCACGCAGGGCAAGACGTTCTATTCGCTTCCGGACGGCGATGCGGACGTGTTCTACGGCATGCAGATCCACCGCATTGACGGGCGGCACGTCGTGACCGCCTGGCCGCAGATGCAGCAGGTGGTGGCGACGATTCGCGAGCGGCGTGGGCCGGCCGTAGTGGTCTTCGAAGTGGATCGTCTGGCGAATCACACCCACGCGGACGATGAGACGTTGTACCGCGATCCGGACGAGCTGCGGCGGATCGCGCAGTCAGGGGATCCGATTCGGAATCTTGAGCGGCATCTGCTCACGTCCGGCTGCAGCAATCAGGTGTTGGAGGACATCCGCCGGGAGGTAGAGTCGGAGGTGGTGGCGGCGGAGGCCGCCTCCTACGCCGGCCCCGACCCGACGCCGATCATGACGGCCAAGGCGCCGATTCAGGTCGAGTTGACGCATCCTTCGCGGGAGCGGCATGGAGCGGCGCCGGGGCCCGGACTGACGATGCGCGAGGCGCTGCGCGACGTGCTGCGGCACCAGCTGCGCACGGACGCCGACGTCTGCCTGCTCGGCCAGGACATTGAAGACCCCAAGGGGGACGTGTTTGGCGTGACGCGGGGGCTGAGCACGGAGTTTCCCGGCCGGGTGCGCAACGCGCCGCTGACCGAGTCGACGATCCTCGGCAGCTGCATTGGGCAGGCGCTGGTCGGCCGGCGGCCGGTCGCCTTCATTCAGTTCTCCGACTTCCTGCCGCTGGCCTACAATCAGCTGGCCAACGAGTTGGGCAGTATGTACTGGCGGACCGACGGGCTCTTCCAGGCGCCCGTGATCGTGATGGTGGCCTGCGGCGGCTACCGGCCGGGTATGGGTCCGTTCCACGCCGGCACGCACGAGGCGATGGTGGCCCACGTGCCGGGGATCGACGTGTTCATGCCCTCGACGGCGGGCGACGTGGCCGGTCTGCTCAACGCGGCCTTCCAGTCGCGCCGGCCAACGGTGTTCTTCTATCCCAAGACGCTGCTGAACGATCCCGAACAGAAGACCCCCAGCGACGTGCAGCGGCAATTCACGCCGATCGGCACGGCCCGCAAGGTGCGTTCCGGGCGCGACATCTCGTTCGTGGCCTGGGGTAACACGGTCCGCCTGTGCGACCGCGTGGCCGACGCGCTGGACCACGTGGGCATCGGCAGCGACATTCTCGACCTCCGTTCCCTCTCCCCCTGGGACGAACGCGCGGTGCTGGCGTCCGCCGAACATACGGCGCGTCTGATCGTGGTGCACGAAGAGAACCAGACGTGCGGCATGGGGGCGGAGATCGTGGCGACCGTCGCAGAAAAGACACGCGTCCCGGTGGCGCTGCGCCGCGTGACGCGCCCCGATACGTTCATCCCGTGCAATTTCGGCAACCAGATCGAAGTCATGCCGTCGTTCAAGAGCGTGCTCGCCACCGCCGCCGAATTGCTGAATCTCGAACTGAAGTGGATCGCAGACGAACAGCTCGAACAGGGCATCAGCCTGATTGAGGCGGTGGGATCGGGCCCGGCCGACGAGACCGTCGTGGTCTCGGAACTGTTCCTCCGGCCGGGGCAAACCATCGCGCGGGGCGATGTCGTGGCGGCGCTGGAGGCCGCCAAGAGCGTCTTTGAATTGACCTCCCCCGTGTCCGGCTCGATCACGGAAATCTGCGTGAAGGAGGGGGACACCGTCCCCGTCGGCGCCCCGCTGGCCAAGGTCCGCACCACATCCGCCGGGCAGCGCCAGCGGCCGCTGGTCCAGCAACAGCCTGGCCGGCCGGTGCTGCGCCGCCTGGAAAGCCGCGAGACGCTGCACCTGCCACGCTGCGAAACCAAACGCCGCGCATTCGACGTCGGTATCTCCACCATCGCCACCGTCACCGGCAGCCGCGTGGTCAGCAACCTCGAGCTGGCCGGGCGCGCACAGGGCATGACGCCCGACGACATCCTGCGACGCACAGGTATCGAACAGCGGCACTGGGTCAATCAGGACGAAACCGCGGTGAGCATGGCAGTCCAGTCCTGCTGGCAGGTACTGGATCAGGAACACCTGATTGTCGATGACCTGGACCTCGTCATCTGCTCCACCACCAGCCCGCTGTCAGTCACCCCCTCGATGGCCTGCCAGGTGCTCAACGGACTGACCGGCGGCAAGTCGGATACCATGCTCCAGGCGTATGACATCAACGCCGCCTGTTCCGGCTACCTGTACGCCCTGCAGGCCGGCTACGACTACCTGCAGAGTCGCCCGGACGGCCGCGTGCTGATCGTCACGGCCGAAGTCCTGTCACCCTTGCTCGATCTCGACGACTTCGACACGGCCATCCTGTTCAGCGATGCCACCTCCGCGTCGATCCTGTACGGCGAGACCCACTTCGATAAATCGCAGGCCCGCCTGCTGCGCCCCGAACTGTCGGCCAAGGGAGAGGATGGCAGCAGCCTGTCCGTGCCGTTCCGACATGGTGGCTTCATCCACATGAAGGGGGGCAAAGTCTTCACCGAAGCCGTGCGACGCATGGTCGCCAGCCTCAATCGCGTGTGCGAGCGCGAACATCTAACCGTCAAGGATCTCGACCTGGTCGTACCCCACCAGGCAAACCAGCGGATCATCGATGCTATCGCACACCGCATCGGCATCAACGTCTACAGCAACATCCGGCATCACGGGAACACTTCCTCATCAAGCATCCCCCTGTGCCTGGCCGACGTCCTGCCAACTGTTGCCGCCGGCGACCGCCTGGGCCTGTGCGCCTTCGGCGGCGGCTTCACCTTCGGCGCCAGTATCCTGGAAGCCAACTAGACTCGGCCCCACACGGAACAGACTGGACGAGCGCCTCGTCGCACGGCCAACAAGTAGGCTGCCACACGATCGACTCACACGCTACCGCTCAAGAAGCAGCAAGGGCCGCATCGGCGGTCCACAGCTCGAATCGTCCGAAGCAGTCGCCGCAACGCACGGCCAGGACACCGCGCGTTGACAAACCAGGAAGTGTACGCAATATTTGATGAGCCCCAATTCGGGTGGTGCGCCTGTGTCGACGGCTCGGCTCAGCCACGTCGACCGAAATGAGCTGCAGCGCGCGCGTTTTGTCTGCCAGGACAAAACGCGAAGAGACAAGATAAAGAAGAGACCCTCCGTGCGATGCTCTGGACTCGCGACGACGCGCTGTGTTTCTCAGGACTTCCGTTCCTTTAGATAGATGTTTTGGTTGTCTTATTCAAGATGTTTATTGCGATGTTGCGAGAACCCACGATGATCACGAGTACAGCGGCGACTGCGAAGCGAAACGCGGCTCGACACCACGGGTCAGTCCTGATGCTGGTGGCCTGCCTGGCAACGTGGCTGGGAGGGAGTCTGGCTGCGGCACGAGCTGACATCAAGCCGGTCGGCAACATGCTGCGGTATCCGGACGTGAGTCAGACGCACATCGTGTTCTCGTACGCCAACAATCTGTGGTTGGTGCCGCGGGCAGGGGGCGAAGCGGTTCCGTTGACCAGTCCCGAGGGGTTCGAGGCGACGCCCCGGTTCAGTCCTGACGGCCAGACGTTGGCGTTTTCGGGTAGCTACGATGGGGCGCGCGATCTCTACACGATCCCGGTCACGGGTGGTGTGCCCCGCCGGATGACGTATCATCCGGCGGTTGAGTTGCTGTGCGATTGGACGCCGGACGGCGCGTTGCTGTACTCGACCAACGGCTTTGCCGGGCTGGCGCGGATACAGCAGATGTTCCTGGTATCGGACGCCAACCCGCTGCCGACGCAGTTGCCTATCGCCTATGGTGACAACGGGGCCATCAGTCCGGATGGCGTGTGGCTGGCGTTCACGCCCTTCAGCCGCGACACGCGGACCTGGAAGCGGTATCGCGGCGGCATGGCCTCTGACATCTGGCTGTTTCATCTGCAGCACAAGACCGCGCAACGGATTACTGAGTGGGAAGGTACGGATACCATTCCCATGTGGCACGGCCAGACGGTGTACTATCTGTGCGATGCGGGCTCCGAGCACCGCTTGAACATCTGGGCCTACGACACGGCGACCGGTGCCCGGCGGCAGGTCACCAACTTCAGCCAGTACGACGTGAAGTGGCCGTCGATCGGACCGGGGGACCACGGGCAAGGCGAAATCGTCTTTCAGCATGCGGCCGATCTGTATCTGCTCGACCTGGAAACCAGCCAGTCGCGGGTGGTGGAGGTCACGATCCCGGGCGATCGCCCGCAGATCATGCCCCAGACGATCAACGCCGCGGACTTCATCGCCAGTGGAGATCTCTCACCGACCGGATCGCGTGTGGTCCTGGAGGCGCGGGGCGACATCTGGTCGCTGCCCGCCAAGAATGGTTCCCCGCGCAACATGACGCGCAGCAGCGGCGTGGCGGAGCGCGACCCGAGCTGGAGCCCAGACGGGCGCTGGATCGCCTACTTGGCCGACCTCACCGGCGAATACGAGTTGTACATCAAGCAGTCGGACGGCAAGGGCGAGACGCGCCGCTTGACCAACGACGGGCAGGTCTTCCGCTACGCACCTACCTGGTCCCCCGACTCGAAGCATATCGCGTTCAGCGACAAGACCGGCACGCTGTTCCTGCATACGATCGAAGACGGTAAGACGGTCGTCGTCGATCAGGATCCGTGGGCCGAACGACTCGCGCCCAACTGGTCGCACGATGCGACCTGGATCGCATACGCCAAGCGGGCCGATGACAAGGCAGGCATCACCTCCATCTGGCTCTACGAACTCAAGACCGGCAACAAACACCAGATCACCGACGGTCGCTTCAACACCTCCTTCCCCACGTTCGACCGCAAAGGGGAATTCCTGTTCTTCGCCAGCAACCGCCAGTTCGGTCCACCGTTGTACGAAGACATCGGCACCACCTTCATCTACGGCAATACTGATGTGCTGGTCGCCATGCCGCTGCGCGCCGACGTGAAGAACCCGCTCGCGCCCAAGAGCGACGAAGCGCCCATGGCCGACAAGCCGGAAGAAAAAAAGCCAGAAAAGAAGGAAGATCCCAAACCAGAAGAACAGCCCAAAGAGCAACCCAAACCTGAGGAGCAGCCCAAGGAAGAGCCCAAACCGGAAGAACAGCCCAAAGAGCAACCCAAACCCGAAGAAGAGCCCAAGAAGGAGGAGCCCAAACCGGAAGAGCCCAAGTCGCTGCAGATCGACCTGGATGGGATGATGTGGCGTGCCTTTGCGCTGCCGGTCAAGTCGGGTTCCTTTTCCCGGTTGTGTGTCAGCGCTGGTGGTCAGCTGATCTATGCACGTCGCGGTATCCGCGGCACGGAGGACCCGCCAACCATCATGTTGTTCGATCTGGCGGACGAGTCGAAGAGCGAGAAACTGGTGTTCAGTGGTGCGCACAGTTTCACGATTTCCGCCGACGGCAAGAAGCTGCTGGTCATGCAGGGAAAGCAATTGTTGCTCCTGGACGCTGCGGCCGGCGCGAAGCCTGCGCCGGTCTCGACCAGTGGCATGAACGTCGAGATTGATCCGCGGCAGGAATGGAAGCAGGTGTTCACGGATGCGTGGCGGATCGAGCGCGACTTCTTCTACGACCCGCAGATGCACGGCGTGAACTGGTCAGCCATTCGCAGCCAGTATGAGTCGATGCTGGAGGACTGCGCGTCGCGGGAAGATGTCGGTTACGTGATCTCCGAGATGATCTCCGAGATGAACGTAGGGCATGCGTACTATCGTCCCGGCGATTCGGGGCGGGACCAGCGTCCGGGTACCGGGCTGCTCGGATGCGAGTTCGTCCGCGATCAGGACGCCTACAAGATCGCTCGGTTCTACGAAGGCGCGAGCTGGGACCTCGATGCGCGCAACCCGCTGCGCCAGGCCGGGGTCAAGGAGGGGGAATACCTGCTGGCGGTCAACCGTGTGCCGCTGGCGCTCGACCGCGATCCGTGGGCTGCCCTGCAGGGACTGTCTGGCCAGACTGTGGTGCTGACGGTCAGCAGCCAGCCGAAGAGCGGTCCGGACGAGCGGGATGTGGTGATCACACTGCTGGGCAGTGACATGGAGTTGCGGTATCGGCAGTGGATCGAACGCAATCGGAAGTACATCGAGGAGCGGACGGATGGGCGCGTCGGCTACATCTACGTGCCGGACACCAGCACGAACGGCCAGAACGATCTGTTCCGCCAGTTCTATGGCCAGATCAACAAGGAGGCACTGATCATCGACGATCGTTGGAACGGTGGCGGCCAGATTCCGACGCGGTTCATCGAGTTGCTCAACCGGCCGGTGACGAACTACTGGGCTCGCCGCGACGGCCGGGACATGACCTGGCCTCCCGACGCGCATCACGGTCCCAAGTGCATGTTAATCAACGGCATGGCCGGTTCGGGTGGCGATATGTTCCCGGCTCTGTTCCGGCAGGCCAATCTGGGGAAGCTGGTCGGCCGGCGCACGTGGGGCGGGCTGGTTGGCATTTCGGGCAATCCCGGGCTGATCGACGGCGCCAGCGTGACCGCCCCCACGTTCGCCTACTACGAGCAGGACGGCACGTGGGGGATCGAGGGGCACGGGGTGGACCCGGACATCGACGTCATGGACGATCCGGGGAAGCTGGCCCAGGGGGAGGAGCCGCAGCTGGACGCCGCCATCAATCACTTGCTGAGCGAACTGAAGGAGCGTCCGTACACGCCGCCCGCACGCCCCGCCTACCCGGATCGCAGCGGGTTCGGCATCCAGCCGGATGACCGATAGCCGACTATGGACAAGGCGGCGGCGCCAGTACGATGTACGCGATCCCAGGGCGCATGCGCCGCCACCCGGCCTGTCGCAGGTGGCCATTCGATTCCAGCAAGTAAGGTGCAGTCCGATGCTCGAGAAGCTGCAGATGGCCCCTCCCGATCCGATTCTTGGACTAACGGAGGCGTTCCGGAACGACCCCCGTCCGCACAAGATCAACCTGTCTGTGGGCGTGTATCAGGACGCCCAGGGTGACACGCCGGTGCTGGGAGTGGTCAAGGAGGCGGAACAGCGGCTGCTGGCCACCGAGACGGACAAGAGCTATCTGAGCATCAACGGGCTGCCGGAATACGGGCGTCACGTGCGGGAGCTGCTGTTCGGGGCCGACCACGAGATCCTCGGCGCGCGGCGGAGCGTGACGGCGCAGACGCCTGGCGGCACCGGCGCGTTGCGGGTGGCAGCCGACTTCATCCGCCAGAAGCTGCAGTGCCAGCGGATATGGGTCAGCCGCCCGACGTGGGTCAATCACACGAGCATCTTCGAGGCGGCCGGGCTGCGCGTCGACACGTATCCGTATCTCGACGCGGCCGGCACGGGGCTGGATTTCGACGCCCTGCTCGCCGCGCTGCAGGCCATTCCTGCCGGCGATGCGGTCTGCTTCCACGCATCCTGCCACAACCCGACCGGCATCGATCCCACACTCGAACAATGGTGTCAGATCGCCGAGGTGCTCCGGGACCGCCAGATTCTGCCGCTGGTGGATTTCGCTTACCAGGGATTTGCTGACGGAGTCGCCGAGGACCGGGCCGGGCTGCTGCAGCTGGCGGGCATCTGCCCGGAGCTGTTGATCTGCAGCTCCTTCTCCAAGAACTTCGGACTTTACGGCGAACGTGTCGGCGCCCTCACGCTCGTGGCGCGCGCAGAAGAACCGGCGCAGATTGGACTGAGCCACCTCAAGGTCTGCATCCGCACGAACTACAGCAACCCGCCCAAGCACGGCGGGGCGATCGTTGAGACGATCCTCAGCGATCCCGAGTTGCACGCCCGGTGGCTGGTCGACGTCCAGGCGATGCGCGATCGTATCGCCGGCATGCGGCAGTTGTTCGTGGATACCCTGCGGAACCACGGCGTGACCCGGGACTTTTCGTTCATCACGCGCCAGCACGGGATGTTTTCGTTTTGCGGTATCACGCCGGAGCAGGTCGACATGCTCCGCAACGACCACGGCATCTACATCGTACGCAATGGCCGGATCAATGTGGCCGGCATGACGCCGGCGAACATGGATCGCCTGTGCGAGTCCATCCGGGCGGTGCTGTGATACGGCTCGCTGCGCACCGGCGGAGCGGTCAGTCGCAGAACGCGGGCCCAACGCGGTCAATGCCCTCCCGGAGCTGCAGCGTGCCGCGAATGGCGTGGATGATGCGTTCCCGCTGCTGCTGATCCTCCGCCGACAGGGTACGGTGCCTGCGCTGATGCAGCCAGCGGCGCAGCACCGGGTACCCGCCGATGCGGAATCGCCATACCGCCGGCTCTACTTGCGCGGGCTCCGCCGGCGGCAGTGCGCCCGTGCCGATCCCGCAGTGGAGCTCGACCAGTTCCCGTCCGGCACGTGCCAGCGCGCGGAATGTGTCCAGATCGGGTGGCCAGGGAATGCGCGGGAAATCGATCCGCAACATCGCCTGGAAGTGCTGCCGATAACGCGGGCTGTGCACTTGAGCATAGATCCAGTGAAACACGTCCCGTGACGCGAACGACGCGTGCAGACCGTTGGGCTGATCGCTCCAGCCGATCCCCAGGCGGGCAGCCAGCTCCTGCAGGAAGCGCGGTGACAGATTCGTGGTCCACGCCCCTGCGCGGCGGGTGAACAGCGGGGCTACGAACGGCGCCCCGTGAGCGCTGTAGAACACGCGATCCGAGACCAGCGCGCGGGTCGCCAGGAAATGGTCGTAGCCGTCCAGGTCGGTCGCCTGCCGCATGAAGACCAGTGCCAGGTTGCCGCCATCCAGATCGCTCAGCAGACGCTGCCGCGCCCGGCCCAGCAGCCGCGGCTCGTAATACACCCAGCGCACATCCCAGGGGGCAACCATGTACGGGCGGATCTGCCGGGCGTCGAACACCACGCCCCGCGTCTTGCGCGGCAGCCACGCCGGCAGGCCGGCGGCGAACCGGCCACAGGACGCCTCCGCCAGGAAGCTGCGCATGCGCTGAGCGACTTCCTCGCGCGTGAATCCTACGAACAGCGCGTCGCACTTGGTCTGCACGCCCGACACGTACTGTTGGAAGATCTGGTCCAGACGCGGCCACTGGAGATACTCCGCTTCACACGGACTCGCGTCACCGCGCGGCACGAAACAATGCTGCGGCGGGCGCGGCGAGACCACCGCACCCGGCGGCTGTCCGATCTCCCCGGCGTCCAGTGCCGCCAGCTTCGCCGCGCGCGGCCCCCACAGCTGCGCGTAGCGGACCTGGCAACCCGGACGCCGCGTTGCCGCGCGATGCTTGACAAACACGCCGATGGCCACACCCTGCTGGATGCCAAACACGTTCTCGTCCCGGTCCCCCGCTGGCGTCCGCTCGCGCTTCTTGCAGTTCCCATGCAGATCCAGAACGTGAATCTCGTCGAACGTGTCCATGAGCGACGTGCGCATCTGCCGATGGGTCAGGCCGCCGAGATACGTGTTGTTCGTGATCATGGCCAGAATGCCGCAGCCCGCCTGGTCGATCCAGTACTGGCCCCACCGCAGGAACTTGATGAAGTCGTCTCCAAGGTTGTGTTTCTTCTCGTGCAGGCCGGCCTTGTATGCTTCCAGCTGCGTCCGGATCCAGTGGCCGCGGTTCGCCCGGCCGAAGTTGGCATAGGGCGGGTTGCCGATGATCACAGGGAGGCCATCGCCCAGCAGGGTGCGGGTCAGCTCCACGTCCGCCAGGACGTTGCCGCAGTACGCCGACCAGCATGTCCCGAGTTCGGCCTGGAGCACGATCTCGGCGGCGCCGCAACAGGCCGGCAGCAGGTCGATGCCGACCAGCCGCTGGGAGAGGACCTCGCGGGCCAAACGTGGCCAGCGCCGCGACAGGCCTGCCAGCCGGCACTGTTCCCGCACGTACTGGGTCACGCCCAGCAGGAAAGCACCGCTGCCGCACGCCGGGTCGATGATCCGCACCGGTGTCTCGGCGCAGGCCAGTCCGCCCGGCACGTCCAGCGTGCGGCGCAGCACGCCATCCACACTCCGCACGATGAATCGCACGATCGGCTGGGGGGTGAAATAGCCGCCCCGCCGGCGCCGCAGTCCGGCGTCAGCCAGGGCCCACAACTGTTCCAGCAGCGCGACCCGTGCGGACGCCTCGCCCGTCTGCCACTGCGGCACGCCCTGCGCCGCCTGCACCTGGCAGCGCAGTTCGCTGACGATCGCCCGGACATCGGCCACACGTGCGCACGCCTGATCGATTTCAGAGAGCAGCGTGCTGAGGCGCCCTCCAGCCGGGCCGGCTGACGCCGACACCCGCGCAGCGCCCGCGCGCCCCCGGGCGCTGCCGGCCACCAGCAGTGCGAACACCCACAGCAACCCGGCCTGCTGTGCAGGCGGGTCGCCCCAGGACTCCAGCGCCCGGTCCAGATCGATTGCTGCGTCGGCTGCCACGCGCAGCAGCTGTGTCTCGCGATTCCCCACGGCCATGTGCATCAGAATGGCGCATGCCCCGCACAGGTCGCAAGCGGGGGCGTGTGCCACGGCTCTCTACTTTCTCCTCTCTCGCACTCCTCTCTCGCAACCATCCCACGGGCCGGAGTCAGAGTGTCTGTTTCTGATTGTATGGTGGCCAAGGATTTTGGCTCTGCCAGAAGCGTCTCTCCTCGGGGCGTTTCCGCTGGTGGCCAGATGCCACCAGCCATCCCACGAATCCCACCACGGCAACTCTTGCCGCGCACCAGCTGGCAGTACTG
>JAAYDI010000100.1 GCA_012729315.1 Planctomycetaceae bacterium
ATATGTCCGTGTATGATTTTACGCACTGTTGGGGTTCTCGCCAGCCTGCACGTTTTTCGGATTTGTCACGGGGATGAAGCGCGCTATCGCGCCGCGAGGAATGCGCTATAATACGCGGAATTTTACGCGGAAGGACAGAGCGTCATGAAACAGGTTGATTCCTTACTGGTCCACGGCACGCTCCTCACCATGAACGCGAGGTGCGATCAGGTTGCCGATGGGGGTGTGGCGATCTCTGGCGACAGCCTGGTTGCGGCCGGCCCGACCGAGGCGCTGCTGGCGGAATACACCGCCGAGGATGTTGTCGATTGTTCCGGGCAGATCATCATGCCCGGACTGGTCAACACGCACACGCACATGCCGATGACGCTGCTGAGGGCGATGGCCGACGATCTGCGGCTGGATGTGTGGCTGATGGGCTACATGATGCCGACCGAGCGCGAGTTCGTCACCCCGGAGTTCTGCCGGCTGGGCACGCAGTTGTCCTGCGCGGAGATGATTCGCGGCGGCACGACCCTATTCGCCGATATGTACTACTTCGAGGCGGATATTGCCGAGGCCACTGCCCAGGCCGGCCTGCGTGCCGTGTGCGGGCAGTCGATCATGAAATTCCCCTCGCCGGATGCCGACAGCTACGAGCAGAGCCTGGCCTACACGCGCCAGTTCATCCAGGATTGGCTGGGCCACCCGCTGATCGTGCCGTCGGTGGCGCCGCATGCCCCGTACACCTGCACGGACGAGATCCTCAAGGCGTGCACCGAGCTGGCACTGGAGTTCGACGTCCTGCTCCAGATCCACATCCTGGAGACGCGGCAGGAGGCGGACGAAAGCTGGGAGGCGTTCGAGAAGAAGGTCGTGGAGCGGGTGGCAGAGCTGGGCGTCTTCCGCGCGAAAACGATCGCCGCCCACTGCGTGCATGTCGATTCGGAGGAGATCCGGCTGCTGCACAAGCACGGCGTCGCCGTGGCGCACAACCCAACCAGCAACCTCAAGCTGGCGAGCGGAATCGCGCCCATCAAGGAGATGCTCGAGCGCGGCGTGCGGCTGAGCGTCGGCACCGATGGGGCGGCGAGCAATAACGACCTGGATATGTTCGAAGAAATGCGGCTGGCGGCGCTGCTGGTGAAGGGCGCGACCTACGATCCAACGGCGCTCCCGGCGCGCGAAGCCCTGCTGATGGCGACGCGTTGGGGAGCTGAAGCGCTGCACCTCGGGGATATTACGGGCAGCCTGGTCGCCGGCAAGCGGGCCGACCTGATTGTGGTGGACCGGAGCCCGCTGCACAATGCGCCGCATTTCGAGCGCGATCCGAACAGCGTGTATTCGCAGCTTGTTTACGCGACCCAGTCTGCGGACGTGCAGCACGTGATGGTCAACGGGCAGTGGCTGATGCGCGACCGCTGCCTGCTCACACTGGACGAAGAGCGCATCCGGGAGCAGGCCGCGGCGTATGCCCGCCAGATCGACCGTTTCCTGATCGCGCGCGAGGGCAACGTGCTCAACAAGCTGGTGGCGATTGGCGGCCTCCAGCAGGAGGAGAGCTTCGAGATCCAGGTCAAGGTCCGCCTGGATGACAAAGCGCTGATCGAGAGACTGCTGCAGAACCCCGCCGTGGAGGTCGTCAAGCACAATCATTATCGCCAGTACGACACGTATTTCCTGTTCGAAGATGCCGACCAGGGGCGGGTGCGCTACCGTGAAGACGACTTCATCGGTGCGAGCGGGCAACCCGTCAGCGTGCGCACCCGCCTTACCTACACGATCCCGGACAAGGCAGGCGAATTCGACGAGGCGGTGCTGCTCTCGCATTCCCGTTTCATCGCTCCGGCCGATCGCCCGCTGCGGTTCTATCGCGAGTATTTCCAGGCCAGCCAGGAGTGCGAAATCCACAAGGACCGGCTGCGGTGGCACATCCTGTACAAGGGCGTGTTGTTTTATGTGAACGTGGACCAGATCATGGTGCCCGCCGTGACGGAGCGGTTTTTCGAGGTCAAGTCGCGCAC
>JAAYDI010000009.1 GCA_012729315.1 Planctomycetaceae bacterium
CCACCCATCCATCTCGCAAGGACCGGTTCACCGCCGGTCCTTCCTTCTTGCGCGCCCCATCCAGCCCCCCATCATGTGTGTTCAATGAAAACGAGCCTACACGCGGCAAAGAATCCGGGCGGCAGCATGCCGCCCATGCGCGGCCCCTTGTCTTCGGGCATGTCGAGCTGAAGGACGGTACCGCTGGCGTAGCGCATCGAGACGCGGGCATCCGGCCCAGCTTCTTCGGGCCAGATCTCCACTGGCCCCGTGTCATCGGTCCCCAGCGCGCGCTGCACCTGGTCGAACGCGTGCACCCACCCGGTCACGAGCCAGCCACAGTACTCGCGATAGCGGGCCCATTTCCCCAGGCCCGGGTGCAGCTCCGGGCTGAACGGCGCGAGCGCCGCCTGGTTGCACCACAGGTCCCAGTCCATACCGGGAGGGGTCGGTGCCGTGGGCAGGTCCGGGCGCGGACGCGGCCCCGGGAAGTTCGGGCACCTCACGGCGCGCACCTTGCCAATCGCTCCGTTGCGGATCAGGTCGCTGCCGAAGTTGTTGATGGCGATCGAGCGCTGCTGCGTCCCCATCTGGCAGACCCGGCCGAACTGCTGCTCCGCCCGCGCCAGGTATTGCCCCTCCTCGATCGTCAGCGTGAGCGGCTTTTCGGCAAAGACGTCGAGCCCGGCCTGCATGGCGTGCAGACAGATGAGCGTCCGCGCATGAGTCGTGGTGGCCACCATCACGGCATCGAGCTTCTCATGGGCCAGCATCTGCCGGTAGTCCTGATAACGCGCGCACTGGTCCGCGACGATGGAGTTCTCCAGGGGGCCGACCGCCTCGAGGCACGCAGTGATCTGCTGCAGATCGCAGTCGGCCACCGCCACCAGGTTCAGATCGGCCGGACTCTCCGCAATCAGATCACGGGCCCGGAAGCCGGCGCCGATCAGCCCCAGGCTGATGCGGTCGTTCGCGCCCGGCCGGCCCGGCGCCCCTAACGCGGTGGCGCGCACCAGATACGGCATGCCGACCGCTGTCCCGGCGGCCTGCAGGAAGGAGCGGCGCGGCATCTTCCCGGACGGCACCAGCCCCGTCGACTTGGGCCTTGAACTACGCACGTTCTGAGCGGCACGCGATGCATACCCACGATATGTCTTTGTCATAGCTCCAGTCTCATTCGTCTAGATTCATGGACCACATCCGTACGTTCTCGAACACCACATGTACATACTGCACAGGTGGAACTGGCCATCGTGCCACATCACGAACCCGTCCTTGAATCGCCCGACAGCAGGGCGGAAGACCATCGCCGCGCAGTCGGCGCCAAGCAGAGCGACCGGCACCAGGAGCAGCAGAACGAGCGTACGACAGCGTGTGCGCGTACCCGGCAGGGACATGGCGCCCATCCTCCTCGAAAGATCCCGAGTCCGATTCTATCACAAAGCGGTTTGGCCAGAGAACTACGCGCGTCGCAGCAGCACCGTCCCGGCCGGTAGCTCCAGGATGTGATTGTCTCCCGCCGATCCAGCTGTCACAATGCTGGGCAAACCCGCGTGCCCGTGTGCCAGGCCCCCGCGCACGACGGCGGCCCGGCGGTGAGCGTGCACTGCAACTGGAGGAAATGGGATTTCCATGACAACCAACACCCGACTCGACAAGCAGCATCTGGCACCGCTGCTGAACGTCTATCGCGATGGCCTGCTCGACGACACCCTGCCGTTCTGGATCCCGCGCGCGATCGACCGCCAGCACGGCGGCTATATTACCTCGCTCGACGCGGATGGGACCATCATCCACCCCGACAAGCCGGTCTGGTTCCAGGGGCGCTTCGCGTGGCTGCTGGCCACGCTCTACAACACCGTGGAGCGGCGCCCCGAATGGCTGGAACTGGCACGGCACGGCATCGAGTTCATCAATCGCTGCTGCTTCGACACCGATGGCCGCATGTTCTTTGCGGTGACGCGCGACGGCCAGCCACTTCGCAAGCGGCGTTACCTGTACTCCGAAGTGTTCGCCACCATGGCGCTGGCCGCCTACGCCCGCGCGTCGGGCGAGGAACGCTATGCCCAGCAGGCGTACGACCTGTTCCAGCTCATTCTGCGCTACCACCGGACACCTGGTCTGCTCCCACCTAAAACGATCCCCGAGACGCGCCCCATGAAGGGGCTGGCGATGCCCATGTGCCTGATCGTGACCGCGCAGGAACTGCGCCGCGCTCTGGGAGATCCGCTGTGCACGGAAACGATCGACTGTACCCTGGCGGAGATCGAGCACGATTTCCTCAAGCCGGAGCTGCGCTGCGTGCTGGAAACCGTCGGCCCCGAAGGGGAGTTCCTGGATACCTTCGACGGACGCATGGTCTGCCCGGGCCACGCTCTGGAAGTCGGCTGGTTCATTCTGGAGGAAGCGCGGTTGCGGCAGCGGGATCCGCGCCTCATCCAGCTCGGCACGAAGATCGTCGATTGGTCATTCGAGATCGGCTGGGATCGCGAATACGGCGGGATCCTGTACTACCGCGACGCGCGCGGATTGCCTTGTACTGAATACTGGCAGGACATGAAGTTCTGGTGGCCGCACAACGAGGCTATCATCGCCTGCCTGCTGGCCTGGCTGCTTACCGGGGACCCGAAGTACGCCCGCTGGCACGAGCAGGTTCACGACTGGGCTTACGCTCACTTCCCCGACCCGGTCCACGGAGAATGGTTTGGATACCTGCACCGCGACGGTTCCGTGGCCACGCGTCTGAAGGGCAATATGTGGAAAGGGCCGTTTCACCTGCCCCGCATGCAGTGGTTCTGCTGGCAACGCCTCGCCGAACTGTCTCCATCCGCCTGAACCGGCCTGCGACAAACCGCCAGCCCCCGACGGCGCCCGCCACTCAACTCGGCCCTGCCAGCCGAGCTGTGGCGGCAATCCCGCCAGCATTGTCCGGCCCGCGCCCCACCGGTAGACTGACATCATGGGCAGAATTCATTCCGTCCTGCAAGGATGACACGATGGCGCTGCAAGAACCGTTCAAGATCTACACGGCTGACAACAACGTCGAAGCAATCCTGCTCGTAGAGATGCTCACGTCCGCCGGTATCGAGGCTTTTGCGGATCAGGACCAGTTCTGGGCATTGAGCACCGTCAGCCAGCTGCACCGATCGAACGTGTGGGTCGAAAAGTCGTCCGCCATGAAAGCGGCCGACCTGATTCGCGAGTTCGAGTCACGGAAACAGGAACGGGCCCATCCAGACGCGAGCGCAGCGCATATCACGGTCCGCTGCGAAGAGTGCGGCAAGACATCGTCCTTTCCCGAAAGCCTCAACGGCACAACCCAGGAGTGTGCACACTGTGGCGCATACGTGGATGTCGGAACCTTGGATGGGGACGGCCAGGCCGACACAGCGGAAGGTTAACGCTCCAGTTGCATGATTTGCGCGACATGCACGTGAAAAGCAACTGGTATCGTGGCAGCAACCGCATTCTGTTCCTGTGTCGATAGAAGTCACGTTTCGTGACCTGTTCGCGCCACGCGAACTGTCGTCTTGAGCCGTAGCGCGGCGCCCCTATCACAGCCCGGGGTAAGCCGCGCCTCGCGGCGCCACCCGTGGGTACACGTGCCCGAGAACATGCCGG
>JAAYDI010000101.1 GCA_012729315.1 Planctomycetaceae bacterium
CGATCTGATCAGTGCTATCGAGGACGATGGTGGCCGCCTGGAGATCCTCAGCGGCGGGCGCCCACGCGGACGCGACCGACCAGCCGGTCTGGCCGTCGCCAGTCATCACATACGCCCACTCGCCATCGGTGCCCAGGACACTGGCCAGGGTGCCATCGGGCAGCATGGCGACGATCTCGGCGCCGAAATCGGGCTCAGCAAAGAGACCCACCGAGCCAGTCCGGTTTGTGGAGACGAGAACCTGCGGGGCAAGCAGTGGAATGTTGAGAATGATCACAGCGTCGGCCAGGACAAAGCCGGTCCCGTCGGCGGCTTCCACCTCCAGCCACTGCCCGCCGGGGTCGGACGCGAGCACGGCCACGGTGGTATAGGGGGCGAGTTCGGCCACGACTTCGGCTGATTCGCTGGGAGAAGCGTAGAGCGTGACCGGTCCGGTGGTCAAGGCCATCAGGTCCGTATTGCCCGCCGCTGCAGCCGTCGTCAGCCCACTGACTGCCAACATGGCGATGACGATCAGCAAAATTAGCACGCGATTCTTCATGACTCTCTCCAATCTATCTGACTTGAGGTAAGCGCAATGGCATAAAAACAGCAGTTTGCTGCGACCGACCCCTATTATACGTCAAGACGGGCAGCTATGCATAGAAAGACTGGCAGGATCCCTCCGGCTTCGTGCCGCTTCAGAAGCCGGTCGCAGCGGGGGCCGCCGGATCGGAAAGGCCGAGCTGCCAGCGCTCGATGATGGCCTGACCTTCGCCATGCTGCATCCAGGCGAACCAGTCCCGGTACGGGCTGTCGTCCGCGGGCGCGGCCGCGCCCGCGATGTACAGCGGCGTGCGTAATGGATACGTCCCGTCACCGATCGCGTCGACGGAGATGGCCACCGGCTGTTCGTCCGGCGCCGTCCGCAGCGGCACGGCTCGGAGGTGCGGTTCGAGCTGGGACAGGCTGACATAGCCCACAGCGCCCGGCGTGCTGTTGACCAGGCTGATGACCGCCTGGCTCGACAGGCCGAGCTGGCTCGACAGGCGAACGGGCCGCCCCTGCATGACCAGCGCGTCGAACGCCAGGTAGATATCGGCGCCCGGCTCGCGGCTGACCACCGTGACCGGCAGATCAGGCCCGCCGACTTCGATCCAGCGCGTGATGTGTCCCTGAAAGAGCGCCCGCAACTGTTCCACCGTCAGGGCGGGCACCGTGTTGGCCGCGTTGACGATGATGGCGATGCCGTCGTAGCCCAGAGGCGCGGCCCACAGCCGGGCATCAGCGGGCAGGAAGGCCGTCAGAGCGAACGGATACTGGCCCGTCACCAACTGGTTGTAAACGACTTCCCAGTTGAGGGCCGCGCTCTGAACAGCCAGCAGGACGTCCGGGCGCTTGTAGCCGGCGGCCAAATCCTGGAGCAGCGGATAGGTCGTCGTCGTTGCCAGGACACGCACGCTCAGCATGGTGGGTGTATTGGTCGGGACATAGACCGGGCCGCTGCAACTCGCCAGCGCCAGGCCTATGATGACAATTGTGCGTTTGGCCCGCTTCATGCCTCCCTCTCAGGTCAAGAGGGCCACCAGCAATGACAGTGTGCCGAACGCTGCGCAATACGCCGCAAAACCGTACAGGCTCCGCTCTTTGAGCAGACGCATCAAGAACCAGACACACGCGTAGCCCACCAACGCCGCCGACAGGAAACCGGCAACCATTGGAAGCGCCATGTCCTGCCCAACGATCGCATCGCCGGTGGCGACGTCCAGCGCCTGTTTGCCGCCAGCCCCCAAAATGATCGGGGTGGCCAACAGGAAACTGAAGCGTGCAGCCGTGGCGCGCGGCAATCCTCGCCAGAGTCCCGCGGCGATAGTGCTACCGGATCGGGAAATACCGGGAAGGATCGCGAACGCCTGGGCGATACCCACCGTCAGGGCATCGCGGACCGTCAGGCCGCTCAAAGACTGGTTGGCGGTACTGAGCCTTTCCGACACCGTGAGCAGAAGGGCCGTCACCAACAGGAACGCGGCCACAAGCGCGGGTTCAGAGAAGGCGGACTCAAAGACGTCTTCGAGCAAAGCCCCTGCCAGAGCAGCAGGAACTGTCCCCAAGCCAATTAACAGCAGGAGACGTGCATCAGGATCTTGGGTTGAGCGAGTGCGCAGCGCAGTCCAGCCGGCACGTAACAATGTCAGCCAGTCGCGCCAGAAATACAGCAGCACGGCCACCAGGGTTCCAAGATGAACCACCACATCGAAGATGAGTGGCGATTCGTCCCAGCCGAAAAGCCAGGGAATCAGAACGAGATGGCCGGAGCTGGAAACAGGCAGAAACTCAGTAGCACCTTGCAAGATGCCCAGGATGATGGCTTTCCACAACTCCAAGGAAGCGATCCTTTCGGTGGCTCGCTTGCTAAGAACACAAATTGACCACGCCAGTTTACCGACTAACCGACAGGGATGCTCAGTGCCCCTTTCTGTGCCCCGACAGGCTGGTAGGCTGCCAGGAACGAGGTCGCGTAGTCGGTAAAGGTGCCGTCCAAAATGGCGGCGCGCATCTCACGCATGAGCGTGAGCAGAAGATGCAAATTGTGAAGGCTTAGCAGTTGGTGCGCCAGGATCTCAGAGGCTTTGACCAGGTGGCGGATGTATGCCCGCGAGAACGTCCGGCACGTGTAGCACGTGCAGCCCGGCTCCAGGGGATCCGGGTCGGCGGCGTACTGGCGGTTGCGCATGTTGATCCGGCCCTCGCGGGTGAGGGCCGCGCCGTTGCGGGCCACGCGGGTTGGCAGCACGCAGTCGAAGATATCGACGCCCCGTGCCACGCCATGCACCAGGTCTTCAGGACTGCCGACGCCCATGAGGTAGCGCGGCTTGTTAGCGGGAAGATGGGGCGTGGTGTATTCGAGGGTAGCCAGCATGTCCGCTTTGGTTTCGCCCACGGCCAGCCCCCCAATGGCGTAGCCGGGCAGATCCATTCCGCTGGCAAACCGGGCCGATTCTTCGCGCAGGTCGGGGAAAATGCCACCCTGCACGATACCGAACAGGGCCTGACGCGCCGGATCGCCGCTGCGGTGATGTTCCTCGGCGCAGCGCGCGAGCCACGGGTGCGTGCGATCCAGGGCGGCGCGAACGGCCGCGCGGTCGTTGGGCACCGGGCATTCGTCGAAGGCCATGATAATGTCGGCCCCCAGGTTGTGCTGGATGCGAATGGACGTTTCGGGCGTGAAGCGGTATAGCGAACCATCGAGGTGACTGCGGAACGTCGCCCCGTCAGAATCGAGTGAGCGTAATTCTCCCATGCTGAAGACCTGGAAGCCGCCCGAATCGGTCAGGATGGGGCCGTCCCAGGCCATGAAACGGTGCAGCCCGCCCAAGTCGGCGATCAACTCATCGCCGGGGCGCAAGTGGAGATGATACGTGTTCGCCAGAACGAGCGTGGCGCCCAGCTCGCGCAGCTCGCGCGGCTCGACTGCCTTGACGGCGGCTTGTGTGCCGACGGGCGCGAAGACGGGCGTCTGGATAGGGCCGTGGGGCGTATCCAGCACCCCGGCGCGCGCCATACCGTGCTCTGCTTCCAGCGTGAACGTGAACGTCATAGGTTATCTGCTGCCGGGCTATTCTATTTATAACCCGCTGACATGCGTCTGCCGGTTCAATATCAGGGCACCATTATATCAGGTGGCTTGGATTTGGCGAAAACCGCTCCAACACAAAAATGGCCGGGATGAGAGTCCCGGCCAGGTCGCAGCAGGCGCGTGCCCGTGGCGTGTCAGAGGCTGACGTAGATTTCCTTGAGGTGCAGTTGGGTGATGATCTCGTACGCTTCGGCGCACGTGTTCACGAAGATCATGCGCGGCACATGCGGCGAGGTCCGGGACAGCAGCGAGAACATGCTCTCGACCAGGCCGCCGGCACCCACGAAAACGAAGTGATGCATGTTGGCGGGCCAGCGAGCCATCAATTGCTCATTGATCGTCGAGAAGGGCAGTGGCGACGGGCTGTGCACGGCGCCCAGTCCGTACACCGTATGGTCGACGGACTTCGCCAGCGCCAGCGTCCGTGCGTGTGCTCCGTAGAGATCCTCAGCCGTCCACCGGCCAGAGAAGTTCCAGCGGACGATCGTCTTTTCTTCATTGTCCCAACGGACCGTGATTGCCATGTGCGACTATCTCCGGGGGTGTAACCGACATCGTTAAGATAATGATGATCTGAAATGATTTATACCCTAGACCTTCACGAATTGTAAATGGTCCATGGGTACTGGTGCAAGACCACGCTAGGAGGATTTTCGTGCGCTGCTGGCAAGAGGACTGCCGGGCGGATGGAGACACCCGCCCGGCGCTCGTTTCACGCTGGGGATCAGCCGTTTGCCGGGGCGCTGGTGGGCGTGCCGGCGGGCTGTGGAAGAGCATCCGCCGCACAGCGGAAGCCCACTGCCGGAGAGGTCTCGAAGGGCTGTGCGCTGCGGCGGTGAACGGTGCGCAGGAACAGTGGCCCGGTATCCCAACTGCCGCCGCGCAGCACTTTCTCGGTGCCGGTCGGTGGGCCTTGGGGGTTGGCAGTCGGGTTATCCGCTTGCTGCGCGTAGTAGTCCGAGCGGTACCAGTCGGCGACCCATTCCTGCACGTTGCCGGCCTGGTTCACGGCACCGTAAGGGCCGGCGCTCACCTGGTATTCGTACACGTTAGTGGTCCCATCAGTGCCGGACTGCGACGAATTGGCCCGCGCCGGATCGAAGGTGAAGCCCCACGGGTAGATGTAGTTCTCCGGGCCGCGCGCGGCTCGCTCCCATTCGGCCTCGGTCGGCAGGCGGCGGCCAATCGCCTGGCAGTAGGCCTGCGCGCCGTACCATGTCACCGAGGTGATAGGCTTGTCGGCCAGGATGTCCTCGTTGGTCAGCCCGTACTCCTGGCCGTCGAACGTGATGAAGCTGCTCTCGACTTCGGCAGCGGTCGCCGCGCAGCGCTGGCCTTCGCAGCCGGTGAGGTGGCTGTTGGGCCCCATCTCGTTGAGGAACTGCACGAACTGCTGGGCAGACACCTCGAGCACCTCGATCTGGAAGCTGTCCACGGTAACCGGGTGCGCGGGCATCGAGTCCGCGGTCCAGGCGATGTCGCAGGTGCTGCCGTACAGGGCGCACTCATCCACGGCCTGCGATGCTTCTTCCAGGGTAGTGCCCATCAGGAACACGCCACCGGTGACGGGCACCAGCTCGCTGGCGGACGCACGCAGCGCGCTCTCGGACCCTGCAGGCATGGGTGTAGGGCTGCCGGTTGGCTCCGGTGGTGCGGTGACGGGCGTCGACTGGCTGGCCGCAGTGACGGTCCGGACCGCATTGGCGAACTCAGCCTCATAGGTGGCGGTGAACGCGTTGGCGGCGGGCGGCGGTGCCCCCGCTGTCGCGGTGAGGTCGAGCCAGACCTGGGTCTGGACCGGCACGGTGGGCGTGGGCGTATTCTGCTGAGCCAACGTGCTGGGCAGTCCCAACACAGTCAGGCCGAGCAGCAGCGCGATGGCCGCGATGGCGGGTATTCCGTGTGTGATCTGTCGCTTCCCGAGCATAAGAGTCCTCCTGGCATTGTCGTCAATGCCCCCCTGTCACGAGAGTATACCGGGCGCGCCGTCAGGTCAAAAAGACAGCCAATCGCCTTGTGCGTTGCGTGGCGCAGTCACGTTTACCTGGACCATCACCTGTGATATAATGTCGCTGGCACACCCCGGAATCGGTGCCACTATCTGAGCCCACATGGAGCACAAAAGGCGATGCGTCACTATCAAAAGCTTGATAGCGTAACTTACGATGAGGCTCACGACACGCTCAGGCTCGGGTGCACGGATCCCGACGCCCGTCTGGTGTCGTTGTGGTTTGGCCGCGAGGGCATGTACCTGAGCATCTCGGCCAATTACGGCCCGCTCGAGATTGCGCTGCGACCCCGCCACCGTGATCTCGTCGCCAGCCTGTCGCAGCTCAAGCCGACCGAGCGGCTAGCGGTCATGCGCATGGTCGGGACCGGGCAGGCGCACCTGGAGTTGGGCTTGACGACCGAGGGCGATCTGCTGCTGCGCGCCACGATCGTCGCTGACGCGACCGGGCACTTCGCCATCAACATGATCGCCAAGCCGGATGTGCGCCGCAAGCTGTTTGAGTGGCTGGACGTGGAGAACGAAGCGATCGCGTAGTGCTACGGAACTAACCCGGCTGCGGGGAGAGCGCCGCGCCGCGCCGGATTGCCGGACGGCAGGCCACCGAAGGGGCAAGCGAGGCGAACTCACGACTGGGGTTCTCGCGAAACTCTCAGGTCACAACACCCGTGGCCAGGATCTCCTCTGGAAAGCGTGACGGGCACGCGCCGAAGGGGCAATCCCATCTACAAGGGGTGGGGGAATCTCTCAGGCAGACACGACAGGGGGCAGGCAGTCAATTGATGCTGTCTGCCCGTTTTTTATGCTACACTTTGGGCCAGCGTCCCTGGCGAGAGACATTCTGAATGGAAAGGATTCCACAAGATGGCTGATTGGAAAACCCCTGACAACGCGAAATATACCGAAAACGACGAATGGATCATTGTTGACGGCGACACCGCCAAGATTGGCCTGACCGATTACGCTCAGGATCAGCTGTCGGACATCGTGTTTGTCGATATGCAGGTGGAAGTGGGCGATACCGTCTCGGCGGGCGATTCGTTCGCCACGGTCGAGAGCGTGAA
>JAAYDI010000102.1 GCA_012729315.1 Planctomycetaceae bacterium
AAATCGAAGCCATGGCACACGTTTGGCTGAAGGCCAAACTCACCTACGGCATGGTCTCCCATGTGTGAATATGGCCTTCGGCCAAACACCTCGTTGTGCTCCCATTCCTGGGGCGTTGCCCCAGGCTACGGTGAGAACTGACCTTCGGCCAGACGACAGTTATCCCGGTACCGCACCCCTGGTGCAGGGTCACCAACCTGACACAGGGTTCGCAGTGAGAAGTAAACCGTCAATGCGAAGTGGCTCACCTGTGGATGCCGCACCGGACGATGCGCGGGTAAACGTCGAACGGAAAGGGGATGCCGTGGCGGTCAGTGACGCGGCTGCGGCCGGCGGCCGGCACAGTCTGCGCGTGGTGGACGCCCCCGGATTGCAGCATGTGTTCAATCCGCACGTTGTCTACACCCCCCAGTACGTAGATGGCACCGCCCGCTGTGCGTTTGACCTGCGCGTGGAAGAAGGCGCCGTGATGTATCACGAGTGGCGGGACTGGTCGCAACCGTCGTATCTGGTGGGACCGTCCCTGTGGATCCAGCAGGGACAGCCGCAGGTGCCTGGCCAGCCGCCGCGCACGTTTGCGGAGCTGGCGTTTGGCAGCCCGCAGTTCCATCGATTGACATGGGTCGGCTTCATCAGCAACGCGGACGCTCGGACGGTCTTCTACATCGACAATCTGAAGCTGTCGTGCGCAGCGCACTGATGCCACTTCTCAGCCTGCCTGCCTGGCGTGCGGGCCGGGCCGGCGTCCTATCCGACCGGGCAAAGCCCGAGGTGGCGATGGAGCACAGCCTGGAGAGTCGGCGCGTCAAACGGCTTGCCGAGCACCTCGTTGATGCCGGACTCCGCGACCGCTTCCCCCGCTTGCACGTCGCTCTGCGTGGTGACGAGCACAATGGGCAATTCGGCTGCGGAATACCGCTGGCGGATTCTGCTGGCCAGTTCCAGGCCGGACATGACAGGCATGTTCAGGTCGGTCAGTACCAGGGCCGGCTTCTCGTCCTGCAGCCACTCGAGGGCGCTGGCCGGGAACTCGAACAGCACCGGTTCAAACCCCAGTTCATGCAGCGTGGCCCGGTAGATGTTGAGCACCACGCGCGAGTCGTCCACCGCACAGATGCGCAGCCGCTGTGGCACCGTGCCGGCCGTGTGGCAGTCCACCGCGCGCTCCGCAAGCTCGGCGTAGCCATGCCGCTGCAACAGCCTGACGTGGAACTCCCGTACGTCCGGATGCGTCTGCGGCAGACATCGTAGCGCCAGCCGCTGGAACGTGTCGTCGCTGACCAGGCTGAGGAACAACTTCTCCACCTGCGCGTGGACGATGATCTTGGCAATATGCCGCGCTTCGTCGCACTCGCTGCGCACCAGATTCCGCACGCCTGCCACCAGCACATCGTTCAGATTCCGGTCGATGGCACGCGCCGCCGCCACACACACATGGTCTTCCGGATCGGTCAACCCGGCGGCCAGCGCGAAGGCGCCCTTGGCGAGCGGCAACTGTGCCAGCGCCTCGTACGCCGCAAACCGCACGTTGGCGTCCGGTGGTTCGGCAGACAGCAGCCGGCGGATCGGCATCACCGCCTGGGCATCCCCGATCGCACCCAGCACATTGAGCGCGTGAATCACGAAATCGGCGTTCGTGTCGCTCAGGTTCGCAAGCAGGACCGGGACCGCCCGCGGGCCGATACGCACCAGTTGCTCCTTCGCAAACACACGCATCTTCGTGTACGAGGAACGCAAAGCATCGGCGAGCTTCTCGAGCGAAATATCGTCCTGGACCTCGGCGAAGATCCCCATAATCAGCAGGTCCAGCTCGTTGTCCGTGCCCATGCGCTCAGCAAGCCAGGTCATTGCCTCCGGTGTTCTGAGCTGGTGCAGGGCGTGAATCGCCCGCGTCGTCAGCTCGCGGTCGGACGAATACAGAAACTCAGTCAACGTGTTGAGAACCTGTGGGCCGCCAATCGCACCCAACGCGGCAAGCACGCTTCCAATCGTCTCCCGCTCGTCGGTCTCGCCCAACACGCCGATCAGCGCCGGAACGGCCGCCTCCAACCGCAGCTCCTCCGCCAGCTGGATCAACATCCGTTTGTCGGTGATGGAGGGGTTACGCAGGTGGTACACGAGCAGGTCCGGATGGGCAATCAACTGGGAGATCAGCGTTTCGCGAATCACCGGGAGAGTCGCACTCAGCTCCGGATAGCTCGTGACCAGGCGGTTCAGCTGCGGGATCGTGAACTCCGCATCGGCCCGCAACAGCTCGTAGATCAACTGGTGCTGGACTTTCCACTCCACATCACCGAGATGGTTCAGTACCAGCTGGACCTTGATGGCATCACCAGCCTGCACGCTCGATCTGATCTCCTGAAGCATGTGTTCAGGATTCGGTGGTGCGGCGTTTCCGGTGTGAGCCATGACTCCGGTGCTCCCCGTGGCAGTCAGTATAAGGGCGGCAGTGATCGCGCGAGGGCCCTGGCCAGCGCGGCGGAATCTGCCGCAATTCGTCGCCCATACGACCTAATGTCCTGTCAGCGTCAGAATGTGCGGCGCGCCGTGCCAAGTGCAGTATCGTCGTACCCAAGTGTATGTTGCGTTTTGACACGCCTCGCTCGGCCGACGCACAGGGTGCCGGACTTGCGGTAAACCGCATCCCGCCAGGCCGTCTGAGAAGGTGCTGCGGCGTCATCCGGCCGGTACGGTCGCGTTCTCAGGAACTGGCGGTCAGGTACCGGTCGAGCAGCGTTTGGATCGAGAAGCAGTGGGCGGCCGAGTGGCGTCCCTCGCTGATGGTGGGGTCCAGTGCCACGGCCGTCGCCGTCGCGGCCATCTCGCGCAGCAGCGCGCGCACTTCAGCCACCTCGCCCAGTTCGCAGATGGTGCCCTCTGCATGCGACGCCTGCAGATAAGCCTCCGCTTTCCCCCGCAGGGTGAACAGCCCGACCGCGGTCCACCGCATGCCGTCAGGTGACTGGCCCAGGATCGACGCATACCCTCGCTGCTGACGCACCACGAACACGGGGTAGTTCCACGGCGAGTTGTCGGGCACCAGATGATGTTGGAGCAGGTCTTCCACTGTGGCGGTCCAGCGACTGGCCACATGGGCGGAGTCAGGCTGCGGGTCGAAGGCGACCTGTGTGACCGGGTGCCGCAGGCTCTGGAGCAACCAGCCGAATTCCCGGGCATTGCGCAGCGGCCGGGGGGCGCCGAGTATCGCACAGTGCTGCATGAACGACATCGCCAGGTCTTCAGACGTGAAGACGGCCAGATGGTGAACGGGTGACACCTCAGGTTGCGCGCCGACCACGGACACATAGCCCCCGTCGAGCGGGATCAGGTACAGCGGATAGTGCCATGTAAAGCTCATGGGTACTCCGGTCAACTCCAGGCCGCGCGGCGGTCTGCCGGGGACGGGCAAACCCGCGCTCGGGGCGTTCGCGTCCCACCGTAGTGACACCATAGTGGAACGGCAACAGACCGCCAACCCGAGCGTTTTTTGCCGCTTCGCGGCAAAAAACAGAGCAGGAGAGAGGAAAAAATCGTGTGGAAATCGGTACGGAACCCAAGGGTGCGTTGCTGCGCAGCGACCCTGGGCTGCGGAGTGTAACCGCTTCGCGGTAAAGAACAGCCCGGAGCCACTGATTGTAGCCGAGACTTCCGCTGCGGCGTGTAACCGCTTCGCGGTAAAGAACAGCGGACAAGCGGACACCGGGGCAAGACGCCGTACCTTGGAAATGAGCCGCGTGCTGATGCGTCAGCTCCTCATCCAGAGCACGGGCCACCATCTCTCCCGCACCTCCCGAGTGAGTCAATTTGCCTGTCCAGTGGGGCGTGTAGCACGGCTAACAAACGAATCCAGGCGCAGCGGGGCCCGTGATTGCGACGGACGGACCCAGCGGATACTCTGGTTTACAGGTCTTGCATGAATCTCTTCTCGCCGGAGGTTGGCTGATGACGGGCAACAGGTGTGATCGCAATACGGGGGTGAATCGCCGCAGTTTTGTAGCCAGTGCCGGAGCGGCGACTGGCCTGCTCATCGCGGCTCCTTCTCTGGTCAAGGGCTACCAGGCCAATGAGAAGCTCGCACTCGGCCTGATTGGCTGTGGCGGCCGCGGCAACTGGATTGCCAAGCTGTTCCAGGACACGGGCAAGTACCAGTGGGTGGCCTGCGCGGACTATTACCCCGACCGGGCTAACGCGACTGGCGACCAACTGAAGATCGATGCAGCGCGTCGTTACAGCGGCCTGTCCGGCTACAAGCAACTGCTCGACGGCCAACTCGATGCCGTGGTGATCGAGACGCCGCCATATTTTCATCCGGAGCAGGCGGCGGCAGCCGTGGCGGCTGGCAAGCACGTGTTTCTGGCCAAACCGATTGCGGTGGACGTCCCCGGCTGCCTGTCGATCGCGGAATCGGGCAAACTGGCGACCGAGAACAAGCTGGTATTTCTGGTGGACTTCCAGACGCGCGCCAACGAACTGTATCGCGAGGCGGTGCGGCGCGTACATGCCGGGGATCTTGGCAAGCTGGTGTTGGGCGAAGCGCACTATCCATGGTCGGGCGGTAGTCGCGGGCCGGCCCCGACCTCGGTCGAGGAACAGCCGGGTAATTGGTACCATGTGCTGGCCCTGTCGGGCGATTTCGTGGTAGAGCAGGCCATCCATTCACTGGACGTCGCGTCCTGGATCGCCAATGCGGAGCCGGTGCGCGCCTGGGGGACGGGCGGCCGGTCGCTGCGCGCCGAGAACACCATCTGGGATCACTTCGCGGTGAACTTCGAGTATCCCGATGGTTTCATCATCTCATTCACCGCCATCCAGACGATTCCGGGGGTCAAGGACGAGATTCGCTGCCGCGTATTCGGCGCCGACGGCGTGATCGACACGGATTACTTCGGGGACGTCTGGATCCGGGGACAGAAGCCGTACGAGGGTGGCAATACCGGGTCGCTCTACACGACTGGTGCCGTGACGAACATTGTGGAGTTCCACCAGTTCGTTGCGACCGGGCAGTACGCGAACGAAACCGCGGCCGCTTCCGCGCGTTCGAACCTGCTGGCCGTGATGGCGCGCAAGGCGGGCTACAGCCAAGGCGAAATCACGTGGCAGCAACTGCTCGCCTGCACCGAGCGTCTCGAACCGAATCTGAAGGGGCTGCGGGCGTGAGGGTCTGGCCGCGACCGGTCTTCGTCTCGTTTAGTCCTTCACGAGCGACTGCACTTCGTACTCGTCCAGCGGCCGGTGATAAATCTGGATATCCTTGACCTGGCCGGCAACCTGGTAGGCGGGCCCTGGCCCACCGCTGTACTGCCCGATATGCAGGTCGCCAGGCCAGGGGGCCAGCTGGCAGGCCCCGGCCCGTTCGGCCACGAGCGTGCCGTCCTGGAACAGCTGCAGCCGCTGACCGTCAAACGTCCCCACAAGGTGTATCCACTGTCCGATCGCGGGGGAGCCGCCATCGCAGTCGACGCCGCCCACGTGCCATCGCCAGGTGTTACCCAGCCACTGGATGAACCAGCCGGCTTGATTCCACGCGCCGCAGCTGAGCACGACCGGCATCGTCCCCGGTTGCTCGAATTTCACGCGGCATACGACGGTCAGTGGCTGCGTCAGATCAAAGCAGTCGGCGTGTGGGATCGTCATGTATCCGCCCTGGCGCAGATCCACCGCCTCTTCCGCGATGGTCGCACCGGCGTGCAGACTGCCAGGCAGCGTGCCGTGGCCGAGCAGTTCGGCCTGCGGCTCGGGGTGCAGCACCACCGTGCACACCGGCGGCAGGACCGTCTCTACCGTGGCCTCCACTTCATGCGACGCCTCCCCCAGCGTCTCGCGCCGGCTGACCGCGCGCACGACATAGGTATACCGCTGCTCCGGCTCGACCTGCAGATCCGAGAAATCGCTGCGCCGCACCGGTTCTCCGGTCAGCCGGGTGAACTCCGTGCCGTCCGCATCGCGCCGGTAGACGTGGTAGCCGGCAAGCGGCCCTGGAGGCGCTGTCCAGTCGAGGCGCACCACACCGGAGGTGGCCACAACGCGCACGCCGGCAGGCGCAGCGGGCGGGACGTCGACAGGCACTTCGACGGACGCATAGCCAGGTTCACCGCGCTGTTCGCCGGACACGCTCACGACGGCATAGTGCTGCCTCCCCGGCGGCGCCTGCCAATCGGTCAGTTTGAACAGGGGGGTCTGCGCGATGCGTGTGGAGGCGTCCGGGACGAAACCTGCCGTCGGCGACCGGTGCAGTTCGAACAGCAGGCCGATGGCGCCGGCCGACTGTGGCCAGCTCAGTTGCACCCCGCTCCCGTCGAGCAGCGCCGCGCTGAGTGCCAGTGGGCGGCTGTCCGGCACCGGCGGGCAGAACTGGCGGCAGGTTCCGGCGATGACGTCGGCGCCCGGCATATCGACGCGCGGCACGGCGAGCGCGGCTTCCCGCGCATCACGAATGATGCGCAACAGGGCCTGGTACGCGGGATCGTCGACCGAGGCGAAAGTCACCACCGGCTCTCCGTCGCGCTGGGGCAGCACCCGCTCATGGCGCGCAAAAGCCTCGGGCGGCTGCACCGCGTGCGCATAACCGTCCCATAACAGATGAATCCGCTGCCGATCGGGTGTCACGCGGCGCTGGCGACACCAGGCCAGGCCGTACCCCCGGCCGCGATTCATCAGCGGCGCGCGCAGCAGGCGACTGTATTCCGGGTGTTCCAGGTTCACCCAATCGTTTTCGAAGTAGGTCAGTTGCCCGTTCTGCCCGTGACACTCGAGGCATCCCGCAGCGCGCATTTCTTCGGTCAGCGCTTTCTGCATGGCACTCCAGTTCTGAATCGCGCACCCGCTCGCCGTCCGGTCCCAGGTGCCGTAGTATACGCCGTTGGTGTCGATCCAGGCGAACAACAGATCACGTTCCGGCCGCGAGAGTTCGCTGACCCGCCCGTCATGCCCGCTCATAATCTGCTTGGCCAGCGGTGCCATGCCGGACCCGTGCGCACGCGGCGGGAAGATCTGTGACGACCACAGGGCGGTGCCGTTCATGCAATCGATGCCGGCAATCCAGTAAGCGACCAGCTGCGTCTCGCAGCGGTTCGTGAGCGTCTCGTAGCTGATGTTGAAATGCTCGGTCCAGCCGCCCGAGAGATCGACGCCGTGCGCAATCCCTTCCTCGCCGCCGTGGCAACGCACGCAGTGCCGGTCCAGCACCGGCTGCACCATGCTCGGATAGTCCAGCAGCCCGCTGCCCCAGGACTCCGGCTGCAGCGTGCGGGGAGAACGCTGCAGCACCGTCGCCACCTGGGCGCTGCTCGCGGCCGCCGTGTGTTTGTGTTCGTGGCACCCGATACAGGACCGCGTCACGCCGGGGGCAGCCTGCACGAACGTCCGCATGCTCTGGACCAGCCGGCCATGGCGATCCAACGCCTGCAAGTACACAGCCCGGCCCGCCGGCACCTCGAAGTACGCCGACCCATCCGGTTCCACCGGTACGATCCCCAGAAAGTTCTTGGCGCTGAACGCCAAGGCACTGCTGATCAAAAACGTCTGATTGTACGGGTTCGGGCCGTCTGTGCGGCCGCTGGTGCGCGAGGTTTCTTCAATCACCCGCAGCCACTGGACAGTCCCCCGCTTCACACCGGGCAACCCGTCGTAGATGTTCTGCACAAAGAACCGCCCGGTGCGCGCGGTGCGGTCTCGCAGGTCGGCCAGGACGGGCGGGCGCGGGCGGGACTTGACGAGCATCGGGGAGTGCAGGCAGATGTCGGGATCCGCGTGCAGGACAAACCGGTGCCCGGCCCGATCGATCATTTCCAGCACGTTCCGCGCGCTGCCTGCCGGACGGCCACTGAAGATCACACTGCCGCTGGCCAGCGGCCACGGCTCGCACGAGTCGCCGATGTCGCAGTCCGGCTGATCCGGGTGCTCCAGATTCGTGATCGCCTCCAGGCTGTTCTTGCCCACACGCGGGTCGACCAGCCCGATGGAGCCGCGCGGCGTGCTGTTGTGCTTGGCAAATGTGCCGATCACCTGCCGGGATTCTGGAACAGGACGCGCGTCGAGGATCGCCTCGGGAAACACCATGTTGTTGGCGAAGAACGCCGTCTCCTGCGTGCCGTCCGGATTGACAGTCCACAGCGACTGGATCGTCAGGGCATTCTTGTCAATATACTCCCACCTTCCGAACAGGATCCGTCCGTCAGGCATGAGACACGGGTCAAACTCGTTGACGTTGTTCACAGAAATCGGATGGATGTCCGAACCGTCGGCGTTCATCACGTGCAGGATGGCCACGCCCGTGTTGTTGCACGGGACGAGTCCGCTGGGGCGCGTCGACAGGAACACGATCCGATCGTCGGCCAGATACGCCGGTGCCACATCGTGCTGCCCGTGCAGGCTCCCCTGATAGGCGTGGCAGGTCGGCGTGGGATCGGTCAGACGTCGCAGGTTGGTGCCATCGATGCCGATCTCGTAGATGCTCGTGCTGCCTTCCGGCTCCCCCTTGAAGCAGAACAGCAACCGGGTGGCGTCCCAAGACAGCTCGGGGTGCGTGTACACACCGGCACCCAGCGTTTCGGGGGTCGTCGGATCGATGATCGGCCGCACGCGCCATGCCTCGGGCGACTCGGCCGGGTTCTCGATCACATAGATCCCGCCGCCGCCCGGCGGCCACTTGTAGTACGTGTCGTAGATGTGAATGCCTGTGTACGAGTGGCGTTTGACGAACAGGAGCGGCGCATCGAGCTGCCGCCGCATTGCCGCTTCCGCCGCACCCGCCGACTCCGGTGCCTCTTCCGCGCGCAGCGGCACCCGTAACGCGAAACAGAAACTGGCCAGCAGCACGAACAGCAGCATTTGCTTTGCAGAGAACCCGAGCCTCACGGCCATCTCCTTCTGTCGTACGCGGATGTTATACGCGGGCTCCAGTATAATCGACCGCCACGCATCGACACCACAACCGTCTGCATGCATGCCCTCCCCATGACTTGCCGACCGGCCTCCAGATTATGGAAATGGCCGCCGCCTGCGGCTAGAATGACCCTCAGCACAATCGGTCAGCCGTGGCACTTGCGAGGGAGAGGAGTGAAGGATGAAACGTCGCACTGGTCGGTGGATCCGCAACTGCATCGGGCTCGGTGGATTGGTACTGGCATCCTGGGCCGGTCCGTGGCAGAGTGCCCAGGCCCGGCTGCCGGCGGAGTGGAGCCATGAGTACGCCGCTCTGGAACAGTCGCTTGGCAACCGCAATCACTTCGCGCAAGTGGCCGACACGACCTACCGCGCCGAGGCCTTGATTCTGGCCGAGGACCGGGACCCGGTCGATGTTGTACTGCGGCGCACGGCCGCCCTGCTCGCGCATCTTCAGCGTATGCCGAACGCGCCGCAGCTCGATACGCACGCGGCGTCGCTGCGGCAGCTGGGCGAGCGCAATCGAGCGGTCGAGCTGGCAGATCGGGAAGGGCGGCAGGCGTTGTTTGTCGACGTGTGCCGCGTGCGGCGTGCGATCGCGCTGTCCAATCCGCTGCTGAACTTCGACGAGATCCTGTTCATCAAGCGGCACCGGGCGTTGTACGACCACATGTGCGACCAGTATTACGGGATGGCGGCCGCGCCCGGGGGCGGCCTGTACGTGTTGTCCGACCCCTTCGGAGCGCAGCCGCAGGTGCGTGACGTGCTGGAACACGCGACCGTGGCTTCCCCCGCACGACTGGCGGGACAGCCGCTCTCTGGCGGGCCGGTCGGCCCGCTGACCGTCACGTTCGATGGCATGGGCAACCGCCAGGGGACCGAAGGGCAGGGGGGCACATTTCTCTCGCCCGACCTGTCGTACGACGGCCACCGCATCGTGTTCGCCTATGTGGAAAACACGGGGGACATGACGCACCGGCACCACGTGGATCCGCGGCAGGGGCATTGGGCCGAGGGACGCTGTTACCATGTGTTCAGTGTCAACACTGATGGCTCGGACCTGCGGCAGTTGACCGACGGCACGTGGAACGACTTCGACCCCTGCTGGCTGCCCAATGGGCGCATCGCGTTCATCAGCGAGCGCCGCGGGGGCTACCTCCGCTGTGGCCGCGTCTGTCCGAACTACACGCTGTTCGATATGGCTGCGGACGGGAGCGACATCACGTGCCTGAGTTTCCACGAGACGAATGAGTGGCATCCGAGTGTCACGCATGACGGCCTGCTGCTCTGGACGCGCTGGGACTATGTCGATCGCCACGGATGCACGGCCCACATGCCGTGGACAACGACGCTCGATGGGCGCGACCCGCGCGCCGTGCACGGCAACTTTGCCACGCGGTCTGCGCGGCCCGACATGGAGGTCGATTGCCGGGCGATTCCGCATTCGTCCCGCCTGGTGGCGACCGCCGCGCCGCATCACGGCCAGGCGTTCGGATCCCTGGTTATCATCGATCCGAATCAGGCGGATGACGATGCGATGAGCCCGGTGCGGCGAATCACCCCCGACGTCGGTTTTCCCGAGACGGAGGGGGGGGCCCAGGTGTACGGTACCCCCTGGCCGCTGAGCGAAGACTTCTACCTGTGCGTCTGCGATCCCGGGATGCAGCCGGGTGGAAATCAGCAGGGCAGCCCCTTGGCGCGCGGCGACTACGGCATCTATCTGCTGGATGCCTTTGGAAACCGTGAACTGATCTACCGCGATCCGGACATCAGCTGCCTGAGCCCGATCCCGCTCCGCCCGCGGCCGCTGCCGCGCGTGTCACCCGAGCTCGCCACGCGGGGAACCGGCACCAATCCCGCCACGCGGGCCGACGAGCCGGCCGACGCCACGCCGCCGACCGGGACGGTCGCTGTCGTCAACGTCTATGACAGCCTCAAGCCATGGCCAGCGGGAACCGAGATCACGGCGCTCCGCGTGCTGCAGGTGTTCCCGATGAGTGTCCCCTCAGGCGCACCACCCCACGAGACGGGCGCGCGGGTGGCGACCGCCGAGGACTCGGTGGTTCCCGTCCGGCATGTGCTGGGGACCGTGCCGGTGGAGACGGACGGCAGTGCCTACTTCCGCGTACCGGCCAACAAGGAACTCTTCTTCCAGGCGTTGAATGCCGAGGGACTTGCCGTGCAGTCGATGCGATCGGCCACGCACGTGCGGGAAGGGGAGCAACTGGTATGCGCGGGGTGCCACAATCAGCGGCATCGCGTGTCGTTCCCCGCCACTCCCGTACCGCTCGCGCTGCGCCGCGCTCCGTCACCGTTAACCCCCGACGTCGACGGGTCGCAACCGTTCAGTTACCCCCGGCTCGTCCAGCCGGTGCTGGACCGCCACTGCGTGGACTGCCACGCGCAACACCCGGACACGGCCCCGAATCTGGCGCGGGACCCCATCGTGCGCAACTGGTACGCCTCGTACGAAAACCTCGTGCACAAGTACGGATTCCACGACTATCACGATCCCTACCGCACGACGCCCGGCAAGTTCGGCGCCCTGGACGCGCCGCTCTACCGGCTGCTCCAGAGCGACCACCATGGCGTCCAACTGCCCCCCGACGACCTGCACCGCATCACCCTCTGGCTCGATTGTGTCTCGATGTTCTACGGTGTATACGAACAGGAGGGTGGGCTCGCGCAGCTCCGCGGCGAAGTGGTCCAGCCGACGTTGGAGTAGGAGCGCGGCGGTCGGCGGCCGGCAGTCGGGAGGGCCAGCGGCACGCGCGCCGGCGCGCGGTGTTCGCGGCCCGTCCCCACTTCCGGCTCCAAGCTGTCCTGGCGGATCACTTCAGCTGGATCACTGACAGCGTGCACAGGGGGTCATACTGCTGGTTGATCGCGCCCGGGACGGGCCAGTCCATATTGCTGACGATCAGTTCGCGGCCACGCAGGAGCGTTTCACAGGGCTGATCCATGCCGCCATCCCGGCCATCGGTGTCGCCATTCTGGGCCAGAGTCTTGACCGTGCCGTCAGGCAGCACCATCTGCACGGCGTTCTGCCGCGAGTCGGCTACGTAGATGACGCCGGTCTGCGGGTCGAACGTCAGGCCATCGGCGCTCTTCATGAAGTCTGCCCGCGCGAAGATCTCGTTGGAGGTGACATTGCCGTTGTCATCGAACGTCATGCGATGCACGGTGCCATCGGCGAAGTTGCCAATGTACAAGTTCCCCTGCTTATCGAAGCACAATCCGTCGGCACCCAGCTGCACGACAGGATCGTACACCTCGATCGCGCCCAGGAAATGCGGGTCCTTCGTTTCGTCGGCCGCCAGCTCGACCGGTGCGCCGTCGAGTTCATCGAGCTTGAAGCGCAGCACGCCGCTGATCGCCGGCTTGACTGTCTTGTCGATCATCGTGTCGCTGACGTACAAGTAGCCACCGTGGCAGATCACCGCATTCGACACGTGAGTTCCAACCACGACCGGCTTGATGTCCACCGGCTGCCCATCCTTCATGACGATCCGCAGCACCCGCGACTGGCGCTCGCCCGTCGTCTGGTTATCGGCCAGGAACAGGTCGCCGGACGGTGCCACGCAGACACCGAGCGGGCCGACCGGCTGGCCAGTCACCGGATGGTGCGGCAGCCGCATAAACTCCGAGACGCTATTGTCGGGCGCGATCCGGACCATGTACGCGCCGACGCTCAAGTCGTTGAAGTTCGGCACTGCCAGAATAATGTCCCCGTTGGGCAGCAGGGCCATGCCATCGGGGGTGTTGTAGTGCCCGGTGAGTTCCAGGAAGAGCTTGGGTTGCGCCGGCTTCGGTACCGCGGTCCCCTGCGCGAAACCCTGCGCGGCAACGATCCAGCCGACCAGGCTGGCGACTACACACATGCGGACGATTTGCGATCTGTACATCATGACATACCTCATCTTGATTGCGACTTCACACATCAGAACCACGACGAACAGGCGGGACAAGCAGACAATGCCGCCAGGCGGCAGACCAGGCGGTCCACCGGGCTCGCGGGCAGTCTGTCCCACTGTACCACACCCGCCTGCTCAAGCGAACGTCCGCCGCTGGCGTCCGAGCGCATCGGCGGCGAACAAGGCGTCCAGGATGTCGGCGGCGGTGACCGGGAACGGGTGATTGTGGCACAGCGATCCGGGACCGGCGCAGGCTTCGGCCAGCTCCTGCAGCCGCTCCCGCGTAACCCCCTTGAGATTGAGTTCCTCGAAGGTCACGGGCAGTCCGATCTCGATTTCGAAATCGACGATGTCGGCCTTCTCGTCGGCATCCATCTCGTCATCCAGGCACAGTTGGGTGATAACACCGAAGGCGACCTTTTCGCCGTGCATCAGCCCTTGCTCCTGGCATTCGGGCACGTTTGACAGCAGGTTGCCGATCATGTGGGCGGTGGCCAGGCCGCCGCTCTCGAAACCCAGTCCAGAGAGCAACACGTTCGCCTCCACGACTTTTTCGACCGCGGGGGTAACAACGTGCAGTTCCACGTCCCGCCGGGCGTCCAAACCGTATTCCATTAAGGTTTCGAAGCAGAGTCGGGCGATGGCCATCGCCGCCATGGTAGGCGCGCCGCCGGCGATGTTCGCCGCCCGGGACTTGAAGGCCGCCTCCGCCTCTACCCAGGTGGACAAGGCGTCCCCCATCCCCGCCACGAAAGCGCGGACCGGCCCGTTGGCCACGACCTGCGTATCAACCAGGACGAGATCCGGATTGGCAGGCCAGCATTCGAAGTTGATGAAACTATGGTTCTCGTCATACCACACTGACGCGGCGCTCGTGGGCGAATCGTTGGAGGCGATGGTGGGACAAGTGACCATCGCCAGTTGCTGGTCCACCGCGACGGCTTTGGCGACGTCGAGCACCTTGCCGCCGCCGATGCCCACCGCCACATCAGCCTGCCCCTGCACCGCCAGTGCGCCGACCCGCGTTCGTTCTGCCGCCGACGCCTCGCCGGCAAACTCCGCCTCCACCATTTCCAGGCCGGCGCCGTGCAGACTCTGCCGCACCGTGGACTCAACAATCTGCTTCACCACCGGGTCCCACAACACCAGTGGTTTCCTGCCCAGCGGCTTCAGGTACTGGCCCAGTTCCCCCAGGACACCCCGTCCCTGTACGTACTTCCGCGGCGCGATCAGGACCTTCTTCATGGCGTTCGTCTCCCTCTCTCTCGGTGGTTTCCACCGTTCTGTTGGTCACCAAACCGGGCGAATCCCGTTGACGATGGGCACGCGCTCTTGGCCGTCGAGCAGACGGATCAGGTGGTCCGCCGTCAAACGCGGGCTGTTGCGGAACGCGTCGATCGTGCTGCCCGCAAGGTGCGGTGTGACCGTAACGTTGTCGAGCTTCAGCAGGGGATGGTCGGCAGCCAGCGGTTCGTGGTCGAACACATCGATGGCCGCGCCCATGATGGTGCGACTCTGGAGTGCGTCGATCAGCGCCGCTTCGTCGACCAGCCCGCTCCGCGCGGTGTTGACCAGGACGGCCGACCGTTTCATAAGGGCGAGTTCCCGCGCCCCGATCAGATGCTCGCTCTCGGGGGTCAGCCGGGCATGCAGGGACACCACGTCCGCACGACACAGCAACTCGTCGAGCGTGACCAGTTGCGCGGGGGCCGGGTCGCCCTGGAAGTAGGGATCGCAGGCCACGATCTGGCTGCCGAAAGCCTCCAGATAGTGGGCCACCAGTTGTCCGACCGCCCCGTATCCGACGAGTCCGACCGTTTTGCCGCACAGTTCCGGGATCTCGGCGCTGTTCGGGAAGTCGCGCAGCCACTGCCCGGCGCGCAGCCCGGCGTGAGACCGCGCCAGATTGCGGATCTCGGCCAGCATCAGCCCGAGCGTGCACTCCGCCACCGCCCGGGCATTGCGCCCCGGCGTGTTGAGCACACAGATATTCCGCACCGTGGCCTGCTCCAGGACCACATTTTCCGTGCCACCGCGCATCACGCCGATCACGCGGAGCGACGTGGCGGCTTCCAGAAACCGCTGGCCGATCGGCGCGAATTGGACCACCACGATCTGGAATGCGTCGACGCCCGCCAGCAGCGCGGCGGGCAGCTCGACCGCGTCCGGACCCCCTTGCTCGATCGCCAGATTGGCCTGCTGTAACTCGATTAACGAAGCGTGTTCCCAGCGGCGCACTTCCACCTCAACCCCGTGCGCGGCGAGCGGCATCAGTCCCTGCCGCATGTACTCGTACGGAATGTACGTGTCGCTGATCGCCAGGAGCTTCATGCCGCACCGTCCCGGGCCCAGGCGCGACCCTGAGCCGATAACAGGTGAATCTTGTCCGACACCACGCGTGCCATCTCCCGCTTGATGTCGCCGAACAACTCGCGAGGCAGCGGGTCCTCGCGCCGCATCGTCCGGGCCGACTGTTGCAGCCCCCGCCCCATCGCGATGCGGCAATCGGCGTAGATGTTCAGTTTACAGATGCCGTGCCGGACCGCCGCCCGGATCTGGTCGTCCGGGGTGCCCGATCCCCCATGCAGCACCAGCGGCACAGAGCTGGCCGCGTGGAGCAATTGCAGCCGATCGATGGCCAGGTCAGGCAGCGAGCGATAGACGCCGTGCGACGTGCCGATCGACACGGCCAGCGCATCCACCTGCGACTGCTCCACGAACCGCGCCACCTCGTCCGGCTCGGTGAGTACCGAGTCGCCACACTCGGTCGCCTCCAGATCCATCCCCCCCACGTGTCCCAGTTCCCCTTCGACGCTCACTCCGTGCGGATGGGCCATCTCGGCCGCACGCCGCGTCAACGCGACGTTTTCGGCAAACGGCAGACTGGATCCATCGACCATCACGGAGGTGAATCCCAAATCGATGGCGGTCTGAACCAGCGTCAGGTCGGTCGTATGGTCGAGATGCAGCGCGACGGGCACCGAATGGTGTTCGGCCACCGCGCGCACGAGTCCGGCGAGGTACACGATCCCGTTGCCCTCGATGTCGGGGGGCAAGCCCATGATCACGACCGGCGCCTGCAGTTCCTCCGCAGTTTCCAGGATGGCGCGCACCATGACGTCCTCGACACAATCGAAGGCCGGGACGGCATACTGGTTGGCCCGGGCATGGGCCAGAATGTCTTTGAGCGATGTCAGCACGTGTGGGTTCCCAGGCCGATCCAGGCCGCCGGCATGGACCGTCACCAATTGACTCTCAGTTCTGCTTCCAGCGTCGAGATCCATTCCGGCGGAACGGCCCGACTGCGTCAACGCATCAGCATCCCGCCCGAAACGTCGACCGTGGCGCCGGTCATGTAGCTGGCGCAGCCGGATGCCAGGAACACGATCACCCGGGCCACTTCCTCTGGCTCGCCAATGCGCCCCAGCGGTATGCGCCGCAAGTAGTGTGCGGCGTTGTGTTCCAGCGCACCGCGGACCATGTCCGTCCGTATCATGCCGGGCGCCACGGCGTTAACATGGATCCCCTGGGACGCGACCTCGCGCGCCAGCGAGACAGTCAGGGTGATCAGCCCCGCTTTGGACGCCGCGTAGTCCGCATGGCCGGTCGTGGACCCGACGAACGCAGCCTGCGAGCTGACATTTACGATGCGCCCGCCGCGCTGTGCGGCGATCCAGCGTCGGACCGCTTCCCGGCAGGTCAGGAACGCACCTTTGAGGTTCACGGCCAGCGTCCGGTCCCAGGCCTCTTCGGTCATGTCCTTGACGTACGCGGTAGGCCACACTCCCGCGTTGTTGATCAGGATGTCGAGCGTGCCGAGGACGCATTCACACTCGTCGAACATCCGCGCTACGTCGGTACTGGATGCTACGTCGCCAGCCACACAGGCGGCATCTGTGCCGTGTTGCTCCTGAATCAGGCGCGCCAGCGCATTGGCCCCCTGAGCGTCGCGCCGGTAGTTGATCATCACCCGCGCGCCTTCGGCGGCCAGCCCCAGGCATACCGCCCGGCCCAGCCCGCGCGCGCCGCCGGTCACCAGCGCCACCTTGTTCCGCAAGTCCAGGTCCATAGTCCAGCGCTCTTCAATCTCCCTGCTGTCGCAGCGGCGAATATAGTCCACGCGCCGGCGGTTTCCAAGTAGTCAAGTAGTGGACGGCAGTGGGCGGCCATGTTGCGACACCCGGCGCGCCAAGGTTAGAATCCGCTCGAAAGGAAGGCACGCGATGGATCTGGGACTGCAGGACAAAGTGGCACTGGTGACCGGCGGCGCGCGGGGGCTGGGCCAGGCGGTGTGCGCCGGTCTGCTCGCGGAGGGGGTTCGCGTGGCGGTCAATGCGCGCCGCAGTGCCCAGGACGCCACGCCGGCCAGTCCGGACACGAATCTGGACACGAATCTGGACACACATCCGGAGAGCGGTCCGGCGGCGACCGCGCGGATGATCCACGTGCCGGGCGACGTGGCTCGGGAGGCTGACGTAGTGGCCATGTTCGACGCCGCGGAGCGCGCGTTGGGACCGGTCGACGTGTTGATCAACAACGCCGCCATCTGCCCCACTTGCCCCGTGACCGAGCTGTCGCTGGAGCAGTGGACCCAGACGCTGGCCGTCGATCTGACCGGCGTGTTTCTCACCTGCCGCGAACTGGCGCGCCGGCTTATCGCGGCCGGCCGCCCGGGGCGGATCGTCAATGTCACCTCCACCGCGGCGTTTCTGGGTTCGACCACGGGGCATGCGCCGTATGATGCCAGCAAGGGGGGCCTCGTCGCACTCACCTATTCGCTCGCGCGCGAACTGGCGGTGCACCAGATCGCCGTCAACGCCGTCGCCCCCGGGATGATGCGTACCGGGATGACCGAGGCCACGTTGCGCGTCAACGAAGCCAAGTACCTCGCCCGCATCCCGCTGCGGCGCATCGCCGACGTGCAAGAGATCGCCGATGTCGTGCTGTTTCTCGCGTCCCAGCGGGCCAGCTACATGACCGGCGCTGTGGTCAATGTCAGCGGCGGCCTGCTCATGCGTTAACCTGGAGGCACACGCAGCCATGGACTGCTTGATGGGAATCGATCTGGGTTCCACGAGTCTCAAAGCCGTGGCCTATGATCTCGCGGGGAACCTGATCGCCAGCGGCAGCCGGCCCACCGAGCGGTTCCATCCCGACCCGGCCCATCCCGACTGGACGGTCTGGCGGCCGGAGCAGATCTGGGGAGGCACCGCCGCGGCCATTGCGGAGGCCGTGGCAGGACTGCCCGCGGCCGCGCAACTGCGGGGGGTGGCCGTCACCGGGATGGGTATGGACGGCCTGCCGATCGACCAGCAAGGGCAATGGCTGTATCCGCTGATCAGCTGGCTCGACCCGCGGACCGTGCCGCAGATGCAGTGGTGGCTGGACCGTATCGGCGCAGAAAAGCAGTTCGCCATCGGCGGCAATCCGCTGTGGCCCATCAATTCAGCGCTCCGCATACGCTGGGTGGCCGAGCACGAGCCGGACATTTACCGGCGGACCTACAAGTGGCTGTTGATTGAAGATTTCCTGAACTACATGCTGTGCGGGCGCTGCGTGACCGACTACAGCATGGCCTCCTGCACTCTGCTGTTCGATCAGCGCACGCGACAGTGGTCGGAGGAGCTGATAGGCTTGTCGGAAATCCGGCCCGAGATCCTGTGCGAGGTGCTCCCGAGCGGCACGTGGATCGGCGAGGTCCACCGGCGGGCGGCCGAGGCCACGGGGCTGCCGGTCGGCACGCCCGTCATCCTGGGTGGACATGACCATCTGTGCGGCACGCTCCCGGTCGGCGCATTCCGCCCCGGAGTAGCGCTGGACGTCACAGGCACCTGGGAGACCGTCAAGACGACAACCGACACGCCCGTGCTCAAGGACGAACTCCGCCGTGCCGGCATGACGGTGCAGGCGCACGTGGTACCGGGCCTGCACTCGATCTGGGGAGGCAACGTGGCCGGCGAGATGGTTGAGTGGTATCGCCGGCAGCTGGTCGGAAGCGACGACAAACTGGCGGCCGAGACCCTGTCCTGGGAGCTGCTGATGGGCGAGGCCGAGGCAGTGCCGCCCGGGGCCGGCGGCGTGCTGTTCCTGCCTCACATGTCGGGCGCTTCGTGTCCGATCGTGGACGGGCAGAGCCTGGGCGTCTTCACCGGCCTGACGCCCCGCGCCACGCGCGGCCACATGCTGCGCGCCATCATCGAAGGACTGGATTACCAGTTCCTCGACACGGTGCTGGCGCTGGAGAATTCGCTGGGCAGCCGGCTGGAGCGGGTGGTGGCGGTGGGTGGTGCGATCCGCAACACGTTCTGGATGCAGAACAAAGCCGATGTGATTGGACGCCCCATTGAGACGCCACGGATCGAGGAGGCCACGCCGCTGGGCGCAGCGTTGCTGGCCGGCATCGGTGTCGGCCTGTACCGGGACGCGGAGGACGCCTGCCAGCACGTCTACCGGGAGGGAGAGACCTACCTGCCGGATCCGCAGCGCACCGCGCGGTACACCGACTGGTTTGAGCTCTACCGCCAGCTCTATCCGGCCACCGCCACCCTGAACCACCGCATCTTCAAGGAGTTCACGACGTGAACGGGCGGGAACGCATCACCTGTGCCCTGCGACGCGACGTGCCCGACTGCGTACCCGTCTTCGAATGGTTCGTGGACGCGGCCGTTGGCGAGGCGCTGGTCGGCAGCGGCGACATCATCGACATCGTGGACCGGCTCGACCTGGACGGGATCAATCTGCGGCCGACTTACGAGAAACGGTTTCTCGATGACGTGACTTTCGTCGACGAATGGGGGACGCGGCGGCAGCTGACCGGCGACGTGCTGCCGGCGGTGCGGGAAAGCCCGATTCCCGACATTACGCGCCATCGCGCGTATACTTTTCCCGACCCGCAGGCGCCCCACCGCTTCACCGCGATTGAGAGCGCGCTGCAGCGATTCGGCGATCGCAAAGCGCTGGTACTGAACCTGCGCGACGGCTTCTCGGACATGCGCGACCTGCTCGGCTACGAGGGTTCGCTGATGTCGTTGCTGCTCGAGCCGGTGGCGTACCGTGAGCTGCTCGAGCGCGCCGTCGAATACAACCTGGCAGTGGCCGCCGCCGCCCGAGCGCGATACGGGCTGGAAATCGTCGCCACGACCGACGACATCGCCAACGCCAGCGGCCTGCTGATCAGCCCCGCGACGTACTTCGAACTGATCGCGCCCCAGTTTCGCCAGGCGATCCAGGGCTACAAGGCACTCGGCTACCTGTGCATCAAGCACTGCGACGGCAACGTCGATGCGGTGAGCGATTACTGGGTGGAGTCGGGCATCGACTGCCTCGATCCGATCGATCCCAGCGGCGGCTACACCATGGCCGCGATGAAAGCGCGTTACGGACACCGGATCTGCCTGAAGGGCAATATCGACTGTACGGGCCAACTCTGCACCGGCTCGCCGGACGATGTCAGGGAGGAGGTGCGGCAGTGCCTGCAGGCCGGCGCGCCGGGCGGTGGGTTCATCCTCTCGTCCAGTAACACCATCCACCGCGGCGTGAAGCCTGAGAATTTCCGCGCCATGGTTGCTGCCGCACGGGAATACGGACAATATCCTCGACACGCGTGATTTTTACGGACCGCGCGTGCTTGCGTTCGCCCGAGTGACGCGGTGATAATGGGTAGATCTTGCCCATGGCACCCCCGCAGCTGTCCCACCCCTGCGAAGTCCGCTGACACATTGATTCTCATGCTGACACATTGATTCTCATATTAAGGAGCTCCACTGTGGCACAACACAACAAATACTCGCGACGTGACGTCCTGAAGGCGGGAACGGCGGCGGTTGCTCTTCCCCTGTTCGTATCGGCTCGGGTCCTGGGCAGGGACGGGAACGCGCCGCCCAGTGAGACGGTGCGTGTGGGCGTGATCGGCTGCGGTGGCCGGTCGCGCGTCATCACCGAAGCCGCCGACGTGAAGGGCTTCCAGGTGGTCGCCGCCTGCGACTGCCTCCTGGAGCGGGCCCAGAAATATGTGGAAGAGCTGTCGGGCGGCAAGGCCTGGGGCGTCTACGACGACTTCCGCGCGATGATCGAAAAAGAACAGCTCGACGGGGTCATGATCGAAACCACGACTCATGCCCGCGCCTGGATCGCGGTCCACGCCATGCAGATGGGGGTGGACACCTACATCGAAAAGCCGATGTGCCTGACAATCGCCGAAGGCCGGGACATGGTCAAAGCGGCGCGCAAGTACAAGACCGTCACCCAGGTCGGCACGCAGCAGCGTTCGATGCCCATCAACAACTGGGCGAGCGATCTGGTGAAGAACGGAGCGTTGGGCAAGTGCAAGACCGTCATCGGTCCGAACTTCGTGGGCCCGCGCCGCTGGACCGCCACCTCATCCGCCGACGTGAAGGAGCCGGTCGCCCCCTGGTGGGATATCTGGACCAACCAGGCTGAACTGCGACCCCACGACAACCGGCTGCAGTACGGCTGGGCGGAATGGTGGGACTATGACGGCGGTGGTCTGTGCTTCGGTGTCACCGGCTGGGGGACGCATTCCTACGACCAGATCAACCGTGCGCTGGGCACGGACGACACCGGGCCGGTGGAAGTCGAACTGCTCGAGCCGGTGGCCGAACGCGACACGGGCAAGTTCGCGCCGCGGGAGACGGTCGGCGGTGTCCTGATCGGCGACACGGGGGACATTGACACCGGGACCGATTACCACGGGATGGCCAAGCTGATCGGCCCGCGGGCTCGGATGCGACTGAAGTTCGCCAGCGGCACGGAACTGCAGCTCAACATGGACGGTGATCGCGGCCCCGGCCTGGGCGCGATCTTCGTCTGCGAGCAGGGCAAGATCGAGATCAACCGCAACAAGCTTGCGAGCAATCCGAAGGACATCGTCCGCTCACCAGACAACCCGGGTCCGAACACGCGGCCGGAGACCGCGTATCACATCGAGAACTGGGTCGAGTGCATCAAGAGCCGCGAGACGTGTACTGCCGACATCGAAATCGGTCAGCGTTCGTCGTCGCTCTGCTATCTGGTCAACATCGTGCGCGATGTCGGGCAGGTCGGCAAAACGCTCAACTGGGATCCGGTGGCCGAACGGTTCACCAACTGTGACGAGGCCAACACCATGTTGTCGCGCCCGCGCCGGAAAGGCTGGGAGTTGCCCGCGTTGACATGACGCGCCGCGTTTTCCGGAGAGGTTTGCCGCAGAGGAAGGTGCACGAGCTCGCCGCCTTCGCCGCCGCCTGGCATGGAAGCCGGGCCCGGGGGGGGACGGAGTACGTGCCGCACAACGCTCCTAATGAAAGGTCGATCCATGTTGGTGCATCGCATCTCGTTGAGTATCACAGGGTGTATGCTGGGCTGGCTCGCCGGTTCCTGCGCGGTCTGGGCCGCAGAGCCGGCGGAGGTCGGGCCCGAGCGCGTGGCCGAACAGGTCTATCAGGGGGACCTGGTGGCGTTCCCCGGTCCCTGGGGGTTTCTCGGCAAAGCCAACATCATCCTGGTGAGCGATCAGGAACTGGAGACCATCGCTGCCGATCCGGACGCCGAGATGAACCTGGCGCTGACGTTCGCTCCGCGTAACGAGAGCCTGCGGCAGATTTGCGAACGGGCCCAGAAGGCCGGTTTCCGTACGCTGATCGTCGCCTTCGACCATTTCTTCCGCCAGTACCGGCCGGGGCAGGATACCCCCAGGCGTCTGACTCCCGACATGCCGGAGTACGTCGCGCTGATCGCCAGGATCAGCCAGTTTGCACAGCAGTACGGCCTGGGTCTGGAACTGTCGCTGCTGAGCCCGCTGGAAATCGGCCCGGCGTACGAGAAAGCGACCGGCGAATCGGGGCGTTGGCTACACTATCGCAAGGGGCTGCGTGATCCACAGACAGGGACGTTCAGCGTCCAACTGTGGCGGCAACGGCGCTGGGCCAACAACAAAGGACCGATCGACGTACAGGACGCCGGCGTGCGTGTGTTCGCCTTCCAGGAACACATCGTGCGGGGAACCCCGTATCGGGTCGTGCCCCCGGAGTCGATTGTCGAGATCACCGACGTGGCGCAAGTCGACGTATGGGAGGGCAGCACCGTGTCCACGGGTCAGCGGATCCGAGTGCACGGGACTGGTCGCGCGGACATCGGGCCGCTCAACCGCGTGCTGGTCGTCCAGGCGTACCGCACGCCGGAGATGGACTACTTCAGCCCGCAGGCGCTCCCCTATCTGCAGAAACTGGTCGACCAGTATGCCGAGGCGGGCGTGAAGCTCAACGCGCTGTACTCCGACGAAATGCACATCCAGCAGGATTGGGGCTATTTCCAGCATCACGAACATGGTGAGTTTGCGCAGCGGTACGTGAGCGACGGGTTGGCACGCGCGTTTGCCGAGCGGTATGGAGAAGAGTACCGCGACCTGGCGAAGTACCTGATCTACTTCACGCGCGGGCAGGAGGATTTCGCGCACGACCTGTCGGCCAAGGAAGGAATCATGCACGTATTCGGCGCCTCGCCCGAGGCCGTCCGGCAGACCGCGTTGTTGCGGGCCCGCTATTATCAACTGCTGCAGGACGGTGTCGTGGACCTGTTCGTGGCCGCCAAACGCCACGCCGAGCAGCGGATGGGGCACCGGCTCGAATCGCGAGCCCACGCCACCTGGGCCGAAAGCCCGACGATCGACCGCTGGAACACCGGCCAGGAGCCGATGGCCCGCAGCCAATACGAGTACACTTCGAACTTCAGCTGGTCGTGCACCGTCCACCAGGCGGCCGCGGCCTGTTACGACTACTTCAAATGGGGCGATTTCCTCACCGGCAACGGCAACGACCACACGGAAGGGGGCTGGCTGGACCGGAACTATTTCGCGCTGGCCCTGGCCTGTTCCACCGGCATCCTGAACGAAGTGCCCAACTCCTACGCCGCACACTGGGGCATGCCGCACGAAGTCAGCCAGCGCCGCACGAGCCTGGTGAGCACCTACGGCGCGTCGGGACATCCCTACTGGGCAGCCGTGCAGGATGCCCAGCACCGTGACGTCGACGTGCTGATGCTCTACCCGCTGGACCTGGTGGCTGTCGACGAGCGGTTTGGCAGCTGGATGACGCAATATGGCTACGCCAACTACATCACGCGCGCCAAGTTGCTCGAACGCGGTACGGTCCGGGACGGCGCGATCGAAGTCGCGGGACGCCGCTTCACGACGCTCGTCGCCCTGTTCGAGCCGTTTCCCACGGCGGAACTGCTCGCCATGATGCAGCAGATGGCCGAGCAGGGGGGGCGCGTTGTGTGGTCTGGTCCGCCCCCCGTGCTGCTGTTCGACGGTTCCCCCGCAACTGATACCTGGAACAACCTGTTCGGCGTCGACTACACGCCGGGCATCGATGAAGGACTGCTCGCGCCGGGCAGGATCGTTGCGTTTTCCGGGGCGCTGCGGAGTGTTTCGCCGCAGACGATCCTGACCGACTTCCTGGTCGACCGCATCTATCCGGTGACGCCGCGCGCCGAGACGCTGACGGTGGCGACATCCAAACAGCACACGGTGGGTACCTGCCGCACCTATCCCAGCGGCGGCACGGCCACGTTTCTCGGCTATCGCCCGCGCGACGATCAGTCGCAGAGCCTGGGCTACGAGTCGCGGAACTGGTTCGAAGTGCTTACCGCCCTGGGCGCCTATCCGCCCACTGGCCGCTTTGACGACGTCAATGACAACACGGAGTATGTGTCGCGGACGTCCGACTACCTGGCCTGCCGTTTCCCCAACGGCACCGTCAGCATCGCGCGCCATTTTCGTGAGGTGGAGGAGGGCTGGCCGGGCGGCTTCGCACGCAAAGACGAGGAGGATCGGGCTTACCTGGAGAAACACCCGTTGCCGGACGACACGCTGGACCTCCAGATGCTGAAGGTCAACGGCCACGAGGTGACCTACGCAGGGCGGCAAGCCGTCGCGTTCCGGGTCAATTCGGCCGGCGACCTGATCGGCTTCGCCGGCGCACACGCGAACGAGATCACGATCGATGGCCGTACGTTCAAGTTCGCTGAACAGCCTGTGCCGATGATTGCGTGGAACCCGGTGCCGGCCATCCGCCAGATCCCTGGGGGCGCCATCTTCCAGGCGATCGTGCACGCGCAGGGGATCATCCGCCTGCCGCTGGCCGACCTGCCCGGCAACCTGCAGGTTTATGCCCAGGGGGCGACTCCCGGCAGCCGCGGGCACCGCGTCACGTCGCGCGCCGAAGACCAGACACTCGTGCTCGAGATCGGACCGAACGACGCCGGTCGCTGGCTCTGGGGCGTGGCCGGGGACGGGGAGTAGCGCCGCAGCAACCGGGTGGGCGGCAGCCCGCTCAGAACCGCGCCGGCAGCGGGAGCGTGTCGCCGCGCCGGCGACCTCGCGGGGCGGGGCAGGCTGCCGGTCGGTCACGTGAGAATCCCGGCCCGCCACCTGGTCCCACTGTCAATCGCTGATCCGCCGAAAGAGAAACTGGTGTTCCGTATTGAATAGCCGCAGAAAGCTCAACAGTACCACTCCGACGGTGCATAGCGCTGTGGCCGACGCGATCAGAAACATGATCACGATCTGATATTTGACCGCCGCGATCGGCGCGGTGCCGGAGAGCAGCTGGCCGGTCATCATGCCCGGCAGACTGACGATCCCGACGACCATCATCGAGTTGATGATGGGGATCATGCCGGTGCGCACCGCGTGCTGTACGGGCGTGCGGGCGGCTTCCCAGCGGCTGGCGCCGAGGGTCAGCGCCATCTCAACCTGTTCCCGGTGCGACACGAGTGTGTCGGTGAAACTGTTGAGTCCGATGGACGTGCCGTTGAGCGAGTTGCCGAGCACCATGCCGACGAGCGGAATGGCGTACTGCGGCTGATACCAGCTGGTCGTGTCCTGAAGGACCACCAACAAGACATAGGCGGTTGTCAACCAGGTGGCCGCCCACAGCGACACGATGGTGTTGAACCAGATCCCCGGGAAACGCCGCCGGTTGCGTTGCCCGGCAGTAATGCCGGCGATCAGCGTCATCAGTGTCAGCAACGCCAGAACGATGTACCAGCGGTCGACCTGGAACACCCATTCCAGCACCAGGCCGACCAGCCACAGCTGCAGCACGGTCCGCACGGACGCCCAGGCCAGCGTCCGTTCCATGCCCAGGCGCAGGGCGATGGAGATCGCGCCATTGATCAGGATCAACAGCGCTGCGGCCGCGACTTGAGTGTAGGTCAGGTCGATATACGTCACCGTTTCACGCTCCCTGGACGATCCGACCGGCGGCCATGACGAGCTGGCGGTCGGCCATCCGCGCCGCCTGCTCCTGATCGTGGCTGACCCAGACAATCGTCCGCTGTTGCGGCGCCTCCTGAAACCACTGGCTGACACACTGCTCGACCCCCTGTGCGGACGCCGGGTCAAGCGCCGCCGTGGGCTCGTCCAGCAGCAGCACATCGGGCGTCAACTGCATTGCGCGCAGGAGCGCCGTGATCTGGGCCTCACCGCCCGACAGGTCCCGGCTGGACTTCTGCAGGAAGTCGGGTTCCCGTCGCAGGACGCGGAGCCAGTGCTCGATCTGGGCCGCGTCAAACCGCCGTGACCTGTGCACGGAGAACTGGAACGGGTACTGCAGGTTCTCGGCCACCGTACCTGCGATCAGCGCCGGACGCTGGTGCAGGTACACCACGCGGCTGCGGAACCGAGGCACAACGTGCCGCGTCACCGCGCGGCCGCGCCAGTAGAGTGTTCCGGCGTCGAGCGGGTCCAGCCAGGCCAGGCTGCGCAGCAGCAGCGTTTTGCCGCTGCCCGAAGGACCCACCACCACAATCCGCTCCCCTGCCGCCACTTCGAGCGACACGTGCTGCAGCAGCCACTTGTTCGTGGCGGGCACGTAACGGCCGAGTTCGCGGGCTTCCAGGATGGGTTCATCGTCCGGCATGATCAATGCAACCTGTGGACATGTCTGCTGCGATGGTACACTCTAACCCACACGGCGAACAAGTAAGCTGGCCTTCAGCCAAACGTGTGCTATGGCTTCGATTTCCTGGGGCGTTGCCCCAGGTTACGTTGATAGTGGCCTTCGGCCAATTGCGGGATGTAACCGCTGCACGGTGAGGAGGTAGGCAGTCCATGCGAATGGGCCCATCCATGGCATGGATTTGTCCACTACGACCGGCTCAGAATGACCGAGCCTTTCACCGTCCCAGGAGTAGCCGGCTCCACGCAAATCCACACGCACATGTGTTATTTCGAGTTCAACGATGTCCTGAAAGCGGTCGCAGTCGTCGACGCGGATGTCATCTCGATCGAAACGGCCCGGAGCAATATGGAACTGCTCTTGGCATTTCGGGATCACACCAGAGCAGTCTCTCGGCTGGGACAATTGGGCGTGGTATCGGGCACCGGCCTGGACGCCGCCGTTGCCCTGGTGATCCCGGCGGGCACATTCATCAGGCGTTGGAGGGCTTTCCCTTTCCTGAGACGGCGAGGCGAATCCTCGACCACTATTACATCCCCGACGGCTCGCTCGGTTGGCGGTGGCCTGGCTAAAACACAACATGCCTCTTGCGCCGGGAATCGCTGGAGATAGACAGACCGGCGTGAGCTGCGCGGCGCTTGACGACGGCGTCTAGCGCCGCGACTCGGCAGCCGGCGTCCCCGGAACGGACTGGGAGGGCAGGACGAGTTCCAGTGTGGAATAGGTTGTGCGTTGGGCCGTGGCCGGCCTGACTGACAATTCCGGCAGTGGCAACACCTGGACGATCGCCGCGGTTTCGCGCGTGGCCGGCACGTGCATGTCGACCTGCGGCACCAGCAGGTGCACGAGACTCAGCG
>JAAYDI010000010.1 GCA_012729315.1 Planctomycetaceae bacterium
ACGGTGAGAACTGACCTTCGGCCAGACGACAGCTATCCCGGTACCGCACCCCTGGTGCTGGGTCGCCAACCTGACACAGGGTTCGCAGTGAGAAGTAAACCGTTAATGCGAAGTGGCTCACCGGTGGAACAAATGTCGAAACCGGCACCAGGGCCGTTTCTTCGGGCCTTTCACCACGCCAGCACGGCCCCGAATTCCTACATTCCTAAATTCCTACATTCCTAAATTCCTGAATTCCTGAATTCCTGAATTCCCCCCTGGTCCCTCTCCCGAGAAAGTGCGTTCCTGCACCTGCCTGCCGGCAGATTGCCGGCCCGATCCGCAGTACAATGGCACGCAGTACAATGGCCCACGTGCAATGGGGCCACATGTATTGGGCCCCACAACGCACAATGGGGCCCACGACTACTGTTTATCCGTTGCTTGTACAGCTACGACTTTTCTCGGGAGACCAGATCATGCATCGTACCGCTCGACCGACTCGCCGTTCGCGCTTCACACGCCGCCAGTTCACCGGGTCGCTCGTGGCGGCCACTGCCGGGATCATGGCAGCGCCGGCCATCGTGCGCGGCAGGAATCTCAACAGCAAGCTGAATATCGCCGTGATCGGAGCGGGCGGCCGCGGCGCTGGCAATGCCGAGGGTGTGGCGTCGGAGAATATCGTCGCACTGTGTGATGTGAACGAAGCCAGTCTGGAACAGACGGGGCAGCGTTTTCCGCAGGCCCGCAAGGTGGTCGACTTCCGCAAGCTCTTCGACCGGCCGCAGGACTTCGATGCGGTGACGGTGAGCACGTGCGAGCACACCCACGCGCTGGCCACGATGCTGGCGCTGAAGCACAAAAAGCATGTCTACTGCGAGAAACCCCTGACGCACGACGTCTGGGAGGCGCGGCAGATCCGCCTGGCGGCCGCCGAGGCGCAGGTCGCGACGCAGATGGGCATCCAGATCCATGCGGAAGAGAACTACCGGCGGGTGGTCGAGATCATTCAGAGCGGCGCGATCGGGCCGGTCCGCGAAGTGCACGTCTGGGTGTCGCGCGCCTGGGGTTGGCAGAGCAAGGAAGCGGCCGATCGCAACCATGACATCGTGTTTGCCCAGGAACGGCCCACGGAAACGATGCCGGTCCCCCAGGGGCTCCACTGGGATCTCTGGCTCGGCCCGGCACCGGAGCGGCCGTTTCACGAGGTCTACTTCCCCGGCCCGAAATGGTACCGCTGGTGGGACTTCGGCAATGGCACGATGAGCGACCTGGGGAGCCACTTCAATGACCTGCCGTTCTGGGCGCTTGAACTCCACCACCCGCTGACCATCGAAGCGAGCGGGCCGCCGCCCCACCCGGAAATTGCCCCCGCCTCCATGCAGGCGACCTACGAGTTCGGCGCCCGAGGCGATCTGCCCCCCGTGCGCATGACCTGGTACCAGGGCGAGAACAAGCCGGAAATCTGGACCCGGAAAGGTTGCCCGCAATGGAGCGATGGCCACCTGTTTATCGGCGACAAGGGCATGCTGCTGTCGAACTATGGTCAGTACCAGCTGCTGCCGGAGGCCACCTTCGCCGATTACCAGCCGCCGGAACCGACGCTGCCCCGGGTCAAGTCGCACCATGCCGAATGGCTCGAAGCCTGCTACAACGGGACCCAGCCCAGCGCCAACTTCGAATACGCCGGGTGGCTCACCGAATCGAACCATCTGGGGAACGTGGCCTACCGTGTCGGCAAAAAGCTCGAGTGGGATCCCGACCAGCTGAAGGCCACCAACGCACCGGAGGCCGATCCGTTGATCCGGGTGCCGTATCGGGCCGGATGGGAGCTGTGAGCGTTGGGGGAGTTTGAAGCGTTCAGTCCAGCGTTGCATATTCTTCAGGCCCTTGTGGCCTGAAGAATATGCAGGACGCGCTGTTTAGAAGCACGCGTACCCACGGGGGGCGCCGCGAGGCGCGGCTTACCCGGGCTGTGGAGTGTAACGCCTTCGGCGTACTCGGAGGCTCGGCGTGACATGGGAGCGAGTAGAGCGTGGTAGCGTTTGTCTTCTTTGCTCGACTTTATCCTCTCTCCTACTCTATTCTCGGTTGTCTGCTTGTCCGCTGATCTTTACCGCGAAGCGGTTACACTCCGCAGCCCATAGGTTGCTGCGCAGCAGCGCACCCTGGGTTCCGTTGAAAACTATCCCCTCCAGAACACCACACTCTTCCCATCGCTATACACCCTCCTCCACTCCGGTGATGCATCGAGCGTCGCCGGCAGCGCGCGGGACAGGCGCGGGTCCCAGAGCACGAGATTCACGCCATAGCGATTGAGTGTCGCCAGGGCCCGATCGGGTTGTGTGCCGATCGACACATAATCATCCCAGACGCTGTCGGGGAAGAAGTCGATGCGTGAATCCACGAACACCTTGACGCGCGGATCGAGCTGCCAGGAGACATAGGAGCCCCATTCCATCGGCTGATACATGCGGCCCTGATAGTTGCTGGAGGCCAGGAATGTGACCGCTTCCAGCGGTTCGTCGTACGGGATGGCGACTCGTTTGTGCGGTGGCAGGAGGGGGTTGAAGGGGCGGGTCCAGGGTGTGGAGAGTGCGAGCAGGATGCACAGGGACGCCGCGGCGATCCAGTTCAGCGTGTCTGATTGAGTATCACGAGGCCGGGCGATGCGTGCGGCCAGCGCGCGCAGCTGCGCGAACAGACCGCGGGTGTTGGAGTCATCAGGGGAGATGCCGGCAGGCACCCAGCGCGCGAGGCGGTCGCGTCCCGCGCGCCAGATCCGCTGGCCTGCCGCACTACAGCGCTGCACCAGAAGGCCAACTTGAGGTGCCAGGATGGCTGGAAAGACAAGTGCCCACCAGATGACCATGCGCTGCGACTTCACTCCCACGACGAAGAACGACGCCAGGAGCAGCGCGTCGGTCAGGGACGTGCTGCGGCGGGTTGTGCCGAGCACCAGCAGCGCACCGGCCACCGACAGCATGAAGGCCGTTCCGGCGACGTTTTCCACGCTGGTCGGCTGCCATTCCTCGATGTTGCGTTCCGTGGCGCGGGACGCGACCCCGGACACATACTTGAAGTTCGCGAGCCCCTGAGGGTTCACAAACATCGCGCCGGTTGCCAGCACGCAGCAGAGAAGCCTGGTCCGCAAGCCGGCTGTGTCCTGGTCGGCGACTCGTTGGCCGTGCCAGACGCGTTGGCCGCTGGCACCGATCAGGAAGATGTACGGCAGCACGACTCCCAGCGGAAAGGCGCCGTGCATGTTGGACCAGAGCAGTTCGATACCTGCCACGACCCAGGGCGTAAAACGCCGCGCGCCCCAGGTGCACAGCACATACAGCTCCGCCGCGAAGAGAAGCACCGAGAACGCTTGTGGCCGGATCGCCATGTTCGTGCTGGCTACGGCCACTGCGGCGACCATCACCGCCGCCGTCACGCGGCTGTCGCGACAGCGCCGGTAGGTGAGTTGCGTGATCAGACCGATGGCGACGCCGTACACCGCGCCGAACGCGAACTGCACCAGAGGGTAACCACCCAGCCGGCAGGTCTGGTACATCAGCAGCTGGGCGAGCCAGGGTTGGTTCTGGACCTGCTGGCCGGAGATCGTGTGCGTGAAGGTGTCAACCGCGATCAGGCGGTGGGTCTCGCACATCCAGCGACCGCTGGTGACGTGCAGCCAGAAGTCCAGTGGGAACTGGCTGTTGGTCCACACAATCAGCAGAGTCAGTAGGACCGGCACGACCAGCCAGATGGCTGCCAGTGTGGGCTTCGGAACTCTCATCGCTCAGCGCGTCCTCCAGCAGTTTGCCTGAAAATCATAGCTCAGGCGCACGGCGGCGACGTAGGGTTGTAACGGAAGCTCCGTGGCGGCAGACGCTTTGACCACGGGTGGCGCACATCACCTCGAACAAGGGCGTTGGCCAATGGTACCGCAAGCCGTCCCTGTCCCGCAGCCGCAGCCGCAGCCACAGTTACAGCCGCAGTTGCGTTTGCAACCGCAGTCGCAGCCGTTAACCGGTTCCCCGCTGGTGTCGGTTGTCGTACCGGCTTATTGCGAAGTGGACAACATCCGGGAGCTGGTATTGCGAGTGGGGGCGGCGCTCGAGTCGGCCGGCGTGACTTACGAAGTCATCATCGTGGACGACAACAGCCAGGACGGCACGGACGAAGTGGTCCAGATCCTGGAGCTGGAGGGGCATCCTATCCGGCTGATCACGCGCGTCGGCGAGCGCGGGCTCAGCACTGCGGTGTTGCGCGGTTTTGACGTCGCGCAGGGCACGGTGCTGGTCTGTATGGATGCGGACTTGAGCCACCCGCCGGAGAAGCTGCCGGAGATGATCCGGCGCTGCACCGAGCAGCAGGCCGATTTCGTGATCGGGAGCCGGTACGTGGCAGGCGGCGGGACCGATGCAGAGTGGGGCTGGTTCCGCTGGCTCAACAGCCGTGTCGCCACGCTGCTGGCGCGCCCCTTTTCCAGCGCCCGCGATCCTCTGGCTGGGTTCTTTGCGCTGCCGCGCGACGTGTATCGCCGCGCCGCGGAACTCGATCCGGTCGGTTACAAAATTGGCCTGGAACTGATGGTAAAGGCTGACTGCACGAACGTGCAGGAAGTACCCATCCAGTTTGCTGATCGCCAGCATGGTGCCAGCAAGCTGAGTGTCGCGGAGCAGATGCGGTATCTGTACCACCTCAAGAAACTGGCTGACTATCGCTATACCGGCTGGTCGCAGCTCTTGCAGTTCTGCCTGGTGGGGGCCAGCGGCATGCTGGTGGATCTGACCTGCTACCTGCTACTGCTCCGGAGCGGTGCCGTGCTGCCGCTGGCACGCGCGCTGGGAATCTTCGCGGCGATGACTTGGAACTTCGTGCTGAACGACCGCATCACATTCGCGCGGCGTGCCACCGGCCGCCTGGCGGCGCGCTACGGCCGGTTTGTCGGGAGCTGTGCTTTGGGGGGCGCGCTGAGCTGGGCCATCTCCGTGCTCACCCCGGCCCTGGTACCGTGGTTTCGCGAGCACCTGATGCTGGCCGCCCTGGTCGGCATCGCGGCGGGGACCGTCGTGAATTTCCAGTTGTCGCGGCACTGGGTGTTCCGGGGCGATTGAATGTCGGGCGGGAAATCGACCAGAAAGACGATCATGTTGGGCCTGGCCGGAGCGGATTGAGCACGCGGCACCGCGGGAACGAGCTGCTGCGCGAAGCACACCGCAAGAAATGTTCGAGACACCATGACGTGCTCCAGCCTGTTCTGATTCGGTCGCGTGCGACCGCGCATCTGCCGTCCGGGATCTGCTGGCTGCAACTGTCTGCTGGTTACAACCGGTCGATGGTGGAGGTTAGCAGCCAGCCGGTGCGGCCATCGGGAAGGCGGACTTCCGACCAGCGCTCACGCTGATCGAGCAGCGACAGTTCAGCGCCGCTGGGGAGCGGCCTGGCCAGTCGCGGCGCAGCGTTTTCCGAGTCGGCAGTGTACACGGTGGTTTCCGTCACGACCACCACGTTGCGATCAGTCTGGTCGTCGTGGCCGATCAGCATGGACATACTGAGGACGAGCCAGGCCAGCAGCGGGACCACGGCGAGATTGCGGACGACGGGCCGGCGGCGCGCATAGCCGACGGCCAGCAGAACGGCGGCGCCGAGGAAGCAGCAGGCGCCGAGCACGAGCAGTTGGCCGCGCGACACCATGGCACGCCAGAAGAACAACGAGTCGATCAACCGCGACGTCTCTTCGTGCCGCGCCCAGTCGGGCAGCAGGGACCGGGCATAGTCCAGGTTCTGCCGCGCTTGGGCATGCTGGGGGGCCAGCGCCAACGCCCGGCGATAGGCGGCGATGGCGGGCCCGAGCCGTTCGGCCTGCAACGCGGCGTTGCCCAGATTCACGTACAACTCGGCGTTGTGCACCGGCGGCTGCTGGGCGTCTCCGTTGACCACCTGGCGGAACAACTGCTCGGCGCGCGCGAACTTCTCGAGCCGCCGATTGCGATCGTGCGTCTCCATCGCGGTCGAGTATTCTTCGACGGCGCGCGCCAGGGTGGCTGCCGCCGGCTGAATGCCAGTGTCCGGCGGCGGGACCGGCTCTGCCCGGACGCTGCACGCCATACTCAAACTGCCGGCCAGCCCGGCGGCACTCAGCCAGACCACCAGCAGTCTGATGCACATTCCGCGCCGGATCGGCGCGCGGCATCCGACGGCTGGCCCGCGTGCTTCCGATTGCCACCACGCACTGCGTCTCATGGTTCCTCCGCTGCCTCGTCGACCAACTCGCGTGCCTGTTGAGCCAGTTGCCGCACGCGTTCCATGTCCCCCGGGCCGGTAGCATAGACGATATTCTCGCACTGCGCGATGATGCTGTCCGCCGCGGCGCGGCGGCGGATTGCCTGCCCGGCGACCAGTTCCCGCAGGGCCCGGGCGATCGCGTCGGCCGCATCGCGCGGCGGCAGACTGGCGGCCGAAGCGAGTTGCCTGCCCAGCGCCTTGAGCCGTTTTTTCCGTTGGAGCGATTGTGTGTCCACCTCGGCGCGGAGGCGCGCGACAACTCCGCCGACCAGCACGAGGGCCGCCAGCGCGTAGAGCCCGATGGCGACCGCGCGAGGAGACGCGCGGGAGGCTGCGTTGGCCAGCAGCAACGCTGCATCCTGCTCAATCGCCAGATTCGCTCCGACAAAGGTCAGGTTCGATGGCGACTCCGAACCGCTGGGTGCCGAACCGTTGGCAGACGCTCCCGCCGCCTGGCCGGACGACCCCGCGGGAGCCGCCGACACGACGTCGGCCGCGGACACCACCTGTGTTTCCATCACCTGCAGCGCGATCGGTTTCGACTGAGTGGTCTGAAACTGCTCCAGCGCAGGATCGAACCAGGAAAAGTCGATTGGAGGGATCTGCGTGACGCGCTGATCCTTGACCCGCACATTGACTTTGAACTGCTTCGCCGTGCCGTCAAAGGTGCCGGCAGCCTGCTCGCTCGGAATCTGAAACAGGTCGGCGGACATGCCCGGGTTCTGATCGAGCGCCGGCAGCGATACCCGTTCCAGATTGCCCCGTCCGCGCACAGACAAGGTCAAGGAAATCGGGTCTCCCACCCGGACGATCGAGCGGTTGGCGGAGACGGCGATCGAAAAGTCGCTCCCCACAGCTCCGGCAAACGACGCCGGCCGGTCGGCGGACGGGATCGCTTTGACTTCGAAGCTCAGCGGCACGCCGGCGGCCAGCGCCGGCACGTCATTCCGCGCGGTGAGATCGCCGAACAAGGAGCGCCCCCACTGCGTGACTTTCTTGGTGCGGCAGGTGATGGGGATCTGCTCGTGTTTTCCTGGTGTGTCGGGGACCAGAGTCAGTGTGCCGGACACGGTGACGCACCGCCGCCCGCCCTGCTCTTCCTGTGTGACCTCCGCGTCGATCTCGAGGCCTCCTTTTGCCGTGGCGATCGTCAGCGCCGTGCGGCTTTGCCGCGGTGGGTCCTGAAACGTGAACTGATCGAACAGCGGGGAGCGGATCTGCAGATTGGAAAATGCGTACTGTACAGCCGGCATCTCGTCCGCGAAGAACGACCAGCGGACGGTCACCGGCACTTCCTCTCCCACATAAACCGCAGCTTTCGGGAGCGTGAGGGCGATCTGCATGTCCGGATCGTTCTCCAACTGGCCGAACTGGAAGGTAGCGCCCTCCACCTCCCTGGTTGTCTGGCGGTATACCATTTCAAACGGTCCGATGGTGTATTCGCCTTCGCGATCGGCAGTGACGACGAAGCTGAAGCGGTAGTCGATCGACTCGGTGCGCGACACTCGGCCGTTGATGATCTGGGTGAAGCTCCGTGACGATTGGCTCACCTGGGGGCCTTGCAGCGTGATGCCGGCTGGGGGATCACCTTGCAGGCGGCAGGTCGGCTGGTCACCCGGTTCCAGGCCGTTGACCAGGATCTGTATGACGACCGGCTCGCCGACATAGTACGGCCCGCGCTGCCGCGCAAAGTGAATCTCCTGTGCGGCGGCGTGCGTCCAGCAGGCGAGTGACAACAGAGTGGCAGTGCAAGCCAGGCCGGACCACGTCAGCCACCCGCTGGATCGCGTCATGCGGCGAATGAATTTCATGAACCACTCTCCTGTGGCTGGTGTCGCGCGGCCGAAGCGGGGCCCCGGACCGGCACGGATCACCAGTCCTTTTCCACGCTGCCAGGCGGCATCCGTGACTGTTGCTTCTGGTCTTCGCGGCGCTGCGCCTCGCGGTCGCGGATCAGCTGCAGCAGTTGGTTGGTAGTCATGTTCTCTTGCTGCTGCTGTTGCTGCTGTTGCTGCTGCTGCTGTTGTTGTTGTTGATCCTGGTTCTCGTCGCCCTGTTCCGGAGGCGGCGGCTGCGACTGGTCGAGCAAGGCCAGCGCCTCGATCAGTTTTTCCAGCGCCGTGTGCTGCTGCCCCGTAATGTCCGCAAACGGTTTCGCGGCGGCGTCAAATGCCGCTATCTGAGTGTCGAGTTTCCGCGCCGCAGCCGCCATGGCGGCGTGGGCGGTCTCGACCAGTTGCGCGGCATCGCCGAGCTGCTGGGCGGCGGCAGCCGCCGTGGCCGGATCCGGCCCGGCCGGTGATTCGGCACCGGGTTGCGCTGCGGCGCTGGCCGCGGCCGACTGTGTACTCTGTTCGCGCAGCGCTTCGGCAATGCCCTGCGCCACCTGCTGTAGCTGCGACTGGCGGCTGGCCAGTGGCCCGAGCTTTTCCGGTGTCTGAGACTCGGCCGGTTCCGTGCTCTGCTTGACCGTATCATCGTTCAGGTCGGCCTGCCGCTGGGCCGTGTCACGCAGGTGTTCGACCAGCGAGAAGAACAGTCGTCGCAGTTGCTCGAGCGAGGCGACGGCGCTGTCAACCGCCGCTTCGGTTTCGGTCCAGCGCGGGTCGCGAGGCGGAGACCCGGCAGCGGGTTCCGCGGGGTCAACGGTTGCAGGTGCTCCGGTTGCCGGCGCAGCGGTTGCCGGCGGCGCACCGGCTTCCGGAGGCTGTGGATCGGCCGCTGTGCTCGGGTCTCCGGGCACGGGGGAACTGGACGGTTCGGCTGGCGCGGGCGGTGTTTCCGTGGATGTGGGTTCTGTGGATGCGGGTTCGGTGGCCAGGGTTTCCAGTGGCACGATCGAACGATCGAGGTCGGACAGCACCTGCTTCAGGAGCTGCTTGGCCAACTGGAACTGCTGGAGCTGCAGTTGCTGTGTCTGGTCCGGCGCTGGCTGTGCGGCGGTGTCGGGCGCCGTGCCGGGGGCCGTGGGGGGCGGTTCCGCTGGTTTCGTATTCAGCTGGTCGATTTCCAGATCGAACATTTTATCGAGGCGTGCCGCGCGGTCGCGATTCCGCTGCTGGATGCGGATCAGCGCGGCGGCCAGCTGAGCGGATGCGGATCGGGTGGCGCCGGCATCCGCGTCAGCCTCCGGCCCGGCCGGGAAGGCGGACGCCGCGATCGCGCGCAGCAGCGCGGGATCCGGCTGCGCGCTGTGTACCCCCGGTTGGACGAGCATCCGCTGGTCGTGGTACATCACCTCGATCAGCCGCCGGATGTCGAAGAACCACTCGCAGGCCTGGTAGAGCGCGGCGATCGCCTGCCTCTGATCCCGCACGGCCTGATCGAGTGAACCGGCTGCAAGGTCCGCGGAGGAGCGCTCAAACGCCTGGATCGCCTGGTCGATCAATGGCAGCGCATGCGGAATGTTTGCAAGCAGCTGTTGGGTGCGCGGATCGGGTGTGGGTGTGGGGGCGCTGGGTGCCGCGGGCGGCGTCGGCTGGGGACCGAACGTCTCCTGTTCCGGGACGGCGGCGGCGAGCGACTGGTGCATTTCGCGGGTGCGGTCGAGCGTCGCGGTCTGCAGATCCTGGAGGTACTCGCGCGTGAGCCACACGGGCGGTGCCGATTGGCTGGCGTCGGTCTCCAATGCCGTGCGGGTCGTATTCAGCGCGCCGGTGAGTCGGGACAGCTCGATGGCATCGTCCAGAATCTGGCTCAGCAGTTCGACGGGGTCGCGCAGTTGATCGCGCGCGCGTTTGGCCTCCGACAAGCCGGCCGCCCAGCGGCGGAAAGCCCGGTCCCCCTGCAGGCGGCGCGTCAGGCTGCGACTCTGGCTGAGCCGCTGCAGGCTGGAGTCGAGAAACCGCAGCATGTTCTCATACTGGCCGGCGCGGAGTCGGTCCTGGGGAGACTGCTGATCGTCCGGTTTCTGGTGGAGCGCATCCAGCTCTTTGCGCGCGTCGCCGGCAAACAGCTGGAGCTCGGCGATCACCTGGCGTTGCGTCGCACCCAGCCGGCGATAGTCCTGTCGAAAGGCCTCGGCGGCAGCCTGTGGCACCTCGGCGCCCGACTGCTGAACGACCGCCTGCAACTCGTTTTGATGCGCCCGCAGCTGCTGGATCAACGCGTCCAGGCGACTGGCCAGATCGCGCGGGTCTTTCTTGGCCAGAGAGTCGGCCAGTTCCAGGATACGCTGCGATATGATCTCCAGGTTGTGCCGCGCGTCGGCACTGTCCGGACGGACCCGGACCGCTTCGCGGAAGCGGTTGGCGGCCTGCTGCAGGTGCTGCAGCGCCTGCGAGGGCTGGTCGCCGAGCAGACTGTTGGCGCGCGTGACCTCTACCCAGCCGAGATTGTAGAGGGCTCGATAACGGAGTTCACCATCGCTCCCGGCGTCCCGGCGGGCGGCGTTGAGATAGCTTTCCGCCTGTGCAGGATCAGAGGTCAGACAGGTCAGCGCCCGATTGTACATGGCGCGCGGGGGCAGAGTATCTTCGGCCGCGTCCGACGCCGCCTCGGACGCTGGCTCCGACGTCGCCTCCGTGGCCGTGTCCGTGGCCGCCTCTGCATCGGCCTGGACGGCGCTGCCCGCTTCGTCGCCGGCTGCCGGAGTCGCTGTGGGCGCGACCGTTTCGGTTTTCGACCGAGCGGGGGACTCGGCAGCGGGTGCGGCGGCCGGCGCCTGGGCGCGGGCGGGGGCTGTGGCCGCGCCGATGGTGAGCCCTGCTGCCAGGAGTGCGGCGGCGCGGGCCGCACTGCCGGCGGCCGAGGTGGCCGCGCCGAGCGTCTGAGTCCGCGGGTTCTGGTTCCGCAGGTTCCAGGGGGTGGCCAGAATCAGCCCCATGAGCCACAGCAGCAGCGCCACCAGCACCAGCCACTGGTACGCTTCGTGACGCACGATGTGTGTCTGGCTGTCGGTCGATCCCTGCAGCAGTGTGGCGATGTACGTGCGGTAGATCGACTCGAGATCCAGCGCGCCGGTGCCGGCCGGGACATACGCCCCGTCGGTCTGCAGCGCGATCTCGCGCAGCGTCTCACCGTCCAGGCGGCTGACCACGTCCTGGCCGTTGCGGTCCTTGACGAACGCGCGCGCACCGGTCTGCGGATCGGTCACTTCGATCTTGCTGCCCGCTTCGTCACCAAACCCGATGCTGACGATCTTCACTCCTTTCTCGCGCGCTGCTTTCGCTGCTTCGAGCGGAAACGAATCGTGGTCTTCGCCGTCGGTCACCAGCAGGATCAGGCGATGGATGTCGCCCGAGTCCCGGAATCCGTCTACGGCTTTGCGGATGGCGTCGCCGATCTGGGTGCCCCCCAGGCCGACGCTGGCCGGCTCGACCTCGTTGAGGATCAGTCGCAGGAAACCGAAGTCGGTGGTCATCGGGCACAGCACGGCCGCGCGCCCGGCAAAGGCGGTCAGTCCCACCTGCTGGCCGTCGTTCATGAGTCCCAGCAGGGAATCGAGTTCGATCTTGGCCCGGTCCAGCCGGTTCGGTGCCACATCCTCGGCCAGCATCGACTTGCTCACGTCGAGGCAGATCATGATCTGCGCATCGACGCGGACCGCACGTTGGATGCTGGTGCCCCACTGCGGCCGCATCAAGGCGAAGACCAGCACGACCATGGCCAGGCAGACGAGCGCCAGGGTCGCCAGCCGCCGCAGCAACGACGTGCGCCGCACCAGTCGCGGCTGCAGAATCGGTGATACGAAATGCTCGAGCAGGCTCCGCCCACGCAGCTCGAGGAACACCAGCAGTCCGGCGACGGCCAGCACCCCCCAGAGCAGATGGATGTAACCGGGATGAGCGAAGCGGAACTCGTTCATGGCAGCCTCCGGAACAGGGAACCGCTCAGGAGCATGGCCAGGGCCAGCAGACCGAGGCCGGAGCCAACGAAACCGGCGAAGTGCTCGGTGTACTGGAGATAACGCACTTCAGTCACCTCCGTGCGTTCGAGCGTGTCGATGGCCCGATAGATGCTGGCCAGCGCACCTTTGTCCACGGCGCGGAAGTACTTGCCTCCGGTTTTCTCCGCGATCTGCTGCAGCGTCGCCTCGTCAATCTGCACAGGGCGGGCGACGAGGGTCGTGCGTCCGAAGAAATCGACTGCCGGGACCGGGGCGACGCCGCGCGTGCCGGCTCCGATGCAGTACACCTTGATGTCGCACTGGTTGGCCAGTTCCGCCGCCTTGAGCGGCTCGATCACGCCGGCGTTCGCGACGCCGTCGGTCAGCAGGATCGCGACGCGGCTCTTCGCCCGGCTCCGCCGCAGACGCTCGACCGCCAGCCCCAACCCGTCCCCCAGCGCGGTACCGTCCTCCTCCTGCTGAGACACAATCTCCAGATCCCCGACCAGGTTGACGAGGTTGCCGTGATCGAGCGTCAGGGGGCACAGGCTGTCGGCGTACCGGGCGAAGGTGACGACCCCGATCAGATCGTCCGCGCGGCCACGCCCGGCCGTGCGATCGGTACCGAGCACGAAGTTCCGGAAGACCTCCTTGGTGACATCGAGCCGATTGACGGACCGGTCTTCCTCCACCATGTCGCGCGCGTCCATGGACGAGGACAGGTCGACAACCATCATGATGGCGATGCCCTCGCGTGTGATGCGCGTCTCGCGCTGCGGGGTGCGAGGGCGGGCCAAGGCAATGACCAGCGCGATCAGGGCACAGGTCAGGAGGATGGCGGGCAGCCGCGCGAGTCGCTGCCGCCAGGACGGCCGGACAGGTGCCAGCAGGGTCAAGGAGGAATAGCTCAGTAGCGACGACGCGCGTGTGGCGAACCAGTACACGAGCGGGGCGAGCACCAGCAGGAGCAGGAACCAGGGGTCGCGCAGTTCCCAGTCAAACATGAGTCGCCTCCGAGACGTGGGGGCCGGGGGCTGCGCCGGACGCGGGCACGGTGTTCCCGGGTGCGTCCGGATCGTCGATCAGGGGGGCGTTTTCCCGCGTCTCCTCCAGGAACCGCACTGCCAGATCACTCGAACAACGCATCTCCTCTTCGGTGGCGCGGACACCCGCGAATTTCACGAGATCGGCTTGGCGCAGAAAGTCGCGCAACAGCAGCTGGTGGTCGCGTGACAGACTGCTCGACAAGCCGGCCAGCGACAGGAACTCCTCGGTCGTCAGATCCGGCGCGCGGAGTTCGAACCGGTCTTCCAGGTACTGCCGCACAATGGCCGAGATCGCCACGAAGAACGCGGCGATGGCCGCAGCGTCCGCGGGCCGCGGGGCGGCCAGCAGCCGGGAGAGACGCGTCCGGGCCACTTCATACGCATTACGGCGCCGGGCCCGGCGCCGGCGGCGGCGCCAGAACCACACGGCAAACGCCGCCACACCCAGCGCGGCGACCGAGCCCAGGACCGCCCACAACGCCAGCGCGGGCGGGCGGGCCGCCACCAGATCCAGTTCGCCGAGCGGCGGCTTGAGCTCGCGCGCCGCATCCTCCGGCAACACCGACTGTACCGTGAAGTCGAGCCGGTCGGTCAGGATCTCGTAGGCATCGTCATCGTCCGGCGCCGGTTTCTGACCCGGGCGATGATCGATGAACTCGATGAGAATCGGCGGAATGAACTGGGGGCCTGACAGGTAAGGCTGCAGCGTGTAACGCTGTATAAGCACCGTTTTGCCCGCGTCGTCAATGCGCTGGTGCGGCACGAAGTTGACGATGGTGTAGCGGCTGAGCGCTTCGCCGAACTCGGGCATCAGCACCTCCACCTCCGGCTCCGCCTCCACGCGGATCTCCAGCGTGATCTCGTCGCCGATCGTGGGGGCCGCCGGGGCCAGTGTGGTGGTGACCGTCACGGGGCCGAGTTGCGCGACCTTGGTCGTGTCCGCCGCGCCGAGAATGAGCAGACTGCCGAGTACCCAGCCGATCATCGCTGCCTCCTCTTCTCGCGCATCCGGAAGAAGCGTGCCAGCGGATCGACGACGGACCCCGACGAATCGACGTGAATAAAGTCGATCTGTGCGTTGCGGAAACTGCGTTCCAGCTGTGCGACACGCTGCCGCGCATGCGACGCAAACGTCTCTCGCACCGCCGCCGAACCCGTGTCGCACAGCCTGGTCTGGCCGGTCTCGGGATCGAGCAGGTTGATCAATCCGACGTTGGGCAGATGGAGCTCGTGCGGGTCAGTGATCAGCACGGCGATCACATCGTGCTTGCGGCTGGCCATCTTCATGGCCCGCACATAGCCGTTGTCGAAGAAGTCGCTCACCACGAAGCAGACCGCGCGGCGTTTCGAGACGGACATCAGGAATTCCATGGCGCCGGCAATGTTCGTGCTGTACCGGTCCGCCCGCCCGCGCCGCGGGGGATGCCCCAGCGGGCGCCAGCGGGGAAGCCGGAGCCGAAGCCGGCGAGAGGCCGGCAGACTGGTCTGCAGACGCGACTCGTGCGTCAGTACCTCGCGCACAACGCGCAGCGCATGCTTCTGACCTTTGCGGGCCGGAATGTACCGCTCGACCCCGCCATGAAACAGCGTCAAGCCGACCTTGTCGTCGTTGAAGGTCGCTGAGAAGGCCAGCAGCGCACATAGCTCCGCCGCCACCTCGCGCTTGGACCGCGTGGCCGATCCGAAATCCTGCGATGCCGAGATGTCGGCCATCAGCATCAAGGTCAGCTGGCGTTCCTCCACGAACCGCTTCACGTACGGGTGCCCCAGTCGCGCGGTGACCTTCCAGTCGATCGTGCGGATCTCGTCACCCGGCACGTACGGACGCACCTCGTCGAACTCGATGCCGCGCCCCTTGAACACCGAGACATACTGGCCGGCCAGGACGTCAGCGACGTGACGGCCGGTTCGCACCTGGATCTCGCGGACCCGCTGGATGACTTCTCTGGCGAGCATGTTTCGGCCACATCCTTAGGGTACCGGGACGTTGTCGAGAATCCGCTGAATGATGTCGTCGTTCGTCTTGCCTTCGGCCTCCGCCTCGTACGTCAGGATGACGCGATGCCGCAAGATCTCCAGCGCCACGCTCTTCACGTCGTGTGGCGTCACATAGCCCCGCCCCTGCAGGAACGCGTGGGCCTTGGCCGCCTTCATCAGCGCGATCGAGGCCCGCGGGCTGGCCCCCACCTCGATCATGCCGTCCAGCCCCGTCACGCCGAACTCGAGCGGCGTACGCGTCGCCCGCGCGACATCGACCAGATAGTCCCGGACCTTCTCGTCAATCCAGACCTTGTCGACCGTCGCCCGCGCCGAAAGGATGTCGGCCGGCTTGGCCACCTTGCGGATCTGAGCTATCGGCTGGCCACTGGCCATGCGGTCGACAATCTTGCGCTCCTCGTCCCGGCTGGGATAGCCCACCACGACCTTCATCATGAATCGGTCGACTTGTGCCTCCGGCAACGGGTAGGTCCCCTCCTGTTCGATGGGATTCTGAGTTGCCAGAACCAGGAACGGCTCCTCCAGCGGAAAGGTCTCCAGGCCGATCGTCCCTTGCCGCTCCTGCATCGCCTCGAGCAGCGCCGCTTGAACCTTCGCCGGTGCCCGGTTGATCTCGTCCGCCAGGATCAGATTGGAAAAGATCGGACCCTTCCGCACATGATACGTGGCGTCGCGCGGATTGAAGATCTCCGTGCCGATCACATCCGACGGCAACATGTCAGGGGTGAACTGGATGCGCGAGAAGCCCGTGTCGATCGCCGTGGCCAGACTTCGCACCGCCAGGGTCTTGGCCAGGCCGGGAACACCTTCCAGCAGGATGTGACCACCCGTCAACAGGCCAATCAGGAGCCGAGACACCATGTGGTCCTGCCCGACCAGCAGTCGCCCCACCTCCTCTTTCAGGTGGTTGCATATTTGCGAATGCTGTGCGATCTGCTCGTCCAACTGCTGTACGGCCATCGGTCAATCGCCTCCGAGTGTGCTTCTGGCTTGGCAAAGTGCAAACGCGCGTCTGAATTTCTGAATTATAGTGGCGCACGTCCCTCTTCTTTAAGGCGGGGGGCCGTGCCGGAGCCTGGAGCGCGGTGGTGGGTGGTGGTGAGTTCGGCCAGGGCGTCGGTCAGCCCGGGAGTCACGTAGTCGGACGGCAGCCGCCAGCGCCAGTTGCCCGACGAGGTGGCCGGTATGTTCATCCGCGCTTCGCTGCCCAGCCGCAGCACGTCCTGCATCGGGATCACAGCGGCACGGGCACGGGATGCCATGCAGATCCCCATCATGTCCCAGGCGGGATCCTGTAAGGGACTGCCCAGATAGCTGGCGATCGCCGCGAGCTTCGCTCCGCTCAACGCCGCATACCACCCGACGGCCGTGTTGTTGTCGTGGGTGCCCGGGTACACCACGCTGTTGTAGACATGGTGCTCGGGCAGGTGCGAGTTCTGGGGCTGGATATCTTCCAGGGCGACCTGCAGCACCTTCATGCCGGGAAACCCGAACTGGTCGCGCAGTTGCTCCACGTCGGGCGTGATGAGTCCCAGGTCCTCGGCCAAGAACGGGAGTCGTCCGAACTGGTGGGCCAGGGTGTGGAACAGAGCTGCGCCCGGGACAGGCATCCACTGGCCGTGCACCGCGGTACACTCCTCTGCCGGGATTGCCCAGCAGGCGGCGAAGCCGCGAAAATGATCGATACGCACGATGTCGACCAGTTCCAGCAGTGTGCGGAAACGCCGGACCCACCAGGCGAAGCCATCCGCCTGCATGGCGTCCCAGTTGTAGAGCGGGTTACCCCAGCGTTGGCCGGTGGGGCTGAAGTAGTCGGGGGGCACGCCGGCGACCAGACGCTCCTGGCACTGTTCGTCGAGCGTGAACAGATGCGGGCTCACCCACACGTCCGCACTGTCCAGGGCCACGAAGATCGGCATGTCGCCGACAATCAGGATGCCGCGCTCGTTGGCATACTCGCGCAGGGCTGTCCACTGTTCGAAGAAGTAATACTGCCAGACGCGATACAGTACGGCCCGATCAGCCACCTGTTGCTTCCACCGCTCAAGGGCCTGCGGCTCGCGCAGCGCGATGTCTTTGTCCCAGTACCGGTTCCAGCTCGATCCCCAGTACCCGGCGGCCGCGGCGCGCTGGTCGAACACCTCCTTGATCGCCATGAAGAGTGCGTAATCATCGAGCCACTCGGCATGGCACTGGCAGAACTCCTCGAAGCGGTGCCGGCGGGAGCTGTTGGCGGACGCCAGGAACGTGCGCGCGGCATTCTCGAGCCGCGCCATCTTCCACGGTACCAGTTGCGGGAAATCGACGCGGCACGGGTCCGACGACGGCATGCCGCTCGTATCGGCCGCCGCCAGATCACCGGCCCGCATCAGCTGGCTGAGACTGATCAGCAGCGGATTGCCGGCGACGGAACAGAAGGCGGAGTAGGGCGAATTGCCGAAGCCCGGCGGCGAGAGGGGGAGTATCTGCCAGACCGACTGCTGCGCAGCGACCAGAAAGTCCACGAAGCTGTAGCTGCTGCGCCCCAGCGAGCCGATGCCGTGCGGGCCCGGCAGCGACGTGGGATGGAGCAGGATGCCACTCGTTCGTTCGGGGAATTCCAGCTTGTGCATGCGCGGTCCGTCTTGCAGTGGGCGGCGTGTCGTTAAGTTATACCGTTGCGCCGCGGCGGGAGGAACCGCACGACGGCACCCCGCAGCCGGTCAGCGTCGCCGGCTCCGGCTGCGGAACTGCATGCCCCACGCCGACCGGCCACGCGGCTGAGTGTTTCCGGCAGCCGGCACGGCTCTTCTCGTTCCCGCACCGGGACCTGTTCTGGACCGGCGCCGGGATCGATGTTAGGTTGAGAGCGACGGGCGAGGGGCGGGACGGCGCGCGGACTGCCGCGTCGGGCCACGCCACACGCATATTGCCGCATCCTGGACTGTCTGTTCGTACTGGAGCGCGCATGGTTCACAGCCGCAAGAAAGCGATGGGGACGCATCACCGGGCTCGCATCTGGGTGCCGGCGATCGTCGGGGGCATGTGTCTGGCGTGGTGGCTGGGGGGGGCGTCGATGGTGTTGCATGCCTGCGCCCAGCCGGCGGGTGTAGACCCCGACGTGGTGGCGGCCGTGGAGCAGGACTGGGCGGCTCAGGAACGTCGCTTGGGGCGGGAAGTGGGGAGTGTCGCCTCGATTCGGGCGGCGCTCGAGCGCGGTCAGCAGCTGTGCGACAGTCTGACGGCGCGCGCCGCTGCGGCGCCGCTGCCGCGTACCGCGGAGATAGAGATGCTGAGCGAGCTGGCCGCGGAGGTGGCGGACGCTGAACAGTTGGCGGCCGACGCACGCTTGACGCTCTATCACCGCGTGCGGTGGGCCGTGCGCGAAATGGCGCTGCAAAACCCGCTGTGGGCGAACCGGCCGGTTGTCTTCCTGCAACGCAAGCGGTTCATCTGCCAGATGCTGCACGAGTACATTGGGTACTATTACAACTATGCGGATCTTGCCGGTGGCGGCGTGTATGTGCTGGATCGCCCGGGCTATTCGTTTGCCCGTCGCGATCTGGTGCAGGGCCGCCTGCCGCGCGGGGCGTATGCGACGCCGGCGCTGTCGTATGATGGCGAGACGGTGTACTTCGCCTTTTCGGAGGTGCGCGACGTGCCCCGCCCGCACGAACTGGGGATCGACTGGACGACGCTCCCCCCTGCGGATCGCGTGGCGCCGCCGCTGAACTACTTCGCACCCGACCGTGCCGCGTTTCATCTGTTTGCCGTCGACGCGCGGGGTGAAAGCCTGCGGCAGTTGACCTTCGGCGGCGAAGATGATTTCGATCCGTGCCCGCTCCCCGACGGCCAGCTGATCTTCATGTCGTCGCGGCGGGGCGGATTCTGCCGGTGTGACAATCCGTTCGAGCCGGTCCCGACGCACACGCTGCACCGACTCGATCCGGCCGACGGCGACATCCAGACTCTCTCGTGGCACGAGACGAACGAATGGCACCCTGCCCTGCTGAACGATGGCCGCATCGTGTACTGCCGGTGGGACTACGTCGACCGCTCCGCGGCGCACTATCACGGGCTGTGGGTCAGCAATCCGGACGGTACGAATCCGGCGATCCTGTTCGGGAACTATACGCAGGACATCAGCACCTGTTTCCAGCCCCGGGCCGTACCGGACTCCGGCAAGATCGTGTTCATCGCCGGTGCTCACCATGCCAACGTGGGCGGTTCGCTGGTGCTGTTTGACCCCGCCCGCGCGCGACTCGACGCCGAGACGGGCGAGGATCGATTTGAATCGCTCGAGCGGCTCACGCCGGAAGTGTGTTTCCCGGAGACGTCCGAGGGCTGGCCCGACAGCTACTTCGAAGGGCCGTGGCCGCTGTCCGAGGACCATTACCTGGTGGGGTTCAGCTTCGATCCGTTGCCCGGCATGGGCTCGGAGGTGCGGCAGGATACGGAAACGGGCATTTACTACTACGATCGTTTCGGAAATCTCGAGCTGTTGTTCCGCGAGCGCGGCATCTGCAGCGTGGGACCGATCGTGCTGGCTCCCCGGCCGGCCCCGCCGATGATTGCGTCGCAGAGTGGCATGGACAGCGGCATGGACAGTGAGGCGGAGGGGGAGTTCGTGCTGGCGGATGTGCGCTGGAGCCACCTGCCGCTGCCCGCCGACCGGCCGATCCACGAACTGCGCGTATTCCAGGTGTTGCCGAAAGAAACGACGCACGTGGCGAACCTGCCGCGCATTGGCATGGCGAACGCGGAGTCGGCCCGCATGCTGCTGGGCACCGTGCCGGTGGAGTCCGACGGGTCGGCGTATTTCCGCGCGCCGGCCAATAAACCGCTGTACTTTCAGGCGGTTGACGCCCAGGGGCGGGCGGTGCAGAGCATGCGCAGCGTGACCTACCTGCGGCCGGGCGAACGGCGCGGCTGTGTCGGTTGCCACGAGACGCCCGGCAGTGCCCCCCCCACGCACTCCTTGCTTGCGTTAGAGCGTCCGCCATCGCAGATCCAACCGGCACCCGATGGGACGCGTCCGCTGAGCTATCCCCGCCTGGTGCAGGGGGTACTCGACCGCCACTGCGTGCGCTGTCACGACGGCGGCGATTCCGCCGACTCCGCCGCGCCAGTGCTGACCGGCGAAGTGGAGGGGGAGTTCACCCGTTCCTACACGGCGCTCCGGCCGTTCGTCCGCTGGTATGAGTGGGGCAATTCGAGCATCTCGCAGATTGTGACGCGACCCGGACAAGGGGGCGCCGACGAGAGCCCGCTGGTGGCGACGCTTGGCGACCAGCACCATCAAACGCTGGACCTGCCCGACGAGGACCTGCGGCGGCTGTATATCTGGCTCGATGCGAACGCCCCGTTCTACGGCACCTATCGGCAGGAAGCCCGCGCGCGGCAGCTGGCCGGTGAAGCGGTCGGACCACCGCCGCTCGAGTAGGCATCCGGAACGCTGACCAAGTCTGTCTCCGCTGGTTCCCACCGACCGAGACCGAGGAGTCGACGATGACTTGTGATGCCCGAGTACACGACGGGCGCCGCCGCCGCGTCCGCCCGCACAGTCTCAGCGCGTTGCTGCTGGGCGGCGCGCTGGCATGCGTATTGGCCGCGAGTACCGCTGCGGGTCGCGCGGCCGTGGAGCCGCCCCCGGCGGCGGCTCAACCGAATCCCGCCACCAAGGAGGCCTTGGACCTGCGGGCTGTCGAATCCAAGGCACAGGAGGTCTATCGCCGCGCGATGCCGGCCGTGGTGTCGGTTTCGGGCGGGAGTGGTGTGGTGGTGAGCGCTGACGGCTACGTGCTGACAGTGGCACACGTGGGTGTGCGGTCGGGGCGTCGCGTTTCGATCACGTTTCCCGACGGCACGACGGTCCGCGGCCGGACGCTGGGGAACGATCGCGGCGAAGTGGATGCCGGTCTGATCAAGATCGACGGGGACGGGCCGTTTCCGTTTGTGCCGATGGGCACCTCGGCTGACCTGCAGCGCGGCACGTGGTGCCTCGCGGTCGGGTATCCAGTCCGTTTCGAGCGGGGCAAGCCGCCGGCGCTGCGGATCGGGCGCGTGCTGCAGTCTCAGCCGCACGCGATCATCACGGACTGTACGATCATGGGGGGCGATTCGGGAGGACCGTTGCTGGACCTGGAAGGGAACCTGATTGGCATCAGCAGCCGCTGTGACGACCGGCTCACGACCAACATCCATGTGGCCATCGACTGTTACCGGGCCAACTGGGAACGACTGGTCAAGGGGGAGGATTTTGCCAGCACGCCGTGGTCGGTGGCGTATCTGGGAGTGGATCGGGTCGAGGACTCGAGCGAGCCGCGTATCGGCTGGATCTACGATGGGAGCGGCGCCGCGCAGGCGGGGCTGCAGGTGGGCGACCTGCTGCTGAAGTTCGATGGCACGACGCTGTCGCAGTATGACCAGTTGCCGCCGTTGATCGAGCGCCGCAGGCCGGGTGACGAGGTGGAGATTGAGGTGCGTCGCGGCGACGATCAGCTCACACTCAAGGCGAAGCTCGGGGCGCGGGAAGACTGGGTGGGGCGTTTTCGGAACTGGTGGCGGCGCGACCAGCAGTACCGCAAGAACGACGCGCGCGTGAGGGCGGCCTGCCGTGCGGCGATGGCTGTGACGACCGCGACGCTGGAGGTGCTGGCGGACGGCCGCCTGGTGGCCTGGGGTACCGTGGTGGATCCGCGGGGCTACGTGGTGACCAAGGCGAGTCTGCTCTCCGGTGAGATCGCGTGCCGGGTCGCGGGTGGTGCAGCGTGGCCAGCGACGCTGGTCAGGGCGAGTTTGGAACATGATCTGGCCTTGTTGAAAGTGGATGCGGGCACATTGACGGCGGTCACCTGGCGCACCGATCCGGTGGTGACCGGCACGCTGGTGGCAGCCGTGGCGCCTGACGGAGAGGCGACGGCCATCGGCGTGGTGAGCGCCGAACCGCGAGCGGTCCCAAGATCGGAACGCTATGGCCATCGCCGCGCCTGGCTGGGGATCAGTCTGGGTGAGGCGGACGGGGGGGTCGCGATCACGGAGGTGTTTGCCCGCACGGCGGCGTCGCGAGCCGGGCTCCAGGTCGGGGACGCGATCCAGAGCATCGATGGGCAGGCGATGCGCTCGGCCGACGAGATCGTCCAGACGGTCGGCAGTCGAGCTCCGGGTGACAGTATCTCAATCGTGATCGAACGGGACGATCAACTGCTGACCAAGAAAGCCGTCCTGGGAAGACCTCAGCGCGAGGAGGACCAGTGGGGCGGTGGACGATTCAGCGAGCGCCGCGAAGGGTTTCCGCAGGTGTTGCCGCACGATACCCCCATCACTCCGGAGCAGTGTGGCGGGCCGCTGGTCGACGCCGATGGCCGAGTGGTTGGCATCAACATCGCGCGGGCGGTCCGCGTGACCTCCTATGCGCTTCCCGCCGACGTTGTACAGCAGTTCGTGGCGCAGCTAGAATAGTGGCCGTGGACAAGGTCATACTTGACGAGGCTGAGACCGAAGATTGGGAGGAGTGACACCATGAGTTCGAAGATCACACGTCGTGGCGCGGTACTGGGAATCGCGGGTGGAGTCGCCGCACTGTCCGTTTCGCTGGGACGCCAGGCGCGCGGCGCCCGCCCTGCCGGCGAGCCGCTCAAAGGTAACATCAACCACTCGGTCTCACGTTGGTGCTACGGCAAGATTCCGCTCGACGATCTCTGCCGGTTCTGCCAGCAGCTCGGCGTCAAGTCGGTCGAGCTGGTGGGATACAAGGACTGGCCCACGCTCCAGAAGTACGGCCTGACCTGTGCCATGACCAGCGCCGGGCTGGGAATCGATAAGGGCTTCAACCGGCTTGAATACCACGACCAGCTGGTGACGGACCTGGAGAAACTGGTGCCGCTGGCGGCCGAGGCGGGCATGCCCAATATCATCTGCATGTCGGGCAATCGCCAGGGGATGGATGACGAGGAGGGGCTCAAGAACTGCGCGATCGGCTTGAAACGCGTGGTGGGCCTGTTCGAGAAGCACAAGGTCAATCTGGTCATGGAATTGCTCAACAGCAAAGTCGACCATGCGGATTACATGTGCGATCGCACCAGCTGGGGTGTCGCGCTGTGCAAGGAGGTCGGCTCGGAGCGGTTCAAGCTGTTGTACGACATCTACCACATGCAGATCATGGAGGGGGACCTGATCCGCACCATTCGCGACAACGCCGAGTACATCGGGCATTACCACACCGGGGGCAATCCCGGCCGCAACGAGATTGACGACACGCAGGAGATCAACTACCCGGCGGTGATGCGAGCGATTGTGGCGACGGGCTACCAGGGCTTTGTCGGGCAGGAGTTTGTGCCCACGGCGGAGGATCCCCTGGAGTCGCTCGAGAAGTGCGTGCGGATCTGTGACGTGTGAGGGAAGTCCCGAGCAGTATGTTTCTGATGTAGTTTGGCCGCCGTGCCCCCGTCGACCGCGCCGGTACATCGAGCGCAGTTGATCGTCTGATTGCCTCCTGATCGCCTCCGGCGATTTGCGCCCCGAACCGCACTGGACACCGGTCACAGTATCATTTGTGCCGGATATGCGGGGAAACTGCGCAGACTGACGAGGGTGTGCGGGTTAGACGATAAATTGGAGTGAGTGAGACTTTTCGTGGGGAAGGTCAAGTCTTGACGAGTTGGCCGCTGTCAGAAGAAACGATGCCGATGGGACCTCGAACGCTAGATCAGAAGGCCGAAGCGCTGCAGCAGCTCAATGCGGACACGCACGCCATGGACCTGGCGGAGACGCGGGACTGGCTGGAGTCACTGGAGGATCTGCTGCACAGCCGCGGTCACCAGCGTGTGCGCGAGATTCTGAGCGAGCTGCAGATCCATGCGCAGAAGCGGGGGGTGGCTCTGCCGGTGACCAGCCGGACGCCGTATGTCAATACGCTGCTGGCCGAGCGCCAGCCGCCGTATCCGGGCAATCGCGAATTGGAGCGGCGCATCAAGAGCATCATTCGCTGGAACGCGATGGCGATGGTGGTGAAGGCGAACCGCGAGAGCCCCGGGATTGGGGGCCACATTTCGTCATACTCGTCGTGTGCGACGTTGTATGAAGTGGGCTTCAATCATTTTTTCCGGGGGCCCGACCATCCGTGTGGTGGCGACCTGGTGTTCTTTCAGGGGCACGCATCACCGGGCGTCTATTCGCGCGCGTATGTGGAAGGGCGGCTGACGGATGAGCAGCTGCACAACTTCCGGCGGGACCTGGCGGCCACAGGGGGCATTACCTCGTATCCGCACCCGTGGTTGATGCCCGATTTCTGGCAGTTCCCCACCGTGTCGATGGGGCTGGGCCCGATCATGGCGATCTATCAGGCGCGGTTCATCCGGTACCTGGACGATCGTGGGCTGCGTCCCTATCACGGCCAGAAGGTGTGGGCGTTTCTCGGGGATGGTGAGACGGACGAGCCCGAATCGCTCGGCGCGATCACGTTGGCCAGTCGCGAGCGTCTGGACAACCTGATCTTTGTGGTCAACTGCAACCTGCAGCGGCTGGACGGGCCGGTGCGCGGCAACGGCAGCATCGTGCAGGAGCTGGAAGCCGTGTTCCGCGGCGCGGGCTGGAATGTGATCAAAGTGCTGTGGGGCAGCGACTGGGACGAACTGCTGGCCCGCGACGAGGACGGGCGGCTGGCGCGCCGCATGGGGGAGGTCGTCGATGGCGAGTACCAGAAATACGCGGTGGAAGGGGGTGCGTACATCCGGCGGCATTTCTGGGAGGCTGATCCCAAACTGGCGGGCATGGTGCGGCACATGTCGGACGACCAGCTGTGGCGGATGAACCTCGGTGGTCACGACCCGGGGAAGGTCTACGCCGCGTACAAGGCGGCGGTGGAATGTATCGGCCAGCCCACGGTGATCCTGGCCCGCACGATCAAGGGATACGGGCTGGGGGAGGCAGGGGAAGGCAAAAACATCACGCACCAGCAGAAGAAGCTGAATGAAGAGGAGATGCTGCACTTCCGGAACCGGTTTCGCATCCCGCTGAATGACGACGAGGTGAAGCAAACGCCGTTCTATCGGCCGGCACCTGACAGTCCGGAGATTGCGTACGTTCACGACCGGCGCCGGCTGCTGGGGGGATATCTGCCCCAGCGCCGCACGGCGGCGCCCGACCTGCCCATGCCCGACGACACGCTGTGGGACGAGTTCGGCGCGGGCAGCGGCCAGCGCGCGGTGTCCACGACCATGGCATTCGTCCGCGTGCTCACCAAGCTGCTCAAGGACAAACAATTGGGTCGGCATATTGTGCCGATCGTGCCGGATGAGGCGCGCACGTTCGGCATGGAAGCGCTGTTCCGGCAGTGTGGCATCTACTCGCACGTCGGTCAGCTCTACGAGCCGGTGGACGCTGACCAGTTGATGTACTACAAGGAGGCCCGCGATGGCCAGATCCTGGAGGAAGGCATCAACGAAGCGGGGGCGATGAGTTCGTACATTGCAGCGGGGACGGCTTACGCGAATCAGGGCGTGTACACGATCCCGTTCTTCATCTACTACTCGATGTTCGGCTTCCAGCGCGTCGGGGATCTGATGTGGGCTTCGGCCGATCTGCGTTGCCGCGGCTTTCTGATTGGCGGAACCGCGGGCCGCACGACGCTCAACGGTGAGGGGCTCCAGCATCAGGACGGTCATTCCCATCTGCTGTTACTGCCCATCCCGACGGTGCAGGCGTACGATCCGGCGTTCGCTTACGAGATTGCCGTGATCGTGCGGGAAGGACTGCGGCGGATGTACGTGCAGAAGGAAGACATCTTCTACTACCTGACGGTGGGTAACGAGAACTACATCCAGGCGGCGATGCCCGCCGGTGTGGAAGAGGGGATCCTCAAAGGTCTGTACCTGTTCCGCCCGGGCCGGCGGGAAGGGGCACGGCTGGGAGGCGACACCCCGCCGCGTCTGCTGGGCAGCGGCTCCATCCTGAACGAAGTGCTCGCCGCCCAGCAACTGCTCGGCGAACGTTACGGCATTCCGGCCGACGTGTATTCGGTGACCAGCTACAAGCAGCTGCATCGCGATGCGGTCGATGCGGAGCGCCACAATCTGCTGCATCCGGACGAGCCGCTGCAGGTGCCTTACGTCAACCAGTGTCTCCCCAGCGACGGGCGGGTCGTGGTGGCCGCCTCCGACTACATGAAGGCGCTGCCGCTGCTGCTCGGCCGGTGGTTCGGCCCAGCGTTTGTCGCGTTGGGAACCGACGGGCTGGGACGCAGCGATACCCGGCCGGCGCTGCGGGACTTCTTCGAGGTCGACGCCAGGCATATTGTCCTGGCCACGCTGGTGGCCATGGCGCGCCAGAACCAGGTGCCGGCCGACCTGCCCGGCAAGGCGATCCGAGACCTGGACATCAACCCAGATAAACACAATCCGTGGTACGTGTGAGAGCAAGGAACCTGAACGATGGCGGTAGTCTTCAAGCTGCCTGATCTGGGCGAGAACATCGAGTCGGCTCAAGTGGTGTCGATCGTGGCGGCCGTGGGTGATTATGTCGCGGCCGAGCAGACGCTGATCGAGGTCGAAACCGACAAGGCCGTCACCGACGTCCCGTCGCCGATCGCTGGCCGCTTGCTCGAGATCGCCGTCTCTGTGGGCGACAAGCTGTCCGTCGGCGACATCATCGCCCGCATCGACGAATCAGCGGGCGGCGATCAGGCGGCGGCCGAACCGGGCGCCACCCCCGCCGCTGAGACAGCGCCGCCGGCTGAACCGGCCGCGACGGATTCTGAGGCAGGAAGTCCCGCCGGGCGCCATGGCGGCGAGTCCGGTGCCCCGCGCGCGGGCGACACCGACGCCGACGCCGACACAGCACAACCGCCCAGTGCGTCCGGAGAGCGCAGCTGGAGCGAACAGGTCGTTGTGGCGCCGCCGGCCAGCGACCGGGCGGTGCCCGCGGCGCCGTCGGTCCGGAAATTCGCCCGCGAGATTGGCGTGGACATCAGCCAGGTGACAGGCTCGGGACCGGCCGGCCGGATCTCGATCGACGATGTGAAGGCTTTCAGCCGTCACACCCCGGCGGGCGCAGCGCGCGGCGCGGCACGCAAGGCGCTGCCGGACTTCAGCAAGTGGGGCGAGATCGAACGCCAGAGCATGTCCAATGTCCGCCGGAAGACCGCGCTGCAGATGGAAAGCGGCTGGCAGGCGCCCCACGTGACGTTGCATGACAAAGCGGACGTCACGGCGCTCGAGCAATTCCGGCAGCAGTTCAAGGCGCAGGTGGAACAGGCGGGTGGTAAGCTGACGATCACCTCCATGCTGTTGCGCGTCGTGGCGTCGGCGCTGCGCAAGTTCCCCGAACTCAACTGCAGTATCGACATGGCGCAGCAGGAGATCATCTACAAGAAGTATGTCAACGTGGGGGTCGCGGCCGATACACCGCGCGGGCTGTTGGTTCCGGTCATCCTCAACGCGGACCAGAAGACGGTCACGCAGCTGTCGGTGGAGCTGACCGAGATGGCGGCGCGTGCCCGGGCAGGCAAACTGTCGCTCGAAGAGATGACGGGCGGCACGTTCACGCTCACCAACCTGGGTGGCATCGGCATTGGGCACTTCACACCCATCATCAACGACCCGGAAGTTGCTATACTGGGCGTCGGCCGAGGCAATTACGAACCTGTTTATGTCGATGGCCAGTGGCAGCCGCGTCTGATGATGCCGCTGAGTCTGTCGTTCGATCATCGGATCGTGGACGGAGCCGGCGGTGCCCGCTTCCTTCGCTGGATTGTCGCGGCCATTGAGCAGCCGCTGTTGCTCGCCATGGAGGGGTAATTCCCGTGACCGACAAGCATACGAAGACGCAGCTGCTGGTACTGGGCGGTGGGCCCGGCGGATACCCGGCGGCGTTCCTGGCCGCGGATCTGGGGCGCGAGGTCACACTGGTTGACGCCAAGCCGAATCCGGGTGGCATCTGCCTGTTCGAAGGCTGCATCCCGTCCAAGACCTTGTTGCACGTCGCCAAACTGCTGAACGAAACGGCGGATGCCAGCAAAATGGGGCTGACCTTCCAGCGCCCCGTGCTGGATCTGGAACAGTTGCGCAGTTTCAAGAATGGGGTCGTCGGGCGATTGACCGGCGGCCTGGGCACGCTCAAGTCCAAACGCAAGATCAACTTCGTGCGCGGCCACGGCACGATCGCGTCGCCACACACGTTGGTGGTCGAGCGGCAGGACGGAGGGCGTGAGACGATCGAGTTCGAGCAGCTGATCATCGCGACCGGTTCGTCCCCCACGCGTCTGCCATTCATCGACTACACAAGCCCGCACGTGTGGGATTCCACGGCGGCGCTCGAATTGCGCGAGATTCCCCCCCGCCTGCTCGTCATCGGCGGTGGCTACATCGGCATGGAGATGGGCACGGTCTACGCCGCCCTCGGTGCGCAGGTGACCGTGGTCGAATCGCTCGGGTCCATCATTGCGGCGGCCGATCCCGATCTGGTCGTGCCCGTTTTTCAGGCCGCCCGGAAGCGTTTTCGCGACGTGCTGGTCGACACCAAGGTGACGGAGGTGACGCCGCAGTCGGACGGCATGCACGTGAAACTGTTGGGGCTCGATCTGGACGAGCCCACGCGCGTCTTCGACAAGATCCTCGTGTCGGTCGGCCGCCGGCCGAACTCGCAGGGAATCGGGCTGGAGAATACTGCCGTAGAAGTGGACGCGCAGGGATTCATCCGGACCGATCACCAGCGGCGGACAGCCGAGCCGCACATCTTTGCGATCGGCGATGTGGCCGGGGAACCCATGCTGGCGCACAAGGCCAGCTATGAAGGACGGGTGGCGGCCGAAGTGATTGCCGGCAAACCAGCTGCCTACGATCCGAAGTGCATCCCCGCCGTGGTATTCACCGATCCAGAACTCGCCTGGGTCGGGCTCACCGAGACCGAAGCGCGAAACCGGAACGTCCCCTTCAAGATCGCCGCGTTTCCCTGGTCGGCCGCTGGCCGCGCCACGTCGCTCGATCGCAATGATGGCCTGACCAAGATGATCGTCGATCCGAACAACGAACTGATTCTGGGGATCGGGATCGTGGGGGTGGGAGCCGGCGAACTGATCGCCGAAGGGGCATTGGCGATCGAAATGGGTTGCACGATCACCGACCTGAGAATGACCGTGCACGCCCACCCCACGCTGTCCGAGACGGTCATGGAGTCGGCCGAGGTCTATCACGGCCACAGCGCGCACTACATCCCGCGCCGGTGAGTCCATGGCAACTGGGTGGCCGATAACGTACAATGATTGCGTTTGGCCCGCAGGTCATTCCCGCCACTTCGCAGGCAATACGCAGGCAATACGTGTCATGCCCATCCCCGTCCACCTCATCACCGGTTACCTGGGTGCCGGCAAAACGACGCTTATCAAGCATCTCCTGACGACGCCACCGCTGTCTACGCAGCGCGTGGCGCTGATCGTCAACGAGTTCGGATCGTTGGGGATCGATGGACAGCTGCTCGACCAGACGGCCGAACGTGTCTTCGAGATCAGTCGTGGCAGCCTGTTCTGTGCCTGCATCACGACCGATCTGCTCGGCACCCTCGAAACGATCGCGCACGAGGTCCGGCCGGACACGGTGCTGGTCGAGGCCAGCGGGGTTGCGCAGACGAGCGACTTGCGCACCCTGTTCGACACGCCGCAGACGCGGGCGCAATTCGCCGTGCAGGCGAACCTGTGCGTGGTGGATCCCCACTTCACCAAGGTGCTCCCCTATTTCAAGGCTCCCCGCGCGCAGGTGACGTGGGCCGACGGACTGGTCATCAACAAGACCGATCTGCTGGGGGAGACCGGAACGCAGCGGCTGGCGGCTCTGCTGCGGGATCTCAATCCGCGGGCTGCGCGGACCTGCGTGGCACACGGCCAGGTGGCGTGGGACTTCGTCCAGACGCTGCGGCACGTTCCCTGCCCGGACCCGATCAGTACCGGTCCACCGGAAGAACTGGCGACCTGCTCGCTGCTCGGACGCACGGCCGACCGCGCCGCGTTTCACGCGGCGTTCCGCCAGGTCCAGGACCGACTGCTGCGGTTGAAAGGGATCGTGGATTTCGGCACCGGCCCGGTCCTGGTCGAGAGTGTCTTCGACACGTTGGGAGAACGACCGTTCACCGGCACCCGACCGCGGTTTGGAATCACGGTGATCGGCTGGAAGATCACGGCGGAAGAGCTGACGCACGCCTTTGCCCCCGCGCTGCACGCCACCAATGTCCCCTTGGTGCAGCTCAAGCAGCTCTAGCTGCCGTCCTCCCGGCCCGTCCACGCTGCCGTCCCCGCGCTGCGCGGCCGGTTCCGTGCTCTCACCGGCTCTTTGCCCGTCCGGCTGTCCCGCACCTCCGGGCCCGTATGCTACACTGGGGATTCGACACACGTGGGCCACAAGTCAATCTAACAAGGGGAACGTCATGCACTGGAATGACTCAGTCTTGCGATGGCTGGCTGGAATGTTGCTCGTAGCCGCATGCGCGCCCAGTGTCGGGGGAGCGGAGCCGGCTGGCGACGGCAAGTTGCGGATCATCTGTTTCGGGGCGCACCCGGACGATGCCGAGTTCAAGGCGGGAGGGACCGCGATTCTCTGGGCGCAGCAGGGGCATCATGTGAAGCTGGTCTCCGTCACCAACGGGGATATCGGCCATTGGCAGATGGCCGGCGGTGAACTGGCGCAGCGGCGCACGGCCGAATCCCAGGAGGCCGCCAAGGTGCTGGGTGTCACCGCCGAGGTGCTCGATATTCACGATGGCGAACTGCTCCCCACGCTCGAGCATCGCCGGACGATCGTGCGACTGATCCGCAACTGGAACGCGGACATCGTGATCTCGCATCGTCCGTGGGACTACCATCCGGATCACCGGTACGTCGGGGCGCTGGTCCAGGATGCGGCCTACATGGTCACGGTCCCGTATTTCTGCCCGGACACGCCCGCGCTGACCAAGAACCCGGTGTTCCTGTATTCGAGCGATCGCTTTCAGAAGCCGTATCCATTTCAGGCGGACATTGCCGTGTCGCTCGACAGCGTGTTCGAGCAGAAGTGTCTGGCAGTCAGCAAGCTGGTCTCGCAGGTGTTTGAAGGGGGCGCCAACGGCAGTCAGGAGTACGTGGACAGCGTGCCGCCCGCTTCCGACCCCGAAGCACGTCTGAACTGGATTCGCGAGCGGTGGACCCAGCGGCAAGGCGGGGAGGCCGACGCGCACCGCCAGGCGCTGATCCGCTGGTACGGCCAGGAACGGGGCCAGGCGGTGAAGTATGCTGAGGCGTTCGAGATCTGCGAATACGGACGCCGGCCGACGCCGGACGAGATTCAGCGGCTGTTTCCGTTTTTTGGCGAGGCGCAATAGGGTGAACGGCGCAGGTCGGTTGTTCGGTATGCACGCCCACCTCCTGGCGTTGCTCGCGATAGCGCTCGGCGGGCCAGCGGCGGGCGCCGACGACGATCCCAGCGCGCTGGCGCGACAGGCCGCAGCGCTGATCGCACAATTGGACTCCGAGGACTTCGCGGTCCGCAACGACGCCACGCGGCAGCTGGGAAACCACGGGCCGCAGGTCCTCCCCTTCCTGATCGCGGCGCTGGGCGACGAGTCGCGGGAAGTGCGGTTTCGTGTCCGGGGGCTGCTGGAGCAGCAGTTCGAGTTTGACGATCTGGCCGCACCGCTGATCCAGGCCATCGGCGAGCGCTATGGTGCCACGGCGCGACTGATCCTCCGGGATCGCGCATTGGTCCAGGTGGAAGAAGCCGGGGAAATGCAGTTTGCTTCGAAGTTGTTCTCCTTCTGGGATACTGATCTGGAGGAGTTCCGCCGGCGCGTCACGTTCCACGTCGTGGATGCGCAGAGTTCGCACGAGGTGGCTGGCATCGTGGAACCTCTCGTCGGGCTCAAGCAGAAAGCGGTGCAGTTCCAGGAGATGCTGGGCCGCCTGGAGGCGCTGAATCTGTCGTATGACCATCGGCACAGCCCCGGATACGTCGTTGCCCAGACCCTGGCCGCCGGCCTGCGCGCGCACGATGCCGCGCAGTTACGTTTTGCGGAACGCTACGTCCAGGCGTTTGAAACGCTGACGCGCGATCTGCAGGCCCAGGGCCTCGCGCGGTCGGAAATCCGCAAGGAAGTGGCCGACCGTGCGAACATGAGCGACGGCGCCACCGTCTATCTGATACAGTTTCTGCAGCCCGAGTCTCCGTGCCGCAAGACCGTAACCGCGCGCATCGTGGTCGTGCCGGAGGAACTGGCGCAGGAGTTCTTCCGCGGACTGGCGGCCGTGGAGGCGAAAGAGTGTTACCGCTGCGTCGGCAAGGTGCACATCGTCGACATGCTCACCACAGTCCTGACAAGCTGGCCGGACGCGCCGCACGACGGCGTGGTCGCGACGCTGATCAAGGGTGTGGAGGAAACCATCGGGCCGGGCGACAAGCCGAAAGCACTCGTGCTGCTCGACGCGCTGGAGGGTTGCCGGGATCTGGCGAAGCAGCAGCTGGATTGCCGGGCGGGGGTGGGTCAGCAGCTGGCGGAACGCCTGCAGGTCGCGGCGGTCACGGCGCCTGACACTCGGGCATACCATCCGGTGCGGAACATGCACGACCGCTTCCTGCAGTTGCTGGCGCTCGGCGTGACACCGGACCATGTGGCCTTCCCGCAGCCGTCGTGGCAGCTCTACCTGCGCGGCGACCCGCGCGCGGTCGGCGAGGAGCACCGCGCGGCGGTCGGTCAGTACATCGGCATGGTGGAACACCTGATGCGGGCGGGCGTGGCGTTCGAACAGCCGGGCACGCAGCATTTCCTGGCCCTGATGCAGGCCAACGTGATCGGGAACCGTACGCTCGTCACGGGCGGTGTGCAGGAGGTTGGCCGCCTGGTCAAGGCCCACCAGGCGGCCAGGTCTGGCGGCGAGACAGAGGCGGCCATCGAGGCGGCGCTGGGCGACTGGGCAGAACAACAAGAGGATGCGATATGACACCGGACGAGTTTCGCCAACATGGCTATCAGGTGATCGACTGGATTGCCGACTATCTGCAACACGTGGAACGGTACCCGGTCCTCTCGCAAGTAGCGCCTGGCGCGATCCGCGCGCAGTTGCCGGCCGCACCGCCCGCGACCGGAGAGCCGTTTGACGCCATCCTGCGCGACGTCGATGAGATCATTATGCCGGGCATCACACACTGGCAGTCTCCGAACTTTTTCGCCTTCTTCCCCTCCAACAACTCGGGGCCCTCGATCCTGGGTGACCTGCTGTCGTCGGGGCTGGGGGTGCAGGGCATGTTGTGGGCGACCAGCCCCGCCTGCACGGAGCTCGAAACCCACGTGCTCGACTGAATGGTCGACATGATGGGGCTGCCCGAGCGGTTCCTGTCGACATCGTCGGGGGGAGGCGTGCTCCAGCACTCCGCGTCGGACGGCGCGCTCTGCGCACTGCTCGCCGCCCGCGAACGCTGCAGCGGGTATACGACCAACCTGCGCGGCGTGTCCGAGCGGATGACTGTCTACACGTCGACGCAGGCCCATTCGTCGATCGAGAAAGGGATCGCGGTCGCCGGTCTGGGACGCGAGAACCTGCGGACGATTGCGGTGGACGAGACGTTTGCGCTGTGCCCTGACCAGCTGGAAGATGCGATTGTCGCGGATCTTCGCGCCGGTGCCCGCCCCTGCTGTGTCGTGGCGACGGTGGGGACCACCTCATCCGGAGCTGTCGACCCGCTCCCGGCGATCGGCGACATCTGCCGACGCCACTCCCTGTGGCTGCACGTCGATGCCGCCTCGTACGGCACGGCCGCGCTGTGCCCGGAGTTCCGGGACCTGTTCCGCGGCCTGGAGCTGGCCGACAGCTACTGCTTCAATCCGCACAAATGGATGTTCGTCAACTTCGACTGCGACTGCTTCTACGTCGCCGACCGCGCGGCGCTGATCCGCACCTTGAGCGTGCTGCCCGAGTACCTGAAGAACAAGGCCACCGAGTCGGGAGCAGTGATCGACTATCGCGACTGGCACGTGCCCTTGGGGCGTCGTTTCCGCGCGCTGAAGTTGTGGTTCGTGATCCGGCACTACGGCGTCGAGGGGCTGCGGGCGAAGGTGCGCGAGCACGTGGCGATTGCGCGGCAGTTTGCACAATGGGTGGACGAGCATCCGCAGTTCGAACGCGTGGCCCCCACCCCGCTCAACCTCATCTCTTTTCGGCATGTGGCCGGCGACGCCGCCTCCCAGGCCGTGCTCGAACGTGTCAACCAGTCAGGTCGCGCTTACCTCAGCCACACTCGACTCCGCGATCAGTTCGTCATCCGCATGTCGATCGGCCAGACCCATACGCAATTGCAGCACGTGCAACGGGCCTGGGAGCTGATCTGCGCCGCAAGCCGGGATGTAATGACGAATGACGAATGACGGAAGCACGAAGGAATACCGAATGACAAATGACAGGTGTTGGTGTGACTGGAGTATTCTGAGATTCAGCCTTCGTGCTTCCGTCATTCCTTCGTGCTTCCGTCATTCGTCATTCGTCATTTGTCAGTATTCACGCTACGGGGAGCGGTTGGACGTGCCAGATCTCGTCGCAGTACTCGCGGATGGCGCGGTCGGACGAGAAGAAACCGCAGCGGGCCGCATTGAGAATGGACATGCGGGTCCAGCGGCTGCGGTCCTGGAACACGTAGGCGGCGGTCTCACAGGCGGTGATGTAGGGGCGGAAGTCGGCCAGCAGCAGGTACTCGTCGCGTGTCAGCAGCGATTCGACCAGGGGGGCGAAAACATCGGTGTCGTGGTTGGAGAAATGCCCCAGGGCGATCGCGTCGATCGTCGCCTTGAGTTCCGTGTCGTGCTCGTAACAGCTCAGCGGATCGTGTCCCAGCCGCTGCACCTCGAGCACCTGGTCGGCATCCAGCCCGAAGTGGAAGAAGTGCTCGGCTCCGACACGTTCCCGGATCTCGATGTTCGCGCCGTCCAGGGTACCGATCGTGATGGCGCCGTTGAGCGCGAATTTCATGTTGCCGGTGCCGGACGCCTCCTTGCCGGCCAGCGAGATCTGTTCGGACAGGTCGGCTGCCGGATAGATGCGTTCGGCCATCGACACGTTGAAGTTCGGCGGGAAGACGACGGTCAGGCGGCCGTGCATGTCGGGGTCGTTGTTGATCACTTGCGCCACGCCGTGAATCAGTTTGATGATCCGTTTGGCCGCGACATAGCCGGGCGCCGCTTTGGCGCCGAAGAGGAATGTCCGGGGGCTGAGCGGCAGTTCGGGGTTGGCCTTCACGCGGTGATACAGCCAGATGATGTGCAGCGCCTTGAGCAGCTGGCGTTTGTACTCGTGGAGCCGTTTGACCATGACGTCGAACAGGGAGTCGACGTTCACGGTGACCTGGCAGGTATCCTGGAGCATCGCCGCCAGGCGCCGCTTGTTCTGCTGCTTCACGTCGTGCCAGGCAGCCTGGAATTCCGGGTCGTCCGCGTACGGTTCGAGTTTCGCCAGTTCCGTCAGATCGGTCAGCCAGCCGTCGCCGATGCGGGAGGTGATCAAGTGCGACAGCGACGGGTTGGCCAGCCGCAGGAAGCGGCGCGGGGTGACGCCGTTCGTCTTGTTCTGGAACTTGTCGGGCCACAGGTCGGCGAAGTCCTTGAGCACCAGTTCCCGCAACAGGCGGGACTGCAGTGCCGCAACGCCGTTCACCACGTGGCTGCCGATCGTGGCCAGGTGCGCCATGCGGATCTGCCGCACCGGCTGCTCCTCGATGATCGACATCCGCGCGATCCGTTCCGTGTCCCCCGGATATCGCGCCCACACCTCGTCCAGGAATCGCCGGTTGATCTCGTAGATGATTTCGAGATGGCGTGGCAGCAGGCTGGCAAACAGCTCCACCGGCCATTTCTCGAGTGCCTCGGGCAGCAGGGTGTGGCAGGTGTAGCCCATCGTGGCGCAGGTGAGCCGCCAGGCGAAATCCCAGTCGAGCTTGTGGATGTCCACCAGCAGCCGCATCAGTTCGGGGATCGCCACGACGGGGTGCGTGTCGTTGAGTTGGATGGCCACCTTCTCCGGCAGCAGGTTCCAGTCGTAGTTCTTCAGCCGGAATCGGCGCAGGATGTCGTGCAGCGAGCATGCCACGAAGAAATACTGCTGCTTGAGCCGGAGCTGCTGGCCGTTGGGGTTGGCGTCGTTGGGATATAGTACCTTGCTGATCGTCTCCGATTGTACCTTCTCGTCGACCGCCCGCGTGTAGTCCCCGCTGTCGAACAGCTGGAAGTCGAACTCGTCGGTGGCACGGGCACGCCACAGGCGCAGGATGTTGACCGTCTTGGTCCCGTAGCCGGGCACGAGCGTCGTGCACGGTTCGCCGTACACTTCCCGGCTGGGCACCCACCGCGTCCGCGTGCTGCCGTTTTCCGCGACGTAGTCCTCGGTGTGACCCCAGAACCCGACGCGCACCATGTCGTCCGACTGGATGAATTCCCAAGGGTTGCCCAGCAGCAGCCAGCCGTCGGGTTTCTCGACCTGCCAGCCGTCTTCGAACGTCTGGCGGAAGATGCCGAACTCGTAACGGATGCCGTAACCGACCGCCGGGATATCGAGCGTCGCCAGAGAGTCGAGAAAGCACGCGGCCAGCCGGCCGAGCCCGCCGTTGCCGAGCCCCGGCTCCACATCGAGGTCCAGATACCGATCGAGATCCAGTTTGTGCATGGCCAGCGAGTCGCGCGCCAACTGCTCCATGTGCGTGTACTGCAGATTCTGGGCGAGTTGCTTGCCAGGCAGGTACTCGGCCGACAAGTAGTACACGAACTTGGGATTCGCAGCGAACTGGGCCTCGGTCGTCTGCCGCCAGCGTTCGATCAGTAAGTCCCGCACGGTATACGACAGCGCCATATACACGTCCTGGTGGCTGGCCGATTGCACGGCCTGGCCACGCGCGCGGTACAGATTATTCATCGTAGACTGCCGGAAGGCTTCCGCAGTCGTGGGCACCGGCGGGCACGGGGTGAAAGGCGTTACCGGCGCGGGTGCCGGCGCGGCCGCCGACGGCGTCCCTCGGACTCGTGTGCCTCGTTTCTTCGCCGCCGGCGCGGTTCCCTTCTTCGACTTGGACTGCCCGGCCGGACCTGGCTGTTTCGGTGACGGCGTAGCGTTGGTCCGGCTCGATGGCTTGGCCGGGCCCTGGGATTTCTTGCGACTCATCAGGCTCGACGCTCCTGCGAAAAGTTCGACGCACGACACGGGCCAGTACACGTGCAGATCGGGCAACTCAAGTGTACGTTGGTATTGACGCGAATCACGGTCGCGAAGTCAAGAATACCCAGGGGGGGTGGCCGGCCTGGGCTGGCTGCCAGATCGCGCGGCCCCGTGGCAGGATAACAGCCATATTGCAGCGGGCTGTTTGGACGGTGTCGTGACCCCCGCCAGCCACCCGGGACGTCACCTCTTCCGTTGTAACCCGCAGCGCCAGTGGGGTGTGCGGTTTAGAGGCGGGCACTACAATGTCCAAAACGAACCTTTCATTTATGACATCGAGGGGTGGCCTGTATGAACAAAACGATTGAATCAGCTTTCAACGAACACCTGAACGCCGAGCTCTTCTCGGCCTATCTGTATCTCTCCATGGCAAACTACTTCGCAGCCGAGAACTTGGAAGGCATGGCGACATGGATGCGGATCCAGTTCGATGAGGAACGCATGCACGCCGATAAGTTCATCGACTTCATTAACGACCGCGACGGACGGGTGATCCTGGAGCAGATTGACAAGCCGAAGTCCGACTGGTCCAGTCCCCTGGAGGCGTTCCAGGACGCTCTGGATCACGAGCGGCTGATCAGCCAGAAGATCAACGCGCTGGTCGACCTGGCGGTGAAAGAAAGCGACCACGCGGCCAACACGTTCCTGCAGTGGTTTGTCACGGAGCAGGTGGAAGAGGAGGCCAACGTCCAGCCGATCGTCGGCAAGCTCAAGATGATCAAGGACAACTCCATGGGCCTGCTGATGCTGGACGAGCAGTTGGGGCAGCGGTCACCGAATGATACTGCGAATGGCGCTGACCCGGCTGCCTGAGCGGATTGGACGCCGCCAGAGCGCTTCGCGCGCCGGGCACGGGTGGGTTTGGGTCACCCGTGCCCGGCGCGCCGGTGACTTCACGTGTTAGGGGGCAGGCGTTCTGGGGTTGCGGGTTTGCGCTCATTCCAACTCCGCGCGCAGTTCGTGCCAGTGCGCGATCGAACGCGCCAGGTGGTCTGTGGCGTCACCCGTGATGCCGTAACACATCAGTCCGATCGGGCCGCGGTAGTTGATCTGTTTGAGCTCGCGGAGCAGTCCCCGCATATCGAACGAGCCGCGATCCAGCGGCTGGATCAGACGCCCCCAGTCGGCGTCGTTCTTTCCGGCTAGATCGGCCCCGTTGAGAGTCACGCCGACCAGTCGCGGTTGGGCTGCGCGCAGTACTGCCGGCAGCGTGTCCGCCTCCTCGTTGCGCAGAAAATGACACAGGTTGAAAATGACTCCGCAGTTGGGCCGGTCCACCTGATTGGCGACGCTCACCGCATGCGCGAACTGAGCGACCCAGTCGGAGGTGTGCGGATAGAGACCCAGCCGTACATCTGCCTGGGCGGCCAGGTCGGCCATGGTGCGCAAGGTCGTGACGGCCGGTTCCTCACCGCGGGCGTCCCCGGGGGGATAGCCGGTCAGCACTACGTACAGAACCGCCTGGCGGTTCCTGAGCAGCGGCAGGGCATGCTTGAGTTGTGCGAGCGGTTCGTTCGGCGGTTGGGTGAGATTAACGGTGATGCCGGCCACGAACAGCCGCAAGTCGGCCCGGTCCAGGCTCTCCAGACGCTCGGTCAACGCCTCCAATCCCACGTGCCCGGCGCCGTCGTAGCCAAGCTGTTTGAGCATGGCTGCCTGCTGCTCCAGGTCGCGTTGCTGCGCGTCGTGGATATCGAAACAGAAGGCGTAGAACGGATGCCGGGCCTGCGCCGCCGTCGATGCCGGGCCGGCCGCCACCTGGCCGGAGCAGGCACCGCTGCCGGCGAACAGTCCAACGTGCACGCACACCATTGTCACCCACAGCGTTCGTGATCGGTTCATCATGACAGGTCTCCACAAATGGCTGAGTCTTCGGGTCTTCCTCACGGGGATAGGGCCACGGCCTCCATTGTTGGCGGTTCGTGCAGGACCCGCAGCAGTCCGCTGCCAGCCGGAACGACGTATGCCGCGCTGTCGGGGTAGCGCTGACAGTACTGCCGAATCGCGTCGTCTGGCATGACGACGAACGCAGTGGACAACGCATCGGCCGCCGCCGCCGAGGCGGCGGTGGCATACGCCAGGCGGTGTGCGCGCGCCGGCCGGCCGCGGTGCGGGTCAATAATGTGGGGGCCTTGCCGGTCGCTGCCTGAGCCACTGATGGCCATCTCGCGCAGCGAGAGGGTCCAGACGTCGGTGGCGGTGCCGAACCGGACCTCCCACCCCGCGCGCTCGGGCGGCGCATGGCGCGCCAGAACCGTGCTCTTGCTGGCCCGCAGCAGGACACAGTGCAGGTCCCAGTCGGCCAGGATGGAGGCCAGATGATCCAGGGCGTAGCCCTTGCCGATCCCCCCGAGATCGAGGTCGGTGTCCCCCACGAGCACCGTCACCTGCGGCTGACGAGCGGCCAGTCGGATCCGTTTTGATGCGGCCCGATGTGGCTGGGACCGATATGCGATATCAAACGCGCCTCCTGTGGCCGCTTCCACGTCCAGCGCGACCTGCAGGCAGGCATGCGTGGCGGGATCGACCACACATGTCTGACCACTCTGCAAGCGCGCGATCCGCGCCAGATCGCTGTCCTCCCGAAACGCACTCAGGCGGCCTTCCAGCCGCTCTAGTTCGCGGAACGCTTCCGCTGCCGCCTGGCGCGCATACTGGTGATCGGGATAGGCGATGGTAATCGAAAAGTCCGTGGCCATGGCCTGCCGGTACAGGGTAACGTGACCGGGCTCTGTGCGCATCACCAATGCTCCCGGAAAGGTCACGTCGTGAAGTCGCTGGGGGCGAACGTTACCGTCGCGCCGGCCTGCACCGCCTCGATCGCCTTGAACGCCGCGACCTGGCTGGGGAAGGCCGCATCGGCCGGGCAGCGCAGCGGTTCTCGCCCGCGCACGGCCTGGAAGAAATTCTCCAGGTGCGCCTGGCAGCCGGACGCCTGCGTCATTACGGGGAACTGGTACTGTTCCACCTCGCCACTGACGTGCACGTCCAGTTCATCCTCTTTGGCAGCATGGGCGGCCACTCGTTCCTGTTTGACTACGTAGTTCTGCTTGATCCATTCGTCCCAGTCGGGTGCATTCGGTTCCCGTCCGATCCGCGCCCAGCGCGGATTGTCCGACATCTGCAGGTATCCCTGGGTGCCGAGGAATCGTTCGAACTGCCGCGTCCCGTCACCGCTGGTCGTGGTCAGCATAGCGCACGACACCCGCACGGGACCGAGTGAGTGCGGATATTCGTAGACGCTCAGCACGGTGTCCAGGCCGGGGCGGTCGGTGAAGAAGTCGCGCCCGCCGCTGGCCATTACCGTGCGGGGCGCCACGTCCAGGAACCACTGGCAGACGTCGAGTTGCTGGGACACGAAGGCGCCGTACGGTCCGCTGCTGTACTGCGGGTACCAGATCCAGTTGCGGAACTGGTGCATGTCCTCGTAGCCGTAGCGGTGCAGCACTTCGTCGGGGATCAGGTAGCGTTTGGGCCAGCCGCGCAGGTCGGCTGCCTCCTGGGCCCACTGCGTCTGGACCACCGTCACGCGTCCGAGCAACTGGGCCTCGGCGATCAGTTTTTCTTGGGCGTGCCGATAGCGCGGATCGCTGCGGCGCTGGTAGCCGATCTGCAGCAGTTTGCCGGAGCGTCGCATCGAGTCGATCATGGAGCGGGCGGCGTCGAGGGTGTGGGCGAGCATCGGTTCGCAGTAGACGTGCAGCCCCGCCTCCAGACAGGCGCTGACCTGGGGCTCGTGTACGAAGTCGGGAGTTGCCACGAGTACGGCGTCCAGCTCCCGCTCCTTGTCGAGCATCTCCCGGAAGTCTTCGTAGAGCTGGACCTCCTGGTCATACCGCTGGAGAAAACTCCGACAGTACCTGCGGGAGTATTCCCAGATGTCGCACACGGCCTGCACGCGCACGCCGCCCACGGCCATCGCGGCGCTGAGCAGATTGCGTCCTTGATAACCGCCGCCAATCAGCGCCAGCCGCAGCTCCGGGCCGCCGTCAGTCTGGGCGGCGGCCGGCTGGGACGATACGACCAGCAGGTGGGAGGCCGCTGCGGCACCCGCCTGCAGAAACGTACGACGTTGCATAGTCATCTCGCTTCAGCTTCTCGTCGGGACATGATCGGGCAGGACACCGCGCACCGGGCGGGCCCGCGCTCAGGCCTGCAGCGGACGCGGGCGCTCGACATTCGCATACAGTTCGCGGACCAGCCGGGCATCCTCTGCGATCTCGAAGTCGAACATGCCAGCCAGAATGAAGTCCGCTCCGTTGGTCACGGCGAACTCGAACGCGTCCTTGGGCGGGATGGCCCCGGCCGCCATGACCTTGTAGGCGATGAACGGTTTCTTGACCGTCTGCATGAACTGGGTGACCCCCTCCGGATCCGGACAGAAGTTGGAGTCGTAATGGAGGTTGGCGGTCGGATAGTTGTGGTGGTGGAACGTCTTGAGATAGAAGTCGATGTCCAGTCCGGCCTTCTCGCACTCCTGGATGGCGCCCAGCCGGTGTGCTCCCAGCCCGGTGGGCAGGCCGTGCGCCTTGGCCAGGTCGAGGGCCTGGGCCAGCACGTCCATCTTCGGTTCGGTAGCCCGCTCGGCCGAATTGGTCGCCGAAATGTCGTTGGTGTATCCGCACATGAAGTCCGCTTCCACACCCGAGATATAGAGGGCGTCCGTACCGGCGTCGACCAGCTGCTCGACCTCCGTGGCGAACTTCCGCAGATCGCCACCGGCCAGGGCGTGGAAGGTGCACGTGATCCACTGCATCTTGCCCCCCCGCTGCCGATGCTGCTTGAGCACCGCGAGGGTGGCCGGCACGTTGTGCACCACCAGCGTATTGATGCCGTGATCCTCGGCGATGGCCAGCGTCTCGAGGATCTTCTCGTCGGTGTTGTAGGCCTTGGCCAGCGTGTACACGTAGCGCAGATCGCGGCTGTGCGTGTAGTGCGTCAGCAGGTTGCCGCCGAGCAGCAGGCGGCTGATCTCCAGATCACCGATCTTCCCCCGTGGCATCTCCTGGGCCACAGACGGCGTGGCGGGAGCTGACGCGCCGTCCGCGCCCGCGGCGCCCGGCTGGGCCAGGCTGCCGGCGGCCAGCGCCGCACCTGCGGAGGCCAGGACGGAATGCTGGACAAACGTACGTCGATTCATGGCGGATTTCATGGTCTGTTTCCTTGTCCGAAAAAGGTCATTGGCCAATCTCGCTCAGCACGCCGCGGAGGAACTCCACGCTGGCTTTCATGTTCTCGTCAGATCCATGACATTCGATCGACACCACACCGTCCCAATTAGTCTCGGCCAGGTACTTCAGCACCTTGCGGATGTTGTCCGCATTGACCCCACCACCGATCGGCACCTGCGAACTGCCGATGCCCGTTTCCTCTCCTCGCAGCGCGGCTGCCAGTGACTCGCTGACATCCTTGATGTGGGCGTGAACCAGGTACTTGCGGAATCGCTGGCAATACGCCAGCGGATCGCCGCCGGCGATGAAATTGTTGCCCGTGTCCATGTTGAACCGCAGGTACTCCGAATCGAAATACTCGAACAACCGCTGCAGGAAGTCGCCGTCGTTCGTATAGGGACCGTGCGGCTCGATGGCCAGCATCACGCCGTAGTCCTCGGCCCACGACAGACACTGGCGATAGTTGTCGCAGGTGATCCGGAATACCTCCTCGCGAGACAGGCCTTCGATTTCGAACGCCCCGTCTACCGTATCCACAATCGGGCAATCCAGTTCCGCGGCAAACCGGATCGTTTGCTGGACGTACTGCACGCCGAACGTGGACCCGTTGGGGCCCATCAACGGATAGGAACCATCGATCTGGGACACGCTGAGCCCCTTGCTGTCGAGGTATTTCCGGAGCGCACGTGCGTTGGACTGGAGCGAAATGCCCGGATCGTATCCCATGGCCTGGATAAAATTCTGGCCGTGAATGACGGCAAACTCCACGTGTCGCAGACCGAGCGCCAACCCCTTTTCTACAGAAGCCTCAAAGCTCATGCTCAGCGGACGGTAGTTATCCGTGTGAAACCCCAACTCGATCATGATCACTCACCTTTCCAATGGGAAGCCTGGAGATCCGCGCGGCGGCCGGTGCGGCCAGCGCGCGATACCCGCATCGATCGATCGCGTGTCTGCCGGGAACTCCGCTGCGCCGTAGCCACACCCGGTCTAACGCAGCTCCAGCGACGAGTATAACGCCGCTCGCAATGCGGTGTAAACCCAGTAAAGTGAACGAGTTGAGAGAGATGTCCGGGTCCGGAGACCGGGCTGGCGCGGCGCCCTTTCGAGACGGCCCGCTCATGCGGTATCTTGGAGGTCGCGTGGCGGCCAGCAGACGGTGCCGGTGCGCGGCGGACCCGCCGTCCGCCCGCCGGGAAAAGCTGGCGCCGGGTTTCGAACGGTACGCAGAAAGGAGAACTCCATGTCCCAACGACCCCTGAACGTGGCATTGATCGGCGGCGGTGGCGGTGCGTTCATCGTGCAGCCTCATCAACGCGCTATCTTCTTCGACGGCACGCGGCGCGTCACCTGCGCTGCGCTCCACCCCGATCCGGAAGTGGCCCTGCGGGAAGCGGAAGCCTGGCCCTATCCTATCCAGGGCTACCGCAGCTACGACGAACTGATCGAGAAGGAATCCCAGAAGCCGCTCGGCGAACGGATCGACTACGCTCTGATCGTGACGCCCAACCACGTGCACTTCGATCCCGCGATGAAGTGTATCCGGGCGGGGATTCCCGTGTTCTGCGAGAAGCCGCTGACCGTCACGCTCGAAGAGGCCGACCAGTTGGCGGCGGCCGTCAAAGAGGCCAAGATCCCCTTCGGCGTCGCCCACACCTACCTGGGACACTGGACCACACGCTTCGCACGGTTCGTCGTCACCAGCGGGCTGATCGGCGAAGTGCGCTGGGTCGATGCCTACTACATCCAGGGGTGGCTCGCCGGCCGCGCCGAGGACCAGGGCTCGATACAGGCCGAGTGGCGCGTGGATCCGGCCAAGGCCGGCGCCAGCTGCTGTGGCGGCGACATCGGTACGCATGCCCTGATGCAACTGCGATATATCACCGGGCTGAATGTCACCAAACTCCAGGCGCATCTCGAAACCTTCGTGGAACGCCGCAAGCTGGATGACCATTTCACCACGTACTGCGAGCTCAATAACGGGGCCCGAGCCCTCGTGCGCGCTACCCAGATCGCCATCGGACATAAGAACAACCTGGGAATCGAGGTCAATGGCAGCAAGGGAACGTTGCTGTGGCGGCAAGAATTCCCCGAGGAAGTGCGGATCCTGCTCCCCGACCAGCCGGACCGGGTCTACTTCCGCGCCGCCGTGGCCGCCAACGACGGCTTCCTCGGTGACCTGCCCGCCGAACTGATGGCAGAACCGACCATTCCCTCCGGACACCCCGAAGCGTTCCACGACGCGTTCGCGCGGCTGCACCGCTGCTTCGAACAGGACGTGCGCGCATACGAAGACGGCAAGCGGTTCCACTCCGACGGAACCAAGTATGCCAACGTCGACGATGGCCGCACCGGGATCGCATTCGTCACTGCGGCAGTCAAGAGTTCGCAGGCCGGCGGCACCTGGGTCGACATGCCGTAATCGGCCGATAAGCAGAGGCGGCAGGCGCCGAGCGCTAAGAAAATGCTCGGAACGGCGGACCACCCCCCGAAAGGTGCCCGGACGCCTGCCGCCTCCTGCCGGACACCGTCCTGGCCCCCCCGTCAGTCGGTTCATGCCCCCCTTTTCGATCTTGTCTCACTGTATCCAGCGGCGTAGAGTTTTGCCTACGGCGGCGTTCACCCCGATCGGTTCCGGCAGTGGCGCCGCGGCGAGTACGTGAGGGTGGAATCTGATGCGCAAGCTTCTCGGCACGATCACGTTGTTCATGATCGTTATTGCTATGGTAGGTAGTGCCCGGAAATGGTTCACCATGGAGAGGACCAGCCAGGGTGACAGCACTGAAGTGCATCTGCACATCCATCACGAGCGAATTCGCAGCGATACCGAGAACGCGCGCGAAGTGGCCCGGGAATTGCGCGAGAACCTGGGCGGAAAACTGGACGACCGGTTCAACGCACCGCCGCAATAGCCAAATGGCTACATAGCTAACTACATAGCTAAATGGTCAAACAGGTCGCCCGGCAAGCATGCCCCGCAAGTGCATCCGCCTGTGCGTTTGTGTCACGACATGTCATCCCGCCCAACACCCCTGACGCGCCTCAGAGACGCTCCGGTACGCTACTCGGCCAGCGCCCGACTTCGGACCACCGCACCGCCGGAGACAACGTGCACGCGTTCGAACCCGGCCTGCCTCAGCAGGCAGGACGCGATATGGGCGCGCAGACTGGTCTGGCACGTGACCGCCGTCTCGCGCTTCAGGTCCAATTCGTCCAGCCGATCCCGCAACTCGTCCAGCGGAATACGGATGACGGGATCAGCGCCTGGGAACGGCAGCTGCTCTATCTCCGGCGGTGTGCGGACGTCGAGCACCTGCATGCCGCTCAGGTCCGCGTCGGCGTCCAGGAAATCGGTGATGCCGTCCATCTGGTTACAGGCGGCGAACGCCGCCATGTGCACCGGATCTTTGGCGGCGCCGAAAGGCGGCGCATAGTTCAAGTCCAGGCCCGCCAGGTCCCACACCGTGGCGTTGAAAGCCATGGCCGTGGCGATCACGTCAATCCGCTTGTCCACACCGTCCTTCCCAACCGCCTGAGCACCCAGTATGCGACCGTACTTGGGATCGAAGACCAGCTTGAGTGTGATAGGGGTTGCCCCAGGGTAGTACCCCGCATGATTGTTGGCGACCACCGTCACACTGCGCGCCGGTACCCCTGACTGCCGGGCACGGGCCGCCGACAGACCGGTTTGCGCCGCCGACCAGTCGAAGACACGGACAATCGCCGTGCCCAGCACATCGGCCGCCGCGTGCGCGCCGTCGGTCGCCGCATGCTCGCCCGCCAGTCGACCCGCACGGTTGGCAGGTCCGGCGAGCGGTATCCGCATCGGTAACTCGGTCGGGCCAAACGTGTATTGCACGGCGTCCCCAACCGCGTAGATAAGCGGGTCGCTGGTCTGCATGTAGCGATTGGTGATGATCCCGCCGTCCGGACCGGTCTCGATTCCCGCCGCCGTCGCCAGCGCGTTGTTCGGACGAACTCCCACACCCAGGATCACCAGCGACGTGTCGAACTGTCGGCCATCGTCCAGTTCCACCGCCACCGCCAGACCGTCACGATTGGTCAGAATGCGTTTGAGCGAGGTGCCCAGATACAACTGCACGCCGTGCTGCTGCAACGCCTGCCGGAGCGGATGGGCCATCTCGCGGTCCAGCAGTGGCAGTACCTGGGGCTGCAGTTCGACCAGCGACACGGCCAGGCCGCGCCGCGTCAACTGCTCCACCAGTTCCAGGCCGATGAATCCGGCGCCTACCACCGTCGCCTGCGGCGTCCGCGCCGAACGCACGGCCGCCGCAATGCGATCCGCGTCGTTCAGGTTCCGCAGCGTTAACACGTTGGGAGCGCCCACACCCTTGAGCGGCGGCACGATCGCACTCGCGCCCGGCGCCAAGATCAGCTTGCTGTACCGCTGCTCGTACGTGCTCCCGTCCAGATGATTCTGGACCGTCACCGTACGGTTCGCCCGGTCGATGCGAGTCACCTCCTGGCGGGTGCGCACATCCAGCCGGAACCGGGTACGCAGGAGATCGGCGCTTGCCACCACTAGCTTGCTCCGATCCGTGATTTCTCCGCCCAGATAGTAGGGCAGCCCGCAGTTGGCGAACGAGACATGCTCGTCCTTCTCGAACAGTATGATCTCGGCTTCTTCGTTCAACCGCCGCGCACGCGTTGCGGCGGACGCACCGCCCGCAACCCCTCCCACGATCACAATCGTCAGACGTGATTCCGTTGCCACTGCCACTGAAGTACCCTTGCTTCCTGGTTCCTGCGTATCGCCGCTGCACCCCGCAGAGCAAACGAACTACGCGCGTGCGGCCGCCTCGCGCGGGATACTCAGACGGGGAGGCCGATGATCAATGACTAATGATCAATGAGTAATGATCAATGAGTAATGAGTAATGACTAATGAGTAATGACTAATGAGTAATGACTAATGAGTAATGACTAATGACCTGCTTTGCGCTGTGTTTGCCGCTCGCGGCTGCGCGCTTCGATACACGCAATAATACCCGCCAGATGCGGCTGTGCGACCTCGTAGTACGTACACCGACCATCCCGCTGGCTCCGCAACAGCCCGCAACGTTGCATCAGCCGCAGGTGCTCGGATGCCATGTGGCTCGGTATCTCACACGCCTCGGCCAGCTCCCCGACCCTGTACCGCCCGTGCAACAACAACTGGACGATGCGCAACCGAAGCGGATGGGCCAGCGTCCGCAGGCATTCGGCCGCCTCATGGAGCAACTCCATGTCCAGTAACGGCCAGTTGGCCGCCGCGTTCTGTGCCATATCCCCGCCCTCCTTCTTCACGAGAATGTATCGGCATGTGTCGACATGTCAATGAGCGGTGGGCAGGGGAAAGGTGGCAGGTGGTGGGCCAGCCAGACCCGTGGGCCGAGCGCTCACCGGGCGGCTGCGACAACTCAGCGCCGGCCGAAAATCGGCCGGGACGCGGTCTCCGAGGGCAGGTAGTAGACCGAGGGGTCGTCGATGATCCAGGGGGTGGACCACGTCTTGCCGTCGTCGACGTTGCAGACGTTGAAGAAGAACGTCTTGAAGTGCTGGCAGCGATAGCCGAAAGGCTGCTCCGAGGCGAGGTAGTCCTGCGCGGTCAGGTCGTCGATACCGGGTTTGGCGTAGTAATGGATCTGGCCGTCCGGACTGACCGACAGGCCGAAGGTCCACCAGCCGGTCTGGGTGATCTGTCGGCTTCTGTAATCCTGGCCGCGACGGTCAGCGCGGATGCGGATATGTGCGTATCGGTCACCGTTGCCGTCGTGTTCGAACACGATGAACATACCGGGCCAGTAGGTTACCGTTTTGCCGTTCTGGTACGTTTCGGCGGCGCAGCGGAATGCAAAGTGGGGTCCGGCGCGTTGTTCCCATTGGTCCACCTGAGGCAGGAACACGCGGACAACGACGCTTGGACACTGGGCAGCCGGGAGTGGGCCTCCGAGGCGATAACTCACATCGGCGACGAAGTCATCCTGTTGAATGCGGTTCGTGACGTGACCCGGGATTCCCGTCCGCTTGGACTGGAGCAACAGTGCTCCGGTACTGCCTTCCAGACCGCCGGGTGGTGTTGGTGCTGCCGCCCGGATTCTTTGCCGCGTGTAGGCTCGTTTTCATTGAACACACATGATGGGGGGCTGGATGGGGCGCGCAAGAAGGAAGGACCGGCGGTGAACCGGTCCTTGCGAGATGGATGGGTGG
>JAAYDI010000103.1 GCA_012729315.1 Planctomycetaceae bacterium
AGAAGGGTGAGGTCAACGAGGGACTGCTGAACATGGTGGAGATGGCCTTCCGGGCCTACGACCCCTGCTTCGGCTGTGCCGCGCACACCCTGCCCGGACAGATGCCGCTGGAAGTCCGTCTCCGCGACCCGCAGGGGAACCTGGTGCAACGGCTGACGCAGTACGTGGACTAGGCGCCGGGCGCGCTCCGACCGCGGCGGATGCGTGATTCTCCGTCACGCGCGGTGTGTGCGGTGCGGTGGGTGGGAGTGATGTAACGTGACCGGTGCCGGATGCGATCCGAACGCGGCTCCGCCGGCTGAACAGCCGCCGGCAGCACTGCGCCGTGCGGCTGTCGGCAAGACGCTGGTGATTGGTCTGGGCAACCCGCTCATCGCCGATGACAGTGTCGGGCTGCGCGTGGTGGAGCAGCTCAAAAGCCGGCTGGCCGACTACTCAGGGGTCGACGTGACGGAAGACTACTGGGGCGGGCTGCGGCTGATGGAACGCATGATCGGGTACTCCCGCGCCATCGTGGTGGACGCGATCTGCACCGGTACCGCACCGCCCGGCACGATCCATCACTTGGCCGCCGATTCGCTGGCCACGCAGCGCAGCGCTTCGGCGCACGACGTGAATCTGCCTACCGCGCTAGCGTTCGGCCGCCATGCCGGTGCGGAGCTGCCGGCGGACCAGGACGTACACCTGGTGGGCATCGAAGCCCAGGATGTGATTAACTTCAGCGAACAATGCACGCCGGCTGTGACAGAAGCGATTCCCCGTGCCGTGGAGGAGGTTGTCCGGTTACTCGATGCCCTGCTAGAAAGATCAGGAAGGTGATTTCAGCGGACAGTGTCGCGAACGACATACTGTTGCAGATGACGAAGGTCCTCGCCACACGGCTGGAAGACGCGCGGGTCCAACTGGCTGCCTCGGACTGAACCGCCAGAGGTTGGTGCGGGCGGGCCGACTGTATACGATTGGAGTGCCAGGGCAGGAGCTGCCGTTGTCCGTCCGTGGCTGGTCCGTCCGTGGCAGGAAGGTGCTCGCGTGCACGAAATGTCGATCGTTCAGGCGCTGTTGGAGCAGGTCCAGTCCGAGGTCGAACGGGCCGGCCATCCGGGGCGCGTGGTGGCGCTCCACCTGGTGATCGGGCGCCTCTCGGGGGTGCATGTCGATGCGATTCGGTTCGGGTTCGACGTGCTGTCCTCCGACTCCATCGCCGCAGGGGCGGCGCTGTACATCGAGTGCCCGAAAGCCCGCTGCCACTGCGCCGCGTGTGGTGGTGAGCGGGAGATTGACGAGATTGTGATCGGCTGCCCGGACTGCGGGTCGGCCGCGATCACGATTCGTGGCGGCCAGGAGCTGCTGCTGCAGTCGATCGAGCTGGAAGAGTGACGCGAGATTCAGCCGGCGGTGCCGGGGAGGCGACCTGTGAAAATCGTAGCCGCCAAAAAGATCCTGAAAGCCAACGATCAGCTGGCGAGCGAGAACAGGGCGGAGTTCGCCCGGGAGGGGGTGTTGTGTGTTAACCTCGTTGGCTCGCCCGGCTGCGGAAAGACCACGTTGCTGGAGGCCGTCTTTGCACAGCTGGCCCCGACGTTGAGCCCCTCCGTCATCGAAGGAGACATTGCCGGACAGGTCGATGCGGAACGCATGGAGCGGATCGGGATCCCCGTCGTGCAGATCAACACTGACGGTATGTGCCATCTGGAGGCCAGCATGATCGCGGCCGCGGCCCAGGGTATCGACCTGAAAAATGTGGATATGCTGTGGATCGAAAACGTGGGCAACCTGGTCTGTACCGCCGGTTACGACCTGGGCGAGCACCTCCGCATTGTTGTCCTGAGTACGGCGGAGGGAGATGACAAACTCATCAAGTACCCCGCGATTTTTCAGCGGAGTGATGCGCTGGTCATTACCAAGACTGACCTGCTCCCCTACCTGAATTTCGATGTCGCCCAGGCGCGGGCCGGCATGCAGCGGCTGGCCCCGGAAGCCCGTGTCTTCGAAGTGTCCGCGACGACCGGTCACGGCGTGGCGGAACTGGTGCAGTGGCTGGTGGAGAAGCAGGCTGCGGCCCGGGACTGATGTGCGGGAGCGGTGGCGCGATGAGCAGCCGATGAGCAGCCCATGAACGATTCGTCCATGTCTCGCCGGCTGGCCATCACCGTTCACGGGATTGTCCAAGGGGTCGGCTTTCGGCCCTTCGTGTTTCACCTTGCCCGGTCGGAGCGGCTCGCCGGCTGGGTGGTCAACGAGCCGGACGCGGTGCGCATCGAGATCCAGGGGCCGGCCTTGGAGGTGGCGCGGTTCGTCGGCCGATTGCGCGGCGAGTGCCCGCCGGCAGCACGGATCGAGCAGCTGGTTGTGACGGAACTGCCGCTGGTTGCCGCGGCGGGTGGAGTCGCGGGTGACTTCGAGATCCGGGCGAGTCAGGCGGGGGTGCAGCGGCGCCCGACCGTGCCCGCCGATCTGGCCACGTGCGCCGCGTGCCAGGCTGAGATAGCGAGCGCTGCGGAGCGGCGTTACCGGTATCCGTTCACGAACTGCACGAACTGCGGCCCACGCTGGTCGATCATCACCGGTTTGCCATACGACCGCGCGGAGACGTCGATGGCGCGTTTCCCGCTGTGCGCCGCCTGCCGCCGGGAGTACGAGGACCCGGCCGATCGCCGCTTCCACGCGCAGCCGATCGCATGCCCGGAGTGCGGCCCGCGTCTGCGCCTGCTGGATGCCACTGGCGCCGAGCTGGCCCACGGCTCTGCCGCGCTGGCAGAGGCCGCCCGCGCGGTGCGCGCCGGCCAGATCCTGGCTCTCAAAGGGCTGGGCGGGTTCCAGTTGGTGGTGGACGCCACAAACCAGGCGGCGGTCGAGGCGCTGCGCCGCCGCAAGCAGCGCCCTGCCAAACCGTTCGCCGTGATGCTGAGCGATCTGGATGCGGTGCGCGCCTGCTGTGTTGTGTCGCCGGGCGAGCAGGAGGCGCTGGTGTCGGCGCAGGCTCCGATCATGCTTCTGGACCGTCGCCCCGATCTGGCGGGTCCAGCATGCATTGCGGAGGCCGTGGCACCAGGCAACCCGCAACTGGGCGTGATGCTTCCGTATTCGCCGCTGCATCACCTGCTCCTGGCCGACGTCCAGCGGCCGATCGTGTGTACCAGCGGCAATCGGGCAGAGGAGCCGATGGCGACCCGCACCGCGGATGCGCTGGCCCGGCTCGGCGGCATCGCCGATCTGGTGCTCACCCACAACCGTCCCATCGTGCGCCCCGTCGACGATTCGGTGGCGCGGGAGGAGGCCGGGCAACTGCAGTTGCTGCGGCGCGCGCGGGGTTTTGCCCCCCTGCCGCTCGCGCTGGATCGCGCCGTGCCCTGCGTGCTGGCTGTGGGAGGTCATCTCAAGAACACGGTGGCGCTGAGCATCGGGCGCGACGTGGTCCTCAGCCCGCACGTGGGTGACCTGGACAACACGTTGAGCATGGCCGTGCATCGCCGCGCGGTGCAGGATCTGGTCGCTTTCTTCTGCGCGAAGCCGGAGATCGTCGCCTGCGACATGCATCCCGACTACGGTTCGACCCGCCATGCGGAAGAGCTGGCCGCCGCATGGCAGGTGCCGTTAGTGCGCGTGCAGCACCACCATGCGCATGTGCTGTCGGCCATCGCGGAGTGGCATCTGGCCGGACCGGTGCTGGGGCTGTCCTGGGACGGGACCGGCTACGGTCCGGACGGCACGGTGTGGGGAGGGGAAGCGATTGTCGTCGATGGTCCGCGCTGGACGCGCGTGGCCCATCTGCGCCCGTTCCCGTTGCCCGGCGGCGAGCGCGTGGCGCGCGAACCGCGCCGGGCGGCGCTGGGGATGCTGTACGCGCTGCAGCCGGCCCGCTGCGAGGAAGCGGCGCAGTGGTTTACGGCTGCCGAGTGGCACACGCTGCGGGCGGCGCTGGACCGCGGTCACCTGTTTCCGCTCAGCAGCAGCATGGGGCGGCTGTTCGACGCGGTGGCGGCTCTCTGCGGCCTGCCGGAGCGCGTGAGTTTCGAAGGGGAAGCGGCCATGCAGTTGGAGGCCGCAGTCGACTCTGGCGAAGCGGGCTGCTATCCGTTGCCGATAAGCCAGGCGGTGCCGGCCGTAGTGGACTGGCGGCCGCTGTTGGACCGGGTCCTGGAGGACCTGCATGCCGGCTGCCCGTGCGGCGTGGTGGCGGGGCGGTTTCACAACGCCCTGGCGGCACTGGCCGTGCAGCTTGCCCGCCGGGCAGCGTGTGAAAGAATTGTCCTTACCGGCGGCTGCTTCCAGAATCGGTGGCTGACGTGGCGGGTGCGCGCCGAACTGTCGCAGGCCGGATTCGAAGTGTACACTCATCAGCGTGTGCCTCCCGGCGACGGTGGGATCGCCCTCGGACAGGTGCTCGGTGCGGCCTTGCAGGTGGGAGCGTAACTCCATGTGTCTAGGTATTCCCGGCAAAGTGCTCGAAATCCACACGCCCGACGGAGGCATGCCGATGGGGAAGGTGGAATTCGGGGGTATTGCGCGCGACGTCTGTCTGGTCTACCTGCCGGAAGTCGTGGTGGGCGACTGGGTGCTGGTGCACGTCGGCTTTGCTCTCAGCAAGCTGGACGAGCAGGAGGCCCGCGAGATCTTCTCGTACATCGAGCAGATTGGCGAGCTGGCGGAGGCGGATGAACTGGCGATGCCCGACGAGTTGCCCGACGAGTTGCCGGAGGCGCTGTCACCGGCAGAGCGAGAAGGCGAGGGGGCGGCGTGAAGTTCATTGACGAGTACCGTGACGCGGCGGCGACGCGACGGTGTGCTGAAGCGATCAGTCGGCTAGTGACACGCCCCTGGAAGCTGATGGAGATCTGTGGCGGGCAGACCCACGCCATCGTCCGCTTCGGGCTCGATGAGATATTGCCCGACGAGATCACGCTCATCCACGGGCCCGGCTGCCCAGTCTGCGTGACGCCGATTGAGATGATCGACAAGGCGGTCGCGATCGCGTCGCGCCCGGAGGTGATCTTCTGTTCCTACGGGGACATGCTGCGCGTGCCGGGGTCCGCGCAGGATCTGCTCACTGTCAAATCGGCCGGGGGCGACGTGCGCGTAGTCTACTCGCCGTTGGACGCGGTCCAGCTGGCCCGGCAGCATCCCGACCGGCAGGTCGTGTTCTTCGCGATCGGCTTCGAGACCACCGCGCCGGCCAATGTCATGTCCGTGGTGCAGGCCCAGCGTCTGGGGCTGGACAACTTCTCCGTGCTGGTGTCGCATGTGCTGGTGCCCCCCGCGCTCCACGCGGTGCTCGGTTCACCTCGGAATCTGGTCCAGGGGGTTCTGGCGGCCGGGCACGTGTGCGCGGTGATGGGCACACGGGAGTACGAACCGATCGTGGCGCAGTACCACACGCCGATCGTCGTGACGGGGTTCGAGCCGCTGGACATTCTGCAGGGCATCTACATGTGCGTGCGGCAGCTGGAGGAAGGCCGTGCCGAACTGGAGAACCAATATGCTCGGGTCGTGCGGCCCGCCGGGAATCCCGCGGCGATCGCACAGGTGCAGCAGGTGTTGCAGACGGTCCCGCGCAAGTGGCGCGGCATCGGCGAGATTCCCGCCAGCGGCTGGGCGCTCCGCCCGGCGTACGCGGACTTCGACGCGGACCTGCGGTTCCAGGTTCAGCACGTGGCGGCCGCCGAGCCGGCTGAATGCCTGGCGGGGGAGGTGCTGCAGGGGCACCGTAAACCGCCGGAATGCCCGGCGTTCGGCCGTCGCTGTACCCCCGACAGCCCGTTGGGCGCCCCCATGGTGTCGGCCGAAGGGGCGTGCGCGGCGTACTACCATTACCGGCGGCGAGAATCCCGCGATAGACCTGCAGAAGGTACCGAACCACGATGACCACTCCACCCGATCCGTTGCATGTGTCGTGCCCCGCTCCTCGCACCGACCAGAGCACCGTGCAACTGGCGCACGGTGGCGGCGGCCGCATGATGCGCACGCTGATCGAAGGAATACTGCTCCCCTGTTTCCACGGGGGGCAGGATGCCGGCAGGCGATTGCCCCCACACGACAGCGCTGTTGTGGATGTGGGGGGAACCCGCCTGGCCTTCACGACCGATTCGTTTGTCGTCAGCCCCTTGTTCTTCCCGGGAGGCGATATCGGCAAACTGGCGGTCTATGGCACTGTCAACGATCTGGCGATGGCCGGCGCGCGGCCGCTGTACCTGAGTTGCGGCCTGATTCTGGAAGAAGGCACGCCGCTGGACACCGTCCGGCGGGTCGTGCAGTCCATGCAGTGTGCCGCGGAGGAAGTGGGAGTGCAGATCGTCACCGGCGATACCAAGGTGGTCGATCGCGGCAAGGCGGACGGGATCTTCATCAATACGGCCGGAGTCGGCATCGTGCCGGACGGCATCGAGGTCCATCCCGCGCGGGTCGCAGCCGGAGACAAGATTCTGCTCAGTGGTGACATCGGCCGCCACGGGATCGCCATCATGTCGCTGCGCGAAGGGTTGCAGTTCGACGGCGCGCCGGAGAGCGATTGTGCGTCGCTGGCCGATCTGGTCAGCCAGCTGACGCGCCTCGGTGCACGCCTGCACTGTCTGCGCGATCTGACGCGCGGCGGACTGGCTGCCGCTCTGATCGAGATCGCGGATCACGTCGGGGTCGGGATGGAACTGCACGAGACGGCTATCCCGATCGTGCCGCAGGTCCGCGGCGCGTGTGAGCTGCTGGGGCTGGACCCGCTCTACGTGGCGAACGAAGGGAGACTGGTGGCCATCGTGGAGCCCGGCGCCGCGCAGCAGGCGCTGGAGATCCTGGCGGCGCATCCGGCAGCACACGGAGCGGCTGTGATCGGAGAAGTCACGCAGCGGCATCCGCGCGAAGTAGAACTGCTCAATGCGTTCGGCACCGGCCGCCTGCTCGATCTGTTGTCCGGCGAACAGATGCCGCGCATCTGCTGATCGCGCTGCCCGGCCGACGCAAGTGCAGCCCCCTGGGCAGTGCGTCGGGCAATGCGTCTCGGGTGGATGGTATCCGGGCCTGTGATCGAAGTACACTGGCAGTACTGTGTCCCAGTGCCACCTGCTGCTGGAAGTCTGGCGGACTGCGCCCTACCTGCACGATGGACGCTACACGACGGTCGAACAGCTGTTCACCGAAGGGCAGCACGGCGGTGCGGACCAGCTCGGCGCCGAGGAACTGGCTGATCTCGTCCAGTTCGTCCGGTCCCTGTAGTAGCCTGCCCCGTATTGGCCAATTGGTGCGCAACCGGTAGAAAGGGAGTGGCGGACCATGGCAGATGTAGACTAGAGGAATGTACAGCCGTGAGGAGAAGATGATGCAATCTCGACCACTTGGAAGTTCCGGAATCCAGGCTTCAGTCGTCGGTTTCGGCGCGTGGGCTATTGGCGGATGGACTTGGGGCGGAGCCGACGAACAGGATTCGATCCGCGCGATTCACGCGTTTCTCGATGCAGGAGGAACGCTGCTCGATACGGCCCCCATCTATGGTTTCGGCCGCAGTGAAGAAGTGGTCGGCAAGGCCATTGCCGATCGCCGCGACCGCGTGGTGCTGGCCACCAAGTGCGCCATGCGGTGGGATCTGACAGAGACGCAGAAGCGCCGCGCGTTCCGGAAATTCACGACGACCGACAAGATGTTCGACCAGCCGGGGGCCACATCCGCGGAGAGCTTCGACGTCTTCATCTACACAGGCACCGACGGCATTCGCGAGGAGGTTGAACGCAGTCTCCGACGCTTGCGCACCGACACGATCGACCTGTATCAGACACACTGGCAGGACGATTCGGTGCCCATCGAGGAGAAGATGGGAACGCTGGAAGAGCTCCGGAAGGAAGGCAAGATCCGGGCCATCGGCATCTCGAATGCCAGTCCTGCGCAGTTCGAAGAGTACTGCCGGTTCGGACAGGTTGACGCGGATCAGGAGCAGTATTCGATGCTCGATCGCGAGATGGAGAAAACCAATCTGCCGCTCTGTGCCAGCCGGCAGGTGGCGTTTCTGGCTTACAGCCCGTTGAGTCAAGGGCTGCTGACCGGCAAGATCGGGCCTGATCGCGAGTACCCGGAAGACGACCAGCGGCGGTACAAGCCTCGCTTCCGGCCGGACAATGTCCGCAAGGTGCAGGCGATGTTGGCGCGGATGCAGCCGATCGCCACGGAACGCGGTCTGAGTCTGGCCCAGCTGACGATGGCCTGGACTCTGGCGCAGCCGGGGTGCTCGCATGTGCTCTGCGGGGCCCGGACCGCACAGCAGGCTGTCGACAACGCAGCTGCCGGTTCTGTGGAGCTCAGTCCCGACGAATTGGCGACGATCACCAGCGCTGTCGACGCTTACGATGGAGTCTGATAGGGTGCGGGTCGGCCAGACGATGGCCGGTCCGTCTGGACGTGGTCGCCGTCTTGGAGAGAATGTGCGTGCGAGGTCTGCCGTGCCGGCGCTGCGCGATCCGCTGTGTGCAGCCCGCGCGGCGGGCGCGAAACAGTAGTATCCGATCCCACGTCAAGGAGACATGACAAGGAGACCTGACACGATGAAGATCCAGACACCAGATCAGATTGGCGTATGCAGTTGGTCGCTCCAGGCCACCGGCCCGCAGGATCTGGCGGACAAGGTGCGCGCCCTGGGCCTGAAGAAGGTGCAGCTGGGGCTCACGCCACACCGCGACGACCCGGGCACATGGGAGGGCGTGCAGGAGATCTTGAACAAAGCGGGGATCTCGATCGTCTCCGGCATGTTTTCGACCGTGGGGGAAGACTACACCACGCCCGAGACCATCCGCCAGACGGGCGGCATCGTGCCCGATGAGCACTGGGAAGAGAACCAGAAGATTGCCTCAGAGGCCGCCGCGCTGGCCCGCCAGATGGGCCTTCGACTGGTGAGCACCCACGCCGGATTCCTGCCCCACGAGCGCAGCGACCCCGCTTTCGACAAGCTGACCGAACGCATGGTCGCGCTCGCCCAGATCTACGACCGCATCGGCAGTTCGCTGCTGCTGGAGACCGGCCAGGAATCGGCCGATACGCTCCTGGCATTCCTGAACGAGCTGGCCGGTCGCGACGTCCGCAACGTGACCGTCAACTTCGATCCGGCCAACATGCTCCTGTACGATATGGACGAGCCGATCGAGGCGCTCGGAAAGCTCGTGCCCCATGTGCAGCAGGTGCACGTCAAGGACGCCCGGCGGACCCGCGTCAAGGGAGCCTGGGGCGAAGAAGTGGTTGTCGGGACGGGCCAGGTGGACTGGGTGGCCTTTGTGCGGACGCTGGCGGAAGCGAACTACGAAGGTGACTACATCTTCGAACGCGAAGCGGGCAACGACCGGGTCGGCGACATTCAGAAGGGCATTCGGGCGCTGCAGTCCGCCATGCAGCAGGTCGGACCGTAGCGGCGCCGTCACGGAACGCGCAGCGAGGATCTTGCCCTCTGCCTCCCGCGGGGAGGCAGAGGCAAGACCAGCTCCGGCTGACTGCTCAGTGCGTCAGGAGTCGCGCCGGGCTTTGAAGGGGAAGCTGCCGGTGTCTTCGCGCAGTCGATACTCGGCGTTGCCCTGCACGGTATCGCCGGTCACGGTGCCGCGGAACCTGACGTCGACATGCCTCCCTTCCGGCGACTCGCCGCTTAACTGCATCTCGACACGGTCGGCCTGGATCGTCAGGGAGCGCGCCGGCAGTTCATGGTCGCCGTCGCTGTACCAGGCATAAAACCGGTTGTCCTTGCCGACGACCGTGACGGTCGCGTCGTACTGCTCGTTTTCCGGCGTGACGAAAGTGAGTTTCCACTTCATGGCCTCGTCGAATTCCGACAGCGCCAATCGCCGGCCGTCGAACTTCCAGCTTCCGGTGTCTCCGCCGTCTCTGGCCCGATACGTAGCGGTGCCCGTGCACTGATCAGGGCTCTTGAGCCAGGCCTCGCAGGTGACTGTGATATCCGGCCGTTCCGGCGGGACGATGGAACCCACCAGTCTGTCCCCCTGCAGCCGCACATCCTTGAACGGTTTGAGTTCCCCTTTGACGACGTACCACGCCATGTACTGTGCGTACTGGCGGCCGACGACCACGACGGGCTTGCGTTGCGCGCCGTCGGGGGTGGTGCACTGGAGCTGCCACACGCCGAGAATCTGCTGGTCAACATCGTTCGCCCGCGCCGCTCCCACGGCGGGCAGCGCAAGACAGCCAACTGCGATCATCATGACAAGACGTTTCATTGAGCACTTCTCCTGATTGTGTAGACACGGAACATGAAACTCGAGTACAGGGTCGGGGCACCGTCAACGTCCCTATGGTACATGTTGTACTGCAGGCACGCCCTGGCAGTGCGCCGGATAGTCATACCACTGATCCGCGACCAGTTCCGCGGGCAGCAGTTCCAGTACGAGGGTGTTGTCGGGCGCCCAGCTGAGTTCGGCGCGCTGGATGATCCGGGATGCGTGGTCTGACCACAGCCGAATGATGGCCGGCAGATCGGCCCGGGCGCTGCGGCGCTGGCCCTGCAGCAAGTCCGCGACGCGCGGACCGAACTGCACGCGGCTGACGGTCACGTCGTAATCGTGCTGCATCAGTTCAGCGACCGATGCCAGCTGCATCAAGGGGATGTGCCGCGACTCGAGCGACAGCTGCTGCACGAAGCGGAGCCCCACTTCATCCTGGGTCGCGCGGGCATCGATCCATTGGAAATCGTGAGACAGGAACACCTCCTGAGGCGGAACCACCACCCAGAACTGATCGGCGTTTCGACCCAGCACCGCCTGATCGCAGACGATGACGAGTCCCGTGCGGCCGCGCAGGTACAGCCGGCCGGCAGGCTCGCCACCCGCCTCGCCCGCTGCTTGCACCCGCCGAAACGAATACACCCGGTCAGTCGCTTCGGCAGAGACCTCGTTGACGGCCGTCAGCACGTCGTCGGCCAGCGACTGCCGTGCAAACTGGATCCACGACCCCAGCACGACCACCAGGAGCACGGCGGCGGCGGTCAGCAGTGGCGCCCAGCGCAGCACGCGGGCGCGCGCCGGCACCGTGGCTGCCGGCTCGTCCAACGCCTGCATCACCCGGCGTATCCGCCGCTCCCGCACGCGCGCGGCGTCGTGCGACATGTTCGACAGCAACGCATCGACCAGCAGCAGATCGGCAAGATACCGCTGCGTCACCTCTCCATGCTCTGACGGCGGGGACGCCGCTCCGGCTGCCGGCGTGCCGTCGTCGTGACCGTCGATCCAGGCGCCGGCTAAACGCAGCACATCTTCTTTCCAGGAGGGATCAGGGGTCATGGCTGATCAACCGGTGAACTGAGAGGCGCGAGTTTGCGTTCCATGCAGTCCAGAACCAGTGCCCGGGCGCGCTGCAGCCGCTTCTTGGCGGCCGCGATGCTCAGCCGGAGCGTATGGGCCAGCTGGGCGACCGCCTGTTCCTGAAAGTACCGCAGCGTGACGACGGCGTGGTAATGCTCGGGCAGCGCCTGCACACAGCCCCGCAGCATCTCCAGCTTGTCCCGCCAGGTGTCGCCCGGATGATGGCCCAGCTGGGCCAGGCGGGCCTCGAGTCGATCCAGGATCGCCGGTGTATAGCGGCGCGCGCGCGCCTGGCGGTAGTGTGCCTGAAGCAGTTTTCTGGCAATGCCGCGCAACCAGGGCCCGAACGGTCGGGTATGGTCGAAATCGTCCAGCCGCCGCCACGCGACAACCATCGTTTCCTGAAACAGGTCATCAACGTCCGAGACGTTGCCCAACGCCGACCGCAGATAGACAGTCAACATGTCGGCATGTTCGCGGACCAGCGTCTCAAACAGCTTCTTCGCATGAGACATGCGTAACTCCTCTAACTACCGAATATTGTCGCCGGAGTCGCGGCGGTGACACAATTTCCCGCAGAATCCGCCACTTTTCCCGGGATCCGGCCTCGGCACGCCCCCACCACGGGCTGTCATGCCCGGCCGGCGGACCGGCTCAAACGGTGGTGTTCATACTATAGTCCCGGATGGTCAGAGGATAAGATGTGATTGAACTACGTCATGGACACTCTGGATGCGGGAGCACCATCATGAAGACCACACGCCGCGCCTTTCTCGCGACAGCCGCCGGTGTCGGCGGTTCTGTAGCGCTCGGTACCGCCGGTTTGACGCAGGAGGTGGTCGACGCGGCTGCTCCGCCGGTGCGGGTCATGACCTATCACGGGCTGCGCCCGACCGACCCGGGTGGGCGGCTGGGGCTGCGCAATCCGGAGCGGGGCTGGCGTATCGAAACGATAATCGCCGAGCCGGCGCGGAAGACGTTCGGTCCCGCGCACCACCTGGTTGGAAGAGTCTCGCCGCTCTACCAGGAAGACTGGTGGATCCTGGATGCGGAACGTTTCGCGCCCTTTGGACTCACGCTGGTGCAGGCCTACTGTTATCTGACCGAATTCGCCGCCAGCCCGATCTCTGACGACAAGTTGCAGCGACTGCAGGCGAGTCTCGACAATCTGCGTCAGCGCGGTCTCAAGGCGGTACTCCGCTTTGCGTACGAGCGCCAGATGGGACTCAAGGAAGGGCCGACCCTGGACTGGGTGTTGCGGCACATCGACCAGCTCGAGCCACTGGTGCGCCGCAACGTCGACGTGATCTACGTGCTCCAGGCGGGATTCATCGGTGCCTGGGGGGAATGGCACAACGCGGCCAAGATCGCGCCGGACGACTACGCTGCGCGGGCGGCCATCGTCAAACGCCTGCTGGAGGCCTTGCCGGAAGAGCGGATGCTGCAGGTGCGGGTCCCCAGGTACAAGCGGCTGGTCCTGCAGCAGCCGGCACTGGCCGCCTGGGGCGAAGTGACCGCCGACAACGCCTTCACCTCCACTCCGCCGGCCCGCATCGGGTTCCACAACGACGGCTTCCTCGCAGGACCGTCCGACGGTGGTACCTGGCCGGAAGAGCCGCACTTCGGACAACCGGGCAATCCGGAATTCGATTACATGACGCGCGAGAGCTCGTTCGTGGCGGTGGATGGTGAACTGTTCTGGGGCGACCAGGGTTTCGACGGTGTGGCGGCGCGTGGCGCAGGGGTCGATGGGCTCAACGCCGCGGTCCGCATGCGCCTGCATCATTACAGCAGCTTCAGTCTGGCGCACAGCTACTCGGAACGGGAAGGGAAGCCCTACTCCATTGACTATTGGCTGCAGACGCCGGTCAAGGCGGACGCGCTGCAGCAGGCGGCGATGCCGCTGTCCGACGGCTGGTTCGCAGATGGACTCGGGCAGCCGGCGGCCCGGAGCCAGTTTGAGTATATCCAGGACCATCTGGGATACCGGCTCGAACTGCAGAAGTCCACCATTCCGGCGCAGGTGAAGGGAGGCGTGGAATTCACGGTGGAGGTGGAACTCATCAACCGGGGCTTCTCCACGCTGCACAATCGCCGTCCCGTCTGCCTGACACTCATCGATCAAGCGGGACACGTGACGGAACTGGCGGTCACTGCCGCCGATCCGCGACAGTGGCAACCTTTCCGTCCGGGTGACGCCGAGTACACGCCGCTGGTCCACAAGATCACCTGGACCGGGACGCTGCCGGCCCAGGTGGCACCGGGCTGGCAGCAGATTGGTTTGTGGCTACCCGACGCCGCGGAGTCGTTGCGCGGTGATGCGCGTTTTGCCGTCCGGGTGGCCAATCGCGACGTTCCCTGGTGGACGGGCCCGCGCGGCGAGTACGGCATCAACCTGCTGGGGATCATCGAAATTGCGGCCAGCTGATGCGCTGGTCCGCACAGTCCAGGCAGGCCCGGATGGCTGGTGGATGCTGCCCGGCCGGACGCCGTATGGCTACACGGATGCTGGAGGTTCGTAGGCGCAGTCAGGTTCGGACGCCAGCGGATCGCCGGAGACCGCGTAGGCCCGTGCGCGGCTGCCGCCGCAGACGTAGCGGAACTTGCACACGCCGCACTTGCCGTGGAACTGGTCCGGATCGCGCAGCGCGCGGAACGAAGGGTGGTTCTGGTAGGTGTCGACCACATTCGCATCAGGAAACCGGCCGCACAGCAGCGGCATGAAGCCGGCGGGAAAGATTTCGCCGCGGTGTCCGACGAACATGACGCCCTTGCCATCGCAGACCCCCAGTGGTGCGCGATGACCGCGGTGCCGGCCCTCATCGGCCGACCCTTGCGGGCCGGCCAGCGGATCCCCGCCCTGCTGCATGACGAACCGCCGGTAGTGCGGGGCTTCGGTGGTCTTGACGCTATAGGGCTGCACCTGCGCGTGATGCCACAGCTTTTCGAACACCTCCTCCATTTCCTGCGCAGATACACGCTGCTCTTCCACACCGCGCCCGACCGGGATGAGGAAGAAGGTGGCCCACATGGCGATCCCCTGGCCGGCCAGCAGCTCCGCCATCTGGTCGATCTGCCGGAAGTTGCGGCGGGTGATCGTGGTGTTTATCTGCACGGGCAGGCCGAGCTCGCGGGCGTTCTGCAGCATGATCAGCGTTCGCTCGAAGCTGCCTTCCCAGCCGCGAAACGCATCGTGGGTCCGCGCGTCCACGCCGTCGAGGCTGATGCCCAGCCGTTGGATGCCCGCGTCGCGCGCCCGGGCAAACGCCTCACGTGTGGCCAGCGGCGTTGCCGAAGGGGTGAGGGCCAGCTGCAACCCCTTGCCCGCCGCGTAGCGAATCAACTCGAACAGGTCCGCACGTTTGAGCGGATCGCCGCCGGTCATGACCAACACCGGAACCTTCGGAAAGGTCGTGATCTGGTCGATCAGCGCCAACGACTGTGCGTGATTCAGCTCCAGCGGATCGGCCGCCTCCTGGGCCGAGGCGCGGCAGTGCTTGCAGATCAGATCGCACGCCTGCGTCACCTCGTAATAGAACATCAGGGGACTGTGCGAGAAATCGTCTTCAGTATAGTGCATCATTTGTTCGCGCCGTTTTGCAGGTAGTCCACCACTCGCTGTGCTGCCTTCTCGCCGCCGTGAATGCAGACCGGCACGCCCACGCCTTCATACGCGTTCCCGGTCAGGAACAGGCCGCGGATCGCCGCTGCCCGCTCGTGAATCGTTGCCACACGCTCGCCATGCCCGACATAGTACTGCGGCATCGACGCCGGGAGTCGGGCGAGACGATGGAGGAGCGGCTCGCCACGGATGCCCAGCAACTGAGCCATCTCGCGGTGGGCGATGCTCAGCAACCGGTCATCAGGCAGTTCGAGCAGTTCCTCTTGCAGGGCACCACCGATGAAGACACGCAGCAGCACGTGCCCGTCCGGAGCACGGCCCGGGTATTTTACGCTGGCAAAGCTGCCCGAGATAATCTCCCGCTGTTCTACTGCCGGCACCACGAATCCAAAACCGTCCATCGGATGAGACACCTGGTCGCGCTGGTACGCCAGGGACACAATACAGCAGCTCGAATGGTGGATCTGGGACACCTGGTCAGACAGGATGCCGTCAAGCGGCTGAATCAACTCCGCGGTCGCCTTGGCGGGTGTCGCCAGCACAACCGCGTCGAACGCCGGGAGAGGCGGGTGGCGGCCTTCAAGTTCCAGCGTCCAGACGCCGTTCTGCTGCATTATGCGGCGGACGCCGGCCCCCAGCCGAATCGTGCCGGCCGGCAGGCGGTCGGCCACGGCCTGTACCAGGCTGAACATGCCGCGCCGCGGCGCCACGAACATGCTGTACCGTCCGCCGCTGGAGTTGCGGTCCGCTGAGGTACGCCTCCCCACCTGACGCATGATCGCTCGGATCAGACTGCCGTGCCCCTGCTCCATCTCGCGGAACCGGGGCATGGTCGCTTGCAGGCTCAGCAGGCGGGGATCGCCAGTGTAGATGCCGCCGATGAGCGGCTGTACGAGCCGGTCATAGGTTTCCTGGCCAAAGCGTCGCGTGACGAACGCCGCGAGGCTCTCGTCCCCCTCTTCCCGCCGCGGTGGCACGAAGAACTCGGCCGCCATACGCAGCTTGCCCCACGGGCTCAGAATGGGCGTCGTCACCACCGGCCACATGCGGCTGGGCGCCATGATGATGAACCCCTGCGGGATCCTGTGCAGCCGGCCCCTGCGCACGACGAAGGCACCACGATGCTGATCGTCCGTTTCCAGCAACTGATCGGCAAAGCCAATGCGGCGGCAGAGCGCGATGCCCCACGGCACGTTGGTAATGAAATTGTCGGGCCCCCATTCGAAGAGAAAACCGTCCTGCTCGGCGGTCTGCAGCACCCCACCCACGCGGTCGGCGCGGTCCACCAGCGTGACGGACAGTTGAGGCGCAAGCTCGGCGAGTCGATGAGCCGTGGCCAGGCCGGAAATGCCTCCACCAATGACCGCCACACGTGGGGCGGAAGTTGTCGGGTTATTCATAGGACGGTTTGCTTGCTCATACGGGGACGGCCATCGGCCAGGCACACCCGGGGTTAGCCGGTCCGGACAATGGGCCGGGGAAATGCGATCTGAAAAGACACTGAGTTGCCACCGCAGCCATCTGACGCATTGCGGCAGGGGGCGCTTCAGCGGCACGGAAACCGCCTGTCAGTTTAGCAGACGATCGCCGTTTGGCGCAGGGTATCGGCGCTGTCGCCGACCGACCGACCGGCCGCTGCGGGCGGATCCAGGGAGCGCCCTCTGCTGTACCGGCGCCCCATGTCAGGGCAAAGTCAGCGCAAAGTCAGCGCAAATCGCACCACGTCCGATAGGCACGCGCGATGGTGGCTTCGTCGACAGCCCCGTCCCACGCCGCCACGCCATAGGTCACCTGAAGCGGCTGGTCACGCGTGATCTTCAGCTGCTGCTTGTTCAGGCCGGCTGCCGTGTCCAGATCCAGCGTGGCGCTGATATATGCAAAGGGGTCGTTCATCGTGAACCACGTGGCTGGGTGGCGCGGATTGCCCGGAGCGTCGAACATGGCGACCGTCACCGGCTTGCCGTCCGCGTTCCCGTACAGAGCGCACCAGGGGGCGCGCGTCAGCTTCTCCGACCCACGCACGGTCGTGCCCGCCTCGCCGCCCGGCGCCAGGAACGTCGCACCCGCGTCCATCGACTCGACGAACCGCGCGCCGAGTCCGAAGTAATGGCTGCCGCACAAGGTCACCTCCGGCTTCTCCGGCGTCGGCCTGAGCGTGGTGGCCCAGGTCAGCAGCGAAGCCGCTTCGATCACCCCGATATGGGCCGTGATCTCGCGCGACTCCACGGCCAGCACTTCGTTCTGGGGGCTCACCCAGTTGATCGTCTGCTTGATCACTGCCGTGCCGCCAGCGTCGGAGCGGGCCATCGCCGTGCTCTCGGTCTGGACAGGGACCTGCCTGCCGTACTGGTGAGACGGCTCTTCGGACCAGAAATCACAGTTGTCGATGCCCACGGCGAACATCAGCGCCCGGTGGTGCACATGGTCGGCTGGGGAGTCCCGCAACAGTTGTGTTCCCTGCGGCGTGGTCCACTGCGCGACGTAGACTTTCATCGGATTCGGTTGTGAACGGTACTCGAGCAGCAGTTGTCCGCCACGTTCAATGGTCGTTACGCCATCCTGGACCACGATATTCAGCAGCTGCTGAACCCGTTCGAGATACCCCTTGGCGCGGGACTCCGTTTCCCCGCCCACCGCGGCGTGGATGACCGCCTGCATCGCTTCCGCCACGGCCTGTGGATCAGTCTGGATGGCGATCTGGGCGATCGCGACAGCCACGGTGGCGGCTCGCGTCTTCAACGCGGCGTTGTCGAGTTGGGTGACGGCGATCCGCAGCGCCACGGGCGACGGATCGGCCGCCAGCACATTGAGCACCAGCTCGCGCTCTTCGTCACGCTGCGCGGCGGCCAGGGCCTTGGTGCACATGTCCATCTTCTCATCGTGTGGCAACCCGAACTGGCTGGCGATCCGGATGTAGCCCCGGAGCACGCGGATCTTGAACTTCTCGTTGTTGATCGAATGCGCGAGATCCAGCAGGACCGGGCCGACATCGGCGCCGATCCAGGTGCCCAGGATCCGGGTGGCGGCGTCCTGCGTGTCGGGTCGCGCGTCGGTGGCGCAATCGGCCAGGCAGGCGAGTGCCACCGGCCCGCCCATGGCGCCGAGCTGTTCCAGCAGGATCGTCTTGGCGTCATCTGGAGCGCTGGCGAGTTTCTCGGTGAGCATCCGGGCGCAGGCGTCACGATCGACCATCCGCACACAGGCGGAAGTCAGTGCAAGCTGGGCTTGCGTCTTCTCCGCGTCACCGCGCGCCGCAATCACGGCCGAGACCAGCACCGGCACCTGCTCGAGTGGCACGGTTTCGCCTAGCGCCCGGAGCGCCGCGTTCTTGAGCGCCCCATCGGAATCGCTGGCCAGTTGCAGCAGCTGCGGCACCGCCGCCACGATTCTCCGCCGGCCAATGAGCTCCAGCGCCAGGATCTGGCTGGTCCCCCCGGGGCGTGCCAATTCCGCGATGATGGCCTCGTCGGTCTGGTGGCCTGGCAGGGCCGCCAATGTCGCGCGGGCCGCCTCCGCGAGTTGGGGATCGGGTCCGACCGCCAGTTGCCACACGGCGGGCAGTACCGTTGCGTCGCCGATCTGCTGCAGACTCGACAGCGCCGCTTGGCGCACCAGAGGGCTTTCTGCCTGCAGGGCCGCTGCGACTGGGCCGAGGGCCCGGGCATCTCCCAGGTCGCCCAACGCCAGGATCACGCCGGCGGCGTTCTCCGGCGGCAGTTCGTCCAGGCTATCGATCAGCGCCGGCACGACTTCCGCCGGCGGCAACTCGCGCGCCGCCCGCAGCGCGACGTCGAATGCGTCTGGCTCGCCCGCCCGCAACTGCTCAGAGAGCAGCGCGACGCCGCCGGAGCCACGGGCCAGTATGGCGCCGCGCAGCGCTGCCTGGCGGACGACCGCTGGCACGTCGGCGCTGCGCACGCGGTCGTACAGCGTCACGGCCTGCTCGCGCGCCCCCGCTTTGCTGCAGTTCTCAGCGCACACGATACAGCCGCGGGCGATGGCCGCGCGGTGTGGAGCGGCCTGGGTGGCGAGGGCGGCAGACAATGCGTCGACGGCGTCGGCGGTGGCCAGGCAGCCCAGCGCATGGGCCGCCGCGGAGGCGACTTCCACATCCTCGTGGGCCAGCCGCGCTGCCAGCGCGGACACGGCCTGCGCGTCCCGGCGGACACCCAGCGAGTTGATCACGCCGATGAGCAGCTGGCCGTCGAGCCGATCGAGCGACTGGCGCAACAGTGCATCGACGGCCGGGTCAGGGTTGGCCTCCAGGGCGAAGCGGGCATAGTGCGCGAGCTGCTTGTCCGCCAGCAGCGGCGCCAGGATCGGGATGACCTCCGCGGTGCCCCACACCGCCAGCTCTTCGAACGCGGCAGCTTTCTCCGCGGTCAGCTCGGCGGCTTCCAGAGCCCGCACGAGCCGCGCTTGCTTCGCGGCGGGCGATTCCGCTGCGGCATCGCCGCCCGCTCCCCCTTGCCCCCGCGCCACGCCAGCGGTGAGGAATGCCAGGCCGGACAGGCTGCCGACCAGCAGCAAATGTGTCAGGTGGTACATGAACTGTGTCTCCAGGCAACGATGGTGTGGTGGTAGGCAGACACGCGCGCCGTCGGCGCTCAGGCGTGCCACGGTTCACGCAGCGCACGGCACCGCATGCGATTGGCTTCCGCGTCTCCGATGAACTCGTCCCGGGCCGGATCGAATTGCACCTTGCGCCCCAGCTGCCACGCGATGTAGGCCGCGTGGCAGGCAATGTGCGACTGGCAAGCGACCGCCGCATTCCCGGCCGGCATGCGGCGCGACTTGACGCACCGCAGAAACTCCAGGATGTGCGCGGTGGGCGTTGTGCCGGCCACGTCGAAGATCCGCTTGTCGGCCCGCAGGCTGGCCGGATGCATCTCGATGCGGCCGCTGTCCCCCGTTTCCACCCAGCCTTCGTCCCCTTCGAACCGCACGGCGCAGGTGCCCAGCCCCAGCCAACCTTTGTCGCGCATCACGAGCTTGACGCCGTTGGCATAGCGCGCCACGACATTGGTTGCCCCTTCCGGCTCATACTCCACCGGTGCCGTGGCATCGGCCTGGTTCGCCCACTGGCACAGGTCGACGGTGTGGGCGCCCCATTCCAGGATCCCGCCGCCGTGGAAGTCGTAGTACCCGCGCCAGGCCCCTTGCACGTACGACTCGTTGTACGGGCGCCACGGCACGGGCCCCAGCCAGCGCTCCCAGTTCACGACGTCCGGCGCCGGTTCCGGCTGCGGATCCAACCATACCTTTTTGGTCGCCGGATCGAGCGTGTTGGCGTGGACAGTGTGGAGCTGGCCCAGTCGGCCGCTGTGCGCCAGCTCGATGGCCAGGATGAAGTTGGCGATGTTCCGCCGCTGCGTGCCCGCCTGATAGACGCGCCCGTACCGTGCGATGTTGTCGGCCAGCGCGCGGCTCTCGGCAATCGACAGCGAACAGGGTTTCTCGCAGTACATGTCCTTGCCGGCGCGGGCCGTGACGATGGAGGCCTGGGTGTGCCACCGGTCGCCGGTGGCGATCAGACAGGCGTCGATGTCATCGCGCGCCAGCATGTCGAACATGTCCCAGTACGTCTGGCAGTCCGCGTTTCCGTACCGGGCGTCAACCATCTGTTTGACCGCGTTGCGGCGTTCGGCACGGACGTCCGCCACGGCGACGAACTGGACTTCCGGCTGTTCAAGGAAGATCCCCAGGTCGTAACCGCCGCGCGAGCCGATACCAAGGCCGCCCATCACGATCCGTTCGCTCGGTGCGACATGGCCGTCACGGCCCAGCGCTGAACTGGGGACGAACGTCGGCGCCAGCAGCAGTGCGCCGGCGCTGGCGGCGGACTGAAGAAATCGCCGTCGATCAAAGAGTTGCTTCGGGGCGCGCATCGTGGATTCATCTCCTTCGCCGGATGGGCAGGTGCTCGAGTGACCAGCGTCAGTTTCCCATTGTACTGCGTTGCGCGCTGCCGTGGGGCAGGGGGGGCCTGCGCCGCGGCAGGCGGCGAGCGGGTCCTTTACCCTGGTACGCCGGCACCCGGACCGCGGCCGGCGCTGGGTCTGCCGCGGGAACTCCTGGGGCGCCGTCCTCGCTCAGGTGGCGACCTGCTGCCCCGCCATGTTGGGCTGGTAGAAGATGCCGCGGCAGTACATCTTGGGGGCGAATCGCGGTCCCAGGTCGGTCAGCGATTCCGAGGCGCCTACGAACAGATAGCCGGTGGGCGTCAACCGCTCGGCCAGCCGATGGAACAGGTTGCGACGTGTGGTGGGGTCGAAGTAGATGGCGACGTTGCGACAGAAGATCACGTCGAATGGCCCCAGATCATGAAACGGCTCCAGCAGATTACGACGCTCGAACTGGACCAGCGCGCGGAGCGAGTCACGGACCTTCCAGTTCGCGCCGTCCCGTTGCATGTACTTATGGAGGTAGTTAGGGGGCATGCCGCGCCCGATTTCGTAGTTGGAGTAGGTGCCTCGGCAGGCCTGGGCGATCGAGGAGTCGGCAATGTCCGTCCCCAGGATGTTGATGTTCCAGGAGGCGATGTTGGGGAGCAGTTCGCTGAGCACGATCGCGATGCTGTAGCATTCCTGGCCGGTGCTGCACGCAGCACACCAGAACCGGATGCGTTTGGAGAGGGGCGAGTTGGCCTTGGCGTCGATGATGTCGGGGATCACGCGATGCTTTAGGACGTTGAACGGTGAACCGTCGCGGAAGAACAGCGTCTCGTGGGTGGTGATCGCGTCGACGACTTTCGTACGCAGCTGCCGGTCGCCCGACAAGGCGCGGCGGCAGAGTTCGACATAATTGTCGCAGCCGGCCTCGGCCGCGACCTGCGACAGGCGACTCTCGATCAGATACCCCTTGCTGTCGTCCAGTGCCAACCCACACAGCTGTTTGACGAGTTTGGCCAGCTCCAGCATATCCTGCGGTGTCACCGGCATGCGAATTCCTTTCGTCGGACGAGTTGCACGATCTCGGTGGCGAGGCGCTCGGGAGGCCCCACGAGGTCGGCCAGTCCCTCCTCAATGGGCTGTCGCGGCATCCCGAACACGACACACGACTGTTCGTCTTGAGCCATGACGGTTCCGCCGCACTGGCGGATCAGCCGGCAGCCGGCAGCGCCGTCGTTGCCCATGCCGGTCATGATGAGGGCCAGGGAGTGGGCCCCATAGACGTCGGCGACGGAACGGAACAGGTAGTCCACACTGGGCCGGCAACTGTTTTCACGTGGATCATCGGTGATGGCGATCTGCAGATTGTCGTCCTCCTTGGCCAGCCGCATCTGCCGGCCGCCCGGCGCGATGTAGACGTGCCCCGGCAACACCGGCTGTTCGTGTGCCGCTTCGCAGACCGAGATCACGCTGCGGCGGTCCAGGTCCTCGGCCAGCGAGCGGGTGAACACCGGCGGCATGTGCTGGACGATCAGCACCGGCACCGACAGGTCCGCCGGCAGTCGGGGGATCAGTCGTTGCAGAGTCTGAGGTCCGCCAGTCGAGATGCCGATCGCGACGACGCGAGGCGGTACAAGCGTCCGGGGCGCGGGCCGCGGGCCACTGCCGGCGGCCCCTGCCGGGACGCGGCCGGGAGTGGTCGGAGCGGAAGCCGGGTGGCGCACGGCGCCACCGAGCACTTGGCGGATCCGCTGCACGCGTCCCAGGCTGATGACGCGGCTGGCGAGCGACTCGCGCAGCTTGCGGGCGTTCTCCGCCAGATTGCCGGCGCTAGGTTTGAGGACGAAGTCGAGGGCTCCCAGTTCGAGCGCCGTGACGGTGGCCTGCGCGCTGTCGGCCGTCTGCGCGCTGAGCATGATCACGCCCACCGACATGCCCAGCCGCTTAAGCTGCCGCAACGTCTCCAGGCCGTCCATGACCGGCATTTCCACATCCAGGGTGACGATGTCCGGACGCAGCTGACGGATCTGTGTCAGTGCCATCCGGCCGTGCGCTGCGGTCCCGACAATCTCAATCCCCGGGGTCTGCTGCAGCGCCTCCGCGACGATCTTGCGATAGATCGCAGTGTCGTCTACAACAAGTACGCGAATGGGTTCGTTTGACATGCCTATTCACTTCACTGCAGTGACAACGCTTCCTGGACGTTCAGAATCAGCAGGAGTTCGTTCTCCATGGCGTGCACGCCCTGAAGAAACCGCGTGTCCATGCTGTCGAAATTGGCCGGCAGTTCATCGATCGCATCGGTCGTGGTACGCACGACATCCGCGATCCGGTCCACGGCCAGGCCAATCCGCTCCCTCTCGAAGCGGATGATCACGTTGTGCGAGGGACGCGCCGGGATGTCCGACTTCACACCGAGGATCGTGCGCGAGTCGACGACGGTGACCACATTGCCCCGCAGGTTGAGTACGCCGAGCACAAAGGGGGGTACATGCGGCAGCGGCGTCACGTCCATCTGGCGGTTGATCTCTTCCACCTGGCGGATGTCCGCGCCCACCAGAAGATCACCTACATAGAAGGTCGCCAGTTCCAGCGTATCACTTGCTCCCGCAAGTGCGGGGGTTTCCACAGCGCTCATTTGTTGTTCCTTAGTAGGCAGCACACGCCAGGTCCAGGGACGGAGATGACGACGATATACCGGCTCGGGTGAGGTGCGTCATGATGGTGTTCAGCAGCTCTTCACGCTCGAGTTTGATGTGGTAGGCATCGATGCCCGCCGCTTCCCCGCGTTGAATGTCCGCATCGCTTCCGAGCGATGTCACGGCAATGATGGGGAGCCGGGACAGGGCCGCATGATTGCGGATGTTCTGCGCCAGTGCCAGGCCGTCCATGCGCGGCATTTCGATGTCGGTGATCACCATGTCGAAGTGCTCCTCCGGTTGCTGCAGCAGCTCCCAGGCCTCCACGCCGTCCTCGGTGCCGGTCACGGAGTAGCCGACCTCCTGCAGCATGTCGGTGAGTTGGTTGCGGAAGAACGCGGAGTCCTCGACGACCAGCAGGCGGGCCGGGCCACGCTCCTGGCTGACCACCACCGCATCGGTCTGGGTGAACCAGTCGGGGAAGGCGAGCTCGGCCAGTTCGTACAGATTCAACAGCCGGGTGGTAGTGTCCTGCACGATGAGCGACCCGAGTATGCCGCGCTGCTTGAGCGTCCGTGTGTCGACGTTGGTCGGGATCTGGCCGATGTCGACCAGTTGGGGCACGATCAGGCCGATTTCGCGCTTGGCGACCGTGAACACGATGACCGACACGGTCGGCCGCGGCGGCGGTGGCTGGGCCGTGATCAGGTTCTCGATTCGCAACAGCGGCAGCGTGCCTCCGCGGTACTGCAGCACCTCCTGCATGCCGACCAGGGTGACACTGTCGCTGCGGATGCGTTCGAGCCGCGCGATCAGCTGCATCGGCACGCCGAACTGTTCGTCGGGGTGATTGCGCAGGATCAACGCCGTCTGCGTCTCCTCCGTTTCACCTTCGTTACTTTTGAGATGGGTGTTGTCCTCGCTGGTCACCTTCAGGTTCATATGGGTCGCGATGCCGGTCACGTCCAGGATGGGCGCCACGGTGCCGTCCCCCAGGACGGTCGCGCCAGCCAGGCAGGTGCTCTCCTGGATGTGGTGTCCCAGCGGCTTGACGACGATTTCCTCGGAGTCGGCCACGCTGTCCACCACCAGTCCGTAGCGCAACGCTCCGGAGTCGACCACAATGATATAGACCGCCTTGGCGCTGGAGGCGCCCTCCGGCGCAGGGGCCGGGGCCATCGACAGGACATGGTTGAGACGGACGAGCGGCAGCAGGACGCCGCGGAGCCGGAACATCTCGGCGTTCTTGACGTGTTCGATCCGCTTGGCCACTTCCACGGCCCGGATGCGGACCAGCTCGTTGATGCTGGCCTGAGGGATGGCGAACTTGCGTGCGCCGCACCACACGATCAGCGAGGGGACGATGGCCAGGGTCAGCGGCAGACGTACATCGATCCGCGTGCCCGCGTTCATCGTCGTCTCGATGCTGACCGTCCCGCTCAGCTTCTCGATGTTGCTCCGCACGACGTCCATGCCTACGCCGCGACCGCTCACGTCGCTGACCTTCTCCGCCAGGGAGAAACCCGGCTGGAAGATCAGCCGGACCGCTTCCTGGTCGCTCATCTCGCGGGCCTGGTCAGGGGTAATCAGGCCACGGGTCACCGCCTTCTCCTTGACTTTCTGGGCATCGATGCCGCGGCCGTCGTCGGTGATCGAGATGTGGACCTTGCCAGCCTGGTGGAAGGCCCGCAGGTAGATCGTGCCCTGCGCCGGCTTGCCCTGCGCGACACGCTGCTCGGGCATTTCAATGCCGTGGTCGACGGAGTTGCGGATCAGGTGCGTGAGGGGGTCGCCAATCGACTCGATGATCGACTTGTCCACCTCGACGTCTTCGCCTTCCACGAGCAGTTGGCAGTCCTTCCCCAGCTTGACGCTCAGGTCGCGCACGATGCGGCGGAACTTGCTGAAGACGGTGCCGATCGTCTGCATCCGCGTGCGCATGATCGCTTCCTGCAAATCGGCCGTCACATGATCCAGGCCGGTGGCCACCGCGTCGATCTGATTCGTGTCGCGGGCTGCCACGACCTGCAGCAGCCGGTTGCGGCTGAGCACCAGTTCGCCGGCAAGGTTCATCAGGTCATCGAGCAGTTCGACTGACACGCGGATGCTCGCGTCCGCCGCACTCTTGCCGGTCAACTGCTTGGAGCTGTCCGCTCCGCTGGCCGGCTGGCTGGAAGCGTTGTGCGCGGCCGTGGCGGCCGTCCCGGCGGGAGTCGACTGCTCCAGCTCGGCGCTGTCCTCGTCGTCTTCCGTGTGGGGCGGCTGGCCTGCGCTGGCTGGTGCCGGGGCGGCTGGTGCCGGGGCGGCTGGTGCCGCCTGCGGTTCTGCCGCTGGTGCCGCGGCCGGGGCCGCCGACCGCGCACCGGACGCGATCCCCGCAAGCGCCTCGACGTGCTCGGTGATGTCCACTTCGTTGGAGGTGGCAGTGTCTCCCAGCAGGCGGCGCAGGACGTCCGCGCAGCGGAGCAGCACGTCGATGTTCGACGTGGTGGGAACCAGTTCGCGATTGCGGAACAGGTTCAGTATGTTTTCCATGTTGTGGGCCAGCCGGGAGATCGTGTTGAGCCCCAGGAAACCGGCTGCTCCCTTGGCAGAATGGATTGCGCGGAAGACAGTGTTGACGAGGTCGGCATCGATGTTCTCGCCCGCGGACTCCATCGCGAGCAATTGGCTCTCGATGTCCGCAAGGTGCTCGAGCGACTCGACAACAAACTCCGCAATAAGATCCTGATCAGTGATGTTTGGCATCACATTCTTCCTCGTACTTGAAGTCGTTTCAGCAGCTGGCGAATTCCGCCTCTTCCGCGGCGGACGCCAGCGCACGCCCACTGCGACGGGTCGTCGGAGCCTGCTCCACTTTGTGCCGGAGATAGCCCGTCTGTTCATGGCGCAGTCGAAAGCTGGCCTCTTCGAGTGCCTCCGGATCGATGGCGCCGATCTCGACCAGGCACTGGGGCAGCAGCGGTGTCCGCTGCGTCTGGAGGCGAAGCAGGTTGGCCACTTGCCGTTTGGTCAGGAACCCCAGTTCGATGGCGGTTTCCCCAAACGGCTTGCCGCCTTCCGCCTGTGCTTGAAGCACGGCAAACACCTGCTTCATCGTCAACCTGCCGGATTCCAGCGCCAGCCGGCCGAGCCGGGGACGCTGCTCCAGCTGCCATTCGACAGCCTCGACGAACTGTTCGGCGGTAATGAAGCCATGCCGGACCAACGAAACTTCCAGGAACATATAGTTGTCTCCCTCCCCGTGTAGTGGGCGGACGCTCATTCTCAGAAGCATAGCTTGCGGTATTGTGCGCGCCGGATGATGATGGGCAACAAGCAAGAAAAGCGGAGTGGTGCCGCGCGTCACAGTCGCGACCGGCCGCCGCGCGCGGCACCGCCCGGCGCTGCGGCGGCCTGATTCCCAGGCATTCTCCCTGCAATCGGTACGATACCCCGCGGAAATCGGCCGGTTTGGCTGACTCCCCGCGGCTCCCGCGATGCGGTGATCTACAGTTCCCTTAAACGTGCGCGATCGGCGCTCGTTGGTGACAACGGTTCAGGGCATTGACAGACGGGGGGGAATCATGGCTTCCGCGGTTCTCGTTGCCGACGATTCACGGGTCATGCGTCGCATCATCATCCGGGCGCTCAACGACATTGGGCTGGACCAGATCGTCGAGGCGAACGATGGCGATGAGGCGCTGGCTGAGTTCGGTAAACAAGAATTCATGCTGGTGCTGACAGACTGGAACATGCCCAACAAGAATGGCCTGGAGGTCATTCAGGGCATCCGCGCCACCGGCTCGAAAGTCCCCATCATCATGGTGACCACGGAGTCGGAGAAAGCACGCGTTTTCAGTGCAATCGAGGCCGGTGTCACTGACTACTTGATCAAGCCGTTCGATGCAGAAACGCTGCGCGGTAAAGTGGAGAAACACGTCGCTATGCCGGCTTCCTGATGCGTAGGTGGAAGTGGCACGCACCAGCACTCGTATTACAACTCGTATCACAGGATCATCTGCTCATGGAGTCGTTGACGGGACCGTTTGTGACGTCGGTAGCGGACATCTTCGCGTCCATGTTTGGTTGCAAGGTCGCACTCGCGGAACCGCAGCAGCGAGACAACATGCACGCGACGCGCGACGTCACCGGCATCATCGGCCTGACGGGTAAGGCGGATGGCAACATCGTCATCAGCCTGGACTGCGAAGTGGCGCTCTCACTCACGGAAGCGATGCTGGGACAGCGCCCAGAACTGATCGACGAAAACGTGATCGATGCGGTCGGGGAGACCGTCAACATCGTGGTCGGACAAGCCAAGGCCAAACTCGACTATCTGGCCCTTAACATCGGCATTCCCACCGTCGTGACGGGACGTGGCCAGTCGATCCGGTTCACCGGCCAGACCGTTCCGGTCTGGTTCGCCTTCACCTCCGCGTGGGGCGGGATCGACATGTGCGTCGGTCTGAGCGCTGTGTCGGCTTGTGCGTCATCCCCGGAGCTCTGTGGCGCCTGCTGATCTCCACGCACATTGCCTGCCCGGCGCGCCGCTGTTGGCCTGGAGCGCTCTCCGCGACGGTCAGCGCGCGGACTGTGCCGAGTCGCCGTCCTGCCTCGTGATCTCCATCGTCTCGGCGTCAGCGTTCTTGGCCTCGGGGCTGATCGCCTGCTGCTGTTCCGGACCTTCCTCGACCACCGCGGAAGGATTCAGGACCAGCTGGTCCCCTTCCTTCAGCCCCTCGCGGATCTCCACGAACTTGTCGTTCGTCTGCCCCAGAACGACATCCTGGCGCCTGAGTTGGCCCCGTTCGGCCACATAGCACCAGCTGGCGTCGCGCCGCTGCACAATCGCCTGCACCGGGATACACAGCACGTTGGCCAGGTAGTTCATGTGGATTTCCACCACGGCAGTCATGCCCGGCTTGAGTTGTTCCACTTCCTGATCGATCGTGACGATGGTTTCGTATACCTTCGTGTCGGAGCTGAGCCAGTTGCCCGGGTCCGGCAGCACGGCAACTGATTCGACGGTGCCCTGATAGATGCGGTCGGGGAAGGCGTCGAGCCGAATGGTGGCCTCCAGACCGGGCCGGACGCGATCGACCACCGATTCATGGACGGCCGTCTTGACCCGCATCCGCGACAGATCGGGGATGCTCATCAGCGGCTGCCGTTCGCGGACGGCGGTTCCCGCCTTGATCAACGTCGACTGGCCCCCCCGCCGGCCCCCTTCCACGTAGTAGGCCACCATGCCGTTCTGTGGCGAGTAGATCTTGCATTTGCCCAACTGCTCGCGGTAGCGCGAGAGCCGCTCTTCTTCTCGCTTGAGCGACAGTTCCGAGGATTCCTTCCAGGCCTCTGCCTGTTCCAGCAGGGCGGCGTTTTCGACCACCACCTGTTCCAGGCTGCGGCGCGCTGTTTCGACCGCGCCCTCCAGCACCAGCCGCTTCTTGCGATAGTCGTATACGGTGAGTTCGCGCCGCCGCGCGTTCTGGCGCTTCAGCCCGCTCTTGGCACGCAACGCATTCAGCCGCGCCTGCGCCAGGTCTCCGGAACTCTTGTAACCCAGTTCGAACAAGTATTCCATGCCGACCAGGTTGCGGTCATCAATGGCCTTCTGCGCCTCCTGCTCCTGAATCGACAGTTCGATGTTCTGCAACTCGATCTGGTATGTCCCCCCGTGCTCATCCTCGTATTGCCGCAGCGCCAAGTCGGCCAACTCCACGTCGAGTCGCGCCTTGGCCTCGGAAGTCTCGTTACGCGACTTCCGGTTCTCGTAATTCACCCGCGCTTGAATCGCTATTGACCGCGCCAGCTCCGTGCTCAACACCTGGCTGTCCAGCCGTTCCTGGTGCGGCGCCGCGTCCAACTCGACAAGCAAATCACCCTTCTTGACCGATATACCGTTGTCGACGATCCACAGGATCGGCGTTCCGTTGATGCCATCCCCTGGCACGTCTTCCACTTCGCACAAGATGTCCACGTTGTTCTGGCTCTCGATCGTACCACGCTCCGTCACCGTGATGGCCAGATCGCTGCGCTGGACCGTCGCGTAGACGAACTCCGAATCCGCATGAGCCGAATTGGAACGCAGGATCACGAATGCCGCTACCAGCAAGAGCACCGCACACACCAGCACTGCCGCGATCTTCAGACGCCGACGCCGCAGTCGCCTCGACCGGCTCGGATCAAGTTGCCCTGCACGCGGTGACGGCACGGCCCCGTCCACCCGCAACACAGCCGTTTTACTTGCGTCCCGGTTCAATCCAGATGATGCCGTCATGTGGATACGACTCCGGCTGCTTGCCGTCAAGAACTGCCCGCAGCGACGGGTAAGATCAAGCACCAACCTGCCCGCCGACAGGCCTCGTGTCGCTGGCCAAGGAAGGTGAGGTTACGTTCTTCATACTACCCGCCTGGCTGAACCGTGGCAACCGAGAAACCGCCTCTCGCACCCCTCTGGGACGCTTGACAGGCAGGAATCCCTCCCTTGTTTGGCGCCCCGCGCCGTCCACCCGTTAAACGTTGCCCGAGCGGTTGGGGGCCTGCAGGTGCTGACGGCCGTGGTGTCGCGTCTGCGATAGATCGGCTGGTTTTTCTTAATGTGCCGAGCCGTTCGTTCGGCAACAGTAAGTAATGTCAGTTTGTAGTGGAGAACACCACCATGACGGACGACGAGTTGATCTTTGAGCATTGGCAGGCGATGGCGGAACTGCAGGTCCGGTTCATCGAGGCACTGGCCGCGTATAAGGTGGAGGCGGCGAAGGCGGAGCTGGTGTCCGCCGTCGCGGCTGGCGAATGGGAGGTTGCCCGCATGAAGGCGGACGTTGTACAGGAGCTGGAGGCCAGTCTGAAGCGGCTCACGCGCCTGCGCGGGATGACTGGGCGACGCGTCGCACGGCTGGAGCGGCACGCGCGCGATGTGGCCAAGATCCGCGACGGCGAGCATCTGGCGCCCAGCCAGCTGGCGCTCGTGTGGGGCGCCTACACGGTGTTTGAACGCCTGGCGCCGCCCGCCGTGCTGGCCGAGATCATCGCCACGCCGTTGCACGCCAATTCCCGGCTGGGCAGCAGCTACGCCGATCCCCGCCGGCCGCGCGGTACGTGTCCCGATCCGCCGCCGAACGTCGACAATGTGCACGCGCTGATCGGGTGGCTCAAACGCCGCGGTTATGTGCCGCGGCGCGGGACCGACGCCTATCGTCAGGTCAGCGGCGCAGTGGCGTCGATCGCCGGCGTGGCGCAGAGCGAGATACAGGCGCTGCAGGAGGCGCTCCGCCAGATGGAAGCCGGGACCTACGATACCTGGCAGCCGGTGGCGATCGCCGCACTGCCGGACAGTGTGGACGTGAAGAAGATCATCAAACTGGGGACCAAGTAGTCAAGTAGCAAGGGGTGCGGAGTGAGCCTGGCGATCCCGGACCGCGCCGGTGCACGGGCCCCAGGGCGACCCGGGTGCACGGGCCCCTTTGCCCCGGTCGGCGCAGCCTATTATGATGGTGATGTGGGGCAAGCCGAGCCAGCACCGGTAATGACACGCGATCTGGTCTGTGCGTGGCATACGATGCGGGAGGTAGTGTGAAGATGAACGCTTTTCGGCAATGTGGCCAGCGGCTGTTGCGTTACTTCCTGGCGGGCGCTTTCGCGGTCCTGCCCTTGGTTGTGACCATTGCGATCGTGATCTGGGTGGCCGGATTTCTGCAGCGGTTCCTGGGGCAGGACACGCCGATCGGGCGTATCGTGCGGAACCTCGGCTGGCAGTTCTCGCCAGAAGACAAGACGCTGGCCTACATCATCGGCTGGGCGGTGGTGCTGGGCCTGGTCTTCCTGTTGGGGGTCGCGGTGGAAATGGGGGCCCGGCGTCTGATACAGTCGCTCACCGATGCGGTGCTCAACCGCGTGCCGGTGGTGGGAGGTATCTACAACACCTCCAAGCAGCTCGTGTCCATGCTCGATCGGCAGGACCAGGCGGACTTGAAAGGCATGAGCGTCGTGTACTGCATCTTTGGCGGATCGCAGGGGACGGCCTTCCTCGCGCTGCTCGTTTCGCCGCAGATCTACACCATCGACGGGCGCGATTACCAGATCGTCATTGTGCCGACCGCTCCGGTGCCGTTTGGAGGCGGGCTGCTCTTCGTGCCGACCGACTGTATCCGGGACGCCAACATGTCGGTCGACGGGCTGATGAGCATCTACGTGTCGATGGGGGTCACGGCACCGCAGTTCGTGCGTCCGTCGATCACAGCTGCCGAGGCCGAATGACCGGTGCTGCCGTGTGTCAGGCACGGTGCACGGGCTCCTCCTGCCCCCGTGTGGTGACCACTCCACTGCGACACAGTTCGCGGCCTGCCGGTGTGTCCACCAGCAAGGCGCCGGACTCATCGATCCCCTGGCACAAGCCGACCGTAACACGCTGGCCGGCGTCCACCTGAATGTGGTGGCCAGTCAACATGCACAGTTCCTGCCACCGGCTGGCGAGCGCGGTATCAGCGCGGGCCAGCGCCGCCAACTGTTCGGCCAGCTGCCGCAACACATGCGTGAGTACGACGGAGAGATCGAACCGGTAGCCGGCAACATCGACCAACGAGGTGGCGGTGGCAGCTACGGCCGAAGGGGCAGCGGCCAGGGAGTTGTTCACGTTCAGGCCGATGCCGAGCACCAGCCGCGCCGGGGCCCGCGGCGAGGTCTCCGTCAGGATGCCACAGATCTTGCGACATTGGACAAAGACGTCGTTAGGCCATTTCAGGCCGATCTGCAACCCCGGTCGCAGTTGCTGCAAGGCGTCGTAGACCGCCAGCCCGGCCGTCAGGGAAATCCGCAGCCAGGACGACTCGTCGCTCGAGGTGATCCGCGGCAGGATCAGTGAGAAGGTCAGCGCGCCGGGTGCCGACCACCAGCGATTCGTGCCGCGCCCGCGGCCGCCAGTCTGCATGTCGGAGAGCACCAGGGCCGGCAGCGCGAGCGCGGGGTCCTCGGCCCAGCGGATCGCGCGCGTATTGGTCGACTCAATCTCCTGGTGGTGCTCGACTGTCTGGACAAATGTCGTGCGCCGAATCTGCTCCAGATCACGCTCCCCGAAGCTGAAAGCCCCTGCTCCATGCTTCACGCGTCACCCTTTCCCTGTCGGTGCTTGTGCTGGTACTGCATTCGAGTCACACTCGACATGAGTATGCTCGATTCCCCAGATCAGTCAACGACAATCAGTCCACGACGCGCGTGGTGGCTCCCGGGATCCGCGGACAAGTGAGTGCCCTGCCGCCTGACGCATCCCGCCACGCCGCTGGAAAGGCAAGCCTCAGATGGTCGCGCGACGGCACCGCAGTCCCCTGTTTCGAACCGCTGGCCAGCCCCTGGCGCTGGCCGTCGCGCTGTCCTACCCGACCGTGTTGACGCTCGTCTATTTTGTGCTGCTGGCGGACTGCGCGACAGGGGTCCAGCAGGCGGTGTTCGCGGTCGGCAAGACCGTCCAGTTCGTGTGGCCGCTGGTGTGGGTGTTCCTCGTGCTTCGGGAACGGGTGTCGTGGCGGTTCCCGGGCTGGCGCGGAGTCGGGGCCGGGATCTTGTTCGGGGCGGTCGTGGCGCTCGCCATGATCGGGCTCTACTGCGGCTGGCTGAAGCCGGCGGGATACCTGGACGGGCTGGAGCAGCAGGCGTTGGCCAAGATGCGCGATCTGGGGCTGGACAGCCTGTGGAAGTACGCGGTCCTGGGGCTGTTCTACGCCCTGGTCCACTCGCTGCTCGAGGAGTACTACTGGCGCTGGTTTGTGTTCGGCCGACTGCGGCAGCACTGTTCGATGGTGGGAGCCGGCCTCGTGTCGAGTCTGGGGTTCATGGCGCACCACGTCGTGCTGCTGGGGACCTACTTCGGCTGGGGCTCGCCCCTGGCCTATGTGTGCGCGGGTGGAGTCGCTGTCGGCGGTGGTGTCTGGGCGTGGCTGTACGCGCGCAGTCAATCGCTGATCGGCCCCTGGCTGAGCCACCTGCTGGTGGATGCTGCCATCTTCCTGATCGGCTACGATCTTGTACGGCAGTTGTTCCAGGTGGCGCAGTGACGCGGCGTCTGTCCAAGCAGTGCGCCCACGCCGTATACCGGGTGAACTCGTGGAACGGCGCGTGATCTGCCGCATTACTCCCGCAAAGGTTGACTGGCGATGCGAAAAGTGAAGATCTTCAAATCGATCGAAGTCCGAGTTCGCGGAGCTTGTAGATCAGCGCCCGGCGGCTGATGCCCAGTCGCTTGGCAGTCTGGGTCTTGTTGTTCTGGCACTCGGCCAGCGTGGCCAGGATGGTCGCGCGTTCGACCTGCGACAGGCGGTTGGTATCTGCGGCCGGGTCGGTTGCTTCGCCCGTGACGGTCGCGATCTTGGGAGGCAGATGTTCGGGCAGGATGACATCGCCGCGGCAGAGCAGGCAGGCGCGTTGCATGGCGTTGCGCAGCTCGCGGACATTGCCCGGCCAGGCGTAGACGAGCAGGCTGCGACCAGCCTGGGGCGACAGGCGAACCGGCCCGCCGGCAAACTGGTGGGCGTAGTTGCGAGCCAGCGGCAGGATATCCTCACGGCGATTGCGCAGCGGCTCCACGACCACCTCGACCACGTTGATCCGGTAGTACAGGTCTTCGCGGAACCGCTGGGCTTCCACTTCCTGTTCCAGATCGCGGTGGGTGGCCACGACCAGCCGTGTGTCGACTTGCACCGCGTCGTCACTGCCTACCGGTGTGATCGTTCCGGTCTCGATGGCTCTCAGCAGCTTCGGCTGGAGCGCCAGCGGCAGCTCACCAATCTCGTCGAGGAACAGCGTGCCGCCGCTGGCGGAGCGGAACACGCCTTCGCGCGCCTCGTACGCGCCAGTGAACGCGCCGCGACTGTGCCCGAACAGCTGGCTTTCGACCAGCGTCTCAGGCATACTGGCGCAGTTGGCGGCAACCAGAGGGCCGGCGGCACGCTGGCTCCACGCGTGGATCAGATGTGCGATCACCTCCTTGCCTGTGCCCGTCTCGCCGCGCACCAGCACCGGCGCATCGGACGGGGCGATGATGGCGACGGTGCGCAGGAGATGCCGCATCGCCGGGCTGGCGAAAACCAGGCCGGCCGGCAGCGGTGGGAGTTCCGGTTCGGCAGGCGGGTCGGCGCCCCGCGAGAGTCCGAGCGCATCGAGTACTGCCGCCCGCAATTCATCCAAATCGACCGGCTTGGCCAGGTAATCGTCCGCGCCGCTCTTGACAGCCGCCACCGCCTGACGCAGATCGGCGTATGCTGTGATCAGCAGCACGGGCTTGGCGGGGTCCAACTGCCGGATGCGGGCCAGCGTCTCCATGCCGCTGATGCCTGGCAACCGCACGTCCAGCAGCACCATGTCGACCTGCTGCGCCGCGAGCAGCGCCAGAGCCTCCTCGCCCGAAGCCGCTTCGGCGGGGTGGCAGCCCAGCGTTTGGATGAACCCCGACAGCAACTCGCGTTGCCGCGGTTCGTCATCCACGATCAGCACTGTTTTCTGCGTGTGTGACATCGATTCCGTCCAACTTGAAGACCGCGCCGCCGCCGTCACGCGGATGATACGATATCGTCCAGCCGTGCAGTGTGGCAATGTGCCGGACGATGGCCAGCCCCAGCCCGGTGCCTTGCGCCCGAGTGGTGAAATACGGTGTGAAGAGCGACGGCCTGACCCCCGCTGGCACGCCGGGACCGCGGTCTGCGACCTGAATCGACGCTGTTTTGTCCGATTGCGGCCGTACCCACAGCTCCACCTGCTGATCCGGCGGCGAGAACTGCACGGCGTTCTGCACCAGATTGAACAGGGCCTGCCGCAGCAGTTCCGAGTCGGCGCGCAGATGCCGCGTCGCCGGCGCTACTTCCCAGGTTAGTGACAGCCGGGCCGATTCGAGGTCCGGTTGCAGGATCACCGCCAGTTCGCGGCAGAATGCCTCGACGGCCACCGCTGTGAACTGGGGTTGATGCGGACGGGCGAAGGCCAGGAACTGGTTGATCCGGGCAGTGACGCGATCACACTCTTCAAGCACCGACTGCGCAAACTGCTGCCGTTCCTCGTCCGACATACGGGACTGCGCCAGCCGCTGGGTCCATCCGCGGATCAGTCCCAGCGGATTACGCGTCTCGTGCGCCAGGCCGGCCGCCGCCTGGCTCAACTCCTGCAGATGACGCGTTTCGGTCTGGTACACACGCGCCTGCCCACGCGCGTCCGCCAGGCTGACCGTCGCCCACCACACCAGGCCGAGACAGATCGCCACCACACCGGCCGCGATCGTGGCCAACAGATGCGACCAGCGCGACTGAACGATCAGCAGGTCGGCGCGGCTGCGGTCCAGCCACAGTTCCACGCGGAACATGCCGCCTGCGGCAAACGGTCCCGTGTTGTCGGGATCGTCGCCCCACCGCCGTAGTCCCAGGCCGCGTCCACGCCCTCCCCCGCCCCCGCGCATGCCGCCTCCCCCCGGACCCGCAGGCAACGGCTTGAGTTCGAACGTCTCTGTCACGCGCAGCGCGTGAGAGGGCAGGGTGTCCGTGTCTGGGCCAGGTGTGTCAGGGCCAGATGTATCGGCAGGCGGCACACCGGTGGCCTGCCCCGCCGCCAGGATCAGCTGGTCGTCGTCCGTATAGATGGCGACGGCGATCACGTCCGCCGATTCGGCCAACTCGTCGAGCAGAGCCTGGAGCTGCTCCTGGAAATACTGACCGATGCGGCGGTGTGAGCCGATGCCGCCCACCAGCGCCGTCATGATCGAATGCGATTGCTGGTACAGCGATTCTTCGATCAGGGCCAGCTGCTGGCAGTAGTTGCGGTACTGCCACAGCCCGAGTCCCAGCCAAGCCAGGCAGAGTGCGGCGTAGATGATCAGCAGATGGCGTCGCATGGAGGTCGTCGCTCACTGTGTCGGCGAGGGGGGCGGCCGGGAGTTCGGCCCATACCCGCACAGCCCCGCCTGCCGTGGAGGCGGGCGGGCCGCGCCGTGGTCCAGCGACAGCTCACATCGACCGCCGGCGCACCTCATTGTACCCCATCCGTTGTACGCCATCCGGTGCGACCTGTCACGTGCTGTGCCATACTGGGCCGGCGCGGAATCGCGGATTCGCGGAATCCCTGCTTGCATATTCCGGAGGCGACAGGTGAAATAGGAGCATCGTGACAGCGGGGCGGAACGCCGGGCCGCGGGCAACCGATCCGTGCGGGTAGGCGCTGCCTCGGTTTCAGCTGCCTCGGTTTCATTGGTGAAAACCCCAAACGTGGACGAAACGATGAACGCATACAAAGGTCGTTTGTTCGGACTGGTCTGCGGTACGCTGCTGGCGCTGGCGGCTGGCAGGCATCCGGCCTGGACTCAGGAACTGCAGTATCCGGTCGCGACGGCCGTGGCCGAGGACGGCACGCTCTTCATTGCCGATCGGGAGTTCCACGGGATCTGGAAATTCGCTGATGGCAAGCTGGAGAAATACTTCGAAGGCAGCCCCAAGTTCAGGACGCCCCTCAATGCCGTGCGCTGCCTGGCCTGGGACCACCAGGGCAAACTGCTGGCCGGCGACAGCGCGACGCGCGAGGTGTACCGGTTCGACGACGCCGGCCAGCCGGTGCCGCTGACAAAGGGCCAGATTGGCACGCCCACGGCGATCGCTGTGCGCAAGAGTGGCGAGATCCTGGTGGCCGACCAGGAACTGATGTACGTCTGGCGGGTGCCGGCCGAGGGGGGGGACCCGGTCAAGCTGGCGGAGGTGGCGGGGATTGTCGGGCTGTGCCTGGACCAGGACGACCAGTTGTGGGTCACGACTCGCCTGAAGCATCCGCTGCGCCGCGTGACGCCGGACGGCAAGGTGGAAGAGGTGCTGGCCGAGCGCCCGTTTCCCTACCCGCAGCACATCGTGCTCGACGAGCACAAGACGGCCTACATTGCCGACAACTACGCGCAGACGATCTGGAAGGTCCCGGCCGGGGGCGCGCCGGAGACGCTGGTGGCGGGCGCGCCGCTTGTCGGTCCGGTGGGCATCACGCGCGCGGGCGGGAACCTCTACGTGACCGATCCGAAAGCGCGGGCCGTGTTCCAGATCGACGCTGGCGGGCAGCTGACGCGGCTGGTTGGGGGCAAGTAAGTCACGGCACGTCCTGGTACAGGGCGGCCATCTGGCGGATCAGGCGAGCGATCGTCTGCCGGCAGGAGACGGGGGCGAGCACCTGTGCTTCGCTGCCCAGGGCCAGCACTCGGGGGATGATCTCCAGTTCATGGGCGGCGGTGACGGTCAGCTCGATGCTCCCGTCGCGCCGCGGCTTGACGACCTGCTGCGGATGCCACGGGTCTTCGCGCACCCACGGCGCGGCGCGGGCGCTGACATGGATCCGGAAGTTCCGCGGAGTGCCGCCCGAGAAGATCCCCAGGCTGTTCCCCAGATACTCGTCCACGCGGAAGCTGGCGTCCGGCTCGAACCAGCTGTCGAGCAGGGTGGCGCGCTGGAAGCGATCGAGTTTCCAGTGCCGCATCCGGTCCTGCCCCGCCGGGATCTCCCGGGCCGCGGCGATGATGTACAGACTGGACTGGTAGAACACGATCGCGTAGGGCTCGATATATCGCCGCGCGACCGGGCGCCCCGGCGGCTGGTAGTCGACCTCCACCACGCGGTGCTCGAGGATCGCGCGGTTGAGCGTCTTGAGGAACCCCTGTTTGGACGCGTAGGACTTGGCCGGCATGCCCAGGACGTACAGGACGCGGCGGTACTTCTCGTAATGCGCCGCGACCGCTGCCGGCAGCTCGTCACGCACCTTGTTCCAGAACGATTCGATGCCTTGCCAGAACGGGGTGCCGAACAGGGGCAGGAGCAGATCGCGTCCGAGTGACAGGGCCATTAGTTCGGTGGCGGTGGCCGTGATCTTGTGCGGGCTTCTGGCGCGGGGGCCCAGCTTCCAGACCCTGCCGCGCTGTGTCGTCTGCACAGCCACGTCGATCCCGGCCGCCTGCAGTGCCTCCAGGTCCCGCCGCACGCTGCGCGGGTGCAGCGACGTGAGTCCAAGGTCGGCCACGAGCTCGTCTCGGATTTCTTCCAGCGTGCGTCCGAAACGGTAGTCCTCGAGGATCTGCAGGATCTTGTGCTGGCGGATCAGCTGCTCGTTGCGGGCCATGGCCTTCCCCGTTGCTGCGAGTCATGGCGAATGCGTGGCGTACCGGATCGGGTCAGTCACGTGGTTTGCGGTGAACCCGCGCAGCCGGAGCAGGCAGGCATCACAGCGCCCGCAGGCCAGGTCGTCCGCCGGCGGCGCGTAACAGCTGGTCGTGAGCGCATAGTCGACCCCCAGTTCCAGACCGCGACGGATGATCTGCGCTTTGGTCCAGTCGATCAAGGGGGTGTGGATCGTCACCGGGCAGGTGCCTTCCACGGCACCCTTGGTAGCCAGGTTGGCCAGCGTCTGAAAGGCCGCGATGTACGCGGGCCGGCAGTCGGGATAGCCGCTGTAATCCAGCGCGTTGACGCCCAGGAAGATGTCACCGGTGCCCAGCGTTTCCGCCCAGGCCAGGGCGTAGGCGAGGAAGATTGTGTTGCGCGCCGGGACGTACGTGACGGGAATCCCCGCGCCGATCTCCTGCGGGGCGCGCGCCGTGGGTACCTCCAGATCGTCGGTCAGGGCGGAGCCGCCAAACTGCCGTAGATCGATGTCGCACAGCCGGTGTTCGACCACGCCCATCCGCTGGGCGATCCGCCGTGCGGCTTCCACCTCGCGCGCATGACGCTGTCCGTAGCGGAATGTCATCGCGTAGAGCGCGAACCCGGCGTGGCGCGCGATCGCCAGCGTGGTGGTGGAGTCGAGTCCACCGCTCAGGAGGATCACAGCCTGCTTCGTGAGGGCACCCATGACCAGCGCATCGTAGTGCAAAGGCGGCTGCCGGGAAAGGGATGCCGTTTACCCGAGAAACTGCCCCCGGCCGGGCGGTTCGAACGCGTGAGGAATGTGCTCGATCACCGGCCGCCGCGCCCGCGCGGGCCACGTGATGGCCACGACGTCGAACCGCGCGGGGTGTTCCAGCAGCCGGTGCTGGCGGAGGAACGCCAGCGCGGCGCGGGCCAGTCGCCGCTGCTTGCGCAGATCGACCGCTTCGGCCGGATGGCCGGCCTGGTCCGACCGCCGCGTCTTGACTTCCACAAAGACCACCACGCCGCGGTCCACCGCGACGAGATCCAGTTCGCCGAAACCAGTACGGGCCTGCCGGGCCACGATGGCGTAGCCCTGGCGGCGCAGGTAACGGGCGGCCACGGCCTCCCCCCGCGCGCCGAGGCGCGGTGGCGGGCGGTGACGCAGCCAGGCCCAGAGGCGCACCCACGCCTCGACCCGCATCAGGTGCGGCGCTCCGCCAGCCGGACGGCCTTGCCCACGCGATCGCGCAGGAAGTACAACTTCGCCCGCCGCACCACGCTCGAACGCTTCACCTCGATCTGGCTGATGCGCGGCGAGTGCAGGGGGAACTTGCGCTCTACCCCCTCACCGGCCACGATCCGCCGCACCGTGAACATCTCCCGCGCACCGCTGCCACTGCGGGCGATCACGGTCCCCGTGAAGATCTGCGTGCGCTCCTTGTCCCCTTCCAGAATCCTGGTGTGGACGTCGACCGTGTCCCCGATTTCGAACTGGGGGACCTCCGACTTGAGATGGTCCTTCTCGAGTTCGTCAATCAACTTGTTGGTCATGGGTGTGTCCCTGATTATTGTCCAGCAGGTCGCTGCGACGCTGCCGGGTTCGTGCGTAACTCTGTGCGGCGCGCCACCGCGCGATCGCACCGTGATCTCCACTGACCAGGATGTCCGGTATCTTCAACCCGCGATACTCTCTGGGCCGCGTGTACTGGGCACATTCCAGCAGGCGGTTGCCGGACGAGAACGAATCGTCCACCGCGCTGTCGGCGTGTCCCAACACGCCCGGCACCAGCCTGATCACGGCATCGATCAACACCATGGCGGCGACCTCCCCACCGTTGAGCACGAAGTCGCCGATGGATATTTCGTCCGGCTGCAGGATGTCGATCACCCGCTGGTCAAATCCCTCGTAACGTCCACACAACAGGAGCAGTCGCGGACGCGCACTCAACTGCTCCACCACCTGTTGGTCCAGCCGCCGCCCCTGGGGTGTCAACAGCACCACATGCGCCGGCGTCGGATCCCGGGCCTGGACGGCTTCCACCGCCTCCACCACCGGCCCCACCATCATCACCATGCCCGGGCCGCCGCCATACGGGCGGTCGTCCACCTGCTGGTGCCTGCCCTGCGCCCAGTCGCGCAGGTTGTGCAGCTGCACGTCGACCCGCCCCAGATCGATCGCCTTCTTCAGTAAGCTCTGACCGAGATACCCCGAGAAGATCTCCGGGAACAGGGTCAGAACGTCAACGCGCATCGCTCATCATCACTCGCTGCTGCTGGACTCGCCGCCGCTGGCTCCCTCGCCACCCGCCGCCTCCGGCGCCGCGTCGGTGGCCGGCGCCGCGTCCGTGGCCGGCGCTGCATCCGTGGCCGGCGCTGCGTCCGTGGCTTCGGATGCCGGCTCTGCCTTCTTGGGCCGCGGCACGACCATCGGGGGCGGCGCCTGCGGTTTGCTGGTCTTGAGCCGTTCCAGCGCCGCCTGCTGCTGACTGACATGTGTCCCGTTCGTGCCGTACTTCTTGATCAGCACCCGCACCTTTTCGGACGGCAGGGCTCCGACGCCGAGCCAGTAGTCGATGCGCTCCGCCTTGAGGATCGCGCGCGCGTTCTCGTCCTTCACCATCGGATCGTAGTAGCCAAGCTCCTCAATGGCTTTGCCGTCCCGCGGCATCCGCGCGTCCATGGCGCAGATGCGGAAAAACGGGCGGTGCTTTCTGCCCATCATCTTCAATCGTAAACGTACTGCCACGCAATTCTCCTTGTTGGAACTGGTCTGGTCGTTACGCGCGTCGAAATACCACGTGATATGTAGGTCAGCGCCGGTCGGCTACTCGGGACTGTTGTCGCCGTGTCGCCGCCGCCGCCGGAGTTCTTTCTCTCGCAGCTTCTTCAGGCGGGCACGTTCCTGGCTGGTCAGACGCTTGCCCGTCCCCTTCTTGACCTTCTGTATCCGTCCGCCCGGGTCCAGCGCGCCGCTCTGCTGCAACTGGCGGATCGCCTGCAGGCGGCCGCCCAGCCCCTTGCCGGCCAGGCTCTGCATGAACGGGGTCATCATGTCGAACTGCTTGACGAGCTGGCTGACTTCCTGGGCCTGCACGCCGGCGCCCGCCGCAATCCGCTGCCGGCGGCTCAGGTCGATCAGCTTGGGATTGCGCCGTTCCTCGCGGGTCATCGCATTGATGATCCCCACCAGCCGCCGCATGCCCCCTTCCGTGTCCTCGTTCTGGATCGCCTTCATGGCCTCGCCCATCCCCGGCATGAGGCCGAGCATCTTCTGCATCAGCCCCGGCTTGGCCATCCGTTCCAACTGGTCCCGGAAGTCGTCGAGCGTCAACTGGCCCTCGAGCATCTTGCGCTCGAGTTCCTGCTGGTTCTCCTCGTCCACCACCCGCCGCGCTTCGGTGAATAACTGGCGGATGTCCCCCATGCCCAGGATACGACTGGCCATGCCATCGGGATGGAACGGCTCCAATGCGTCCAGGTGCTCCCCCGTCCCGATGTACTTGACCGGCACCCCCGTCACGTGCTTGACCGACAACAACGCGCCACCCCGCGCATCGCCGTCCATTTTCGTCAAGATCACGCCGTCGAGCTCCAACGCATCGTTGAACGCCTTGGCGCTGTTGACCGCGTCCTGACCCGTCATGCCGTCCACCACCAGGTAGACCTGATCCGGCTGCACGCGGCGGTCGAGCCGCGTGAGCTGGCTCATCAGCTCCTGGTCGATCGCCAGCCGCCCGGCAGTGTCCAGGATCACGACGCGGATCTGATCCTGTCGCGCCTGCTGCACCGCCTTCTGGCACAACGTCACCGGGTCGGTCGCCGACTTGTCCGAGTAGACGGCCACCCCCAACTGCTGGCCAATCACGTGCAACTGATCAATCGCCGCCGGTCGCTGCAGGTCCGCCGCCACCAGCATCGAGGGTGTCTTGTTCTCCAACAGCAGCGATGCCAGCTTGCCGCACGTCGTCGTCTTGCCCGAACCCTGCAGCCCGCACAGCATCAGGACCGTCACCTCGCCACGCAAATGCAGCGAGGGATCGACCGGTCCCAGCAACTGGATCAGCTCCTCATAGACAATCCCCACCACCTGCTGCGTGGGATCGAGCGACAACAGCACCCGCTCGCCCAACGCCCGCTCGGATACCCGTGCGACAAAGTCCTGCACCACCGAGTAGCTGACGTCCGCCTCCAACAGCGACTGCTCGACCAGCTTCAGCCCGTCACGCATGTTGCGCTCGGTGAGCTTGCCTTTGCCGCGCAGCGACTTCAGCGCTCCTTGCAGGCCTTGTTGCAGCGATTCAAACATGGCGATGTCCCGCCGACATCCAAGCAGGTGTATACAATTGGCCGTTCGAGTGGTCGGTTGAGTGGCCGTTCGGAGCCAGCACGCTCCCGAGCAGGTGCCCCCCGACGAGGGGATCTGCGCGGGAAAACTCGTATTCTAGCGGACGGACCCGGATTTTGTAAATGCGCGGAGCGGGGCAAATCGGGCTTTTGGACTTTTGGGTTTTTGGACTTTTGGGTTTTTGGACTTTTTGGTTTTTGGGTTTTTGGACTTTTCGCTCTGGGGCTCTGACCGAGAGGCCGGCGCGCCGGGCCCGCCCGCGGGAAGTATCGCAGCGCGGTCGCAGCGGCTGTGGGAGATGGCCGGTAGGTTTGGAAGTGGCAGGCAGCTGCTGCATGAGGTGTCCGCTGTGTGGTGACAACGACTTGTGCGGTGGCAGTGACTTTGCCGATTGCGGCCGCTTGCGTGGGCTGCGCGGCATGGGGGGTTGGCGCATGTTTTTTCGCCGCGTGTTGGTGGGCGGATCCACGCGGAGGAGAACGCGGTACGCTGCGAACGGCGACCGTGGCGGCATGTGGTCTGGTTGTCGGGGTGCCGGCGAGACAACTTGAGATGTGGCGCGAAGAATGATGAAGAGACCGTGCGTGTCTATGTCGCGCCGTGAATTGCACGTTCTGCCATTGATGTGGTAAAAAAACAGTGTAATGCCTCGTGGGGTGAGCCGAAGAACTGCGAATGATCGCGATCGGTGGGCTGTCGGATGGGTGCTGGGTTTGACAGCTGTGTCGGCAGAACCTAGATTTGCGCGGCCGTGTGCGGATGGTCGGCACTCAGTTGCCAGTTGCGCGGGGCGGAAGGAAGTTGTGAAGGGGGCTAGCGGTGTACCGTTCGTTGCTTTTGGGGTGCTTGTTGCTCGTGACTTCGGCGTCGAACGCCGACGCTCAGGCGTGGGCGCGCAAGATGTTCAAGGCGACCAGTCACGATTTCGGCACAGTTGCCAAGGGGAGCAAGGCGGAGTACGAGTTCGAGTTCCAGAATATCTTTGAGGAAGAAGTCCACGTTGCCGGGGTGCGTAGCAGCTGCGGCTGCACGGAGGCGCAGGTGACGAAGCAGAATCTCAAGACCTGGGAGAAGAGCTCTATCCGGGCTGTCCTCAACACACGCAGTTTCGTCGGCCCCCGTACGGCCACGCTGACCGTGATCTTCGATCGGCCGTATTCCGCGGAAGTGCAGTTGTCAGTGCGCGGGCACATCCGATCGGACGTGCTGTTCACGCCCGGCAGCGTAGCCTTCGGGGAAATCGAGCAGGGACGCGGCGCGGAACAGACTGTCTCGGTGTCGTATGCGGGACGTGGCGACTGGAAGATTGTGGACGTGCGCAGCGCGAATCCCAGTTTTGAAGTCGAGCTGACGGATGGTCCGCGCCAGTCCGGACGGGTCAGCTACACGATGCTGGTCCGGGTTAAAGGCGACGCGCCGGTCGGATACTTGCAGGACCAGCTGACGATCATCACGAACGACTCATACAAGAGTTCCCTGGAGTTACCGGTGGAAGGGCGCGTCGTGTCGCCCCTGACGGTCAGCCCGCCGTCGCTGTTCCTGGGGGTGCTCAAGCCGGGCGAGACGGTCGAGAAGCGGCTGGTTGTCAAGGGAACGAAGCCGTTCAAGATCCTGGGCATCGAATGCGAAGGGGACTGTTTCCAGTTCCAGACGTCGGACAAGGCGACGGCAGCCCATCTGGTGCCGGTGACCTTTACGGCCAGCGATACGCCTGGCAAGTTCTCGCAGAAGATCGAGATCCGGACGGATCTGGGAGCAGGCGCTACGACGACGTGTGTGGCCACTGCCACGATCACCGCGGCGGACGCGTCGCCGACCGCAGTGAGCGACGACGGGTCGACCTAGACGGACTCGGCACGCCTCAGAAGTGCCTGGCTGTCTCTGCGATCTGGTTCAGGAATGCGCGCCGGATGGCGTCTGGGCGAACGCCTCGATCCAGGGCTCGGCCTGCGCCAGGGTTGCCCCGTACATGGCGCCTTCCCGCGGAGGCTGCCTGCCATACCAGTGGATGAGGTCGTTGCCGCCCGTGGTGAGCACCACCAGCCCCAGCGTCTCGGCCGCCTGCCGGGGCAGGTGTTCCTGCACGGCCTGCACGTGGTCGAGCGAGTTGGAGCCGGACACCGCGATGTTCAACGTCGACAGGTGGGGCAGCACGGCTGACAGGCAGAGGCCCGCCATGTCGGGGTGTTCGTCGGGCGGGCACGCCACCAGACGGCTGAAATAACCGTGGGCGGCGGTCCGCGCACCAAGACCGGCAATGATGCTGTCCCCCACTCCCACCAGCAGCACCTGCCGGTCGGTCCAGGGCGCGGCGAACGCGTGGCGATCGACCGCCGGACCGGCTGGCCCGCTGCCCATCGGTCGCGCGAGCCAGAAGGCCCGCTAGGCGACACCCCCGCCGATCGCCAGCAGGCCGAGGGCCAGCCACACGGCCAGACGGCGACAGCGCCGCACGGCTACCGTACGCTGGTCCGCCACAGACGTAGGAGGTTCGCCCCGCATCACGCATGCTCCCCGATCACCGTAACCGCATCGGAAAACTGCCCAGGACCACATGGGACGCGTGGCCGGCGTAGCCCGGCAGGTTCTGCGCCGGTTCCGGAATCAGTGCACCCAGCATGAGTATGTGATCGCCCGGCGCGTAGAAAGCCGCCGGATCAAGGCGGCTGACGACGCTGACCGAGCGTTTTTTGAGTGATGCCACTTCGAGTTCCGTCACGAACAGCGCACCCTGCGGGCCGATCTGGCCCACAGTCCCGAACAGGAAGATGCCCTGGTTGGGCCGCTCGCGCTGATCCAGCCACTCGGTGGCCCGGTTGCCAATCAGGGCGAGTTTCTTGGGCTGTCGCGCAAACGACGCCAGCAGGTCGCGCACGGCGGCGGCCAGTTCGCGCGCCTGGGCATCGCCCGGCGTCATGAAAGCCATGATTTCGCCCAGGTGGGCAAACGCCCGGTAGAACTCTTCCGAAAGACTCGCCTGCTGCGGCGCTGTCTGATCGGGGGATGTGTCCCACGCCACACTGGCCTGCAGGGCTTGCTCCAGCGCCGCGCGCAGGTCCGCGACGCTGTAACGGGGCAGCACCACGACGCTCGACGTCGCGGCATCTGTCTCCGCCGCATCAACGTCGGCCGTATCAGCGTCGGTCGTATCAGTCTCCGCCGTATCAGCGTCGGCCGGTGCGGGGTCTGTCAGGTCGACGATCGTCGGCGCCGGTTCCTCCGCGGCCCCATCCGCTTCCGCGGCCCCGGGAGCATTCAGATCGGGCAGTGGGGACTCCCAGGTGCGTGGCGGCGTCGCGGCATGCGGCCGCTGGGCGAACTGCGACTCCGCGTCCAGTGCAGGGCTGGTCGACCCGATCCGCTCGGCATGCACGTCGGCATGGAATTTCGCCGGCACGACCCAGGGCACCAGTCGGCTCATGGCCGGACCAATCCCCAACAGGTCGCGTTTCCAGTCGGTCGGCACGCACCACCACAAAATGAACTGGGCCGCCGGCACTGCCAACAGCGCGCCTCCGACGATCTTGGCAATCTCCCAGATGGTGCTGGTCGGCGGGCGCGCAGGGCGCCGCGCGTGCTCACGCGGCCTGGCACTGTCGTCACCCAGTCGTGCCGGGGTGAAGTCGAACGCCGGCAGCTGTTCGTCAGGCTCCCGCGGACCGCCTATATCAATGTCGATGTCCAGCTGCGGCATGCCGGACGTGTCGTGGTCATCCGACGCCGGCAACGCAGCCGATGTGGGGCCGTACTGGGCATCCTCCACTACGATCAAAGAGGGGGGGAGCTGCGCGAGGAACTCCTCAAGTCGACACTCGGCATTGCACAGCGGGCACCGGACGATGGACGAGGGCCGAGCATCGACCGGCACCGTGACATTCTCGCGACAGGAAGGGCATGCAGCGACGATCATGCTACGCTCCGGATACCCAAAGGTCCGCCTGCAACCTGTTCCTCATGCAGCAAGTGTAGCAGGCGTTCGACAGGCGTGCCTAGACAAACCTGCGCAGCCGAGGCTCCCCGGGCGATTCTCACATGCCGAGGCTCTCTTCGATCTGCCGCGCCCGTTCGTCAAAGAAGAATTTCTCTTTTTTCTTCGACGGCGGCCGGTACGCCTTGCCCCAGGTCGCGTCCGGATCCTGGTATCCGCGATCCTCCTCGGGCTTGAGCAGGTGGCAGCCTGCCAGGAAGCTGGGGGCGGCCAGCAGGGCCAGGTACCGGACAAATCGGCGACGTGTCATGACAGGCACTCTGGAAGGGAACCAAGATGTGGTCAGCCTCGGGGCACCGGCGGCGACCGAGGTGCTCAGCGGGACTGTCGCAGAAAGCGCGCCGGGCGTCGAGAGCAATCCGGCGGCGAGAAAAGGTGCAGGAACGCGGAGAGAGTGGTGGCCTTTATCTTCTTTGCTCTGTTTTCTCCTCTCTTCTGCTCTGTTTTTGCCGCTTCGCGGCAAAAATGCTAGCTGCCCCCTTTTTTCGGTCAAGATAAAGAATCCTGGTGGAGTTTGCCGATAAAGCGGACGCCGGCGGATGGGGGCCGACGTTGCAGTCGCTGCGCGGACTCAACCGCACGGGTGGTGAAGGGGGGAAACACGGACGGTCGGATACTCGGCTTCACCATGCGCTTTGGTTTGTTGCTTAGTCTGGTTTGCCTGTTGTGCGGCGGTTGCGCGGCGATCCCGGAGGTGACGCGCGTACCGCAGTACCACAATCCCTTCCCGCAGTTGCACCGTGTGGCCATCCTGCCGTTCTACAATCTGTCGGCCGAACCGACGGTCAGCCAGGACGACGTGGCGCTGGCCTATTACGGGGAACTGCAGCAGATTCCCGGATTCGAGGTCATGCCGCCGGGGGTGGTGAAGCAGTGGTTGATGGCCAACCGGGTCGAGATTGATGGAGCGACCGACTTCCAGATGCTGGCGCGGCGTCTCGGCGTCGACGTCGTCATTCGTGGGGCGGTCACCGAGTATTCACCCTATTTTCCGCCGCGGCTGGGCCTGGCCGTCGATTGGTTTGCGGCCAATCCGTCCTTCCATCCGATCCCACCCGGCTATGGGCTGCCCTGGGGCACAACTCAGGAAGAGTACATTCCTGATTCGCTGGTGTACGAAGCTGAGTTTGCGTTGGCGCGCGAACAACTTGCGACGCAGACGCCGGACATTCCCCCGGAGATCGACCAGAAACAGCCGACATCAGCCGTGCGGCACGCGCGGCACGCGGCGGTGCCCGACTCGAATCCCGCCGCGGCGGACCCTTCACCGGAGTTGCCCGCGAGCGACCTGGCGGAGTTTCCTGCCGACTGGCCGGATCCGCGCGGCTTCATACCGCCTCCGCCGTCCCCGGTCAGGCCGCCGTATCGTCCTCAGTACGAGCCGATCATCACGCACACGCGACTCTACATGGGCAATGACCTGCGGGTGACCGATTGCCTGGCGGACTACGTGAATGCGCGAGACGATGCGCGGGATGCGGGGTGGCAGGGGTATCTGGAGCGCAGCGACGACTTTATTCGTTTTTGTTGTTATCTGCATGTGACAGAGACATTGGCGGCGCGTGGTGGGGCGGGAAAACCGCGAGTGGTGTGGAGATGGCCAATTGGCCGATATGACGTAGGGACGGGCCGGCGATAGTCCGGCAGCACCGCCCCATCGTGCACCGCACCTGCCATCGTCGAGAGGAGAGCACCTGAGGTGACCAAGGACATCAACGTATTAGCGCTGGTAAAAGGCAAGGAACGCTACATCTTCCTCTTTGACGACGATAATCGGGCCGAGGCGCTGCGCACCTTGGGGCGATACGCCTCCAATCAGGAGCTCAGTTTCACCTGGTACGATGCGGCGGTATTGAGCCAGAAGATCCGGCAGACGGTTCCGCCGCCGAAGCGGCCACTGCCGCTGCGCCGGTTCGAGTTGCCGCGGGCCAAGGACCGGCAGGGCGACGATCTGCTCTGAAACTCACGTCGTCTGCTGGGCGTGCCATGCAATCAGCCACTGCGCGGTTCCTGCGTTACCTGCAGGTGGAACGGAACGCGTCCGACCTGACGATCAAGTCGTACCGGGAGGACCTGACGGCGCTGATGGAGTATCTCGGCGGCACCACGGGGGTGGTGCCGCGCCCCTCCGAGATCACTCCATTGGACCTGCGCCAGTATGTCTCGGCACTGCATCAGGCCGGCTATGCCAAGAGTTCCGTGGCCCGGCACCTGGCCACGTGTCGCAGCTTCTTCCGGTTCGCCCAGCGGGAGGGCTTGAGCCAGCAGAATCCGGCCAAGCCGCTGCGCAATCCCCGCCCCGACCGAAAACTGCCCCACTTCCTCACGACGGACGAAATCACACGGTTGCTCGAGGCACCACCGACCGACCATCCGCTGGGGCTGCGCGACCGTGCGCTGCTCGAGACCACCTACTCGGCTGGCCTGCGCGTCAGCGAACTGGTGGCGATCAACGATGACGATCTGGATCTGGAGGGCGGCCTGGTGCGTGTGCAGGGCAAGGGACGGCGCGAACGCCTGGCACCACTCGGGCGCTGGGCGGTGTGGGCGATTGTCCGGTGGATGAAGGTGCGGCCTGCGCCGCGCCGCCCGCAGGCCGACCGGCCCCTGTATCTCAACAGATTCGGCAATCGGCTTACCACGCGCAGTGTCGCGCGGATGCTCGAGAAATACCTGAAGCAGACCGGACTCGACCGCCGTACCTCGCCGCATACGCTGCGACACAGCTTCGCCACCCACCTGCTCGATCGGGGCGCTGACATCCGCAGCGTGCAGGAACTGCTGGGACACAAGAGCCTGATCACCACGCAGATCTACACCCATGTCAGCACGGCCGGGCTGCGGGAAGTGTACGATCGGGCTCACCCGCGGGCCCATCCGCAGCCGCGGTGACGATCCATCCACGACACCCCGTCCGGCGCGTCAGACCAGGTCCTTCTTGATGGCCCACACAGCGGCCTGCGTGCGATCCGCCACGTCGATCTTGCGCAGGATGTTCTGCACGTGCTCTTTGACCGTTTCGATGCTGATCCCGAGCGAACGGCCGATTTCACGATTGCTCAACCCCAACGCCACGTGCCGCAACACCTGCAGTTCCCGGTTGGTCAACGGAATTTCGCTCCGGTCCACCCGCTCCCGCCGCCGACTCATCGTCTCCTTCACGCGGTGCAGAATGCTGTCCTCCGAAGGGGGTTCACCCGCCGCGGCCCGCGCGATCGCGGCAATCAACTCCTGGCGACTCGAATCCTTCAGCACGTAGTCGGACGCCCCCAACGCCACGCTCCGCGCGACATACGTTGGGTTGTCGTAGGTCGACAGCATGACGATCCGCACGTCCGGTTTCTTCCTGCGGATCTTCTCCAACGCCACCAGCCCGTCGCTGTCAGGCATCCGAATGTCCATCAGTACGACGTCCGGATCGTGCTTCAGCGTCTGCTCAACCGCCTGTTCGCCATTTTCCGCCTCACCCACAATGGTGATGTCGGAATCTTCCAGCAATCGTGCCAATCCCCTTCGCACGACTTCATGATCGTCGGCCACAAGCACCTTGATGGGCATGCCACACTCCTCTCCAGACAGTACATCTACCCCCCCTGACGTGCCAGACTTTTCCCTGTGCCAACTTTAAGTCTACCTGGATAGGCGTTGCTGACCAGAGGCGATCTACCCAGAATGACTAGATTCTCGGTGGCGTCGCGTATGGTCTCATGCGTTTTCGGCCGGGCATCCAGTGTGTACGGCCTTTTGGCGGGAGCGGCGGTACGGCGCTGCGGATTCTGTGGGTTGTGTGGCCGGTCGGACAGGGTGGAGAAATTGCATCGTCGAAAGTGGACAACGCTAATCCTAAGCTACGTTTGAGTGAGAAAACGCAACGTCGGGCGGGGTCGTCCGACCGTCTGTTACCTGCCTGTCGGCAGCCGCGTGCAAACGCCTGGTCAGCCAAGCCCCCAGGACGAAGGCCACGACACCATGAGCAGAGGTTCGCTATTGCTGGTTGATGACGATCGTCACGTGCTGGACTCCATGGCCGGCTGGCTACGGGAGCAAGGGTACGAGGTGACGGCGGCCGCCACATATCAGCAGGCGCTCGAGGAACTCGACGCGCAGCCTCCCGAACTGCTGTTGGCCGACGTGCGGCTGCAGGACGGGGACGGCTTCGACCTGTTGGCGCACAGCCGCCGGAAGTATCCTGGCGTCCCGGTGATTCTGATCACCGGTTACGGCACGGTGGAGACTGGTGTGGAAGCGATTCGGGCCGGTGCCTTCGATCTGCTGACCAAGCCGCTGATCGACCAGGAACTGGAATTGTCAATTGAACGCGCCCTGTCGCAGCGGAAGGTGCTGGAAGAGAACAAGCATCTGAAGGACCAGCTTGACCTGCGGTACGGCATGGAAAACGTCGTCGGCCACGATCGGCGCATGCAGCGCATTTTCGACATGATCGACAGCGTGGCCGACACGAAGGCAACGATTCTGATCACGGGTGAGAGCGGGACCGGCAAGTCGATGATTGCCCGGGCGATTCACCGCCGCAGCGGGCGGCGCGATCGCGCGTTCGTCGAAGTGGCGTGCGGTGCGCTGCCCGAGTCGCTCTTGGAGAGCGAGCTGTTCGGGCACGTCGCCGGAGCGTTTACGGGCGCCGTGTCCGAGAAGATCGGCAAGTTCAAGCAGGCCGATGGCGGCACGATCTTTCTGGACGAGATCAGCACCGCATCTCCCAGCATGCAGGTGAAAATGCTGCGCGTGCTGCAGGAATTCGAGTTCGAGCAAGTGGGGGGCACGAAGACGTTCCACGTGGATACCCGCGTCGTGCTGGCCACTAACGAGAACCTGGCACAGGCCGTGGCGGCCGGCCGGTTCCGCCAGGATCTCTATTACCGGGTCAACGTTATCAATATTGAGCTGCCGCCGCTGCGGGAACGCATCACGGACATCCCGCTGCTGGCACTGCATTTTCTGCATGAAGTCCGTGAGGATGCCAACAAAGACGTCACTGGATTCAGTGACGAAGCGATGGCAGTGCTCCAGCATTACAGCTGGCCGGGCAATGTGAGGGAACTGCAGAACGTCGTCGAACGCGCCGTCCTGCTCGGCAAGGGACCGATTATCACGGTCGCCGATTTCCCGGATCATCTCCTGGCCGGAGCCTCCATCCAGACGCCCTCCGCCACCGGCCAAACGCTGAAAGAAGCTTTGGCCGGTCCGGAGCGGCAGATCATCCTGGGCGTCCTGCGCGCCAACAACTGGAACCGCAACGTCACCGCCGAATCGCTGGGCATCAACCGCACCACGCTCTATAAGAAAATGAAGCGGCTGGGGCTGGAGGAGCCGGCCGATACGTCGGCGGCCGGGTTCTGAACTGCACGGCCAGCATCCGGGGCAGACCACCAGACGTACCTGAACCTCTCGGCGGCACCCCCGGCTGTCACATCCTGGAACGTACCTCCCGGCGCTCGGAGACGCGTCGCACGTCCACGGCGCGGATGCGCGCGCGGCCTTCACCGCCCCCAGTCGAGCAGCCGGTCCCGCCTCGGACTCGTGCCCTTTCCCGTCGCGGAGGGCAGTTCTACAATCGCCTCGGGTTCAAGTCGGCGCAGCGAGGGACGCACTGATGAAGATCCACGAATTCCAGGCGAAGCACATTCTTCGCGAAGCGGGGGTGACCGTCCTGCCGGGCATGGTGGTGCGAGGGGCGGACGAGGCAGAGGACGCGTTTCACCAGTTGGACGGCAGGGTGGCGGTCGTCAAGGCGCAGATTCACGCGGGTGGCCGGGGCAAAGGCACCGTCTGGGACGATCCGGATCAGCGCGGCGTGCAGCTGGTCCGCAGCGGTGCTGAGGCGGCCCGCGCGGCCAGTCGTCTGCTGGGCAAGAAACTGATTACCATCCAGACCGGGCCAGAAGGCCGGCTGGTGCGGCAGGTCCTGATCGAAAAAGGGTGCGACATCAGCCGGGAGTTGTACCTGGGTGTCGTGCTGGATCGGGCGGCCGCCCGGCCGGTGCTGATGGCATCCAGTGAGGGAGGGGTGGAGATCGAGACCGCCGCCGCCCAGACGCCGGAGCAAATCTTCAGGGAACACTTCGACCCGGCCACCGGTCTGCGCAGCTTTCAGGTCCGCAAGCTCTGTGCGAAACTCGGGCTGACCGGTCCCCTGGTCCGGTCTGCGGACCAGTTCATGAAGGCGGTCTGCCGGACGTTTGTGCAGTACGACTGCAGTCTGGTTGAGACCAATCCGCTGGTGGTGACTGCGGACGGCCAGTTGGTGGCGCTCGACGCCAAGATGACCTTCGATGGCAACGGCCTGTTTCGCCATCCCGAGATTGCCAGGTTACGCGATCTGGAGGAAGAGGATCCGGTGGAGGTCGGCGCGGCCGACGCGGGACTCAGCTATGTCAAGCTCGACGGCAACATCGGCTGCCTCGTCAACGGCGCCGGGCTGGCGATGAGCACGATGGATCTGATCAAGCTGCACGGCGGCGAACCGGCCAATTTCCTGGATGTGGGTGGCGGCGCGGACACCGAGCAAGTGACGCAGGCGTTTCGCATCCTGCTGGATGATCCTCACGTGCGCGGTGTGCTGGTGAATATATTCGGCGGCATCGCGCGGTGTACCACCATCGCGCAGGCACTGTTGGAGGCATCGCGGCAGGTCGATTTCCATGTGCCGCTGGTCGTCCGGCTGGAGGGGACCGAAGTGGAAGAGGGACGCCGCATGCTGCGCGACAGCGGGCTGAATATCATTCCGGCCGACAGCCTGACCGATGCGGCGCAGAAGATCGTCGCCGCGGTGGCAGCGGGCACACGCGACGGTTGAGGCGGGCACAGCGGGCGGGGCGGCCGAGCGGACGGGGCAAGTCGAAGGACGGGGACATGTCATGAGCATCCTGGTCGACAGCCAGACACGCGTGATCTGCCAAGGTATCACCGGCGCTGCCGGCAGTTTCCACACCCGGAGCTGCCGGGCCTACGGCACGAAGATGGTTGGCGGCGTGACGCCCGGCAAGGGAGGCACGTCAGTCGACGGTCTACCGGTGTTCGACACGGTCGAGCAGGCCGTGTCACAGACCGGCGCGGACGCGACCATGATCTTCGTCCCGGCACCCTTCACGGCCGACGCGATCCACGAAGCGTTGGATGCCGGCATCGGCGTCATCGTGGTGATTACGGAAGGCGTACCGGCGCTGGACATGGTGGGCGTGTGTGCCGCGGTGCGGTGCCGCAGCGCTCGGCTCATCGGTCCCAACTGCCCCGGGGTGATCACCCCTGGCGCCTGCAAGGTCGGCATCATGCCGGGATACATCCACCAGCGCGGGTCGGTCGGCGTGATCAGCCGCAGTGGTACGCTGACCTACGAAGCGGTCTGGCAGACGACGCAGGCCGGTCTGGGGCAGTCGACCTGCGTCGGGCTGGGGGGGGACCCGCTGGTCGGCACGTCCTTCATCGAACTGCTCGCGTTGTTCCAGGCAGACCCACAGACGGAATCCATCCTGATGATTGGCGAGATCGGCGGGTCGGCCGAAGAGGCGGCGGCCGCCTACGTGAAGGAGCACGTTACCAAACCGGTCGCGGCGTTCATTGCAGGACGGACCGCGCCGCCCGGCAAACGCATGGGACACGCGGGGGCGATCATCTCGGGGGGCAAGGGCACGGCGGACGAGAAGATCGCGGCGCTGCGCGCGGCCGGGATTGAAGTGGCTGAGAGCCCGGCCGACATGGCCCAGGCCGTGCTGCGCGCCATCGCGCGGCGTCAGGGCCAGAGACCGCTGTGAACGGCCTCCAGTGCCCATCCGATCGGCCGCTCAGAATCGGCCGCTCAGAAGTCGAATCCGGCCCGGACCATCAGTGTGTCAGCCGGCTTGTAGTCGGGGATCGGCGATTCGAATTCGATGTTGCGGCTGAACACGTAGCCCACTTCGCAGCGCACCGATCCGCCCCCCGGTTTCTTGCGTTCGATCCCGGCGTACACACGCCAGTCGACAATCTCGATCATGTCCCAGGAATCCATCCCGTTGCGCACCGAATACGTGTCGCCGCCGAACTCCCCGGCGACGTACACCCAGTCCTCGTGCAACGCGGACGCTGTGAAGCGATACGCGAACAGGGGACGCGGAAAGACGATCTCCAGGTGGACGTCGTCGTGCGGGTCCCAGATGACGCCGCCCGCCGGCAGCCAGTTGAAGGTGAAACGGCTCAAGTACAGAACGCCGGCGAGCACCTGCACGCGACCGGGCACCCAGTCGCAGCGCACCAGCGCCTTCCCCTTCGTGCGATACGCGTCCCCCTGCAGGTTGTCGAAGTCGCTGTAGACCCCGGGGGTCACCGCCAGGATGCCCATCCAGCGGTCGGTGATCTTGGGCAACCACATCAGGTCCAGATAGGCGTCGTAGAGTCGGGGGGGCAAGTGGGGAGTGCGGGGTCCGTCGAGCGGCGTGGCGTCGAACCCGGAGGTAATCAACAGCGGAAAATCGCGCGTCGGCAGCGGCAGGGCCACCGTCACGAACGATCGGGCTTCGACCATCCCGAAATCCTCGTCTCCCCCCCGATCCAGCCAGGCGCCGGAGAGCGACAGTTTCTGGAAGAACCCGTTGCGGTGCGACGCGATGCGGCCCGTCTCCATCGTCAACTCATCGCCCGGGTCGAGCGGATCGAACGGCGGCGCACTGCCGAGCGTGGTCCCCAGACTCGCAAGCTCAGCGGTCATCCAGCCTGGGGGCGGCGGGAGCGTGGACTCGTCGTCCGCCTGCCAGTTTGTCTCGGGCAGACGCACATGCGGCACCGCGTCCGCCAGGCCGGGAGCCGCGTCGGGCCATGTGGCCAGACCGGCGGGGGCCAGGACCTGGGCCGCCAGCGCCGACGCCCACAGAACCGCCGTGCCCGCTGCCACCGCGTATCGAAGCCATTTGCTCATCGGTCAGTAGTTCCAACCGGCGCGCACCATCCAGGAATCTCGCAGCGAGTGTGTCTCCAGGGGACTCTCGACGTACACGACTTCACGATCGGTCACCCACCCCAGTTCGACGAAGCCGGTACGCCGACCCTGTTGCAGCAGTGCCGCCTGCCCCCACTCGATCCCGAGAAACAGGCGGATGTCGTTGATGTCGATCCGGTCGCCCACGTCGCCTTCGCGTTTGACGGTCCAGGCCCCACCCCCGTACTCCCCGCCCACATACCACCACAGGTCGTGGTTGCCGAGCGTGGTCAGGTGCTGCGCGAGTTTCGGATGCGGGAAGAACACGTCGAACCGCGTCTGGGCGTTGGGGGTCCACAAGAGCCCAAAGGCCGGGAGCAGTTTCAGGTCGTTGCGGTCAATGTAAATGACCCCCGCCCGCACCGATGTGGTGGGCGTGGTCTGAACTCGAAACAGCCCCTGACCCATGATCCGCAGACTGTTGATGTTGAGTGTCTCGAAGTCGGTGAATATCCCCGTCCGCGCGCCCACTTCTCCCCCGAAGGCCTTCGTGGGGTCCGACGACCACCCGAAGTCGACGAAGGCACTGTAGGCCCTCCCCGGCAGGTCTCCGGCCGGCGCCCGCGGGCCCGACCAGAGATGCAGCGAAAAAGACGGCGCCACGAACAGCGGCTGCGTGCTGAACAGAAAATTCGGAAACGCGGCCAGCACCGAGAAGTCGAAGTCGTTGATCCCCAGGCTGTCAAAGCTGTCCGCGCTGTCCACCCACGTGTATCGCGCGCGGGGAGTAAGGAACTGCGTCGAAGGCAGACTCCACGGTACCGGCGCCAAGCCGCTTGGGTACAGCGACGGAGGGGTCGCGGAGGGGACCGAACCGGGCGGGTAAACACCGTAGGGCGATTGCGAATACGGCGCTCCCAAAGTGTCCCCCGCTCCCCCCGGATACACGGGGACCGTGTTCGGAGCCGCGCTGATCCCCGGTGGCAGCGGCGTGCCGTACGCGGGAGGGGGCGTGCCGTACGCAGGAGGTGGCGCGGTGAGCACCGGCGGAGTCGTGTACGACGGTGGTCCGATCAGCGAAGAGGGCGACGACGTTCCACCCGGGTTGGCCGAATACGGGTCAAACGCCGGCGTGCCGAGTGTGGACGGTGCGGTTGACGGCGGATACACGCCACTGGTGCCCTGCGGCGGATACACACCCGTGCCCTGCGGCGGATACACACCCGACGGAGACGCGCTCGGCGCCGTATCCGGAAAGCGGACCGTCGGCTGTGACACGGCCATGTCAGCCTGCGTCACCACCAGCACGACCGCCAACACGAGCTTTGCCAGAGGGTGTTCCACGACAGACCAGGCCCGAGGGAAGTGAAAACTGTGCCCGACCAGATTCCGACCAGGGAGGGGTTAAATATCAGAGACAACCCCCGCGGTCAAGAGAGATCCGGGCCGAGCACACCCTGAGGGGACCAGTTTGCAGGCCCGCCGAAAGAACCTCTTGCCAAACGGCGGAAATACTCCCATCCTGGGTATGCGGTTTCTCCTTCATCACCCCGCCCCATGCCGGGGGTATGGCAGCTATGGTGCTCGCTTCATTGTCGCAGCGTCAGGATGCGAGCAGTTTGAATTGGCGCACGTCGACCAGTCCGCGGTCGGTCAGGCGCAGCTCCGGAATGACGGGCAGGGCCAGGAACGAGAGCGTCGCGAAGGGGGCGGGCAGCGGCGAGCCGAGGCTGGCGGCCGCCCGTTCGACGGCTTCGAATTGCGGCACCACGTCACGCAGCGGTTGGTCCGACAGCAGTCCGGCCAGGGGCAGTGGCAGGGCGCTGATCACCTGGCCGGCGTCGACGGCCACGAGTCCGCCGCCGAGTCGTTCGAGTTCGCGTATCGCCACGTACAGATCCGGATCGTTCACGCCGGCGGCCACGATGTTGTGCGAATCGTGAGCGACGGACGAGGCGATGGCGCCGCGCCGGAGTCCCAGCCCGTGGACCAGGCCGAGGCCGATGTTACCCGATGCCGTATGCCGTTCCACGACGACCAGTTTCAGCAGGTCGCGTTCGGTATCGGCTTCGATGCGGCCAGCATTGACGCGGGGCGCGATCCGCACGCTCCGGGTGATGATCTGGTGGGGCACGATTTCGATGACCGGGTGATGCCACGTGTCGGCCGCCAGGGCGAGCCGATCGACCGGGAACGGTTGGATGTGCATGGTGTGGCGCAGGGCCGAGGGGGCGTCATGCGACGGCGTGAACAGCGGCTGGCCGGCGCGTGCGACCAGCCGGCCGTGATGCACGACGAGTTCCGCGCGCAGTTCGCGGAGGTCGCTCAGGACAGCCAGGTTGGCCCGGTAGCCCGGTGCGATTGCGCCGACGTCGCGGACGCCGAGGTACTCGGCCGTGTTGATCGTCGCCAGCTGAATGGCGCGCACGGGCTCCAGCCCCAGCTGGATCGCCTTCCGCACGACGGCGTCGATATCGCCGTCACGCAGCAGGTCGGAGCAGCTGCGGTCATCGACCACGAAGAGGCAGCGTTTGTAGGTCTGGTCGGTTACCAGCGGCAGCAGCGTGGCGAGGTTCTTCTCGGACGAGCCTTCGCGGATCATCACGTACATGCCTCTGCGCAGCTTTTCCTGGGCTTCGTGGTATGTCGTGGATTCGTGGTCCGAACGGATGCCGCAGGCGAGATACGCGTTCAGATCCTTGCCGCTCAGCCCGGGCGCATGCCCGTCGATCACGGTGTGCCGGGCCGCGTCGAGCTCGGCCAGGACCTGGGCGTCGCCGGCCAGCACGCCGGGATAATTCATCATCTCGCCGAGCCCGGCCGTTTCGTTCCAGGCGAGGATCTCCCGGATGTCCTCGGCGGTGAGGCGGGCACCGGCGGTCTCGAGGTGCGTGGCCGGCACGCACGAGGGGGCCATCAGGTACAGGTCCAGGGGCAGCGACCGGGCGGCGTCGAGCACGTATCGGACGCCCGCCACGCCCATCACATTGGCCACTTCGTGAAGGTCGGTCACGATGCCGGTCACGCCGCGGGGCACCACCGCCTCGGCGTACCCGGCGATGTGCAGCATCGAACTTTCTGTGTGGACATGTCCATCGATGAACCCGGGGACGACGAACTGCCCCTGCAGATCGATGACTTCCCGTCCGCGCTCGTAGTCGCCGACCCCGGCGATCCGGTCCCTCCAGATGGCGATGTTCCCGCGTTCGAGCTCCCCGCTCAGCGTGTTGACAATTGTGGCGCGGGCCAGGATCAGGTCAGCCGGAGCAGTGCCCCGCGCCACGGCAATCAACTGGCTCAGGCTCATCTATTCCTCCACGACACAGACGTCGCACAGGTTCCGGTATTGCTCGTCGCAGTCAATACCGTATCCGACCACGAACTGATCGGGAATAGCGATGCCGACGTAATCCACGTGGATGTCGACCTGCCGGCGGGAGGGCTTGTCGAGCAGTGTGCAGATTTTCAGCGTTGCTGGCTCGCGTTGCCGCACGTAGTCGGCGAAATGGCTGAGCGAGAGTCCGGTGTCCACGATGTCATCGACGATCAGCACGTGCCGGTCCCGGACCGGGACCTCCAGGCCGTGGAGCATCTTGACCTGGCCGGAGCTGACGGTCTGTGAACCGTAGCTCGACAGCCGCACCAGATCGATGGTGACCGGGAAGTCCAGGTATCGGATGAGATCGGCCAGGAAGACGAAGGAACCTTTGAGGATGCCGATGATCAGCGGGTACCGCCCCTGGTAGTCTCGCGTAATCTCCTGGGCCAGTCGGCGTACCTCGCGCGCCAGCGTCTGCCGCTCGATCAACACGCGTAGCCGCTGCGGCGCGGCGCCGGCTGCAGGGGAGTCGGCTGGCGGCGGAGGACAATCGTCTGTCATGGCTGCAATCCCTGGCTGCCTCGCCGCGCGCGGCTTACTCCACCAGCATGCCGTCGAGGCGCCGTTCGCGGGGGTCCTTCAGGCTGTCGGCCAGCTTGTTGAGAGCCTCGGTCTCGATCTGCCGGACACGTTCGCGGGTGAGTCCGAGTCGTTGGCCGATCTCCTTGAGCGTGTGGGGTTCGGAGTCATTGAGTCCGAACCGCATGCGCAGCACCGTGGCCTCGCGCTGATCCATCGTTTCGATCATCTTCATCACGTGCCGGAGCGCATCGTGTTCGACCAGTTCATCTTCGGGGGTCTTCATCCGCTCGTCCATGATCATTTCGCCCAGCGACCAGCCGGCGTCCGCCTGGTCGGTCTGGGGTGTGGAGTTGTAGATGCGGATGGCCTTCTTGATGATGGGCAATTTCTTGCGTGGCAGTCCCAGCACGCGGGCGATCTCTTCGGGCGTGGGAGTGCGTCCAAGTTCCTCGGTGAGCCGGGCGTTGGCCCGTCGCCACTTGGACAGCAGTTCGACCATATACGCGGGGATGCGGATGGTCTTGGCGGAGTTGATCAGCGCCCGCTTGATGGACTGTTTGATCCAGTAGCTGGCATAGGTGCTGAATCGGGTGCCGACGGCCGGGTCAAAACCTTCGACGGCGCGGAGCAGACCGAGATTGCCCTCTTCGATCAGGTCCTGCAGGCTCAGTCCCTTGCCGGTGTAACCCCGCGCGATATTCACCACCAGTCGCAGGTTGGCGCGCACCATGCGGTCCCTGGCGCGCACGTCGCCTTCGGCGATCCGATCGGCGAGGTCCTGTTCTTCCTGGGCGGACAGCAACGCGGTTTCGTTGATCTCGCGCAGGTAGGTCTCGAGCGGTGTCTGGAGACTGCTGGACGCTCGCCGCCCGCGTCGCGGGGTCGGGGTCGAATCGTGCTGGTCGTCGTGTGTTTCGGGAGACTGTTTGGCGGGCATAGTACTCAACTGTCGGAGTGCGTCTGTGGAGGTAATCCGTCACACATGACTATCGTCGCTCGCTTCCGGAGCACTGCAGGCAACCGACAAGTCGACGGAGTGCGCTAGCTGTACCCGCGGTTAGGAAGGTAGCGAAAAAAACGACCCCGCTGGCGGTTCGCCGCGGGGTCGGGTGGGCTTGTCGTGGGGCACGTACCGGCCGCTGCCGGACGAATCCGTCTGATCTCGCTAACTGGCATCTTCGGCGGAGGACGCATCATCCTCCGCATCGCTGTCGTGCCGCTCCGGTTCGAGCGGCTTGATGAGCGGGCCGGCATCGCCCAGGCCCCCCTTGAGCTCGTGGCGGGGCTTCTCGCGGCCCGGCGGCGTGTGCCGATCGCTCCCGGACTCCTCCTCCTCGGCCCATTCGACCCGTTTGCGGGACAGGCCGATCTTCCGGTCCTCGGTGTCGACGCGCAGGATCTTCACCTCGATCTCCTCCGCGACCTTGACGATCTCTTCGGGGTTCTCCACCTTGTGGTCGGCCAGTTCGGAGATATGGAGCAGCCCTTCCAGGCCGTCCTCCAGCCCGACGAAGACGCCGAAATTGGTGATCTTGGTGACCTTGCCGCGGACCACCTGGCCCGGCTGGTACTTGTTGGGAATGTCGTGCGCCCAGGGGTCCTGATCGAGCTGCTTGAGGCCCAGGGCGATGCGGCGGCGCTCCTGATCGACCGACAGCACCTTGCACTCCACCTGCTGCCCCTTCTCCAGCATCTCGCTGGGGTGGCTGATCTTGCGGGTCCACGACATGTCGGACACGTGCAGCAGCCCGTCGATCCCTTCTTCCAGTTCGATGAACGCGCCGTAATTGGTGAGATTGCGGACCTTGCCCTTCACGATACTGTCCGTCGGGTAGCGGTCTCCGACCGTCGTCCACGGGTTCTCCTGGGTCTGCTTCATGCCCAGCGAGAGCTGTTGCCCGCTCCGGTCTACTGCCAGGATCACGACATCGATCTCGTCGCCGATCTGTACCAGCTCGCTCGGATGATTGATCCGTTTGGTCCACGACATCTCGCTGATGTGCACCAGCCCTTCGATGCCGGGCTCGAGCTTCACGAACGCGCCGTAGCTCATGACGTTGACGACTGTGCCGCGGACCTTGCTGTTGACCGGGTACTTCTCCTCGACATCGTCCCACGGGTTGGCCTGCTTCTGCTTCAGGCCGAGCGCGATCTTCTGTTTTTCGCGATCGATGTGCAGGATCATGACCTCGATTTCCTGGTCGATGGAGACCATTTCCGAGGGATGTCCGATCCGTTCCCAGCTCATGTCGGTGATGTGCAGCAGGCCATCGATGCCCCCCAGGTCGACGAACGCCCCGAAGTCGGCGATGTTCTTGACGACGCCCCTGCGGAGCTGGCTCACTTCCAGTTCGCCGAGCAGCTGCTCGCGGTCCTCTTCCCGTTGTTTCTCGATCAGCGACCGGCGGCTCACGACGATATTGCGGCGGGCTTCGTCGATCTTGAGCACCTCGCACTGCACGACGCGCCCGATGTAGTCGCCGATATCGCCCGGGCGGCGGATGTCCACCTGGCTGGCCGGCAGGAAGACGTTGACGCCGATGTCGACCAGCAGGCCACCCTTGATCTTGCGGGTGACGGTTCCGGTGACGACCTGTCCCTCCTGGACGGTCTTCATCATCTTTTCCCACTGCAGGATCTTTTCGGCCTTGCGCTTGCTCAGCCGCACCATGCCGTGGGGATCGTCCGCCATCCCCGTCTCGTCTTCCACCTCTTCGATCAGCACCTGAATCGTCTGCCCGACTTGCGGCGGCTCTTCATGCTCATCCCATTCGTCACGGGCGATGGTGCCTTCACTCTTGTAGCCGACATCCACCAACACAGTTTCATTATCGATCCGCACGATTCGGCCGTCGACGATCTTGTTGACATCAAAGTCCGAGTCGTTTTCGATTTCGGTGACGATCATTTCCGTAGCGTCACCCATGGCCGCTTCGAAGTCGGCTTTCAGAGAGGGGTCACTTTCCAAACTGCGAATGAGATTTCGATTTACCATTGCACACTCAATTGCCCAGCACCCAGCGCGGCGGACCGAATCGTGTCTTCTCTACTCGGCCGGCGCCGGCAGCTCAGCGGATCGCCGCTGGTCGGCGGACAAGGGGGGGAACCTGGAGCCATCTCGCGCCGGCCCGACCGCCACCCTGGCGATCGTCACAGGAGGCCTGTCGCGAAACTCACAAATCTAGCAGAACCTCGGACATGGGACAACCTCGGCGGCACCGACCCCGCGTTGACGATGGGCCAGAATCGTGCTAAACATTCGCCACATTCACCTTCACCGCGCACAGGGCGCGGGCAGGGGTTCTGGAGAGGCTTGTGACCGGAGGAGGACCAACGAGCGTGGGTTCCATCGAACGCAGAAAAGAGTTGAAGCGCCGCCGCCATCGCCGCATGAAAGTCGCGCGGCTCAAACAGCGTCTCACGAAGGCCACGGCTTCGGAAAAGGCCGCGATTGCGGAAAAAATCCGGCGTCTCTCGCCGGGCGGCGCCGTCATCGTCGCCCAGCTGGGACTGGAAGAGAAGTAGCTGGGAAGCAGCTAGTCCTGCACTTCGAATTCCGCGTCGATCGCATCGTCATCACCGCCCGAGCCGGCTTGCCCCTTGGTTTGTGAGCTGGCCTGATCGGGTTGGGGTCCGGCCTGAGCGCGCTCGTAGAGCGTCTTGCTGAACGCCTGCGATGCCTGCTCCAGTTCGCTGATCGCCGAACGGATGGCCTGAGTGTCGCTGCCTTTGGCCACCTCGCGCGTCTTCTCCACGGCCTTTTCCAGGGGGGCCCGGTCGTTCTCCCCCAGTTTGTCGGCGTTCTCCCGCATCAGCTTCTCCAGCTGGTAGCACATCTGGTCAGCCTGGTTGCGGGCCTCCACCAGCTCGAATTGACGCCGGTCCTCTTCCGCGTGGGCCTCCGCGTCTTGCCGCATCCGCTCGATCTCCGTGTCCGACAGACCGGCCGACTGCTCGATGCGGATCGTTGCCTCTTTCTGAGTCCCCAGATCCCGCGCGCCGACGTTGAGTATCCCGTTCTGGTCGATGTCGAACTTCACCTCGATCTGCGGCACGCCACGTGGAGCGGGGGGGAGCCCTTCCAGGTTGAACTCACCCAGCAAACGGTTATGCGCCGCCATCTTCCGCTCGCCCTGGAACACCTTGATCGTCACCGCCGTCTGCATGTCCGCCGCCGTGCTGAAAACATTCTTTTTCTCGACCGGAATGGTCGTGTTCCGCTCGACCAGCGGGGTCATGATGCCCCCTTCCGTCTCGATGCCGAGCGTCAACGGCGTCACGTCCAGCAGCAGCACGTCCCGGCGGTCGCCAGCCAGTACGCTCCCCTGGATGGCGGCACCCACCGCGACCACTTCGTCCGGGTTCACCCCCTGGTGCGGATCCTTGCCAAAAATCTCCTTGACCATCTGACGGACTTTCGGCACCCGGGTCGAACCGCCCACCAGCACGATCTCGTCAATGCTGCCCGGCTTGAGGTTGGCATCCTGGAGCGCCTGCATCAGCGGCTTGCGGCAGCGCTCCACCAGGTGATCGATCAACTCCTCGAACTTCGAGCGGGCGATGGTCATCTGGAGGTGCTTGGGACCCGTCGCATCCGCCGTGATGAACGGCAGGTTGATGTCCGTCTGCGGCCGTGAACTCAGCTCCTTCTTCGCTTTCTCACACGCTTCCTGCAGACGCTGCAGCGCCATCGTGTCCGTGCGCAGGTCAATGCCGTGCTCCCGCTTGAACTCGCCCGCCACATAGTTGATCAGCTCCTGGTCGAAGTCATCACCCCCCAAGTGCGTGTCACCGCTGGTACTGATGACCTGGAATACCTTGCTCTTACTCTCGTCGTCTGACGCATCGGCCACCTCCAGCACGGAGACGTCAAACGTGCCTCCGCCCAGGTCGAACACGACGATCTTCTCGTCTTTCTTGCGGTCCAAGCCATAGGCCAGCGCGGCAGCGGTTGGTTCGTTGATGATCCGCGCGACCTCCAGGCCGGCGATCTGGCCCGCGTCCTTGGTCGCCTGTCGCTGTGCGTCGTTGAAGTAGGCGGGGACCGTAATCACCGCCTTGTTGACCTTGTGCCCCAGATAGGCTTCCGCAGCTTCCTTGAGTTTGCGGAGCGTCTTGGCCGAGACTTCCTGCGGCGTGTACTGGCTGTCGCCAACCTGGATTTTCACGTAGTCAGTGGGGCCGCCGACGACCTTGTACGGCACGATCTTCTCTTCTGAGGACACTTCGTTGTGCCGTCGTCCCATGAACCGCTTTACGGAATACACGGTCCGCGTCGGGTTGGTCACCGCCTGGCGGCGGGCCGGCTCGCCCGCCAGCACTTCGCCTTTGTCCGTGTACGCCACCACGCTGGGCGTCAGCCGATTGCCTTCCGCGTTCGGGACGACCTTGGGCTCCGTTCCCTCCATGACAGCCACTACCGAATTGGTGGTCCCCAAATCGATGCCGATGATTTTTTCGCCTTCCGCCATCAGGTTGCCCTCGTACTGGTCGTCGTGTGTGGTCCGTGTGGATACCGCCGCTGTGCCCTGTGAACGCTCGAGCCGTGCGCCAGAGGCTGCCCGTGTGCGATTGCGCAGGTGTCAGAGTCATGCGTAAGTTTCGACTGCAACGCAAAGACCGTGCCGACATCAGTCGTCTTTTACTCGGTATTCATAAGCTATGGAAACATAATCGGTTACAGCGTGCCGGCCGAAATTCGCGGCGGTCTGACGAGATGTACCGCCCCAGCACACTGCCAAATTGGCAGGTCGCGCTTCAGGCCACCGACCCGTGGCGGCGGCCCGTTCCAATGGGGGGCTGCGGGCGTGTCTGGGCGGAGTTGAGCCTGCCCGGGGTTGGACCGGCCGCTGGCCGACCACCACTGTTGGTTGACCGCTGTTGGTTGACAGTGCAGTGCACGGGTTGTAGAAGGACGCATTCGGAACTCACCCACGGTGTACCCATGCCTACGAAACGACAGCCGGTTTCCGGACGCTCCGCGAATGCCCCAGATGCTCCGCCGGTTCCGCAGGACGGCGTTTCCGACGCGGAGTCGCGGCGATTGGATCGCGCGCTGGTGGAGCTGATCAGCCAATGTGCGGCGGCCCATCGAGCGGCTGCCGCGCAGGTGGCGTCGGGTGGCGCGCCGGCCGACCTGTTGACATTGGACGCCGAGTGTCTCGCGCGCGTCTCCAAGGCCAATCCGGGCCCGCTGCACGACAATGCGATGCGGGCCATCTTCCGCGAGTTGTTGAGCGGTGTGCGGGAGCTGGTGCGGCCGACGCGCGTCGTGTACCTGGGGCCGGAGTTCAGTTACAGCCACCTGGCAGCCGTGGAGCGGTTCGGGACGAGTGCCGAGCTGGTGCCGTTGCCGACGATTGCCGCGGTGTTTGACGCTTTGAGCCGGCATCAGGCGAATGTCGGGGTCGTGCCGATCGAGAACTCGACGGACGGGCGCGTGGCCGATACGCTGGACATGTTTGCCCGCTTGCCGCTGCGGATCTGCGGCGAGGTACAGCTTCGGATTCACCACTGCCTGTTGGGCAAATGTTCACGCAGTGCTGTACGCGAAGTGTGCAGCAAGCCGCAGGCGTTGTCGCAATGTCGCGGCTGGCTGGCACGCCACCTGCCTGAAGCCCGGCTGGTGGAGACCGACAGCACGGCAGCCGCGGCGCGTCTGGCGGCGGAGAAGCCGGGTGCGGCGGCCATCGCCAGCCGGCAGGCAGGCGTGCACTATGGGCTGGACGTGATCACGCGGAACATCGAAGACAACCGCCATAACGTGACGCGTTTTGCGGTGATCGGCGACCAGCCCCCGGCCAGCACGGGCAACGACAAGACGTCGCTGATGTTCGCGGTGCCACACGAGCCGGGGGCGCTGGCGGACGCCATGGCGATCTTCAAACGCCACCACCTGAACCTGACGTTCATCGAGTCGTTCCCGGTGCCGAACACCCCGAACAAGTACCTGTTCTTCGTCGAGTTCCAGGGGCATCCGGCCGACCGGGACGCCGAACGTGCGCTGGCCACGCTCGCCCGGAAGACGGTGCGGCTGGAGGTACTCGGTTCGTACCCTGCGACACAGCCGGTGGAGGAATAACCCACGGCCGGGCATTCATTCAGCGTGCGCCGCGCGGAGCGTCAGAATCGTGTACTGGGGCAACGCGCCAGCGGGTGTCACGTACGTCTGCTGCAGGCGATATCCGGCCTGTGTCCACTGGTCCAGTCGCCTTTGGCCGTCCGGCGTCACAACGTCCCCGGGGACCCAGAACACGACGGTGTCGAGACCCAACGCTGCCGCCTCGGGGGACAGAGCGGCCGCGAGGGGGTCTTTCGCGTGGACGCTGAACTGGGCCCACCCCTCAGCCTGACAGATCCACCGGTTACAGATCATCGCGCGGCACGCGCCGTCGATTGCCATGCTGTCGGGATCGATCAGCAGTGGCGGGCGGGGCAGCCGGCCAAATTGCTCGTCCACGTACTTCGCGACGGGCCGCAGGTCGGGCGCGTCGCGCAGCAGGCCGCCACCGCGCAGCAACAGCAGTTCCAGCCCGGCGCAGACGGCCGCCATGGCGGCCCACCGCGCGCCCCGCAGACCCGTCAGCTGGAACCCGCAGCGGTGGAGCCCGCCCCACAGCGCCAGTAGTCCGGCCGCCCCAAGGACACACAGGGCGGGAAAGGCCGGCAGCATGTACCGCGCTGAGACGATCAGCAATGGCAGGAAGACGGTCATCAGCACGGTGGCCAGCGTGGCGGGCCAGCAGATGCCGGCACCGCTTCGGCCGCGGCGTCGATACAGCACCACTGCGCCCCACGCCGCGACCAGCGCCAGCGGGAGCGGCACCACCACGTGACGCCGCCCCAGCTCGAACAGCCAGGACGGCAGGTTCAGCACGAACTTGGCGACGGTCTGCCCGGGATGGCTCCATATCATGCGCGGGACCGAGTAGTCGTAGTCGGCCGGATGTCCGAAATGCTCGATGCCGCGCCGCACGCGGTCCGCCTCGGAACTGTCTGACGGCGTCTGCCAGGCCGGAGGTGTGCCATCGAGAAACGTCCAGCACATGTATTGCGGGGGGACCACCGTCAAGCCGGCTTGCCTGGGGCGGCCAATCGACGCGGTACAGGTGCCGGCAACTACGGCCACCAGCATGATGCACGCCGGCACCCAGGCAGTACGTGGTGGCCACACGCCACGCTGGATCGCATGGCAGCCCGCAAAGAACGCGAAATACAGCGGCAGGAATAATACGTACTCACCGCGGAAGGTGCCAATCGCGGCAGCCAGTACAGCCAGTCCGAGCAGGGACGGCCAGCTCAACGCGCGCCGGAGCGACGCGTGCCAGATCGCCAGCGCACCGAAAAATGCCGCGGCGGCGAACACCACCGGGTAGTTGTCCAGGCCCACATAGCTGTTATGCGCGGGCAGGAATGTACACAGCAGCAGGCTGGTGACAGCCAGTTCGTCGTCCAGTTGCAGCGACTTGAGCCAGTACCAGAAGCCGGCTGCCAGGCACAGATGGGCGATGATCAGCACCAGCGGAATCAGACTCCCCGGTGGCAGCCCCAACAGTCCGGACAGCGCGGCCAGCAGGCAGACCGGACCAGGCGGCACGCCCAGTTGGGCGGTACCCCAGCCCAGCTGGATCCAGTCCTTCGCCAGTACCGCCATCTTCGGATTCATGCCGGTCAGCGGGGTCCCCAGCAGCAGCACGTGCACCAGTCGCACGACGAGCACGAGTGCCAGGAATCCCAGCAGCCGGCGCAGTTCCCGCCGTGGCGACCCGGCACACGTTCTGGCAACGGCGGACTCTGGCATACGAGCGGTACCCCAGCATACGAGTGGCGCCCCACACGGGCGGCCTGCTCCGTCCACGGGGCCGACGACGCCCGTGCGCGCCCCACGGACCCTGCGGGGCCGCGTCCGGCAACCACCGGGGCAACCCCGGTGCGTCATCCTGGCAACCGGCCGCCCGCCTGTCAACCGGCTGGCACGGCCTCGACGGCCCGCCCGCTCGTGTGGTAAACTGCTCGATTCGATTGTGCCGCTGCGCGGCCGATCATTGCGTGGTTTCTTGCTGCAGCTGTGTCATGATTGTCATCCTCGAGCCGAACGTCACGGAAACGCAGATCCAGAACGTGGTGGATCGCATCCAGGCAGTGGGCCTGAGCGCGCATCTGAGCCGCGGGACGTATCGCACGATCGTCGGCATCATCGGGGACGAGGAGAAGATACAGTTCGAGCCGCTGCTGGCGCTGCCGGGCGTGAGCGAGGTGATCCCGGTTCTGCCTCCGTATAAGCTGGCGAGCCGGGAGGCGCATCCGCGCGGGAGCATCGTGGAGGTGGCGGGGGTGAAGATTGGCGGCGACCATCTGGCGCTGATTGCCGGCCCCTGTGCGGTCGAGAATGAGGACCAGATGCACCGGATCGCGCAGGCGGTCAAGCAGGCCGGCGCGCACATTCTGCGTGGCGGCGCGTTCAAGCCGCGCACCAGTCCCTATGCGTTCCAGGGGCTCGAAGAGGAGGGGCTGAAGATCCTCCGTGCAGCCGGGGATGCCCAGCACATGCCGGTGGTGACGGAAGTGACCGACCCGCGGTGCGTGGGACTGGTGGACGAGTATGCCGACATGCTGCAGGTCGGTGCCCGCAACATGCAGAATTTCGTCCTGCTCAAGGAGGTGGGCAAGGTCCAGAAACCAGTGCTGCTCAAACGCGGCATGAGCGCGACGGTGACCGACCTGCTGATGAGTGCCGAGTACATCCTGTCCCAGGGCAACTCCCGGGTGGTGTTGTGCGAGCGCGGCGTGCGGGGATTCGACACGAAGATCGCGCGGAACCTGTTCGACGTGGCGACGGTGGCTGCAGTCAAGCAGTTGTCACACCTGCCGATCATCGTGGATCCGAGCCACGCCACGGGCCAGCCGGCGCTCGTTCCCCACTGCGCTCTGGCGGGGGTGGCGGCCGGCGCGGACGGCGTGCACATCGAAGTACACGATCGGCCGGAAGAGGCCAAGTCGGATGGGGCTCAGGCGCTCCTCCCGCTGCAGTTCGCGGCACTTGTGACACAGATTCGGCAACTGGCCGAGCTGTTCGGCAAAACACTTACACCAACGGAGGAATCGAATCGTGCGACGACCCCTGATTGCCGGTAACTGGAAGATGCATCTGACCCGCCAGGAGGCGGTGGTGCTGGCACAGCAGATTGCCCAGCGCTCTGGCGATACCACCACTGCTGACCTGGCCATCTGTCCGCCGAGCGTGTACTTGGACGCCGTTGGGGCGGTTATCCGGGGCACGGACGTCGGCCTGGGCGCTCAGAACATGTATTTCGAGCCGAACGGTGCCTTTACCGGTGAGATCAGCGGCAGCATGCTCGTCGACTTGCAGTGCCGGTACGTGATCCTGGGGCACAGCGAGCGGCGGCATATCCTGGGCGAGACCGACGAGGATGTGAACCGCAAGACCGCAGTGGCACTGGAACTGGGCCTGGTGCCGATCGTCTGCGTGGGCGAGACACTGGCGGAACGCGAGGCGGGGAAGACGGCGGCGGTGGTCAGCGGCCAGTGCGCCGGGTCGCTCGCCGGCCTGTCCGCAGAGCAGATGCAGCAGGTGGTCATTGCCTACGAACCGGTGTGGGCGATCGGGACGGGCAAAGTGGCCACGCCGGAGCAGGCGGAGGCGGTTCATGCCGATCTTCGCAGGTTGCTCGAGACCCGCTACAATGCGGCCGTCGCCGAGACGGTCCGCATCCTCTACGGGGGCAGCGTCAAGCCGGACAACGCCGCCGCCCTGCTCTCGCAGAAGAATATCGACGGGGCGCTCGTCGGCGGCGCCGCGCTCAAGGCGGATAGCTTTTTCGGTATCGTGGCGGGCGTCGGAGACGCGTAGCGGGAGCCCTGCACGCCGCTGGCGACCGAGGTGTCAATAAAACCCGAACCGGTGAAGGAAGCTCAGTGCGATGACCGCTCTGTCCGTTCTCTTTGGCTTTCTGATGTTTCTGACCGCGCTGTTCCTGATCCTGCTCGTGCTCGTTCAACGCGGGCGCGGAGGGGGGCTGTCGGGCGCGCTGGGAGGCATGGGCGGCCAGAGTGCCTTCGGCACCAAGGCCGGCGATCTGTTCACACGCATCACGATGGGGGTGGCGACGTTCTGGATTCTCCTGTGCATCGCCGCCATCCTGCTGATGAATCCACAGCGGAGATCAATGACGGACGCCAGTCGGGGAGGGCAGGAGTTCACCCGGCCGACCACCGATGGTGCCGCTGAGACGGTGAGTCCGGCCGGGACGGCCACAACGAACGCCACGCCCGCACCCGCGGCACCCGCGCCGGCCGCAAATCCCCAGTAACCTGAACTCCAGTCGCCTGATTTCCCCCCGCACCGCGGGGCGAAGGCGGCTGTCGCGGACGCAGGACCACCCCGGGAGCCGGCGATGGGGGCCGGCGACCGGTGCCCGCGCGACAGGGGGCTTTTTTCGAGGAGTATTCCAGCCTTGCTCCTGAGCATGACCGGCCATGGCGAAGCGCAGTCGCACGGCGATGGGGTGACGTTCACCGTGGAGGTGCGGACCCTCAACAGCCGTTACTTCAAACTGGTCGTGCGCACAGGGGACGCAGGGGAAGGGTACCAGGCGTGGGAGCCGCGGATCGAGACGGTGGTCCGCCAGCGGGTGCGGCGAGGCACCGTGCAGGTCACGGTGCAGGTCGACCGGGAAGTGGCTCCCGACCAGTACCAACTCAACACGGCCGTGCTGGCCCAGTACCGCCGGCAGCTGGAAGAACTCTGCGACCGGCTGCATATCGTGGAGTCGATCCGGATGGAATCGTTGCTGTCCCTGCCGGGTGTCGTCGATGAACACATGGGGGGGGCGGCGGCCATCGAGGAGGAGTGGCCGGTGCTCGAGTCGGCTCTGCAGCAGGCGCTGGCCAACCTGGATGCCATGCGGCAGGAGGAAGGGGGGGCAATGGCGGCCGATCTGACCGGCAATTGCCAGCTGATCCGGGCGGGGCTCGACCGGATCACCGAACGGGCGCCGCTGGTGGCTGAAGCCTACCGGACCCGGTTGACTGAACGGCTCAACAAGCTCCTGCATGAATTCGGTTCGCACATCGAACCGGCCGACGTGGTGCGCGAAGTTGGGACTTTTGCCGAGCGGAGCGACATCTCGGAAGAACTCGTCCGGCTGCGCAGCCATCTCGATCAGTTCCGGGGCGTTGTGGCCCTGCCGGAGAGCAGTGGCCGGAAGCTGGACTTCCTGACGCAGGAGATGTTTCGCGAGGCGAATACGATCGGGTCCAAAGCCAACGACGCGGAGATTGCGGGCCATGTCGTGGAGATCAAGTCGCTGATCGAACGTATGCGGGAGATGATCCAGAACATCGAATGAACGCCTCTGCCGCCAAAGTGGTGATTATTTCGGGGCCGTCGGGAGCGGGGAAGTCGACGGTCGTGGCGCGTCTGCTCGCGGTCTGCCCGGTCCCGCTCCGGCTGAGCGTTTCGGCCACCACCCGCGCGCCGCGGCCGGGAGAGCGGGATGGCGTGCACTACTATTTCGTCGCCCGCGACGAATTCCAGCGCCGCCGGCAACGGGGCGAGTTCCTGGAATGCAAGGAGGTCTTCGGGTGCGGCGACTGGTATGGCACGCTGCGGAGCGAAGTCGCCACTGGCCAGACGGAAGGGAAATGGGTACTGTTAGAAATTGACGTCGAAGGGGCCATGTCAGTGCTGGAGGAGATCCCGGACGCCGTGACCATCTTCCTACATCCCGGCTCGCTGGAAGAACTGGCACAGCGGCTGACGCGGCGCGGCACCGAGTCAAGCCAATCGCTGGCCCGCCGCCTGGATGTGGCGCGGACCGAGATGGAATGTGCGCGCGCGTACCAGTACGAAGTGATCAATGATACAGTGGATCGGGCCGTTCAGGAAATCTGTGGGATCCTGCAGCGCTGCGGAGAGTAAGTTCATGCTTGAAGAACTCAAAGAAGAAGAAATCGTCAACAAGGTGGGTGGTCGTTTCAAGCTGTCGACCCTCATCCAGAAACGCCTCGTGCAGCTCAACGCCGGCAGCCGCGCGCTGGTCGATCTGGACACCAGCGACAAGATGGCGGTGGTGCTCCAGGAAATCATGCAGGACAAGATCTTCCTCGACACGTCCAACGAGGTGAAGATCACCGGGGAGTTGCCGGCAGACGGGGGCGGCATGGGATTCGATCCGACAGACCTGTAGTGGCATGGTTGCCCCATGATCGACCGGGAAGTACTCATCGGGATCACCGGCGGCATTGCCGCTTACAAGACGGCCGCGCTGGTCAGCCAGTTGGTGCAAGGGGGAGCGCGCGTGAGCGTGGCCATGACGCGTGCGGCCAGCGAGTTTGTCGGGAAGTCGACGCTGGCCGCACTTTCCGGGCGGCCGGTGGCCACCGACGTGTTTGCCCCTGACCTGTTCCCGCTCGGAGCGCACATCGAACTGGCCCAGCGGGCCGAGCTGTTCTGCGTCGCCCCGGCGACAGCCGACTTTTTGGCGAAAGCTGCACACGGTCTGGCCGACGACCTGGTGTCCACCCTCTACCTGGCCTGCACCGGGCCGGTGCTGATCGCCCCGGCGATGAACCCCGACATGTGGGCCAAACCGGCCGTGCAGCGGAACGTGCGGCAGCTGCAGGAGGACGGTGCGACCATCATCACGCCGGATGACGGCTGGCTCAGCTGCCGGCGCAGCGGGCCAGGCCGGATGGCCGAGCCCGACCGGATCCAGTTGGCCATTGAGGCGGTGCTGCACGGCCCCGGCTGAAGCACGCTCCCAGGCACGATCCATGGCACGCATCCTGATCACCTCCGGTCCCACGCGGCAGTACCTCGATCCCGTACGCTTCCTGACCAATGCGTCCAGTGGCCAGATGGGCTGTGCGCTGGCCGCTGCGGCGCTGGCCCAGGGGCATGCGGTGGTCGTGGTGTCCGGTCCGGTGCAGCTCGAGTATCCGCCCGCCGCGCGTCTCGTGCATGTGGTGAGCACCGAGGAGATGCTCGCGGCCTGCCAGCGCGAGTTCTCCGGCTGCGACGGGCTGATCGCCGCCGCCGCCCCGTGCGATTACCGGCCGCAACAGGTGGCGGAACAGAAGCTCGCCAAGACCGGCCAGCCGCTGCTCCTGGAGCTGATCGAGACCCCCGATATCGTGGCGACCCTGGCCGTCGAGAAACGCCCCGCGCAGTGGCTGGTGGGCTTCGCGCTGGAGACTCACGAGCGGCGCAGGCGGGCCCTGCAGAAACTCCAAAAGAAAAGCTGCGACCTGATCGTGCTCAACGGACCGCAGGCGATCAATGCGGACGCGAACGCTGTCGAAGTGCTGGATCGCCATGGGGCGGTCGTGCTGGCGGCCGAAGGCGCGAAAGCCAGCGTGGCGCGGCAAATCTTCGAGCTCATCGAGCGGAGCCTGATTCGGCCGCACGGAGCGTGCGATTCGTGACGCGCCGGGAGGGGCCCCGGCTGCCGGCACAGCCCGTACAGGGCACGCCACCCGCACCCGCGCTGCGGCGCCCAGGTGGTCGCCGGCCGACCGCGGCTGACTGGGCCGGCCGCCTCCCCTGCCAGCATGACGTATCGTTGAGTGGACAGGAGGGGCACGTTGCCGATCCACGCGCGCTCTGTGGTCGTCGGACGTCGAATCGGACTGGCATGGCGCACGCGAGCCAGGAGGGCCCAGCTTCGGTGGGAGGACGTGTTCGATGGAACAAGCTGTATTGCAGAAGTGGGAATACCTGGTGGAAGAAATGAACAGCACGGATGCCCTCCGTTCCGTGCTCGCACGCCTCGGTGAGAATGGCTGGGAGTTGGTCAGCGTGGTGCGCGGCACCAATGTTGATGCGGCCGGTCCGGTCAAGACGCTGCGCGTCCGCAAAGGCGAGGCGCTGTGCGCCGTGTTCAAACGTCCCCGGGGCTGAGTTGTCTGGTCAGCAGCCGGACGCGTCACGTAGTCAGCGGCGGGGCCGTGGCAACCGTTTCCCGCAGCAACTCAGCTAACAGCTCCGCGTCCCCGGTGCGCGGCATCAGCACCGCACGCGATCGCGCGCGGCGCAAGACACCCTTCTCCAGCCGTCCTGCGAAATAGGTCGTCTCCAACGCCGTCGCACGCCGGGCCGCGTCCCAGCTCAACCGCGCGTGCACCAGATCGTTCGGTGTGAGAATGTGCCCGTAACTGCAAGCCAACGCCGGCAGTCGCGCAAGCAGTGCCTGACAGGCTGCCGCAACGTCCACCACTTGAGGCGACGCGTCAGGCCAGCTGACGGGGCGGTAGTCGCTGGCGGCCGCGCCACCGCTCAACAGCATCCACTCGCGACCAGGCAGCACGCTGGTCACCTGCACGCGTGGATCACTGTCAAGGTACTGCGTCTGCACTGACACGAGTACCTCCAGCACGATACCCGGTGCCGCGTGCGGCTGGTGCACTACGCGCCAACGCACTTGGCGCCTACACACTTGCGGGCGGACCTCACGGTCCGACCCCTCGGCGTAGGTGACAATCAGATCGTTCCCGCGGATGTACGCGTCTTCAATCCGCTCAGCGCGTTCGTCTCCGCGTGCCACGGTCACCTGCATCAAGGCCGCATCTGACAGCGCGGCACCATCCCATGTAATCGCCTGCAGACCACGCGAGGGATAGGCCAGATCCATGGCCGCGCAAAAACTCGCAGACTCCCACCGCACGCTCGACCGTTCCAAGTGCCACATTCGCTGGCCGCCTCCTGCAACAACACCGGCAAACCAAAACCGGCAACCAAAAAACCCCGCCGTACGCAGCTAGGCGTAACGGCGGGGCCGGAACAGAGAAGAGGCCGGTTTTACCCCGCGGGGTAAGCAGATAAAAATGAATATGACCTGTGACCTCGAAGCCGGCAGCCACTCGCCACCACGCTACCAGTCACCACCCCTGATGATACCAAGATCCAAGTGCGTGTCCATAGTTTTGTGCAAAAAATCAGACCTCGCTGCCGCTCCAAAGGACGCCGTCCGCACGCTGCCGGCCGATACGGGTGGGCTCCACCACTTTATCGTCTGTATTATCAACACTATCAACCGCCGCCCGCCGCTGAACGCTGGCAGCTTGTCCCCGGCGCGGTCGAGCCGGTAGAGCACTATAATCGGTGAGTGCACCCGGTCAGGTGGACCTCTGGTGTGCGCCTCCTGCGGCGTGCTCCCCCCCGGTGGCCGAAGTGACGCGCCCCCCGACAACAACCACTCCTAATACAACTCAATACACTCAATACACAGGAACAGCTGGCGATGACGGACTTCATGGCGGTCGGCCAACAAGTGGCCCGCGAATGTGGTCGAGTGCTGCTCGAGATGCGTGGGTCGATCAACCCGCAAGTTAAGGCGCCAAAGGACCTTGTGACCGAGGCCGACTACCGGTCCCAGGAGACGGCGCGGCGGATCTTGCACGATGCGTTCCCGGCACACCGATTCCTCGGCGAAGAAGACACAGCTGACATGCCGGACGCGCCGCCCGCAGCGACCGGCCCCGACTCCGACTACTGTTGGATCGTGGATCCACTCGACGGGACCCTGAACTACGTGCGGCAGCTGCCAAATTACTGTGTGTCGGTGGCGCTGCGTCATGGTCAACAGGTCCTGATGGGGGTCGTATACGACCCGATCCAGGACGAGTGTTTTTCGGCGGAGTTGGGCGGTGGGGCGCTGCTCAACGGCCGACCCATCCATGTCAGTGATTGTGAACACGTCGACCAGGCGCTCATCGCTGCGAGCTTACCCACGGTCGTGCCACGTAACTCGCCAGAGGTGGGGCGGTTCATTGAAGTGATGCACTCGGCTCAGGCCATCCGCAGGCTGGGTTCGGCGGCATTGAGTCTCTGTTACGTAGCCTGCGGTCGTCTGGATGCATATTGGGCGACCTGTGTGAAAGTGTGGGATGTTGCCGCGGGACAGCTGATTGTGCGAGAGGCGGGTGGGACGCTGTCCGGGCCGGAAGGCACTCCGTTCGAATTGGACCGGCCGCAGTTCGTTACGGCGGCGACGCCGCAGCTTCACGGCCAGCTGCTGGAGGTGCTGCGTTGTGCGGCGGGCCGTTGCTGAAGAGTCGGACGCTCTGGGGAGAGAAAAAATGTTGGCTCGTGCGGGGGACTGTGCCTAAACTAGAGGCTTAGCTCGTCTCTGCATGTTTCACGCGCTATCGGAACAACCGACGCGTCTTTGGACGTGTCCCTTCATAGGCAAGATCGCCGTGCGTACTAGGTGGTTGCTGCTAATCCTGATCGGCCTCACTGGCGGCAACGGGGGGAGGCCCCCGGCCGGCGCTCAGGAACTGCCAGCATCGGCGGTAGTTACGTCACCGCAGCCGGCCGTGGAGGAGGTCCAGCCGGGTGGCTTCTATCTGCGGAACGAGAAAGGGGAGCTGGTCTACGTTCCGGACGTTTCGTACGAGCAGTTCGAGCAGCTGTTGAAAGCCCAGCGCAACCGGACCGAGTGGCAGCAGCCGGCATTCGTGATGACCGACATGGCCATGGATGCCACGCTCACGGGCGATCGCCTGGAGCTGGATGTCACGTTCATGCTGCAGGGACGCGAGTTGGCGGGGGTGGCTGCGGGCACTTGGTTCCGCGTGCCGTTGCGTTTTTCCAATGGGGTGCTGATCAAGGAGCCGTTGTTTGTGGGGCCAGGCGGCCACTTCCTGACATTTGACAGTGCCCAGGATGGTTACGTGTGTTGGCTGCAGACCGGCGGGGACGCCACCCACGACACCACCCACAAAGTCACCCTGCGGCTGTTGCTTCCGGTGGATCAGGTGGGGGACGAGTCCCGGCTTGCGCTGTTTGTGCCAAACCCGCTCGCCTCGTCGCTCAAACTGCTCGTGCCGGAAAAAATGGCCGAGGGGACTGTGCGCGACACGGTGGACGTGGCAGGCCGACCGTTGACGTTTGCTGCCACGCCGGACGGGAAGGGCCAGTTCACGGCGCGTGGCATCCGAGGAGACGTGTCGCTGAGCTGGCACGGGTCACGGGACGCCGAGAAGCCCACGGACGTGCGGCTGGAGGTACTCGGCGAGGTCGTGGTGACGGCTGACGAGACGCTGCAGGAGATCCGCGCCGACGGGCGTTTCCGGGTGCGGGGGTTTGGCGGCCCATTGGAGAGTTTTCAGGTGCGGTTGCCGCCTGGGATGCGGTTACGGGAATCGCACGACATCGGTTATACCGTGCGCCCGGTGCAGGCAGAGGATCCAGCTGCGTCGCGCGATCAGGTCGTGGAGGTGCATCTGGATCGTCCGGCGGCGAGCGAGGTGGAGGTCCAGTTGTGGGCCGAAGTTCCCATGGCTCCGGCCGAACCGGGCGGTCCGCTCACGGTCTCGCAACTGATCGACCAGTCTGCCGAATTCGAGCCGGCGCGATTCGAATTTCCGGGCGCTGTGCGACATCACGGTCACATCGATCTGGTCGTGCGTGGCGACTGGGCGTTTGAGGACCGTGACGATCCGGATTTTCCCCGCGTCGGCACAGACGCCGGGTCGGCCGGGCCGGACGCTGTCGTGGCGCGGTACCGGTACCACAACCAGCAGCGGTCGCTCAAGGTCTCGATTCGCCAGAAGGCCACACGGATCAATGTGGAGCCGACCTACACAGTGTATGTGGACGCACAGCAGGCCCGGCTGCATGCGGAGCTGGTGTGCAGCACGAGTGGTTCGCGGGCCGGTCCGCTGGCCATTCGCCTCCCGTTCTGGACGGTGGAGATTGTGCGGTTCGCCAACGTGGACAATCCGCTCCCCCTGGACCTGAACGATACCAGTCCGCTCGTCGTGCCACTCCCGATGGAAGTACAGGCGCTCAAACAGTTCACCTTGCGGATCGAGGCGCGGCAGGATCTGACGGCCAGTGTTGTCTCGGGCACGGGGCCGTTGCGCCTGGTGTTGCCGATGTTGGAGGCGACCAACCCGTCGCGTGACAACGTGATTGTCAGTCCGGCGACGGTCCTGATGATCCCGGCCGACAACATCCTGCTGACCCCTCGCCTGCAACAGATGAAGGCGTTGTCGCCGCTGGTCCTGGCCGGCGCGGTGATGGGGACGGAACCGGACGCGGCGTCTGGCCCGGCCGGGTTTGACGCTGGGAGTCGGGCGGGCAACGGGCCCGTGCCCCGCTTCGCTTACCGGGATCGCGGGCCGTCAGACCAGGCGGTGTTTGTCGGTGACATCCGGATTCAACCGCAGGCGATTTCTGTGCGAATCGCCAGCACGGCGACGTTGACCCGCACGTCGTGGAGTGTGGAGCAGCGGCTGTCATACAACATCCTGCACGAGCCGGCGGAGACGCTCACGCTGACGCTGCCCGAGTCCCTGGCGGGCGATGCGCAGCTGGCCCCGCGCCTGCTGCTTGACGATCAGCCGCTGATTCCCACGATGGAACAGGGGACCGGCAATGAGCGGCCGCGATTGCAGGTCCGGCTGCCCACGCCGACACTCGGGCCGGTGGAGCTGAAGGTCGTGCATCCGCGGCAGCCGATGCCGCATCTGGCGGCCGATGCGCAGGCCCGTCTGTCGCTGCCTCTGCTGTCGCCCGCAACGCGGGCGGACAGTAACACCACGATCGTCGACAACACGTTGACCGTGGTGGGGGAGGACACGTTGCGCGTGGAAAGCGGCGGCAGTGCCTGGATGCTTGACGAGAGCAAGTCCAACGGCGACAAGCTGGTCCTGGTCACGACGTCTGAACATGTGCCGCCCCTGCTGCAGCTATCGCTGCGCGGTACCAGCCCGGCGGGAACCACCGTGCTGCACCAGGTCTGGGTGCAGTCGTGGTTCGCGCATCAGCAGCGCCGCGATCGGGCCGTGTTCCGCGTCCGCACGCGGGAATCGTTGGTGCGTGTGAATCTGCCGCAGCCGGCCGATGCGGAGGTGCGGCTGGTGGGCCTGGCCGTGGACGGCCACGAGTTGGCGGTGGAGGAGCTGGGGCCGCAGGGCGAGTTGACGGTGCCGGTCGGTCCGCAGGCGAAGGCGGCGGTGCACGAGCATGTGATTGAGGTGTGGTACGTGCTGCAGTCGCAGGCGACGGCGCGGGGCCGGCTGAAGATCGAAGCGGCGACGATCAACGCCGTGGATCGGGTGGACCGGATGTACTGGCAGGTGATCCTGCCCGCCAGCGAGGTGGTGGTCAGTCGCGATCCGCGCATCGCGCCGGAGTTACAGTGGCGGTGGGACGGGTTCGGCTGGCGGCGGCACGCTGTGCGCGGCCAGGCTGAACTCGAGCACTGGATCAATGCGTCGACGCAGGACCCGGTACCGGAAAGTACGAATCGGTATCTGTACACCGCGCTGGGCGCGGTGCATCAGCTGGAGCTGACGACGATGGGGCGCTCGTGGCTGCTGTCGGCCTGTTCCGGCCTCGCGCTGCTGTGCGGCCTGCTGCTGCTCTATGTGCCGCTGCTGCGCCATCCTGGCGTGTTGCTGGTGGCTGGAGTGCTGACCTTGACCGCCGGCATGATGGTGCCGGACTGGGCGATCCTGTTCGCACAGGCGTCGCTGCTCGGCGTGTTTCTGGCGGGCCTTGCCTGGGTCTGCCGCCAGTTGCTCAGTCGTGGGTCTGTCGCCGCCCCGGCGGTCCTGGGGCGGTCCCCGTTCTCTGACTCGAAGATCAAGGTATCTGACAAGGGGCTGCCGCGTGCGGAAGGGAGTTCCAGGAATGCGGCCACGGCCTCACCGATGTCCGTGCAGATACCGACGGCGGGATCCAACTCATGACCGGTCGGCGCGCACTGCTGCTCGGACTGTTGTTGCTGGCCGCCGCGCCCAGCGCGCGGGGGGCGGCGCAAAGTGGCGATGCGTCGGCGTCGGAGCCGCCGTTGCAGTACCGCCGCGTACTGGTCCCGCAGGAGGACCTGGCGGGGATAGCGCGTGGCTACCGGCCGCTCCAACGGGAAGCGTTCGACGCGCTGCTGGCACAGATTGAGGCGCAGGGCCGGCCTGCCTCGGGCGGCGCGGTGTGGATTCACGCGGCTGAGTATCACGCCACTTTCGCGGACGGCCAACTGCTGGACGGCGACGCTGCGTTGCAGGTCACGCATGCGGCCGACGCGCCGGTGCTGCTCTCGCTCGCCCCTTGGGACCTGCCGGCGGGAGCGGGGGTCTGGCACCTGGGCGAGTCGTCGCAGCCGGCGACGCTCGGGACCGATGCCGCCGGGAACCTGTTGGCATTGGTGCCGGTATCCGGCACGCTGCACGTGCCGTGGACGCTACGGGGCACCGTCAACGAGTGGGGCACGTATCGTTTTGACCTCGCGCTGGCCGCGGCACCGATGAGCCGCCTGGTGCTGCATGTGCCCGCCGAGCTCGAAGTGTCGGTCGACCGCGGCCTGATCGCGTCTCCGACGGAGCTGGACGACGCGGCCGCCGCAGCTCCAGACGCGGGATCGGCCACTGCCGGCGGGCTGCGGCGGTGGGTGATCCGCTTGGGAGGCCAGACGCGCTGCACCGTCACCGTGACGCGGCGTCCGCTGGACTCGAGGCGACAACAGCTTGTCAACGTTCAGCAGGATACCACCTATCGGCTCGCCGACAACGGGCTGGAAATCGCCTGCCTCATCGGCCTGGACATCCATCGCGAACCGCTGACCGAACTGCAGCTGGACGTCGACTCCGAAGTGCAGATCACGGCGATCCGGCTGGGCGATGTGGATGTGGACTGGAGTTCTGCGCCGCGCGACGATGGGAGTGTGCAGACCGTGCGGGTGCAGTTTGCCGAACGGCTCACGGGGCTGCATTCCGGGCTGGAGGTGCTGGCCATCAGCCCGCTGCATACCGATGTTTCATGGAAGCTGCCGGCGTTCCGGCCGCGGAACGTGTTCTGGCGGCAGGGCACGATGACGTTGGTCGTGCCCCGGACCCTGACGCTGCGGCACCTCGCCGCGCACGACGCCCGCCAGTCAGCCGTGACCGCCACGCCGGACGAGACGGAGGATGAACAGCTGGGGTTCGAGCTGTTTGGCGTGGAGAGTGCACTGGAACTGACCGTGATCCGGCAGCCGCGCACGGTCGTGGCGGATGTCGGCACGACCGTCGATCTGGACGTCGATGCGCTCACCGCCGAGACCTGTGCGGATCTGACCTGTGCCTGTGGCGAGCGGTTTGTCGTGGAGGCACAGGTGCCCAATGCCTGGACCATCGACGGGATCGAATCTGAGCCGGCCACTGCCGTGCGCGACTATCAGGTGGTGGCCTACGAAGCGGAATATCGGCGTTTGCAGATCCAGCTCCTGGAACCGCTGACCCCCGACCGGCCGATCCGCCTGCGGATCCGGGCCCATCGCTCCCCCAGTTTCCCGGTGACAGCCGAGGCGATCCGGCCGGTCGAGTTCCTGGACACGTCGTACGGGTCGCGGCTGGTGGCCGTGACGCCCGACGCGGATTACCGGCTGGAACTGACGGGCGACAGCCGGTTGGAGCGCGTGGATCCGGCCGGGCTCACGCCGGCCGCGGCGACGCGGATCGAGTCTGGTGCGGGAGGTGTCGTGTTTGTCGACAACGACCAGGCTCGTCCGCTGCGTCTGAATATTGCCCGCGAGGATCCCGAGTTTGCCGCGGCCGTCTATGTCGACGTGGAGGTGGACCAGGCCTCGTATGTGGAAGGGTACCGGATCGTGTGCACGCCGGATGCGTCGCCGGTGACGCAGTTGCGGGTGCACTTGTCGGAGGTCCGGCAGGGTGACCTGCCCTGGCAGTTCATCGGCGATGGAAACGCGATTCTGGACGCGCATCGTGTGAACATCGAGCAGGACGCGCCGAGCGGCCTGCACCGGACGGGAGAGGTCTGGGACATCACGCTGCGCAAGCCCCAGGCCACTCCGTTCGAAGTCCGCGCCCAGCGCACGACGCGTTCGGCGACAGCGTTGAATGCGTCGCTGGCAACGCTGCCGGCCGCCGTGTCTCACGAGGGCCGGCTGATGATTCGCTCGATGGACGGCACGCGTCTGGCAGTCAAGGCCAGCGCGGTCAAGCCGATTCCGGTCGAGTTGCCGCCCCCCGGCAGCTATCCGACGTCCCGCGCCAGCTACCGGTTCGACGCTTCGCACAAGGCGCGCGTCACGATCGACCGGGCGTCTGCGCGCGGTGACGGCACCACGCTCTGGGTCTGGACCTGCCAGGTGGCGTCCCAGTACCTGGCGACGGGCGAGGCGACGCACGTGGCTACGTTCCTGCTGGAAAACACGGGCGGCACGGAATTGCAGGTGCGGCTGCCCGCGGACTGCACGTGGCGCGGGCTCTTGATCAATGGGCTGGATGCCGGGCGCGCAGCACGCCCGCTCAGCGACGGCACGTACAGCGTGACGCTGCCGGCCGGCTGCCGTTTCCCGCGGGTGGCGCTGACGTATGGCGAATTCGGTCGGCGTCCCGGGATCTGGGGCCGCCTGGCGACCGAGTTCCCGCAGGTGAACGTGCCCGTGATGGAGCGTCGATGGCTCGTCTGGCTTCCGCCCGGCTATCGTCCGGCCTGGGGCAGCCGCGGCCCCGACGGGACGGCCGTGGAGCGTCCCACGTGGAAACAGCGATTGCTGGGGCCGCTTTCCACCGGGTCCGACGGGCGTCCCTTCCGCCTGTTCTCGCGCGAAGACTGGCTCGATCTGATCGGCCAGCTCGATCGCCGCGATTCCGAATCGGGGCATGCTCCCGCGTTGCTGCAGAGTCTGGGCCAGATACTGCTGGCGGCCCGGTCCGATCTGCGGCAGGACGAGATGACGTGGCGCGAGTTGTTCGATCGGTACCGGCAGCGGGCGGAGGACGCCGCAGAGGCGCCGGCGATGTGGATCGATGCCGCCTGGCTGGCGGACGAGGGGCTCCGGCTGGACGATACGCTTCCGCGCTGGACCGGAGGCGACGCGGTGGAAGTGGCGGCGGACGTGCTCGGCGCGGCACGCCTGGTGCTGGTGTTCCAGGACGATGCGGTGCTGCTGACCAGTCTGGATGGCTTGGCGCGGCAGCTGTTGCCGGCCGACATCACGTCGAGGCAGTGTGTGGCGGTGGCGCACGCCGGCGGATGGCTGTCGCAGGCTGGGCAGTCCTCGGCAGCGGCTGCGGCGAGCCTGCCGCCAGGTGTGGTGCCGCTGTCCGCCTGGGTCAGTGTGCCGGGGCTGCCGGGTCCGCCCTGGGCGGGCTACCGCGACGCCACGCAATCGGGTCTGGCCGACCGTGGGTGGTGCGCATGCGAACTGCCGGTGGACGACGCGGGGCACGGAACCCTGACAGTGGAACATTCCCGGTCGTTGTGGGTGGTCGGCTGGTCACTGTTGCTGATTGTCGCCGGTCTCGTGGGTGGGTGGGGCTGGCGTCTCGGGCGATACCTGTATCCGATCCTGGGGGCGGCTGCCGTGGTGGCCTTGCTGGTGCCGCCGGAGCTGGTACCGATCACCTCCATCCTGTGTCCCGCCACGTTGCTGGGGATGGCCGTTGCGAGCGTCCGGCGGCTGAACCGGATGGCCGGGCCGGCTGCCACGCGGTCGGACAGTGTGGTGGCCGCCGCCGAGATGGGGACGCTCCTCCTGATCGCGGTGGGACTGGTGGCGCTGTGTGCCAGCGGCCTGCAGGCGCATCCGCTGCAGGCGGCCAGCGCGCCCGACACGGTTTATCAGGTCCTGGTCCCGGTGGATACGACCTCCGCACCGGTGGGACAATACGACTATCTGCCGCTGGAGTTCTACGAGGCGTTGCAGGCCCGGGCCAGCCGCAGGGACACTGCTGGGAATACGTGGTTCCTGCGTCAGGCGGTGTACCGAGCCATATTCAGCTGGCGACAACAGCGTTCCACACTCGACCTGACCTCACTCACGGCTGAGTACCAGCTGGAGGTCCTGCGGGCGCCGGTCCGTATCGAGTTCCCCTGGGATGGCGGGCTGGGCGGCGCGGAGTTGCTGGAAGCGCGACTGGACGGCCAGCCTGTCGAGTTGGCCTGGAACGCGGCACGCACCGCCTTCACGTTGCCAGTGACTGAGGCGGGGACCTGCCCGCTGGAACTGGTGCTGCGCCCCGAGGCCCGCGAGGAGTTGGGCGAGCGGATGCTGCGACTGACGGTGCCGCCGGTCGCCCGATCCGAGTTGCAGGTGGAGTTGCCCTCCGGGGCCTCGGGAGTGCGTGTCGCCTCGGCACGTGGGTCGAGCTACGTCAATCCGGAGACCGGTACGCAGCATACCGATCTCGGGCCGATCAAGGATCTGGAGTTGCGGTGGCCCTCCGGCGCGGCGGACAATGCGGCACCACAACCGATGGACGTACAGCAGCTGATGTGGCTGAAAGTCCATCCCAAGGACCAGCCGGATACCGTCATGCTGGAGACGAAATTGCGCGCGCAGGCGACAGCCCGCCGGATCGATCGACTCACCTTGCGCATCGATCCGCGCCTGCGCCTCGTGACCGATTCCGGTCCGCCCCCATACGAATGGAGCGAGACGCCGGCCACCGATTCCGGCGACCGGATGGTGACGATCCGCCTGCACCGTCCTGTGGAGAACGAACTGAACCTGCACCTGCGTTTCCACGTGACCAACACTACCGGATTGGGCAACGTGTCCCTGCCGCGCGTCGAACCGGCCGAGGGCCGCCTGACCCGCCGTTCGCTGGCCGTGAGTGTATCGCCCGACCTCGAATTCACGGCCGGCACGTCCGACGTCTTGAGCCCGCTGGAGGCCTCCGAGTTCCTCGCGCTATGGGGGGAGGCCGAGTCGGCTCCCAACCTGTGCTACCGCATTTCTGCGGAGGATCCGGGGTGGAGTCTGGCGACCCGCTCGCGCCAGCCCCGTTCGGAATCCGAGCAGACGGTGGAGATTGTCGCCAGTCAGGCCGGGTTCGAGTTCAGCATGGAAGCGGACATCAACACGGTTAACGGTGAGGTGTACCAGCACCGCCTGGCGGTGCCACGTGAGTTCCAGCTCACCTCCGTCGCGGTGCTGGTTGGGGATGCGGACGTGGCGAAAGCCGTGGAGCACGACGGGTCCGGGACGGTGACCGTGTTTCTGCAACGCGGTGTGATGGGAGCTCATCGGCTGATACTGCGCGGCAGCCAGCCGGCGGCCACCGCTGTCGCATCCGTGCCGCTGCCCTCGGTGTCGATGGCGGATGTCGTGGTGCGCGGCCACACGGTGCATCTGTTTCGACGCCCGGATGTGTCGGTGGAGGTCCAGACTCCGGCGGGGTTGCATGTGTTGCCGCAGTTCGCGAGCGGCACCTACCACACGCCGCGCGGCCGGCTTGTCACGGCCTTCGAACTCACCGAAGAAACGTTCGGCAGCGGGGCCAGTGTGACCGTGAGTCTGCAGCCGAACGAGCCGCGTGTTGACGGCCGGCTGGTGACAACGCTGCGGCGGACGGGCGACCGGTGGGAAGCGATTGCCGACCTCGAGGCACGCGTTGCCAGTGGATCAGGGCTGGCAGACGAATTCCGCTTCGAGATTCCGGCGGAGCTGGCTGAGCCGCTGACGTGCGAGCCGGCGGTGCCGCACGAGGTCCGGGTGTTGCCGGGACCGCGACGGCAACTGATCGTCCGGCCGCAGTCACCCATCGCAGACCGGTTCCAGCTGCGGGTCCGGGGCATGCTCGAGCTGGGCGCGAACGAACGGGGACGCACGCCCAATATCGTCCCGTTGGACATGGGGAATGTGGAACGCTTCTTCGTGCTGCCCACCCAGCTGGATCAGCAGCGCGTCAACTGGGAAACGCCGGGGCTCATGGAAGTGCCGCTGGCGGATGTCGTGCCGGAAGGTGCGACAGACCCGGCCACACACGTGGCCTACCGCGTCTGGTCGAAACCGCGGGCGGTGATTGCCGATGTCCAGCGGGTGGCCGGCCAGCGGCGCATCAGCCTGGCGGATGTCTATGTCGACTGTCAGGCGGACGGGCGGTGTTACGGCGTCGTGATGTTTGCCATCGAACCCGCGGGGATCGGCAGCTGCACGCTCGAAATCCCCGCGGACCTCGAACTGGTCCACGCGGCGCTTGACAGTGTCCCCGCCGCGCTGGTGCCTCTGTCCGATCGCCGGTGGCAGCTGCGCCTCGCCTCGGAACAGCTGCCCCAGCAACTGACGGTCGCATTTCGTGGCCAGCTCGCGCCGCTGCGCCCCAATCAACCGCGGCCGACGGCCGTGCCTTGGATTACCGACCTGGACGTGGCCCGCACGCTCTGGACCGTCCGCGGTTCGGCCAGAGGCGAGCTGCGCGTCGCAGACGGAGCCGGCTATCAGGTTTCCGGGATGCAGCAGGAACTGCGACGGCTGCGCGACCTGGCCAGTCTTGTGGCCAGCGCAGCGGATACCGTGCTGGATAGCCCGGCACGCGACATCCAGGCATGGTACACGCCGTGGGCCGTCCGACTCGCCTGCAGCGGCGCGCGGATCGCCCACACACAGTGGCCGGCCACCGCAGCGACCGGACGCGCCGAGACGGAGGACGTCGAGTCCATCTTCCAGCAACAGGACGCGATTGCCCAGCGGCTGCGAGCCTCGCCCACCGTGCGGGACTTCGCACGCCAGACAACGCGCCACCCACAAGCCAGTGATGTCTGGCGGCTGAGCCGCCATGCGGCAGCCGACGTGCAACACTATGACTTCAAGGAACATGTGCCGGCGCTCCCATTGGTCTGGCAGCCCGACGTCCGCCCCTTGGGCTGGCCCGTCTTCTGGGCCGTGCTCTGGACCACCCTCCTCGGGCTCGGTCTCTACCTGCTGAGGCGGTACGACCTGCTCGCGTTGTGGTGGCAGCGCTGGCCGACCGCTGTCGGCGTGCTGACCGGGCTCGCCTGGTGGCTGCTGGCCTGGCCCAGTCTCCTCGGATGGTTGATCGTGGCCGTCAGCCTGTGGGGTGCGGTCCGCGTGCCGTTCGTGACGCAGCGAGCTCCGGCCATCCCGCCGGAATCCACAGCCGATGCCACGCTCGGCAACTCCGGACGCCTGACTCTGGACGCCTGATTCCCCAACTGGTACCCGCTACGGGCACGTCGCGCATCACGCAGGGCGAAAACCGGCAGTTCGTATTGGCATATTTGTACGCATCTGATAGGGTACCTCACCGTAAGGTGCGGCCTGCACGATTGGGCGATCAAGGAAGGAGTCCGCGATGAATCCCGTGGGTAAACAAGATGTTTGCGTACATATTCGTTGGATGATTCGGCGCGACATGATGGAGGTTCTCGAGATCGAGAGCCGGAGTTTCGAGTTCCCTTGGTCTGAGGATGATTTCATTCGCTGCCTGCGGCAGCGCAATTGCATCGGGATGGTTGCGGAGCATGACGAGCGGGTTGCCGGGTTCATGATTTACGAGCTGCACCGCAACCGGCTCCACATCCTGAATTTCGCGGTCGCGGCCGAGTTTCGCCGCAAGGGTGTGGGGCAGCAGATGGTGGAGAAACTCATCGGCAAGCTGTCGGCCCAGCGGCGCAACCGGATCATGCTGGAGGTGCGCGAGACGAACCTTGCGGCGCAGCTGTTCTTCCGGCACCTGGGGTTCCGGGCCGTCAGTCTGTTACGCGACTTCTATGTCGACACAACGGAAGATGCCTACCTGATGCAGTACCGCTTCCACTCGGCCAGCGAAAATGACCCGGCGGTGCCTGTCAACCGGATCTCGCGGTTGGCCGGCTGAGCCGCGTGCAGCAAGGTCCAGGCCGTCAGAGTCCGGTCTGCAGGAGCCAGCTCAGCAGGCCAAGGGGATGGACGTCACGTCGAGTGTCTGCAGATCCACCAGGGCCACGGAGGGGGGGGATCCGCAGTGGACGGCACCCGGGTTGAGGACGATGGTACCGGCGTCATTGTGGCACTCGGCGCGATGCGTGTGCCCGTAACAGATCAGATCCCACTGGTGGCTGTTGATGGCGTCATGAAAACGCACGCTGTCGTCGCTGTGGATCAACGCGATGCGACGCTTCCCGACAACCAGCGTGCCGAACCGGCCGTGCAGGGTCTGCCCCGCGGCTTCAATCGCGACACGCAGCAGCGATCTATTGCCCTCCACATGGCTGTCCGCAATGGCATCGACGTTGCCGAACACGTAGTGGGTCGGCCAGGGGACGAACAAGGGTGGGATCTCGGGCGAGCCAATGTCGCCGCAGTGGATGATCAACTGGACGGCGTGCTGCCGGAAGAGTCGGACCGCCTTGCGCGTGTTGGCCACGTTGCCGTGCGTGTCACTCACTACGCCCAACCAACGCACGTCGTTCAGGTTCATGCTTCCCCACCACGCGGCTGGCCCACCGCCACTTGTGACGCTGGCTGACGCGACGTGCGCTCCCGTATCCATTTGCGGCTGCTGGGGTCATCGCATCCGCGGCAAGCGATCGTTACTATCATAGTATGTCGCACACTCTCCCGGTAGTCATCAGCCTGGCTGCCCTGACGCTGGCGGCCGGACTCGTCTGGTTTGCACTGGTCGTCCGCTCGACCAGCTACACCGTGCTGCAGACCTTCTTCTGGCTGCTGGCCAAGTTCTACACGCGGATCATGTGGCGTGCCAGGATCGTCGACCCGTTCCCGCTGGACGCGGACAGTAACGGCGTCGTCATCTGCAACCATCGCTCGAGCATCGACCCGTTTTTCATCCAGGTGTCCGTGCGGCGGGTGATCCGGTGGATGGTGGCCCGCGAATACTGCGAGCACCCCATGTTCGGGTTCTTCCTGCGGATTGCGGAGGTCATTCCGGTCAACCGGGGCGGCATCGATACGGCGGCGACCAAGGCGGCGATTCGGATTGTCTCCGAGGGGGGGGTGGTGGGCATGCTGCCCGAAGGCCGCATCAACACGACCGAACAGTTCATGAATCCCGTACGTCCGGGCGCCATTCTCGTGGCGCTCAAAGCGCGCGCACCGATCATTCCGTGCTACATTGAGGGGGCGCCGTATCGCGGCACGGCATGGAGCCCGTTTCTGATGCGCGCTCGGGCCCGCGTGCGGTATGGTCAGCCGATCGATCTGTCGCCGTACTATGGACGGGAGAAGGACAGCCAGCTGGTGCGGCACCTGCTGTTCCAGTGCGTGAAGGCGATTGCGGAGCTGGCCGGCCGCCCCGATTATGAGCCGCAGATGGCTGGCCGCAAGTGGCGCCCCGATCTGCTGGACACGGACGGGGCGGCGGATGAGGCGAATGAGTTTCATGAGGCGGATGAGGTGGACGAGTCCTGAAGGTGGATCTGAACAGGAGTGGTGAGAGATGCCGGATCTGGCAGGCAAGGTGGTGGTGGTGACCGGTGGCGGTGGCGTGCTGTGCGGAGCGATGAGCGTCGCGCTGGCTCAGCACGGTGCGGCTGTGGCCGTGCTGGATCTCTCGGCCGAAGCCGCGCAACGGGTGGCAGATCGCATCCGCGCCGATGGCGGCCGGGCGATAGCCGTGTCGGGCAGCGTGTTGAGCCGGGAGAGTCTGGTGGAGGCGGCGCGGCAGATCCATGCGGAACTGGGGCCCGTCGACATCCTGATCAACGGTGCCGGGGGCAACAAGCCGGACGCGACGGCCAGTGCGGACCAGTCGTTCTTCGACATCCCGGCCGAAGCCATCGAGTGGGTCTTCAACTTGAACTGCCTGGGCACGATCCTCCCCTGCCAGGTGTTTGTGCCCGACATGGTGGCGCGGCAGCAAGGAGTCGTCATCAACATGGCGTCGATGGCAGGCATCCGCCCGCTGACGCGCGTCGTGGCCTACGCTGCGGCCAAGGCTGCGATCGCCAATTTCACCCAGTGGCTGGCCGTACACCTGGCTCAGCAGTACAGCCCGCACATTCGCGTCAATGCCATCGCGCCCGGGTTCTTTCTGACCGCGCAGAACGAATTCCTGCTGGTTGACAGGAACACGCGGCAGCCGACCGCGCGCGGTCAGACGATTCTCACGCACACGCCCGCCAACCGGTACGGCACGCCCGACGATCTGCTGGGCACGCTCTTGTGGCTGGTCAGCGATGCGGCTGCCTTCGTTTCGGGCGCTATCATTCCAGTGGATGGCGGGTTCAGCGCATTCAGCGGCGTCTGATGCCGTCTGACCCGGAGGTCCGACACATCCTCGAGCGGTGATCCGCAACGCGCGGCGAGACGCCCGGATTCTTTGACATCCGGGCCGGTGTGACGTACGTTTGCGGTGGGTTCACGGAGCATGGCTATGCCTGTGATGGCTTGCTGCCGAGCGCGTCACATCACGTGTGCGCGAACCCACGCGCTGTCACTTATCTTATCTTATCTTATCTTGTCTTGACCTTGCGCGCAACCACATCCTGGACATTCTGCACTTTAGTCGTAAGGCGTATTTTCATGTTCGTTCTTTCCTCGTGCCGGCGTCATCGTCGCGCGCTAGCGGTCGGTTCGCTTGCAGCGCTCCTGAGTCTGGGTTTGCTTTCTTCGGCCTTCAGTGCCGACATTGTGCGTGTGGAGGAAGAGTGGGAACTGGTGGTGGCCACGCCCGATCTGGCCAGGAACAGTCCTCAGGTCACATGCGCGCTGACGCCGTTTTCGCGACTGGAATGGCTCTACATGACCTTTGAAATCAACCACTGCAGCGACCCGGACTATGTTGCTGGTGGTCTGAACATGCACGTGTGGCACCTGGAGGAGCGAATGGCCACCAAGACAGTGTCCAACTCGCACGCCATGGCCACGACAGGTGAAACGGTGCGCTGGACGCAGGTCATGTCGCTGCGGCCTGGCGTCGTCGTGTTCGAAATCCTCAACGGCAGCTCAGCCACGTGGGGCAGTTTCGGCGCACCGGGCAGCCTCAAAGTCGCCGTGCTCGTGACCCCGGCCAGCCTCAACTACTACAGCCCAGCCGTCTCGGTACAGAACTCGGGCGTGACGTTCGCCTCCAGCTGTGTCGACAAGCTCACGCTCAAGAGCGTGCGCTATACATTCTCGGACGGCACGGTGCAGGTGGATTCCACGCCACGCGTGGTGCATCAAGCAACGCCGGAAGCCCCGTGAGTTGTGTCGGAGCGCGTAGTGGCTGTGTCCGAGACTCGGCTTCAACCAGTCGATTCCATACGATATTCGGAAGCAAATCATGTCCAGACGGTCATGCCGCGACAAGCGGAAAGGGAACATCGTCGTGCTCACGATGTTCCTGATGGTCGGCCTGATGGCGCTGGTCGCCTTCAGCGTCGACGTGGGCTATTTGTGTGTCGCACGGCAGCAGTTGCAGCGGTCGGCGGATGCGGCTGCGCTGGCCGCCTGCTGGGAACTCGTGGATCGTGCGGCGCCCACCGGCCAATCGGATGCCACGGCCATGACGCTCAGCGCGCAGCAGACTGCCGACCAGTTCGCCCGGCTCAACCCGGTGCTGCGCGAGAACCCGTCTTTGCTCGACGAGGACGTGCAGATCGGGTACCTCGATAATCCGTCCGATCCGACCTGCCCGCTGGTTGTCGGCGGCAGCGAGCCACCCAACGCCGTGAACGTGCGTGTGCGCCGGTCGGAGGAGGCCAACGGAACGGTCCCTCTGTTCTTCGCCCGTGTGCTCGGGCAGCGCGAGGCGCGGCTGGAGGCCGAGGCCACCGCTGCCCTGCTGACCAACATCTCGGGGTTCCGCACCCCACCCAACGGGCAGCCGATCGGAATACTTCCATTTGCGCTGGACGAAGAGACCTGTCTGGACATGCTCGCCGGGGAGGGGCCTGACAACTGGAAGTGGGATCCGGTCAACGAAGTGGTTGTGCCCGGGACGGACGGCGCGACCGAAGTGAATCTGTTTCCGCAGGGGACCGGTTCGCCGGGCAACCGTGGCACAGTCGATATCGGCGACAGCAACAACAGCACTAAGGATATTGCGCGCCAGATCACCAACGGGATCTCGGACGAGGACCTGGAACACCTTGGTGGTGAGTTGGTCCTTGACCCGGAGACAGGGGTGCTGTACCTCAACGGTGACACGGGCATCAGCGCTGGGGTCAAGGACGAGCTGGCCTCGATCATCGGAGAACCCAAGGTCGTGCCGATCTTTCGTGAAGTCACGGGGAACGGCAACAACGCGACCTATGCCATCGTGGATTTCGTCGGGGTGCGGATTGTGGACGTGAAGCTGACCGGCAGCATGAGCAAGAAGCGGGTCATTATCCAACCGGCCGCGATCGTCACGTCTGGAGTGGTCTGGGCACCGGGCGAGTCGGGTGTGGGGCATCACATCTACTCGCCGGCCTGGCTGGTGCGCTGACGAACTGGAGGCGGACGCCGCCGGCGTCCCGGACAATGTGCGCATCGCGGCAGGGTCGGACCTGCCGCGAGCCGCTACCGGTCGCACCATGCGTGTACGGTCCGTGCCAGACACCGCAGGCGACGATGCACTGTGCGCGCATCGCTCCCCTGTGCGAAGACTGTCAGGATCGGCTGCCCGGCGCGCAGCACGGTACCGAGTTGCGGGAGGTCGGCAAAGGCGTCGTCGTCCCAGGAGCCTCGGGCAGCTTCCAGACGCTCGTAGAACGCCGCGCCGATCGTGCATTCTCTCAGGGCATATACCACGGCCTTGCCGTACATCGGCGCCGCTGGGACCGCAGTCGGGGAGGGCAACCGACCACTTTGGCAGGCGTCCCAATGCTGCCCGATGGCCGCCACTCCGGTGGCGCGTTCCAGCACCTCCACCGCTGCGGTGTATCGCGGATTCACTTCGATGGTCCAGATCTCCGTGCCCGCGAAGATCGTGTCGACGCCCACGAGCCCGCACAGTGGGAACGCCGCCGCCAGGCAGTCTCCGATACGCTGCAGCGTGCGCAAGGTCAGCGCGTCGCAAGCGATAGGGCCGATCGACCCGACATACTGAAAACCACCCGCCCCGGCCCAGACGCAGCCGACCAACTGGCGGGTCACGCCGAGCAAGGTGGCTGAGCCGTGCGCGGCCAGGAAGATGATGCCATGCGCGGGTCCGCGGATCCACGGCTGATAGTATGTCACGCCGCCACCGCGGCTGGCCGCCAGCCCGGGATCCGGCGCGCTGCACGGCGCAGTGCCCCCCGCGTCACGCCGCGGATCAAACCACCGGATGCGCGCGCCGCCGCAACTGCGCACCGGCTTGACGAGCCACCGCCCGGCGACGCCATGCGGCGGCCGAGGCACGGGACGGGGGAACCGCAGCCCATCCCGCGCCAGCACATCGCTGAGCTGCCACGGGTCGCGGAGTTGCCGCAGCACCGACCCGGGCAGGCCCAGCAGGTGGTGGCGGTGCGAGACGGCGTCAACCAGATCCGGCTCGTTCTCCAGGCCACCTGTGTAGAGCCACGCGGTGGGCGCGAGCTGCTGGGCGAGCGGCAGGATGCCCGCCGGATAGTCGGACACCAGGACCGCCTCACACGAGTCGGCCAGATCCCGATCACAGAACCGATCGGCTGCCGTGACGCGGAACCCGGCACGGACGGCCGACTGGGCCGCCGCACGTACGCTTCCTCCGGCGATGAACAGGTGCTCGGACATAACGCCTCGACACATGCTGCGCTACGGCCCCGCGAACCACGCGCGGGCCGCCGTCGGGTGTTTCCCGGTTTCCCGGCCGGACACGCAAGAGCGGTTGCATTTGGCAGCCAGTCTGCTAAGTTCGCGGCTTGGGCCAGACGCTGCGGCCGCCCCTGCCGCTCACCACCTTGACCGGTCGGTACGTTCCGCTGCGCTTGCCAGACGATAGATTGCTGTGTCAGCCGCTCCAGACGCGGTGCTCAGTTGACAACCGGACAATTCTAGTTGTGGAGAACAGTGCATGTCCATGTACATCGGTGAAGCGTTAGTCGGCGAAGGGAACGAGGTTGCCCACATTGACCTCATGATCGGGTCTAAGGACGGGCCGGTAGGCGCCGCATTTGCCAACGCGCTGGCGCGGCAGAGCGCCGGGCACACCAACCTGTTGGCCGTCCTCACGCCGAACCTGGCGGTGAAGCCCGCCACCGTGCTGGTCACGAAGGTGACCATCAAGGGAATGAAGCAGGCGGTCCAGATGTTCGGCCCCGCTCAGGCGGCCGTGGCCAAGGCTGTCGCCGATTCGGTTGACGCTGGCGTGATCCGCTACGAACAGTGCGAGGAGCTGGTCATCGTGTGCGGCGTCTTCATCGCTCCGAACGCCGAGGACAACAAGAAAATCTATGACTACAACTACGAGGCCACGAAACTGGCCATTCAGAACGCTATGACCGGCAAGCCCAGCGCGGCCGAAGTTGTCGCGGGAAAGGATACCGCCCAGCATCCGTTCAAGGGCTTCTGATTGATGCCCAGGCCGAAGATCCTCGTTCAGCTCGATAGCGATGCCCAGGCCAGCGTCTTTGATGCGGTGGTGGCGGTCGATGCCGGAGTGGATCAGTTGCTGCAGTACCGCGCCGTTGATGCGGGCTCCGTGCGCGCACTGGTGCACGGAGCCATCTTCACGCGCGGTATGGCCGATCTGCATCACACGGCGATCTTCGTCGGCGGGTCCGATGTCACGACAGGCGAGACGCTGCTGCAAGAAGTGCGTCGCAGCTTTTTCGGTCCGATGCGCGTTTCCGTCCTGTTCGATGCCAACGGCGCGAACACGACCGCGGTGGCTGCCGTGCTGGTGGCCCGCCGGCACGTGGAACTCGCGGGGGCCACAGCGACCGTGCTGGCCGGGACCGGGCCGGTGGGTCAGCGGACTGCCCGGCTGCTCGCCCGCGCCGGCGCTCACGTCCGCGTCGCGTCGCGGCGGCTCGATCGGGCCAGCGCCACCTGCACTCAGATCCGGCAGGCGGTCGCTGACGCACAACTGGTCCCGTATGCCACGTCGACGTCCGACGAGACCGCCCGGGCAATCGACGGGTGCGACATCCTCGTGGCGGCCGGTGCCGCCGGCGTGGAACTCGTGCCCGCCGACCTTTGGCAGTCCCACGTGCGCGCCCGAGTCGCTATTGACCTCAACGCCGTCCCACCTGCGGGGTTGCCCGGGGTGGAGCCACACGATAAGGCGATCGAGCGCGACGGGACAATCTGTTACGGCGCAATCGGCACCGGCGGGCTGAAGATGAAGATCCACAAAGCGGCTATCCGCAGCCTGTTTGAGACCAATGACCGGTGGTTCGATGCCGATGAACTCTACCAGCTCGGTTGCTCCCTGGATTCCGAATAGAGTAGCCCATCGCACTCGTACCGGTACCTGCACCCGTATCTGCTCTTACCATGCGTGAAAGAGACACGAGAACGCGCACCGGGCACGGGGAGGTGCGATACGATGGCGCGTGGTTCGGCGTAGAATCTGCTGAATCTGCCGAATCTGCCGGCAACGAGCTGCTTTTTATGTGCCAGCTTGCCCTGCTTGCCGATGTTAGCTTCGGGTGCGCTGAGCGATTCGTGCCTGCCCCGACCCCCGTGTGTCGTGGGATTGGCGGGCATGCCTGCTGCCGGGACTGCCAGGCGACGCGCATCGAGAGGGGGGGAGATATGCGATGCGGCGTCTGATTCTGATGTTGGGTTTGTTGTTGGGGTGGGGGATCGCCATGCATGCGACGGAGCTGTGCGCGCAATCGCCGCGTGTGCCGTCGTACTTGATGCTGCGTGCTCCCAAACGTCCGCCGCACAGTCCGCCGTACTATCCGGGGCGTGGTTACGAGGTGCGTTCGCAGACGTATGCGTACGGCTGGTTTGGCGCGCAACCGCGCAGCCACTGGTACCGCCACGAAGGGTACAACTCGGCATACATTCAGTGGACGAAGCGGTGATTTCGCGTTTTCGCTGGGACGGTGAAGGCTCGGTCATTCCGAGCCGGTTGTAGTGGACAAATCCATGCCATGGATGGGCCCATTCGCATGGACTGCCTACCTCCTCACCGTGCAGCGGTTCCATCCCGCAATTGGCCGAAGGCCACTATCAACGTAGCCT
>JAAYDI010000104.1 GCA_012729315.1 Planctomycetaceae bacterium
CCGTGGCAGCCGCTGTTGGAACAGAAGCTTGTGTCGCTGGTGCCGCCCGGATTGGCCGTCGTGTGACAGCTCTCGCACGTCGCATCGAACTCGTTATGGTGGCGGCTGATCCATGTCGTCTCGCGGTGCGACGACGGCTCGATCCCGGTCGTCAGGGGCAGCATCGGCTCGATCTCGTTCGGCAGCACGATCTGCGGGATGGAATGGCACAGGTTGCATTCCAGCCGGATCACCTCATTCTCCTCGTTGAAGTGCTTGCCATCGTGGCAGCGGAAGCACCCCGGCCAGTTGCGGTGGCCGATGTTGTTGGGATGCGTCTTCCAGTCCAGTTCCTGCTCGGGGAACGTATTGTCTTCCCACAGGTTCACCAGCAGGTCGACCGCCCCATCGATCTCGGCCGTGTTGTCCTCGTAGACGTCGGGATAGGATTCGCGGTAGTACTCCACCAGCCCGCCGATAGACTCGCGCGCCTCTTCGACCGATTCGTACCGCTCGGACAGCAGCTCCACCGAGCGCGCGCGAATGTAGGGGACGTCGGTCGGGATGTCGCCGCGCTGCAGCGCACTGTCGACCAGGTGTTCCGGCGTATCGAGCAGGTGCGAGATGCGGTTGTGGCAGGTGATGCAGTCCATTTCGAGCACCTCGTACTCGCCCAGCTCAGCCGGATCGAGCGGCGATTCCGTGGATACATACTCGGTCGTCGTCCCGTCAACATACGTGACGCGCACCCAGGGAATGTCTTGTTCCAGGCGGTCGGTGGCGATGTATTCCACCTTGTTCTCGACGTGCCAGTGAATGCCGTAGCCCAACCCCTCGCGTTGGGTGCCCCCGCCCGTGTGCATCAGCAGGTAGACAGCATACGGATCGTTGTCCTCGTTGTCGCGATACCGGTTCAAGATGCGCAGGCTGTCGTCGGAGAATTTCTCCGGGTAGTGGCACAGCTCGCACGTGTCGCGCGCGGGGCGCATACTGCTCACCTGGATTGGGTACTCGTAATTCTCGGTGAGCGTCGCCCACAGCAGCCTGGAGTGAGTCGTCTTGCGAGCGAACTGCTCGTAGAACGAGCCGCGCCCGATGTGGCAGTCCACGCACAACACGCGCGCGTGAGGAGAGACCAGATAGGTATTGTATTCCGGCGGCATCGTGTGACAGGTCGTGCCGCAAAACTCCGGAGAGTTACTGTATTCCCACGCTGCCGGGAGCAGCAGCACGATCGCCACGGGAATCGCCAGCAGCACCGTCAGGCGCAGCGCCCGGCTCCATGCGGGTGTGTCTGGCGGCGGAAAGAAAAATCTGTAGATACGCCTCATCCTGCCTCCCAGAGGTACAATGCGGCGCCCACGGGTCCGAATCGACCAATGGGCGCCATCACAGATCGTCAGGCCGCGTTACAGCGGCGGCCCGACATGAGACTACTCGACCAGCGTCGCACCCGGCACCGGCTCGCCCGTCAGCTTGGCGTAGCTGAGCTGGAGCAGCCCGACCGTGTACTTGAGGTTGTGAACCACCGAGCCCTGATCGTCGCGGATCATCTTGAAGTTGAAGACCGCGCCCTTCACATCGACGCTCGCGTCTTCTGGCAGCTCGAAGTACGGGTGGTGGTCGAGCACGGCCACGCCGCTCTCCTCGAGCGCCGCCTGCACAACCTCGAGCAGACCGGCGACCTCGTCCTGGTTGGTCTCCACCGCGCCGTCGCCATCATAGTCGCCCGAAGCATCGAACGCGAAGCTCTCGATGTTGCTGTGGCATCCCTGGCAGACGGCGACATTCTCGGTGCCGTCCACCGGGCTGACCATCGCAAAGGTGTGCTGGCCGACCGTGTTATGGCCGGGCAGCGGCTCGTCGTCGGACGAATCGTCAGGCGTGCCCTTGTCGTCCATGCCCGGCGTCGCGGCCATGTGGCAGCCCACGCACGAGTTCTGGATGATCTGGCCGTGCAGCGTGCCCGGCACCGTCTCGCCCCAGGTGTACCCGCCCGTGTTGTTGATCAACTCCGCGGCCACCGAGTAGTGCGGCGTGCTGAAGCTCTCGCCTTCGACCGCGACTACCGCATCGACCCGCGAGTTGTGGCAGGTCATGCACGTCGCCGCCGGGCCAGCCTCGGCCACTTCTGTACCGTTGGGCAGCGCCACCGCGTCGAAGACGCGCAGTTGGTTCGGGTTGTCCGCGTGGTGCGGATCGTGGCAGACCGCGCACGTGATCGGCTGGTAGTTGCTACGACGCTCTTCCATCGGCACGCCGTTAGCCGCGTCGATATAGCCGGCGCCGCTGTGGCACCCGACGCACGCCAGGCGGTTCTCACCGATCGGATACCAGAACGCCTGGGCGTTCTTGTCCGCGTGGGCGCTCACTTCCCACTGCTGCGGGAAGACGTGATACGGGTCTTCCGCGTGGCACTGCGCGCAGGTCCCGTAGTCCAGACCGACGCCGATCTTCGACGGATCGCCGCCAGCACCCGCGTGCGCCGCACCCGGGCCATGGCAGCTCTCGCACTGGACGTTGGCCAGCTTGGCGACCTGCGGGAACTCGGCGACCATGTCTTCCCAGTTGCCCGCCGTCAGCTCCTCAGGCAGAGTCCAGCCCGCTTCGCGCGCCAGATCGTCGAACCCACCGTTGACCGCCTCGGGCCGGTTGTTGAAGCCGGTCACATGGCAGCTCACGCAGTCCGGGCCATAGTGATCGCTCACCTCGCCGTCGATCGCGCGGCTGAACATGCTGGCGTGCGCCGTGGCGGCCCAGTCTTCAGCCTGGTCCGCGTGGCAGATGCTGCATGCCGGGAACTCCGCCTGCAGCCCGTCCATCGCGCCCACGCCGATATAGGTCGAGGCCGTAATCACCCAGGTCGCCTCGCCGCTGTTGCCGTTGGCATCGGTGGCCGTCAGGGTCAACTGGTACTGCCCCTCGACATCGGCCATGAAGATCGCGACCGGGCCTTCGATCAACTCGGCTGACGAGCCTTCCGGCGCAGTCAGACTCCAGTCGAAGGTGAAGCCCTCGACCGCCGGTTCTGGCTGCTGGAAGTCCTCGATCACCTCGACATGCATGTTGGGATAGATGCCGTAAGGGAGAATCAGCGCCTGGACCGGCTGCTCCGCCGGGTCTTCACCGGCGGCCACCGCGTAGGCTTCCCCGGCTACATAGGAACCGATACCCACCGCTTCAGTGGCGGACGTGGTGATCGGCACCTCAGAGAATGGATCATCCGTTTCGCCGTCCTGGCCGCTGACTCCGTATACGCCGAACGCCATCAGCAGCAGGACCAGCCCGACCAGCAAAAGCAGTTTTCGTATCATAAACGCCCCTCTCCTTCTCGGAAACAAAATGCAAAAAGAGATTGCGCACCGGTCCCGGCGGCAATCTCTCATGCATGACCAACCGAATCAAAGATCGCACCAGCCGGCGGATCGCAGCGGTGCGA
>JAAYDI010000011.1 GCA_012729315.1 Planctomycetaceae bacterium
ACCCCATTGATTGGATTGCCCGCACGTTCTACAACGGCAACACGGATCAGTTGATCCCGCAATTTGTGCTGTTGTGGTGCATATATTGGCTGATGCTCGGCTGTGCCCTGGGTCTCGCAGGCTACAAAACGTGGCGATACTTCAAGAGCGGCTAGCGCGTCCTTGACGACAACTGTCACGGCGGCTTGCAGGTAGCCGCGTCGGTCGAAATCGCAAAACGTCTTTCGGCAGTCGATACAGCAGCCGCCTGTGCCGCGCACGATAGTCCGATTGGCCGTGTGGCGCGGCTTACCTGTTAGCCGTGCCGAAAGCGCGGACCGGAACCGGCGGGGGCGGAGGCCGCATGGCAGCGCAACCGGTGTGGTCGGGCTGTCCGCGCCGGGCGGGCGGGGCGGTGCTCATTCTCCTTCATGGTGGCGGACGATGCGGCCCTCGATCATGTAGATGATGTCCTCCGCGATATTCGTCGCGCAGTCGGCGATGCGTTCGAGGTTCCGTGACACGGCGAGCAGTCGCAGCAGCGGCCGCAGATGTCGCGGATTGACTTCGATGCGGTCCTCGACTTCCAGCCGGATGATCCGTTTGAGTTCATCGACTTCATCGTCGCGGGTGCACACGTCGGCCGCGACTTTCGAGTCGAGGGCCACCAGGGCATCGATGCTGTCGTGCAGCATCGACTGCGTCCTGGCCGCCATTTCGGGGAGCACCTCCGGCACCGCGACCTGTTCGTTGACGACGGCCAGGGCCTTGTGCGCGATATTCACGGCCAGATCGCCCACCCGTTCGAGATCGTTATTGATCTTGAGCACCGAGACGATCAGGCGCAGGTCGATGGCCACGGGCTGATACAGGGCCAGCACACGGAGACAATCTTCCTCGACTTCGACCTCGCGCTGGTCGATTTCGTCGTCGCGTTCAGTCACGCGTTCGGCGAGCGACTGATCGCGGTCCAGCAGCGCCTGGACGGCCATTTTGACCTGTTCTTCGACCATGCGGCAGAGCAGGAGCAGACTCTGTTTCAGCTTGTCGATTTCCCTTCGCAGATGAACGGACATGCGCCATCTCCTATTACGATTGCCTATCCATACCTGCCGGTCACGTACATTTCCGTGTCTTTGTGCCGGGGGGTCAGAAACACTTCGAGGGTCGGTCCGTGTTCGACAATCCGGCCCAGGAACATGAAGATGCATTCCTGGCTGATCCGCCGCGCCTGCCCCATGTTGTGAGTCACCATGATGATGGTATACTTCGCGCGCAGCTGGTCGACAAGTTCCTCAATGTGTTCGATGCCTTCGGCGTCAAGCGCCGAGCACGGTTCGTCCATCAGGATGATGCGCGGCTTGAGCGGCAGCAGGCGTGCCAGGCAGAGTTTCTGCTGTTGCTCCAGGGTCAACAGCGTCGCTTTGCGCCGCAGCTGGTCTTTGACGTCGTCCCAGAGCTGCACGTCACGGAGCGCCGTTTCGACCAGCTCCTGTTTCTGGCCGCGTGAAAACGTCATGCGCGGCATGTGCAGCCGGACCCCGAACAGCACATTGTCATAGATCGAGATGGGCAGCGGATTCGGGCGCTGGAAGACCATGCCGACGCTCTTGCGCAGTTCGGAGAGCGAGACGCCGGTGTCGTAGATGTTGCGGCCGAAGATGCGGATCTCGCCGGTAGTCGTCACATTCTCGTAACGCTCATTGATGCGGTTGAAGCACCGCAGCAAGGTCGTCTTGCCGCAGCCGGAGGGGCCGATCAGCGACGTGATCATGCGCGGCTTGATGCGGACCGTGACCTCCTTGAGCGCCTGGAAATCGCCGTACCAGAGATTCAGATCCCGGGTCTGGATCGTGAAGCGGTCGACGCCCCGGGCCAGGTCGGGTCCCGTCGTCATCCCAGATCTCCCATCACGTAGCGTTCGGTCAGCCGCTGGCGGGGGCGGGTGAACACCGACTCGGTGTCTCCCACCTCGATCAGCTGCGACGCGCTGAAGAAGGCTGTATGATCAGCCAGCCGCCGGGCCTGCTGCACCAGGTTGGTGACCAGCACGATCGTGGTGCGGTGTTTCAGTTCCCGCAGAATATCTTCGATCTTCATCGTGGTGACCGGGTCGATGGCGATCGAGAATTCGTCGAGGCACAGGATTTCCGGTTCAAGCGAGAGGGAGCGGGCCAGCGTGAGCCGCTGCTGTTGCCCGCCGGAGAGCCGGGTGCCGAGCAGATTGAGGCGGTCCTTGACTTCATCCCACAGCATGGCCTGCCGCAGGCTCCGTTCCACAATCTCATCGAGCGTGCTGCGATCGCGAATGCCGGCGCGGCGCGGGGCGTAGGCGACGTTTTCGTAGACGGACAGCGGCAGACCGACCGGCAGCGGAAACACCATGCCGACGCGGCGGCGCAGCTCGTAGACGTTCCGCACATCAAAGACGTCCGTGCCGTCGACCAGGACCTGGCCGGACACCTGCGTGCCCGCCACGAACTCGATCGTGCGGTTGATGCATTTGAGCAGGGTGGTCTTGCCCGAATTTGCCGGGCCGATGATTCCGAAGATCACCCCGCGCGGGATGGTCAGCGAGACGCCAGCCAGCGCCTCGTGCGTGCCGTAGCGGACACGGAGGTCGCGAATCTCAATGTGCGGATCGGTGGTGGCTACCATTTCTTGCGGGTCCGGAGGTAGACGCGGAGTACGATCGAGGTGCTGTTGACTGCCAGCACCAGTCCGATGAGCACGACGGCGGTGGCGTACTGCAGCTCGTCCGACGCGCCATTCACCTGGGTGCACAGGGTGAAGAGGTGCATCGAGAGGGCCATACAACGGTCATGCAGCCCATAGGGGAAATATGCTTCCCAGCCCTGCTCGGCCACCGGCACGAAGAAGACGGCGCCGGTGAACAGAATCGGAGCCGTCTCGCCGGCCGCGCGCGATACCTGCAGAATGACCCCGGTCAGGATGCCGCTGATCGAGTTGGGCAGGACGATGGTGCGAATGGTCTGCCAGCGGGACGCGCCCAGGTTCCAGCAGGCCTGGCGAAACGACATCGGCACGGCGGCCAGCGCCTCGCGCGTGCTGGTGATGATGACCGGCAGAGTCATGACCGCCAGCGTGCAGCTGGCCGCTAACACGCTCTTGCCCATGCCGGAGAACAGGACGAACGCGCCGACACCGAACAAGGCGTGGACGATGCTCGGCACGCCAGCCAGGTTCATCACCGCCAGATTCACGATCCGCGTGAACCAGGAGTCGCGCGCGTACTCGTTGAGATAGACGCCGGCCAGCACGCCCAGCGGGGCCGCGATCAACAGCGAGATGGCCACGAGGTAGAACGTGCCCACCAGCGGCGCCCACACGCCCCCCGTCGTCATGTAATCCTGCGGGTTCTGCACGATGAAGGACCAGGTGAGTGCCGGCCAGGCTCTGACCAGCAGGTACGACAGGATCACGCACACCGGCACGATCAGCGAGATGGTGATCAGCATCAGCACGGTCCGCACCGCCGCTTCGATGACCCGCTTGCGCAGCTCGTGCCGATTGGCACTGAACACCGGGCGCTGCACCAGCGCGAGGCATTGGGACGGGGCCAGCACCAGTTCGCCAGCCGCGTGCCTCCGCGCCAGCTCATCCGCCGCCTCCGACCAGTCGTCCCACGGATGCAACTCGCTGCCGTCGCCACCGGCGGCACCGCCGTGCGACTCGATGTGAAAACACCACCGGGGCCGGGCATCGCGCTCCGGTTCCTGACCCGGCCGCACGCAGGCAATCTGCACCCGGATCGCCGCCTGCGCCGGCCCCGCGTCCGCGTCGTCACCCGCGTCGAATGCCTCCAACGTCACCGCCTGGGCCGCCTGCCGCAGCGCCGCGTCCAGCGTGTCGAACCGCGTTTCCGGGGCGCCGTCACAGGAGACGACGTACTGCCGGTCGCGCTGCGCATTGTCAGGCGCGTCGTTCACTGCCGACCCCTTTGACCACGACATCAGCCACGAAGTTCACGACAAACGTCACCGCGAACAACACCAGCCCGATGACGAACAGCACCCGGTAATGATCGCCCCCTTTGACCGCCTCCCCCAACTCCGACGCGATCGTCGCCGTGAGCGTCCGGACGGGATCAAAGAGACTCCGCGGGATCAGCACTGCGTGCCCGGTGGCCATCAGCACCGCCATTGTTTCGCCGATCGCCCGCCCGATGCCCAGCAGCACTGCGGCCAGCAGCCCGTTCTTGGCTGCGGGGAACAACACGCGGACAATCACTTCCCAGCGGCTGGCACCCATCGCCAAGGCCGCTTCCCGATAGGCGTCGGGCACCGCCTTGAGCGCATCTTCCCCGACCGAAACGATGATCGGTACACTCATCAGCGCCAGCACGACGCTGCCGTTGAACAGGTTCACGCCGACCGGAGCCCCCGTCACGCGGATGATCAGCGGCCCCAGCACCATGTAGGCAATGAATCCCCAGACGATCGACGGGATGGCGGCCAGCAGTTCGATGGTGATCTTGAGCGTTTCCCGGGTGCGGCCCCGCGAGAATTCGGAGATGTACACCGCCGCCCCCAGGCCCAGCGGCACCGCAATGGCCATCGCCAGGAGCGATACATGGAGCGTGCCGACCAGGAGGGCCAGGATGCCGTAGCGCTGGCGGACTTCCGATGTCGGCTGCCAGTCCGTACTCGTAAAGAACTCCACCAGATCCAACTTGCCAAACAGCATCGGCGCCGCTTCCCGGAGCACGAAGAAGAAGATCGCCGCCACAAACAGGATGGCGCTCCACCCGCAGATACGGATCAGCCATTCGATCAGCGGCTCGGTCAGACCCCGGCAGCCCGCAGGTACTGCGGCCAGACGCCGCAACGTCGGGCGATCACGCGTGTTGACAGGGTCAGCACTCATGGCTATTTCACCGGGACATATCCAAGCTGCCGGACAATCTCCTGGCCGTCTTCGGCCATGATCCACTGCATGTACGCGCCGACGGCGCCCACGGGATCGCCGACCGTGTAGATCAGCAGGGGCCGCGTGATCGGATACGCGCCGCTCTTGGCGTTCTCGACTGACGGCTCAATCCACGGCTGACCCACCTGCCGCGCCACGGGGACCATCTTCACGCCGGGCGTGGCATAGCCCATCCCGCTGTAGCCGATCGCACATGGGGTGCGGGAGACCAGCGCTACGGCGTCCTTCGAGCCGTTGGCGTCCAACGAACCCAGCCCCATGTCGTAGCCTTTTCCCAGCACGTGTTCGCGGAAGTACGAGTATGTGCCGGAACTGTTCTGACGGCTCACGCGAATGATCGTGTCCGGCACACCCACCGGCATGGTCACCCCCAGCTGTGACCAGCGCGTGATGGCAGGGTGCTCGACGAAAATCGCCGCCAGCTCCGGGATCGAGATCCCTGTGATCGGATTGGTCGGATGCACGTAGATTCCCATGGCGTCGAAACCCACGACATGCTCCACAGCGCGGCTGCCACGACTGGACTGCGTATCTGCAATCTCCTCTGGTTTCATCTGCCGACTGCTGTTGGCCATGTCGCAGTTGCCGTCGATCAGGCTGGCGATCCCCACGCCCGACCCACCGCCGAGTACCTGCACCACGACGCCCGGCTGCTGGCGATGGTATTCCTCGGCCCAGGCCTGGGCGATATTGACCATGGTGTCCGAACCTTCCACACGAATCATCACGCGTGGCGTTCCATCCGCCTGCGACAGGTACCCGCCACAGCCAGCCAAGAAGACGGCAACCAGCCCCATCGCCAGGGCGGCACAGGACACGACCTGCCCCCCTTCGGGATGTCGTCTCGCACCGCCCATTAGGACTCCACGCAGACAGGCACCTAGTTACAGAAGTCCGCTCATCGTAACACAGAACCCCGCGCTGCCGTAAGGGTGGTTCGCCACCCGCGCCGGAACAGCCGCCCGCAGAGTGTTTTCTTAACGTTTTCTTAGCGCTGTTCGAGCGGGTCCATTTGAGCGGTGAACTCCGGAGTCCTGTGGCAGACCGGCAATACGCGCCCCGTTATGATAAGGGGTGTGCTTTGCCGTGGCGGCTGGGATCCCGGCCCATCCGAGAGTACCAGACCTGTATTTGCCCGTGCAAGTATTTGCCCGTGAAGGAGGCCGTTGTGAACCGACTCGCGCACGCCCTGGGCGTACTGTGCCTGCTGATGGGATCCCCATGTCTGTCGGCGGCTGACTACTACGTCTCCCCCGCAGGTGACGATGCGAACCCCGGTACGGCATTGCAGCCGTTCGCGACGCTTGAGCGGGCACGGGACGCGGCACGCGCGCTGCGGCAGGCTGATCAATTGCTCGAGGGTGGCCTGACGATCTGGCTGTGCGGTGGCGACTATGAGCGTATGGCCGTGCTGGAATTGACTGCGGAGGACTCCGGTACCGCCGACTCGCCCACCGTCTGGCGATCTTGTCCAGGCGAATCGGTGCGTCTGCTCGGCGGGCGGTTGCTGCATGGCTTCCAACCGGTGCAGGATGCCGCCATCCTGGCGCGGCTGGACGAGCAGGCGCGCGGTGCGGTCCGGGAGGTCGATCTCGGGGCGATGGGAATCGCGGCGTTTGGCGAGCTGAGTGCGCGCGGATTCGGACGTCCCACCATCCCGGCCCACTGCGAGCTGTTCTGGGACGGCCATCCCATGACACTTGCCCGCTGGCCGAACGCGGGCGAGTGGGCGCTGATCGCGGGGTTTCCCGCAGCGCGGGCGCAGGACGACGGGCATGGCGGCAAGATCGGCCAGTTGGCCGAGGGATTCCACTACAGCGGTGACCGGCCGGCACGGTGGCGAGACGCGAACGACGTGTGGGTGCACGGCTACTGGGCCTGGGACTGGGCCAACTCGTACGAGCGCGTGACGGCGCTGGATCTGGAACAGCGACTCATCCAGACCGCCCCGCCGCACGGTCAGTACGGGTTCCGCACCGGGCAGCGGTTCTATTTCCTGAACGTGCTGGAGGAGCTTGACCAGCCGGGCGAATGGTACCTCGACCGCGCGGTGGGCAAGCTCTACTTCTGGCCGCCGAAGCAACTGTCCGACGACGCGCCCCCCGCCATGCTCTCGCTGCTGGACCAACCGCTGGTGCGTCTGACCGGCGCATCGCATGTGACGATCCAGGGCGTGACGCTCGAAGCCACCCGCGGCAATGCGGTGGAGATCCAGGGTGGTACGCACAATCGCGTGGCCGGCTGCACGATCCGCAACATCGGCAACTGGGGTGTCCGCGTGGAAGGGGGCACGGACAGCGGCGTGGTGGGCTGCGACATCGTGAACACGGGTGACGGCGGCGTTGTTCTCTCTGGCGGCGACCGCCAGACTTTGACGCCCGGCAACCACTACGTGGACAACTGCTACTTCCGCTGCCAGGGGCGCTGGTCCAAGTGCTACGTGCCGGCGGTGTTGATCAGCGGCGTGGGGCAGCGTGTGTCGCACAGCGTGATTCACGATCATCCGCACTGCGCGATCCTGTTTGGCGGCAATGAGCACCTGATCGAATTCAACGAAATCCACCACATCGCCTTGGAGACGGGTGACGTGGGTGCCATCTACACCGGCCGGGACTGGACGTGCCGGGGCAACCGGATCCGCCACAACTTCATCCACCACACCGGTGGCGTCGGCATGGGCTCGATGGGCGTCTACATGGATGATTGTATCAGTGGCACGGAGGTGTTCGGCAATATCTTCTACAAGGTGCACTGGGCCATGTTCATTGGCGGGGGGCGCGATCACCACGTCGAGAACAACGTGTTTGTCGACTGCGATCCGGCCGTGCGCATTGACGGCCGGGGACTCGACAAGTCACCGGTGTGGTTCAACATGGTCTATGACTACATGAAGAAGCAGTTGGACGCGGTGCCCCAGGACCTGTATCGTGCCAGGTACCCGGCTCTGGCCAACCTCGACCGCTACTATGCCACCACCGACGGTGTGCCGCCCGAGGACAATGTCGTGGCCCGCAACATTTGCGTCGGCAAGTGGTTCGAAGCTGGCTGGCACGCCCAGGAGGACTGGGTCCGGCTGGAAGACAACTTCGTCGGCCCGGACCCGGGCTTCGTGGCGCCCGACAAACTGGACTTTCGCCTCCAGCCGGATGCAGCACCGCTGCAGCACGGCTTCCAGAACATCCCCGGCGACGAAATCGGCCTGCGGCTGGACGAGTTCCGCCAGACGCTGCCGCTGTCACCGCCTACCGGATCATGATGCACGACGGGCTGGGCATGGATGCCGGCTCGCCAATCGGCGTCAGGCCACCCGACTGCGAGTCGATCTGAAAGACGACCAGGTTGTTGCCCGGCATGTTGGCGCACAGCAGCAGTTCTCCACCCGGCGTGATCGCCAGATTCTGCGGTCCGCGCCCCAGGCTCGGTTCAATCTCGACCAGACTGAGTGTGCCGTCGGCGGCGACGCGGTACACGGCGATGCTGTCATGCCCCCGGTTGGTGCCGTACGCGAACCGACCGTTGGGCGTCACTTTCACGTCCGCACAGTAACTGATACCGTCAAATTCTTCCGGCAGCGTTGGGATGGTCTGCCGCTCGATCAGGAGCCCCGGTTCCGCGTCATACTCGAAGTACGTGATCGAGTTGGCAAGCTCGTTGATGACGTACACGCGCTGGCCGTCGGGATGGAAGGTCAGGTGCCGCGGCCCGACGCCCGGTGGTGTTCTCACAAAGGCGGGCCGTCCGGGCGCGAGTTCCGCCGTGGCGGCATCCAGCCGGTAGGTGATGACGCGGTCGAGCCCCAGATCGGCCGCCAGGACAAACCGGTTGTCCGGACTGATCACGGCACAATGCGCGTGCGGACCTTTCTGGCGTGCGGGGTCAACACTGCTGCCCTCGTGCTGCACGAACGTCGCGATCTCGCCGAGCGATCCGTCGGGCCGGATGGGGAGAGATGCCACGCTCCCCGTGCCGTAGTTGGCCACCACGATCGCCTTGCCGGTGGCATCGACCTCCAGATAACACGAGGCCGATCCGCGTGTGGACTGGCGGTTGAGCAGCTTCAGCTCCCCCGCGTCCCCGACCAGTTCAAACGCAGCTACGTGCTCGTGCGCTGCTCCCCCGAACTTGCCCTGCGCGTGCGTCGAATAGAGGACGTTCCGGTCGGGTGCGAACGCCAGGAAGAACGGGTATTCGACATCGGTGGTCCGCCTCAGAAGCTGCAACGTGCCGGTGGCAACATCGAGCCGATAGGCGTGAATGGCCCCCTCTTCGTCGGCGGCGAACGCCGAGACGAACACCAGCAACTCCTCAGCATCAGCTCGAGGCGCGCACACACCCAGGGCCATGACTGCGATGATCGGCATCAGATATGTCACCATGTGGTTACGTATGATGTGGTTACGCATAATAGGCTCCTGTGGCCGTAGGCGGATCGAATTAGTTTGGTATCAAGTCCTCGGCTGTGATTATACCCAGCGTGCGGCGGGCTCCGGTAGCCAGCGTGCCGGCCCCAAGCCGCAACGGGCCAGGTATTCGCCGCAGTCGGGCGGGCCAGCCGCCGTTCCCACTTGATCCGGGCTCCCCACGGTCCTGCTTCTCCAGTACGATGCGCTGTCGGGGCGCACATGAGTAACGTGTCGGACGCGAAGATCGTGAGCTGGCTGCGCCACCTGGACATCGACCGGCCTGTGGCCTACGCCCTGGCCATGCGGTGCTGGCAGTTCCCTGCCGGACTGGTCACGACACTCTTGATCGCGGTCTGTTTCACGGCGGAACTGCAGGGCTACTACTACACGATTTCCAACCTGCTGGCGCTGCAGACGTTCGTCGACCTGGGGCTGCAGTGGGTGATCCTGCATTTCGCCAGTCACGAGTGGTCGGCGCTGCAACTTGATGCCCGGCGTCAGGTATCGGGAGACCCGGTGGCGCAACAGCGTCTGGCCGGACTCGTGGTGTTCGCGACACGCTGGTTCAGCTGGGCGGCGGTGATCTTCGCCCTGGTGGCCGCGACCGCCGGCAGCTGGCTCTTTGGACGAGCCTCGCACGATGTGGCGTGGCGGGTCCCTGGGTGCCTGGTGATCCTGCTGGCCGCCACCTCTCTGGCAATCGGGCCGCGCATTGCGGTGCTCGAGGGGTGCCAGCAGGTGCTGGCAGTCAATCGGACCCGTTTGTGGCAGGCCGTGACCGGCAGTCTGGCGGTGTGGGCCGCCATGCTGGCAGGCACCGGGCTCTGGGCGATTGTCGTGGCGACGGGAGTGCAGATCGCCTGGGAGATCCAGCTCGTGTGGGGCTCCTATCGCGCGTTCTTTCGCTCGCTGCTGTCGGTTACTCCCAAACTCGACTGGCACGGGGAGGTATGGCCGCTCCAGTGGCGGATGGGGGTGCAGTCGGCGGTGCGATACTTTGCCTTCTACCTGTTCACGCCAGTGATGTTCGCGTTTCACGGCGCGGAAGTCGCGGGGCGCATGGGTATGACGTGGAGTGTGATGTCGAACATTCAGCTAGCGGCGTTCGCCTGGACCCGCGCCCGCGCTCCGCGTTATGGTGAACTTGTCGCGCGGCGCGATTATGCCGCGTTGGACCGCGAGTTCTTCAAGGCTTCGGGCGTATCACTTGTGGCCTTGTCCGCGGCCCTGCTGGCACTGGTGTTGACCGTCATGGGATTGGCCCGCTGCGGGGTCGCGCCCCTCGAGTCGCTGGCCGGGCGGTTCCTGGACACGCCCGCACTGATCGTCTTCGGCGCCGGACAGATTCCGATCCACATTGTGCAGTGCCTGTCGGTGTATCTGCGTGCTCACAAACGGGATCCGCTGCTGGGTATCATGGTCGTATCCAACGCGCTGATCGGATTGACCGTGTTCTGGTTCGGGAGCCGGTTTGGACCACTGGCTGCCGGCTGGGGATTTGCCGCGGTGGCCACACTGGTGACGATGCCGGGGGTGGCTTGGGTGTGGTGGGTCTCCCGGCGGCAGTGGCACACGGCGGCGCCGGCCATGTCGCACGAAGCAGGAGGGCGTTAGCAGATGAGGCAACTGTCCCCGGAACCTGTGCAGGGCACCCGACTGCGGATCGGCATCTGCCTGAGCCTGTATTGGCCGATTGAAAGCGGCGCCGAGCGGCAGGCGCGGCGGCAAGCGCAGGAGTTGACCCGCCGCGGCCACCAGGTCACCGTCTACACGCGGCGCGTCCTGGGCCGGCCGGTGCGTGAGCGCGACGGAGATGTCGAAATCTGCCGGGCCATACGCACCTGGGACCTGGGCCCGCTCTTCGGCACCACGTTTCTGGCCAGCCTCGCCTGGCGGCTGTGGCGCGATCGCCACCAGCTCGACCTGGTGCACTGCCACCAGGCGTCGTGGGAGGCGGTGGCCGCCGGCTGGGTCCACCGGCGCACCGGCCTGCCGACGCTGATTCAACCGGCCGCGGGCGGGCCGTACGGCGAAGTCCAGCTGATGAATCAGGCCCGAGGTCACCGCCTGATCCGCTCGCTGATCCTGAGCAACTCCCACTTCGTCGCAATCTCGCAGCAGATCGAAGAGGAACTCCGGGAATGGGGGGTGGCCGACGCACAGCTGGATCGGTTCGCCAGCGGCATCGACGTGGCCGAATACGCGGCCGGCGCGTCACCGCTGGAATCACAACTGCCGGCCCGGCCCCGCGCCATCTTCCTCGGCCGACTGCACCCGCAGAAGAACCTCGCCGTGCTCCTGCACGCCTGGCGCCGCGTCCACAGCCAATGCCCGGAAGCCCATCTGCTGCTGGTAGGTGATGGTCCACAACGAGCCGCACTGGAACAACTGGCCACCGAACTGCAACTGACCGAATGCGTGCGGTTCCTGGGGCAACAGAGCAACCCGCTCCCGTATCTGCAGGCGGCCGACCTGTTCGTCTTGCCCAGCATCTCAGAGGGGATGAGCAACAGTTTGCTGGAGGCGATGGCCTGCGGGCTCCCCAGCGTCGTCTCGTCGGCCGGCGGCAACGTCGATCTGATTCATGACGGCCAGGCCGGACTGGTGGCCGACGCCTCCGGACCGGCAGATCTGGCCGACCAGCTCCTGCGTATGCTCCAGGATGCTGAGCTGCGCGCGCGGTGCGGCGCCCACGCGCGGCAACTCATCTGCCAGCGGTATTCCATTCAGGCGGTCGTGGACCGATACGAGAAGTTGTATCGGCAGTTGACCGCGCCCCGCGTCTGACAAGACCGCCGGGCCCAATGCGCCGGGCTGTGTGCGCCGGGCCCTGCACCGGCAGACGCTAGCGCTGTGCGGACGTCAGCCGATCCGCAGCGCCGCTCGCCGTATGCAACCGGCCCGTGGCATGACGCGACTGGCCCGTGGCATGCAGCGACCGGCGCCAGAACTTGGCCAATGGAACCTCGTCGTGATAGCCGGCCGCCTCCGCTCGCTCGCAGAGCCCGACAATCGCATCGATGTACGAATTGATGGAGTGGTCCGACAGCCAGTCGATGCGAAACCGCCCCAACGTGTGAATGAAGCCGCGGATACGGTCGCTGGCCTTGCCCCAGTAGTCAAGCTTGCACAGCTCGCCATGGCGATTGAGATACATCTCCCGGCCGGAGTGCCGGAAGCCCAACCACGCCGGCGGCAGCCGGGGCACGATGTCATTGTTGTTCACCCAGCGGATGTGTTGGATCCGGCAGTAATTGATGTACCGCTTCGTGCCGACGCGAGGCGAGCCGTACGTGAACAGCGCTTCGGGCGCTGAGGGAATCTCGGATATAAAACACCGCCCGGCGGAAATCGTGGCCATGGCACCGCCCAGGGAGTGCCCGCAGAACCAGACCCTTTTACGCCGATTGGCCTGGAGCGATTGCTTGATCATCGGCCACAACTGATCGACTTCCCCTTTGAATCCGCGGTGCACGTGCCCGACAGTTTCGGCGACCACTTTGGCCGCGTCGATATCCGCTCTGATGTCAGTCGTCTCGTGGGGCTCCGTCCCGCGGCACACGATCACGACATCCGTGGCATTGTCCAGCCGATACGCCTGAGCTCCATTCCGATCGAAAAACTCCACGTTCAGATGAAACCCGATCGGTTCGACCAGACGTGCAACCGTCTCGTGATCGTAGTAGGCCACCCGCGAGAATTCGGCAAACAACAGCGATCGTCGCAGCAGGCTCAGGTCATTGATCGCCCCCGTGAACTTGATTCGCAGCGGCGTAGCAACCCGCCTTGGCGATGGAGGATTCGACACAGCGCTATCCATAGTGATGAGGTCCTCCACAACATGCCCGGCTCGCAGCCATCCGTAGTATCAGAGAGGCATGATATCAGAGAGGCCGATTTCGCAACAAGACAAGTTGCGTGATCGCCGCCACCGTGCCGCCGTGTGGCACAAGTAAGCCACACCGGTCGCGCTCCGTCTGGCACGCTGCCCGCACGCTATTTCCCGAGATTCTCGTAAAGCTTGATGTTCCCGGTCGATGCCCCAATGCACACGATATCGAGCCGCTCGTCGCCGGTCATTTCGGTCACAACGCAGTCGACGGCGGCAATGCCGCCGTCGTCCAGCACCGTCTTCTGCCACTGAGTTCCGCATGCGTCCGTCGCCCGGTACACCGACAGCTGGTACCCTTGGCCCCGGAACCCGCAGACAATCTCGTCGCAGCCGTCGCCGTCCAGATCGCCGACTGCCAGGGCATGACCGTTGTCCATCTGGTCGTCGAGCACCGCGCGCTGCCACTTCCCGGTCTCCCATCTGTAGGCCACCACCTGGTTTCCGTGCCACGGCTCGATCGCGGCGAGAAACCGTTGCGCGCCGAGCTGCCCCAGCCGCACCTCGCTGCTGCCACACTGTGGCCAGGAGCGCGGATCGCCCGCCGCGAGGTGTGTTGCCACCCACTGGCCATCGCGGAAGTCGAGCCGGTGCAGCCCGGCATAGCAGGCAGTCACCAGCTGCTGCCGCGGACCGGCGTCCCAGTTTGCCGGATGTATGGCGTGCAGCACACCGCGCGGCACCGTGGTGATCACCTCTCGCTTCCAGGTGTCAGGCCGGTAGAGATACACCGGCACCGCATCCCCCTCCTGGGGCGGATATCTGGTTCCGACCATCGGTCCGACGAGCAGCACCTTCGCGCCCGTTCCTTCCGGATCGATCCAGCGCACGCGGTGTGCCGTGGGCACGCGGTCGATTTCACGCGCCGTCCAGGGTTGGCGCACATCCGGGCCGTGCGTGAGCAAGGTCACATTCCCCACGCTCTGTTCCGGGCGCGAGTCGAACTGGTAGGCCAGTACCAGTTCGGGGCATCCGTCCCCATCGATATCCCACCCGTCGACGTTGAGCGGGCGCGGCACGCCGGTTGCCAGCACATGCCGCTGCCAGGTCGGGTATTCGTACCACGCGAGTTCCGTCCCCTGTTCGTCGACGGCCACCACGTCTTTCCTGCCGTCACCCGTGAGATCGATCGCCAGCAGCTGATAACCCACCTTCAGATCGGCCGCGATCACGTGCTCGCGAAAACGGGGCAGTTCCCCGGCCTGGACTCCGGCGCCGAGACACAGCAGTGCAGCCCAGCCACAAGCCAGCCGACCGAGTCCGCGCGGCCGGCGAAGGGAGACACGGCAGGTTCGCGGTACAGCAGAGACTTTCACGGCTATCGTCCTCCGGTTGATGGATGGGAGCACCGCAACGCGTGTATCGGTCCGGCCTCGTCCGCAGATGCGCCGGGCCGGTGTTCCGGTGTCGTGCCGCAGGAAGCGTGCAACGGCGCGAACCGCGCACTCGCACACATGGCGGGCGGCAGCCGGATCCTCTACTTGCCGACTGCGATCACGTCCATGGTCAGCGTGCGGCCGGCCCGGCCGACACCATGCACCATGACCAGCGAGGCGGCGGGCGGGCGGAGCGGGTCAAAGGCGATCGGGCGCACGACATCAAACCCCCGGCTCGCATCCGCATCGCAGACAAAGTAGGAGGCCTTGGCCAGATGCCGGATATCGCTCCCCGTCTCGGCGAGGATGGTCTCCAACTGCGCGAACAGGTCGCGCACCTGGCTCTCACCGTTCCCCTCCTCACGGGCGAACAGGCCGGAGGTGTAGATGTGCCGCGCGCCGCGCACCAGTGCCACGCGGCTGAACGTGGGGGCGGCTCTCACATCCGGCGGCGTGAAGTACTGCACTGGCTCAGCTGCCGCGTCGGTGGGAGGCCACTGCGCAATCAGCTCGATTTCCACATGGGGCACGGCCACCCACTCCACGAAAACCACCGGCGGGGTCATCTGTCCGGGGAAGAACTTCGCCAGTTCGCGCAGGGTATCCTCGGCCGACGAGGCGGGGCGGAGGAACACTTTCAGCTGCACCACGTGGGCGGGCGACAGCTGCAGGAGTTCGAGGGTCTTCATCAGCGTCGCCATGGCCTTGGCAACCGCCGGCACCGCGACGTCGCTTTCTCTCGGCACGCCCGACAGGTAGGCCACCCCTCCGGCCGGCAGCACAGCAGCATCGGCATGCTGGGCGTCGCCAGCCACCGCGTCACAGCGTTTCAGCGCCACCGGTTGCGCCACCTCCTGGTCCTGCGCGGCAGCCACAGCTACCGCGTCGACGGCGACCAGCACCCCGCGGCGCGGCATGGGTGTCAGGACCGCCGTGATCGCCGGACGCACCGCCGGATCCAGCCGCTTGCTCAACTGCTCGCGCACCTGGTCCACCACGTCCGGTGTGATCGCATACACGTTCAGTCGCACGAGCTGGTTGAGCGCCGAACCGGAGGCCGCGAGTACAGCATCCAGATTGTTGAGCACCTGTTCGATCTGCCTGTCGAGCGCTCCAGCGTCGACGACCTGCCCGGCCTGATCCACGGGCAGCAGCTGGCGGGTGTGCACCAGCGGCTGACCCTCCACCACAACGGCCTGCGACATTCCGGCCGGCGCATCGAGCGCCAGGTATTGCACGGCCGCGCCGGAGCTTCCGCCGGCGGGCGTCTCCGCTGCCGGCTGGTCTTCAGCCGCCGGGCAGTAGCCGGATCCGGTCAGGCAGACTGCCAGTACGAACGCAACAACAAATCGCCATGTCATGGATAAAGTCCTTGGTGAATGTGGCCTAAACCTGATCAGGGAGCTCGTAGCCCTTGCGCCGGGGAATATCGAGATACGTGTTGGCTTCGTCGTCGCCGGGGAAGACCTCTTTTTCGGGGTCCCATTTCAGCGGCCGCCCAAGCCGCCGGGCGATGTTGCCCAGGTGGCACAGCGTCGCCACCCGATGCCCGCTCTCGACGTTCATGATCGGGTCCTTGCGCGAACGCACGCAGTCGTAGAAGTTCTGCATGTGGTCATCGCTCTCGTAGACGCGGATCGCGTCGGCCGGCAACGGTTCCTCGTCCAGCCCGACGGGATCGCATTCGTACCCGCCGCGGAAGATCGTGATCCGTCCCTTGTCGCCAATGAACGTGGCTCCACCACCCACGCGCGACTCGTTCGAGCTCAACGTCAGCACCACACCGTTGGCATATTTGTAATTGATGATTGACCGGCTGCAGGCAGCATCCCCGCGATCCCGGGTTTCCGGCAGCGAGTACACTACCGGCTCGAGCTTCTCGGCCGGGTCCACCCAGATCTCGACAGGTCCGCTGTTGTCCATCTGCAGCGCCCAGTGCACCATGCTCAGCCCATGGCAGCCCCAGTTCGGCAGTTCGCCACCGGAGTACGGGCGGAATGACATCCAGCCAGGTCCGATTGCCAGCTTCTCGGCCGGCGTCACCGGAAACGTCGGCTCCGGCTCATACGGGATGCGGGACAGGTAGAGGTCGGTGTGATACGGTACAACCTCATTGGGTCCGCACCACCGATCCCAATCCAGATACTCGGGGACCGGTTGAGGTGGAAAGTCGCACTCGTAGGAACTCGGGTAGTTGTAGCCGATGACCGACTGGATCTTGCCGATCCGGCCGTTGATGATCAGCTCCACAGCTTTGCGGGCCTTTGGATGCGAGCGCTGTTGCTCGCCGGTCTGGAACACGCGGTTGTACTTCCGCACCGCCTCGACCATCACGCGCCCTTCGCGGATGGTGTGCGAGAGGGGCTGTTCGCCGTAGATGTCCTTGCCTGCCTGGCAGGCGTGAATGCAGGGCAGATAGTGCCAGTGTTCCGGCGTGGCGTAGACGACGACATCCACGTCCTTGCGATCCAGCAGCGCGCGGTAGTCCTGGTAGGCCTCCTTGGCCTTGAAGTGCTTGGCCCACGCCTTGGCGCGCCGCATATTCAGATCGGCGACGGCGACGATGCGTGCGAAGTCAGGCCGCTTCCCCTGGCCCCCCTTGCCAATGGCCAGCTGCCCGTTGCGCCGGCCACAGCCGATAATGCCCACCCCCACCTCTTCATTCGCCTCCGAGGCTCTGCGCACCGCTTCCGCACTCGGCTTCTTCGTCGTCTTGGTGGTCTTGGTCGCGGGAGCCGGCTTGTCGTTGTCGCACGCCGGCAAGGCAGCACCAGCCAACGCGACACCAACCGCTTGCCCCAGCAACCGGCGCCGCGAAATTCTCTTCTTCACGGTCATGGGATACTCCTGATCTGGCGGTCCTGGAAGCACATCAGTATCAACTGACACCACTTCCCTGGTCAATACGGGGGGCGCGCCATGCAGCCCGCTGACAGCCGTGGCCGGGGCGTCTGCCCCGGCCACTCGGCCAGCTGCCACACAGATTTCGCGCCCAGCTATCCGATCCCCTACGCGGCAAAGTGACGCGCCACCTTCCGGATCGCCGCCCCCACTTCCAGGATGTACTCCTCCGTCATGTGCTCATCAATCAGCACCCGCATGCTTGTCTCCAGGATGGCCTCGGCCTCCGGACACTTGTGCGTCGAGAAATCCATCTCGGTCAGCCCCATTTCCTTGACCGGCCAGCGCCCGGCGAAAAAGCCGTGCTGTTGGAACACGGGCTCCCCATAGAGAGGAACCTTGATGTACCCGCCCGACACCGGCGCCCCTTCGGCCTGCAGCGCCTTGACGAAGGGGGAGCGACCGCAGGTAAAGGCTTCCGGACGCATGCGGAACATGTAGAACCAGTAGACGGCCCGGTCCTCCGGATGCACCTCGTGCGGGATCAGGCCGGGCAGGTCGGCGATCTGTTCTGTAAGCAGGTTTCCCAGCCGTGCGCGCTTGGCGGCGATATCTTCGAGTCGCGTGAGCTGCGCGGCTGCCACGGCCGCCTGCGGCTCGCTCATGCGGTAGTTCGTGGCAAACGCGTCGAACCCGCCCCACTTCCGCCGATCGCCCCCCTTGTCGCCGAACTTCTGCAGCAGCGGTCCGAACCGCTCATCGTTCGAACCCACGACGCCGCCATCGCCACAGGTGATATGCTTGGAGTTCTGGAGCGAGAAGCAGGCGAAGTGGCCGACGGTGCCGATCGGGCGGCCCCGATAGCGCGCGCCCCACGCCTGGGCACAGTCCTCGATCAGAATCAGATTATGGCGATCGGCCAACGCCTTGAGGGCATCCAGGTCGCACGGGTTGCCGGTCAGGTGGACCGCGATAATCGCCTTCGTGCGGGGGGTGATCCGCCGTTCGACATCCGCCACATCCAGGTTACATGTCCCGGCGCCCAGATCGGCAAAGACCGGCACCGCCTGTTGATACAGCACGCCAATCACGGAGCCGATGTCGGTGACGGGGGACGTGATCACCTCGTCCCCCAGACCGATCCCGGCGGCTGCGACGGCAATGTGCAGGGCGGCGGTGCCCGACGAACAGGTCTGCACGTGCTCCACCGGACAGAAGCCCTGGAAGCGCTCCGTCAGCAGTGCGGTCTGCTGCCCCTGCCAGTAGAACAGCGAGTTCTGCTGGAGCATCTCCTCGAGCTGCCGTAGCTCCACATCGCCCCAGCGCGTGCCCGATCCGGCAGACGCCTTGACCGCTTTCTCGCCCCCATCCACTGCCAACTTGGAATCCTGGTGCGCCACCGCCGCGCTGACTCCGCGGTGCGCCGCTCCAGCCAACAACAAACCCGAGGTCCCCGCCACGAACTGGCGACGCGAAACGGAGTGCGGCATGTTCATCATTGAGCTCCTTTGTGTGAACTGAGTCGTGATGTTTGAGTGGTCATTCAAGTTCCTGCCGGATCCGGCTCGTACGGAACGAACTGGAAACTGTACAGATCGGCGTCGCGCAGTACGAAGCGCAGCCGGACGGTCTGGCCCGCGAGCGAACGTACGTCACCGCCTGGCGCCGTCCAGCGGACCACCTTGTCCAGCCGATCGCCGAAGATCGGCGGGCAGTCGTCGAGCGCGTAGCCGGGGACCGGCCGGCCGTCAACGTCCTGGATTTCCACCTGGACGCTCCCCGCGCCCGAAGTGGCGAAGTTGAGCGACAGGTTGCCGCCGGCGAAGCGGATCGGCTTGGTGACGAGTTCGCCGCCCGCCAGGGAGGCGGACGCGGACACGAAGCCGTCGACGCGGATGGTCAAGCGACGGATGCTGGTACTGGTCCCCTCCCAGTAGCCTTCCGTAGCATATAAGGAGATTTCGCGCGGCGCGTCTTCGAGTACCGACGGTGTTTCCACCATGCCCCAGAAGATGAAGTTGTCGCCGTACACCCAGCTGTGTCGCGCGCGCGGTCCGGGACGCAAGAAGGCCTCATTCCACCGTTTGAACAGCTGCCCGTCGCGGCTGGTCATGAACAGTCCGTCGGTGATCGCGGCGCCGTAGCGCGGGTGGCCCGCAGCGCGTGCCATCCGCTCCTCCCGACCAGGCAGATCGAGCAGCGGCTCAGACCAGCTGCGTTCGGTATAGCGCATGGGGAACCCCATCAGAATATGGGGGGCCCGGTAGTAGGGCTGGATCTGATTCGTATACAGGTGCTCCTCGGGCGAGCTGACGTAGGTCAGATCGACCGGGTCGGACCACTGCAGCAGGTCAGGGGAGGTGGCCGTGCGAATCGCACGGAACCCGCCCGGACTCCAGGTGGTCCCCTCGGTGATCCCCTCGGTGAAGATCCGCCAGTAGGCGCGGTACGCGCCGAGTGCCGGGTCCCAGAAGGCCAGGTTCTGTGAATCGAATGCCCCCTGCGTGATCACCGGCTCTGTGCTGAGCGGCGAGAAATGAATCCCGTCAGCCGACTTCAGGATGTATAAGCCAAACGGTTTGGAGCCGACCACGACGATCTTGTATTTCGCGTCGGGGGGGCAGGCGGGATTGGAGTCCAGGAAGGCAGCGGTATGCGCCGGATCCCCTCCGAACTCGGCCAGCGACTCGGGCATCAGGATGATATTGTTCGCGGTGGAGCCGCCAAACTCGCAGATGCCCAGCTCGGGGCGGCGCCAGTGAATCCCGTCGTCGCTTTCGGCATAGCAGAACGTCCACGGATGCTCGTCCATCGCCTGCGTCGCCGCCCCGCCGGTGCGGTACTGGCCACCGTGGTAGTACATGCGATACAAGTTCCCCTCCTGGAACACCGACTGGTAGGCGGCGGCGTTGCCTTCCCACGGCGCGTCGGTCTCGAACACAATCTCGCGCGGCATAGGATGATGGAGTTGCAGACGGACCTCACCCCGCATCGCCTCGATGAGGAAGTCGTCGACCATCAGTTCGCGTCGCGCGCCGATGTCGATCGGCTCCGCGGCCGCGGCCGGCGCACAGAGCCCGGCCCACAGCACTACAGTCAGCGCCATAAGCACCACGGTCCAGCGAATCCAGCAACTCATTGGCAACCTCCTGGCACAGCTCCGGTGAGGCCACCGGGCCGGCCGAGAAACTAGCTGTCGCGCGCGCGTCACCTCTCGCTCCCACACAGCCGCGCGCCTGACACTCATCTGTCGAGCCATCGCTGGTGGGTTTCCACCCCCACGCGACCGGTGGTCCAGCGTGGAATCCGCGCGGAACGGCGACCTGCGGAAAACACTACTTGACGCGGCGATCCAACACACCCTGCATGATAGCCTTCCAGGTGCTGTTGAGGCGCAGCGTCACTTCGTCGACTTCGCTCTCGTCGTTCGGTTTAAAGTCGATTTCAAAACCGGCCTTCACCAGCGTATCGTTCGCCCCCTGGGCAGCCTGGCACGAACTCCAGAACCGGGAGCTGTGCAGCACGGAGGGGGATTTGTCTGTCCCGATTTCTTCCGTAATCGTGTCGACGGATTTCGTCACCTGGGGGATCAACCCGGTCATCATTTCCTGACGTAAACGCTCGGCCCACTCTCTCCACCGCGTCTTGTCTCGCACTGACATATCGTTCTCCTTAGTCGCGCACTGCGCCCCTTCATCGTACCGCGTCGGCGGCCGGGATTCCATCACAGATATGCCTCGCGGCCCCCCACGGGTGCAGGAACAGGCTCATTTGGGCCGCAGTGTCCATGGCGGGTCGGCCGTGTGTGGCTGTGAACCGCATGGGCGAATATCTCCCGGCAGGGCTCTTGCGACTGCGGCGGGAGTTTCCTGAAATGGGTGATATTCGCCAGGTGGGATTGCACATCGGCGTCGAGTTTGTCAGGGATCCCGCGGGGAAGGAACCGCTGGACGAAGAGACCAGGCGGATCCGCGACGAGGGGGGTCCGGCGTGGCGTGATCTTCGGGCTGGCCGGTGTCCGCCGCAATTTGCTGGAGATCAGGCCCTCGTTGATCATCGATCACGCAGCCTGCGATGAAGTATTGCGGCTGCTGGGTGACGCGATGCAGGCAGTACTCCGATAGTGGTGCACTATGTTGACAATGGATTTGGCGGGGATGGTAGCTTTGATCGTGGGGGGCTCGCGCGGCATCGGAGCCGGCATCGTCGACGCTTTCGCGCGCGCCGGTGCGACGACGCTGTTCACGCACACCGGGCAGCCCCATTATGCCGAGCAGGTGCAGAAGATGCTGGACCAGCTTCGCGCCGATGGCTGCCAGGTCGAAGCGGCCGTCGCCGACGCGTGCGAGCCGGAGACGACCAAGGCGGTGGTGGAGCAGGCCACGCGTGATTTCGGGCGGCTCGATGTGCTGGTGGCCAACGTAGGTCAGAACCTGGTGCGTCCTGCCGAGGCGACTTCCACGCAGTCCTGGCAGCAGATGATCGACGTCAATCTGTCGTCCGCGTTCTACGCCGTCCGGGCGGTCCTGCCGACCATGCTGCACGCCGGCGGCGGCCGGATCCTGTTCGTCGGCTCGTCGACCGTGTACGACGGAGGTGGTGGCGCCATCGACTATGCGGCGGCCAAGGCCGGGCTGGTCGGCATGATGCGGTACCTGGCCCGCAACTACGCCCGCCACGGCATTCGCACGAACGTGATCCACCCGGCCGTGATTGAAACCGATCTGCTGCGGGAACGCTATGCGGACGCCGCCAAGAAACAGCTGCTGATCGATCAGGTGCCGATCGGGCGGCTGGGGCAACCGGCCGACGTTGCGGGACTGGCGGTGTTCCTGGCCAGCTCCTGGGGCGGTTTCATCTGCGGGCAGGAGATCCTCGTCGACGGGGGCAGGACGTTCTATCGCAGCGGGCCATAACCATGAAGAAGGCAGTAGTTTTGTGGAGGGTCGAGCTATGCGTCCAGGGTACCGCACGTCGAGACGAACCGCGTTGCAGGCGGTCGGGGCAGCTGGGGTAGCCGCGTTCTGGGGCGGCGCAGCGTTTGGTGGCGCCAGCCTGACAGCCGAGGAGCCGCCGCCTCAACCGAGCGAGTTGCGGCGGGAGATCTATGCGAAAGTATGGAGCACACCGCTGATCGACACGCACGAACATCTGTGCGACGAACACGAACGCTTGCCTCCGGACGGTGCCTTCCGGAACCAGGATGACTGGACCCTGGTGCTCTCCGGATATCTGGGCTATGATCTGCTGACGGCCGGGATGCCGCGTGACGCCCACCAGACGTTCTACTCGCAAGGGCCGACGCCACTCGAGAAGTGGAAGGCGCTGGAGCCCTACTGGCCCGCCGTCAAACATACCGGCTACGGGCAGGCAGCGCGCATTTCCCTGCGGCAACTCTACGGCGTGCATGACCTGAATGCAGATACCGTGGCCCAGGTACAGGCGGGCTACGAGCAGGTCCGGCAACCTGGATTCTATCACCGCGTGCTGCGCGACCTGAGCGGGATCGAGTCGTGCCAGGTCAACTCGCTGCGATCAGGGTTTCACGAGTCGAAGATGCCTCAGCTCCTGATGCAGGACATCAGCATCGTGGGGATGTACGCAGGCCCGAACCTGGAAGGTTTTGGAAAACCGACTGGCATCACCGCCACTGAACTGGCCGACTGGCACCGCGTGATCGACTGGTGGTTCGACAAGTACGGCGCCCAGGCCGTGGCGGTCAAGTCCCAGGACGCCTATCGCCGGGACATCGACTACCAGCCAACGCCGGCCGAGCAGGTGGCCGAGACGTTCAAGAAGCGGGCCCGGCAGGAGCCGGTGGACCCGGCGCAGCAGAAGGCGCTGGAGGATCATCTCTTCTGGTATGCCGTCGAGAAGGCCACCGCACACCAGCTCCCCGTGAAACTGCACACCGGTTACTATGCGGGGAACAACAACATGCCACTGTCCCGGCTGATCCACAACGCCGGCTCAGCCTGCGCGTTGTGCCGCCACGCACCCAACACGCCATTCGTGTTCATGCACATCTGCTATCCATACTACGAAGAGCTGATCGCGGTCGCCAAGCACTGGACCAATGCATTTGTCGACATGTGCTGGTCGTGGATCATCAACCCGGTGGCGGCGAAGGACTTTCTCAAGAAATACCTGGTCACGGCGCCGGCCAATAAGCTGCTCACATTCGGCGGCGACTATGTGTATGTGGAACAGGTCCTCGGACACGCCGTCATCGCCCGGCAAGGCATCGCTCTGGCGTTATGCGAGCTGGTAGAAGAGGGCTGGCTGGGCCGGGACGACGCCCTGGAACTGGTCGATCCGATCATGCACGGCAACGCCCGCCGCATCTTCCGCCTGGAAAATAACGAATGACGAAACACGCAAGGAATGACGGATGACGAAATACCCAAGCACGAGGGAATGACGGATGACGAAATACCCAAGGACGGAAGGAAGGACGAAGCCCCAATGACGATAACGCCCATGTAGAGACCTCTTTCGTCATTCAGGCTCAGTCATTCCCTCGTGCTTGGGTATTTCGTCATCCGTCATTCCCTCGTGCTTGGGTATTTCGTCATTCGTCATTCCCTCCGTGCTGTCTCCATTATGGGTTGCCAGATTGCGCAGCATCTGCTTGATATCCATAGCGCCGCGGATGGCGACAAAGACTGTGATCAACGAATACCATATCAGGACCGCCAGCGTGAGCAGGGCCCAGAACGGATGGTTGGAGATCATCTCCCGCACTTGGCCGGGCAGATTCACCAGATTCATGGCGTGCCTTCCTTCAAATCGGGCGTGTCCGGCCCTGGTGAAAACACAGTCTTGAGTAGTGACCCCACGACCATGGCCACGCCTGCCGCCAGGAATGTGCCGATGTTCACGAAGTTGTCACCCACGTAATACTTGACCAGCCCCTGCGTGGCCGCGGCGCCATCTTTCAGGATCTGCGCGCCGTTCTCGTCCAGCAGGGGCACCTGGACGAACAGATTGAGCGACAGGGATAGCACCGGCAGCACAGCCCCGACGATGATCGCGGCGATAGCGCCCCAGTTGTTGGCGCGGCGCCAGTAGCAGCAGGCGATCAGGAGTGTCGCCATGCTGGCCAGATAGATCGCGCCGGTTATCTGCAGATACTCCCAGAGGTTGCCCTCCAGTTTGTACCACAGACCCCAGAACAGGAGGAACACGCCGATCAACGCGACAATGCACCGATTCCACAGAATCCCACGTTTCTCCGACCAGCGCGTGCGGCGGAACGGGCCCAGGATGTCGTTGTAGATCACACTGCCCCAAGTCAACATGTAGGATGAATCGGTGGACATGTCGGCCGCCAGCATGGCCGCTACCAGCACTCCCATCATGCCCGCCGGCACAATCTGGGCCAGCAGGTAGGGCATGGCGAAGAGCGTACCATCCCTTTCCCCAAACTGCAGGCCGATCCCCTCCACCACCGACGGATCGATCATGGCCAGCGCCGCGATACCCCAGATTCCCGGAATGACCCAGCGGCAGACAAAGAAGAAGGCCGTACCGGTGTACACGCGGCGGCCGGTCTTGCTGTCCTTGGCCGATAACAGCCGGGCGATGCAGGTCTGCCACGTCAGCACGGTCGCGATGTTGGTAAACAGATTCGACACTACAAAGGCCCACCCCAGATCCTGATGAATGAACGGGTTGAAGCCGCCGGCTCCATGGTGCAACTCGACCGCCTCGACCAGGCGACTCCAGCCTATCTCTCCCAGGATCAGAAAGGTAACCACCAGCAACCCGGCGCTCATCACGATGAACTGCAGGAAGTCGGTCACCAGCACCGAGAGCATGCCGCCCACGATGGTGTACACGGCAACGCCCACCAGCAGCACCGTCATGGCGATCTCCAGATACCCGAGGTCCATACCGCAACAGACCACCAGGAACTGGCCACCGACGCGCAGGAAGACCCCCATGTTGAGCAGCCCGCCCAGCACGATGACGACGCCGGAGAGCCATCGCACGAACTTGCCATAACGCTGCTCGAACAGTTCTGGAATCGTAATGACGCCCGAGTCGCGCAGCGGCTTGACGCAGAACCCTGTCCAGCCGACGACGAACATGGCGGCAGCGTTGAGGATGCCGGGGATCGAGCCGGAAAACCCGCGGGTGTATCCGGCCTGCGCCGTGTACATGCAGGTGACGATGCCAAACTCGGTCGCGGCCAGCGACGCAATCCCCAGGAAGACGTTCATCTCGCGGCCGGCCACCAGGAAATGGTCCACCCGGGACACGTATTTCCGCACCATGACCCCGGCCACCATCGTCGCCAACAAGTACATGCCGACGATGCTGCCGTCGAGCGTGGTGAAGGCCGCCATCAACGCCATGAGCTCTGTCTCCCGCACAAATACACAAATAAATGCTACAGTCGCTTGATCTGAATGTCTTGGAATGGAAGCGGAGTTTCAATTCGTGGCAGGAGTGCGGCTGCAGACCAATCACACCCCTGGTATCGACGTTGTACTGCTTGTGCAGTTCATCGTCCAGCATGCCATGCCGTTGCCCGCCTCTGGCCGATGCACCGTGATCCAGGCGTCCGCGTCCTCGAACGTCCCGTCGCCCACCGGCGCTCGCCCGTTCCACAATCCGAGGCGTGTTTCTGCCGCGCGGCGTGGGCGGGGAGTCCCGCGCCGAGCCACGCGCTGGCCAGCAGCAGGCAGTCGCCCGCCAGGCACCGCAGTTCCATCATCCGGTCCATCCCGTCTTCTTCCCCCGCTCTCCCCCGCTCAAAAACTCTCTCCCGCAGGAATGCCCAGCTGTTCCCGCAACCGCTGCTGCGCCTGATCGATGGTCGTCCCTTCGGAAAACATCGGTACCTCGAACTGGGCGCACAGCTCGAACAGCCGCTTGACGAGCGGCCGCAGCGTCTGCACCTGGTCGGCGCCCAGCTCGCTGGCCGGCAGGACCCATGCCGGCTCGATCGCGGCGCGGTAGGCGCAGATCGAAGCCTTGTCGACCCGCGCTTTCACCACATCGCTGCCGGCCAGCGCGAGTGCGTCGGAGAATGCCGCCAGCGCCGCCTGGGCAATCGTGTCGTCGATTGCATAGTCCGCGCCCCGGCCAAAGCAGTTGCGGTGGATTTTCCGCGCGGCGCAGTGGTCGTGGTACATGTTGATGAACTGCCGGATCGGCGGCGCAGCCGGGCCGTAATGCAGATCGAGGAATTCGTCGATCAACTGCTGGCCGCTCCGCGTCGGATCCCATAACAGGTTGGCCATCACGTAGTTGCGCAGGTCCGAGAGTTCGGCACCGGTCGAGTTGCCGGCCGCCTGCATGAAGATCCCCTGCGCGCCGTGCGCCACGAAGTAACGGATGTTGGGCTCGATCACGCGCAGGTTCGGGCAGGGCAACAGATAGTTGGTAAAGTTGGTGTTGTAGTTCCAGATGAAGATGTTACTGGTCAACTTGCCCCAGGCGTCCATATCCTGGCAGAACCGCACGTTCTGCTCGCAGGCTGGATCGTTGATTGGATGGAGCATGCAGCACTCAATGCTGCAGAGCTGGATCTGCACGTTCGGCCGGGGCTTGAGCGTCCGGGGCGGGGTGCGGCTGTACCAGTAGCTGAGCGTTCCGACCTTCACCTGCGGGTGCTGCCGCGCCACGACGTCCGCGATCGCGTTGACGAACTCCAACAGCGTGCCCATCGGCGTCCCCTCGCGGTCGTCGATCGCCTGGCATTGCGGACACTGACAGTACTGCGCATTGTCGTTCTGACTGACCGCGACGTTCTCCTTGTCCGGATGCGCCTCCAACTCGGCCAGCACCGCGTCGGTCACAATCCGGAGCACGTCGGGATGAGTCAGGCACGGTTCGCTCTGCGACCAGTCGTCCGAAACGTCCGACAGGCGTTTGCCGTCCCGCAGCGCGAAGTACTCCGGATGCTCCTGACCATACTTGCTGGTCGGGATCTGCCGGCCAAACGTATGACTGATAAGCGACTGGCCGGTGGTCCCGCCGTATTTGAGGTCGCCCCTCACCGTGTTCACCCGCAGACGCGCGGCCAGCATCGGTGAGCGGTTGGTCTCGCCATAGTAGCTCCAGCGGAACGAGAGCGGCGGGGTGTAATTCCGGTCCACCGCCGCGATCACCGCCGACGGCGCCAGCCGTGGCACATGCGTGTGGTCCGCGGTCAGGAACCGCACCCCCAGATAGTCTTCCAGGAAGGTGTACACACCATAGAGCGTGCCGCGCGGCCGGCCGCCGACAATCGCGATGAGACCGTCGCGGACCACGATCCGCAATTGCTCAGGCCCCATCGCCGCGACGTCCACCTGCAGGCCGGCGTCGGCCAGCATCGGACTGGCGCCGATCAGCACGTGCCGATCCGGCCGGTCAGCAGTTGTCACGATCGGCAATTGAATCCCACTCGCCTGCGCCAGGAACGACTGAAACTCCTCGGCCGCATGAATTTCGCTGGGGATCGCATCGTCCGCGATCACGATGTCCCAACCCGCGAGCTTGGCCAGGTCGACACCACTCTGCTGTGCAAGCGATCCGGCGGCCAAGCCATGCACCAGCACCAGACATCCGGCCAGTATTGCACGCGACATCGTATGTTCCTCCGGCAGGTGACAGCAGCACAAAACGGCTCGTATTCTAAGCCTGCCAACAAGCCGGTACAACATACCGGCCGGGAGGGAAACACGTGGCGGCACAGCCGGCGCCCAGACGGCACCATCGGCCCCGCGCGCATTGCCTGTCACGGCGCCGATACGGCCCGGACCAACATGCGTGGCACCGGTCCTGCCAGAGAGTAGTGGCCGGCGCGCGGCAAAGCGACGTGACCAGCGGTGCCGCGCGCAGACCGCTATCGATTACAGCCGCAGCCAGGGAGATCTGCCCAGTCTCCCAATTCCTCGCTGTCAGACACGCGGTCCACGACACCCCAGTACAGACGGACACTCTCGATCAGTCCGTGCCAGTGCTGCGGACCCGTGTACTCGCCGGCCGGCTCACCATAGTCCGCGCCCACACACATCGGCTCCGCCGGCACATCAGCCAGCGGACGACCCGGCTTCGTCGACACCGGCCAGCCGTTGGACACCAGCGTGATGTTCCCCTTCGCGTCGATCGTGCCGAACAGGTGTACCCACCGATCGGTGCCGGCCACTTCAGAACCGGCTACCGTTGTGAGCTTGCCGTCCGCCCGCACCGAGAAGTGGGGAATGCCGTTCTTCAGATACAGGCTGAATCCGTTCACCTGATCGCCGACTGAAATAATGACCCCATCCGCGCTGGCAGGCTTGCAGCGCGCACCGACCGACAGCGTGCGCGACACGAAGTCGAGCGTCTCGGCCCCCTCCGTGACCGTGATGGAACCTGCGCCCGCAAACGCAACCGCCGGCCGACGGCGACCGGGTACGATCTCGCCTCCCACAAGCTGCCCGTCATGCTTCTGGCCCGAAGCGTCGCTCACCCGGCCATCTTCTACGCCGAAAAAGTCGTAATGCAGCACCAGCTGCGGCTCGCGCGGGTCGAGCACCCGGGTGCGTTTCTCCTCGGCCACCACCGCCCCCGCGAGAATCGGCACCGTGACGGCCGTGACCAGAATCCGAATGACCCCACCGCATCTCATCAGCCGGCTCCTTTTACAGAACGAGAAACAGCACCTTATGCACTACGTGCCCGAGGCGGGCCCGGTTCGCTGCCAAATGGCATGCGGTTACCCGCCACCCGTGCCTTCTACCGGCTTCCGCAGGTGGTGGATGGTTTGACTTTCCCGATCGGCGGTGGGATTGAGGGCATGTCTTGTGTCCGGGGCACGGCCGAGTACATTAGGTTGCAGGCGTGTGATGCTCCACGTTCCGGTTCCCGACCTGCACAGAGGATACTCCAGACCATGGCGCGAAGTGCTGCAGCCCGTTCGATTGTCGCGTGGGTAGCTCTCCTGGCACCACTTCTGTCTGGCTGTGAGAACCTGGGGCTGTCCTCTCTGCTTGAGAGCGTGCAGGAGGCAGCATCGGAGCTGCGGTACGCGGCGCCGGACGCCGCCACGGAGGTGATCCGGCTGACGGATACCGAACGGGCGATCGCAGGTCTGGCCGTGGAGGAGGTGCAGCTGCACGAGAGCCGGCCCGTGCTGCGGGCGATGGCCATGGTGCTGGCCCCGCAGTCCCAGACGGCTATTGTCAGCCACGCTTTCTCCGGGCGGGTTTCGGAGATTCTGGTCCGCGTCGGCGAGCGGGTGGAGCGGGGGCAGCCGGTGCTGGTCCTCGAGAGCCAGGCGGTGGGGCAGGCGAAATCCGATTTCTACAAGGCGATAGCCGATCTGGAACTGGCCCAGCTCAATGTGGAGCGTGAGCGGCACCTGCTCGAACAGGGCATCGGCGTCAACAAGAATCTCGTCGCCGCCGAAGCGACCTTCAAGATCGCCCAGTCGACCAGGGAGGTGTGCGAGAAGGCGTTGCACGTGCTGGGCTTCACCGAAGACCAGGTCTTGGCGATGGGGCAGACCCATCAGATCAGCCCGTCGATTCAGCTCTTCGCCCCGCTGACCGGGCGCGTCGTGGAAATCAACGTGGTCGTGGGGGCACCGGTCGACGAGAGCACCGAGATCCTCAAGATTGCCGACACGGACGTGGTGTGGGTGGATGCCGAGATCTACGAAAAGGACTTCGCCAAGGTGGTGGTGGGGCAGCAGACCAGGATCCGCGTGCCGGCGTTTCCCGACACGGTCTTTGACGGCAGCCTCACCTACGTGGGAGACCGTTTCGATCTGACGACCCGCACGATCACCGTGCGGTCGGAGGTGCAGAACGCGGAGGGGAAGCTCAAGGCCGGCATGTTCGCCGACGTGGAAATCCTGCTTAATGGCACGACCCAGATGCTGGCAGTGCACAAGGATGCGGTGCTGCAGGACGGCGACAAGAGGATCGTGTTCGTCGTGGCAGGGGACGGCTATCGGCGCCGCGAAATCGAGACCGGTCCGCTCGCAGGGGAGTACCTGACCGTGGTCCGGGGATTGGAGAAGGGGGAACAGGTCGTCGTGGAGGGAAACTACCAGCTGCGATCTGTGCTGCTCCGGGATCAGCTGCAGGCGGAGCATTCCCACTGAAACGCCGGCCGGTTGTTTCAGGATGTTCCCCTGCGGAGCGTGTGACAGGTACTAATGAGGAGTCGCCCTGGTGATTCGAACGATCATTGACGTGGCGTTGCGCAATCGCCTGCTCGTAGTGCTGCTGACCCTGCTCGTATCCGCCGGCGGCTTTGCCGCCTACCAGGCGATGCCGAAAGACGTCTATCCGGATCTCAACGCGCCGCTGGTGAATATCATCACGTCCTATCACGGCATGGCGGCCGAGGACGTGGAACGGATGGTGACATATCCACTCGAGAGTCTCATGAGTGGCAGCCCCGGCGTCACGCGTGTGCGATCGGAATCGACCACCGGCGAGTCGGTCGTGACGGTTGAATTCGACTGGGACGTCGACATCTACCAGGCGCGCCAGATCGTCGCCGGCAAACTGGAGATCCTGGCCGAACAGCTGCCGTCGGGGGCATCGCGCCCGGTCATGGGTCCGGTATCTTCGCGGATGGGGGAGGTCTTCGAGTTCGCCGTCGTCGGCGACGGCGTGGATCCGATGGAGTTGCGCGGCGTAGCCGACTGGACGATTCGCTACCGGCTGCTGGGTGTCAACGGCGTGTCCTTCGTGGTGAATCTCGGCGGATTTGCCCGGCAGTACCAGGTGTTCCTGCGGCCGGACGCGCTGCGTCAATACGGGATCAGCGTGGCGGATGTCGAGGAGGCGATTGCCGACAGCAACCGCAACTTCTCTGGGGGGATCATCACCGAAAAGGCCCAGGAGTTCCTGATCAAGGGGATCGGGCAGGTGGAGTCCCTGGAGCACATCCAGAACACCGTCATCACGTCGCGCAACAATATCCCGGTCTACGTGCAGGATGTGGCCGACGTGCGGATCGGGCACAAGCCTCCGCGTGGCCGCGCCAGCCTCAACAACCGGGAGGCGGTGTCGGTGGTCGTCCAGAAACAGTATGGCGGTGATACGCTGGCGGTCATTGAGAATATCAAGGCGTTCCTGCGGGACATCCAGGGTGACCTGCCGCACGGTGTGGAGGTGATTCCGTACTACGACCAATCGACTCTGATCTGGAGCACGCTGCGGCATGTCGGCTTCTCGATGCTCGAGGGAGGAATGCTGGTCCTGCTGGTGATCCTGCTGTTTCTGGGCAACCTGCGCGCCTCGCTGGTCGCCGCGCTGACGATCCCCGTGTCGGTGCTCTTCGCGCTGCTGCTGATGCATCTGGGCGGGGTGTCGCTGACGGTGATGGCACTGGGCGGCCTGGCCATCGGCGTGGGCAAGATGGCCAGCGGTTCCGTGATCATGGTCGAGAACATGTACAAGGCGTTTGAATCGGGAGCGGACCACACGCCCCTGGAGGCCGCCGCGCATGGCGCGCGGGAGGTCGGACCCTATGTCTTCTCGGCAAACGTCATCATCGTGCTCGTGTTCCTGCCGCTGCTGGCACTCGAAGGGATCGCCGGCCGGATGTTCCGCCCCACCGCCTATGCGCTGGTGGCGGCCCTGCTGGGCTCGCTCGTGATGAACATCACCCTCCAACCTGTGCTGATGTCCTTCTGCATGCGTGCCCGCGACCTGCACCGGAAGGAGAACATCTTCATCCGCCTGGCCACGCGTTTCTACCTGTTCCTGCTCCGCGTGTCTTTCCGCCTGAAGCTCGGCGTGCTGGCCGTGGCCCTGCTCGTCCTCGCCCTGGGCGGCCTGGCCTATCGGCAGCTGGGGAGCGAGTTTGTGCCCTTCTTTGACGAAGGGTCGCTGATGCTCAGCACGGTGATGCTGCCCGAGACATCGCTGCAGGAATCGTGCCGGATCGGCCAGAAGGTGGAAGAGATCCTGCTTTCGTTCCCCGATGTGCTGAACGTCTGCCGTGCCACGGGCATGGGCGAAGAGACCGAACACGTGCATCCCGCCAACCACTCGCACAACCTCCTGCAACTCAAACCGCTGGAAGAACGGCAGCTGGGATATGCGGAGTTGACGGAAGCCATGCGTCACAAACTCGACCAGGTCCCTGGCATCGTCTACATGTTCGAACAGCCGATTGCCAACAAGCTGTCCGAGATGCTGACGGGCGTTGAAGGACAGATTTCTCTCAAGCTCTTCGGACCGGATCTGGATGTACTCAACGCCAAGATCCAGGAGATGCACGATGTGATCAGGACCATGCCGGGCGTGGCGGACCTGCAGATCGAACAGACGACCGGCATTCCGCTCATCGTGATCGAACTGGATCGCGAGGCGCTGGCCCGGCATGGCCTGCACGTCAGCGCCGTGGGGGACCTGATCGAGACGGCTCTCAACGGCGTGGAGGTGACCGATGTGCGCGAGCAGGAACGACTCACCTCGGTGCTGCTGCGCCTGCCCGAGGAGTACCGCCATAGCGTGGACGCGATCGCCAACCTGCTGGTCGACACGCCGGCCGGGAACCGGATTCCGCTGTCGGATCTGGCCCGGATCGACCGGGATGAAGGGCCGCAGACGATCTTCCGTGAGGGGCTCACGCGGCGCAAGATTCTCATGTGCAACGTCGTGGGGCGGGACGTCGTGGGATTCGTCCAGGAGGCGACGCAGCGGATCAGGGACACCGTCCCTCTGCCGGTCGGATACCGGTTCGCATTTGGCGGGCAGTTCGAGAGTCAACAGCGGACCATGCGGCAGCTCAGCTGGCTGATGCTGATCGTCGGGTTGAGCGTGCTGGTCGTGCTGTTCGCCTCGCTGGGCTCGTTCCGCCAGTCGCTGCTGCTGCTGTTGAACGTCCCGTTCACACTCGCCGGCGGCATCGTCGCCCTCTATCTGACCGGCCAGACCTTGAATGTGTCGTCGGTCATCGGGTTCATAGCGCTCTTCGGCATCGCCCTCCAGAACGGCGTCGTCCTGGTGGGCAAAATCAATGATCTGCGACGCGGCGGCATGGAACTGCACGCGGCGGTGCTGGAAGGAGCGGCGCGGCGCTTCCGGCCGATCATGATGACGGAGTTGATCCTGATCCTGGGTGTGCTGCCGCTGGCGCTGGGCAGCGCCTCGGGTTCGGAAATCCACCGCCCCTTGGCCGTGGTCTACATCGGCGGGTTCGTCGTGGCGATCTTCTTCGAGCAGTTCGTGCTGCCGATCCTGTATGAGCTCTTTGCACGAATACGCGGCGAGCGCGCCTTGTGCTGAACGCGCGCCGCGGCGCGTCCCGGACCTCGCCTCCGAGAGCTCCGCGATCAATCGAGCGGGTCCAGGCCGCCGGTGAGCAGGAATCCATCCAGGGCCACCGCCTGCGCCCAGAGTTGCTGCAGAGCGGCCAGGTACTCCAGATTCACTGCGAAGTAGGTGCGTTGGGCCGTCAACAGACTCAGATAGCTGAACTCCCCCTCCCGGTAGCCGATGGCCGTCAGGTCGAGCGACTTCATGGCCTTGTCCAGAATCGTCGTCTGAAACACGTTGACCTGATGCAGGTTGTTCGAGTATTGCTCGAACGCCTCGGCAAAACGATTGCGCAAGTCCAGCTCCACACGCTCGACTTCGCGCGTCGCGGCCGCCAGCGCGGCACGGGCTGACATGATGTTCCCTTGATTCCGGTCGAAGATCTGCAGCGGCATCCCCAGCGAGACGTCGGCCAGCGTATCGCGGGCCGTTTCGTCGTACTTGACCCCCACCTCCACCGAAACGTTGGCTCGACGTTGGGCACACTGCCACGCCAGGTTGCAGCGCGCCTGCTCCAACTGGGCCTGCGCCCGCGCCAACTCCGGACTCAAGGACAACAGCCGCGTCAGACTGTCGTCCCAGCGGATGACCGGCAGATCCTTTGTTACGTCCCCCGCCAACGGCACGGGCGCCATGTCCGGGCGCCCCAGGACGTTCGCCAGCTGATACCACGCGGTGCGATGGCGGTTGCGCGCCTGGTACAGGCTCACTTCGGACCGGTGGGCCTCGATGGCCGCCTGCAGCACGTCAGCTTCGGTGACCTCCTTCAGTTCGCGCGAGCGGGTCGTGATGTCTTCAGCATCCTTGGCCACGCGCAGGAGGTCCGCATTGACCCGCACCATCTGCTCGGCAATCAACACCTCGTAGAAACCCCACCGTACTGCGTTCCGGACGCGCCAGTGCTGGGCCTCCAGCGCATGCTCGGCGGCCACCACCGCGTGGCCGGCCGTGTTGCGCGCCAACTGCCGCTTGTGGGCAGTGATGAACTCCTGCGAAATGTAGGCGCCTTGCTGCCCGGACGTGCGGTCCATGCCCACGTCTGCCCCCGACCAGCCGACCTCCGGGTTCAGATAGACACCCGCCTGCACCTGCTGGCCCATCGCCTCCCGCACCGCCATCCGCGCCTGAGCCAGCGTCGGATTGGACTGCCAGGCAATCTGCTGCAAGGCGTCGAGCGACAGCGGTGGCTGCGGCAGCACATCACCCGGCGCAACGTCACCCGGCGCGTCGTTCACCACCGCGCCGGCTCGCCCGGCCGGATCCGGCACGGGCGATTCAGGCAGTTCCGAGCGGGGCACCGACTGCGGGATCACCAGCCCGAGCGGGCTCGGCAGCGCGATCCTGTCAGCCCACGCAGGCCGCGGCACAACAGCCAGCAGGCCCCCCCATACGATCAACCGTGTGAGCCACTTCCCTGTGACATCCATCCGTCAAGCATCCCTTTGCTGCGCGCCACGATGGGTCCATCTATAGGAGTGGTATCGGTCGTGCGGCCCGCGATATGAAGCTGTACCCCTGGAAGCGCAACACGCCTCCAGCCTCCAGGATTCGCGCCTAAACATCCTCCCTGAAACTACTTACACACTCTCCACTGCACACACGCGGCGCGCACGCCGTAACGATTGTAGCGATTAGACAATCTACACCAGCGGGGCTGCGAGAGCCGGGATCCCGTCACTCGTGCGCATCCTTCCGGCCGGCCGGAGTCCGCGCCGCCGCCCGGCGTGTCAGCCACAGCATCACGGCGCCGAAGGCCATCAGAAACAACCCCCACCACACGTTTACATTGTGGCCCAGCGACCGCCTATACAGCTCCACATCGGACCACGTGGCCAGCCCGTACGCGCACAGGATCAGACCGATGATAAGAAACATCGCGCCGATGGGCAGGCGGACATCGAGTTGCATGGGGAACGCTCCCTTACCAGAAGATAATGTTCAGGATGACAGCTGCGACCAGCACGGCCACCCCCAGCGTGGCCGGCTGTTTGTACCACGCCACACCGTGTTCTTTCACACGCGGGGTGAGTGAGTACACGAGTCCGCGCAGGTCATCGTCTGTCTTGTTGCGCGCTGTGCACAGCGACACCACGATCGTGACGACGAAGCAGGTGGTGAACGCGTAGATCGCAGCCCAGAAGTTCTGGGCCATGTCCACCGGGTAAGTGTGCACGACGTGCCCGCCGCACAGCCAGCCACCTTTGACACCCCAGTCAGCCTGGGCCGGCAGTGTCAGGCCGTGATGCACGGCGGCCGCCAGCGTGCCGCACACCAGGCCGCTGAACGCACCGTTGCCCGTGGCCCGCCGCCAGAACATGCCCAGCAGGAACGTGGCCAACAGCGGCGCGTTGACAAAGCCGAACACCAGCTGCAGCATGTCCATGATGTTGTTGAACTCACGCGCCACGTACGCACACGCCACACTGATCAGAATTCCCACCACGGTAATAACGTGCCCCATCCGCAGGTAGTGCCGGTCAGGCTGCCCCGGCCGGATGTAGCTCTGGTACAGATCGTAGGTCCAGACCGTGTTGAACGCCGTCACATTGCCGGCCATGCCCGACATGAAGGAGGCCATGAGCGCGGTGACGCCAACTCCCAACAGGCCGGCCGGGCAGAACCGGGCCAGCATCACGGGGATCGCCATGTTGTAGTCGGTGGCACCCTTGTCGTCAGTCGGCAGGAAGCCGCCGAGCTCGTGATGCAGCGCGATGGCGATCATGCCCGGCAGGATGACGAGTGCAGGAAACAACATTTTGGGGACCGCCGCGATCAACGGCGTGCGCCGCGCGGCTGACATCGAATCGGCCGCCATGGCACGCTGGATCACCAGGAAATCGGTGCACCAGTAGCCGAAGGACAGCACGAAGCCCAGCCCCATCGCCATGCCGAACCACTCCACCCCCATCGGGTTGGCGGCCGGCGAGTACATGTGCGCCCATGACTGCGTCCAGGCACCTTCCGCAAACGCCCGCCCGGCCGGATTGGCGGCGCTGGTGGCGACCACATCGAGCTTGGCGACCAGTGCGTCCCAGCCACCGACGCTCTGCAGTCCGATCCAGACCAGCGGCACGAATCCAAACACGATCATGAAGAACTGCAGCACCTCGTTGTAGATGGCGGAGGTCAACCCGCCCAGCACGATATAGACCAGCACGATGATTGCGGATACCGCGATGCACATGTGGTAGTTGAAGCCCAGAATCTGCTCCAGCAGGAGCGCCAGCACATGCATGGAAATGCCGGACGAGAAGACGGTCATCACGGCGAACGAAATGGCGTTGAACGCGCGCGTCTTCTCATCGAACCGGAGCTTGAGATACTCCGGCACTGAACGGGCTTTGGATCCGTAGTAGAACGGCATCATGAAGATCCCGACAAACACCATCGCCGGGATCGCGCCGACCCAGTAGAAGTGGCTGGTCATGATCCCATACTTGGCCCCTGACGCCGCCATGCCAATCACTTCCTGAGCGCCCAAATTGGCCGACAGGAACGCCAGGCCGCAGACCCATGCCGGAATCGCACGTCCCGACAGGAAGAAGTCGGTGCTCGTCTTCATGTACCGCCGCAGGGCCCATCCGATGCCCAGCACGAACAGGAAGTACACTATCAGGATCAGGTAGTCCACCGGGGCCAGTGTGATCAACGCCTTGGGCATGGATCAGTCCTTTCGTTGCCCGCCGCGTCCCGGCGGGGTGGTTCGTGCGCAGCTGCAACCAGGTCGCGCGCCGCTCGGGGCCCGGCAGACCACACGCGCCAGCCGCGGCACGCCAGGACCAGCCCCGCTCGGCGCCCGTTGATCCGGCCATCATATCGAGTCTACCCCGTCGCGCAAACGGTGGGTTCTGTCCGGTTCCACACCGAACCGCACCAGCGCCCGCGGCGCGCCGTGGCATTCGCCCCCCGCCATGCCCGCTGGTGTCAATCCGTTCCTGGCCGGGCGCGCCGATACAGCGCCACAATCAGGATGACGCCCGCGCCGACAAGTGGGAACGGGACCAGTTTGTACAGGGCATTCGCAAAGGTGGCGTGTTCCGTCGCCGCGCGCCCCACCACATACGGCCCCACAAAACCACCCAGGTTGCCGATCATGTTGATGAAGCCAATCGCCGAGGCGGCCGCCGTGGCCCCCAGAAACATGCTCGGAATCGGCCAGAACGCCGGCATGTGCGCGTACAGCATCGGCCCGACAATCAGGATCATGGCCAACACAGGAAAGATCCACTGGCCGTCCGTGGCCGCGGCGATCGCAATGCCAATCCCCTGGCAGGCCAGCGGCACCGAGACGTGCAAAACCCGTTCCCCGGTCCGGTCGGAATGCCAGCCGTTGATCAGCATGCCCAGCAGCGCCATGACGTACGGCAGAGCGGCCAGCAGACTGGACGCGAGATCCCCCGCCCCCGACTGCGACTTGATGATCGCCGGCATGAACATGCCCAGCCCATAGCTGAACACGTTCAGGCAGAAGTAGACGGTGGTCAGCAGCAGCACGATGCCCAGATGGGACAACAGGATCCGCACGTTGAAATGCCCGGCCTTGCTCTCTGCCTCCCGCCGCAGATCACCGAGCAGGCTTTCCCGCTCGGCCCCGCGCAGCCACCGCGCGTCTTCCGGCCGGTTCGGCAGCACAAACAGAGTGACCACACCAGCAATCACCGGCAGGACACCCTGCAGGATGAAGATCCAGCGCCAGCCGGGCCATCCAAACCAGTTCAAGTGCAGCAGCAACCCGGAGAGGGGCAGTCCGAAGACAGTGGCCACGGGTATCGCCGCCGTGAAGTTGGCGACCGCCTTGGCCCGGTCGGCCGCGCGGAACCAGAGTGACAGATACAGAATCACCGACGGGAAGAAGCCCCCTTCGAAGAAGCCGAGCATGAAGCGGTAGAAATAGAACTGGTTCACCGGATCGGTGGACAGCCCGTTGTAGAACGCGGCCAGATCGCGAAACCAGGTCAGCGGCTCGGTGCGGCCGAACAGCTGCGCCACGAAGCCGAAGAGCGCATTGACCACGGCGTCCAGCCCCGTCACGACGCCGGCGTTCAGATCGATCGCCGGCAGCCAGCTGAAGATCGTGCTCGAAATCGGTGTGCCTATGGTCCCGATCAGCATGCAGGACAGGCCCCACAGGACGAGGATCCGTACAAACACGTACCGCGCACCCCATCGCAACACGCTCAGCGTGCTGGGCACCTCCAGGATCCAGTACCCCCAGAAGAAGATGCCTGCCCCAAAGCCGATCACTGCCTTGGAGAAGCCCAGACCACCTTCACTTGGCGGCATCTCCATGTGCAGTGCGGCCACGGACACGTTGACCCGGTCAAGATAGGCCAGGATATACAGTATGAAGACGTACGGAATCAGATAGACGGTCACGCGGCGGCGTGCACTCTCGCCTGGCGACAGGGCCGGCCGCCGCCACACCAGACGCATGCAGCGATCGGCCAGGGTCGTGACCTGATTTCTCTCATCCACGTTCATGGTCAGTACCTCTTCCACCCCGGACCGGCCCGGGGCGGCCGCTTGGGTCGCGCCACTCCGTCAACGGCGCAGCCACGGGGGACAGCCCCTGCATCTGCCCTCGCCGACCATCTCAGCCAGTATGATCTCCAGCGGCTTCCACCGAAAGAACTGCCGCCAACGCATCAAGGCCTCGCCGTCTTCGCGAAACACAACCGGGAACACAGAACCGCCAGCGTCGCGACGATTCTAACCGCTGCGCGCACGCCTCGTAAAGCCGGCGCTCCCGCCGGCGCGACAGCCGTGAACGGCAGGGGGAGCATCCACCTCCTCCAGCTCGCGGAACGTAGCGTGCCCGCGCCGATCGTCAGCGTATTTCGATCTCGAATAGATCGAGCAGATTGACAATGCGCAGTTTATCAAGTGTCACCGCGGACGGCAGGTCGAAGGTCGCCACAGAGTGGGCCGTCGTGGCGTCTGCCGGAATGACAGTGGTGGCAAACCCCTCCCACGTGCCGGCAGCCGTCTGCCGCTGCAGCTGGATCGTACGGCCGTGCATGGAGGGATGCTGCAGGAACCGGACCACGACTGTCTGGAACGTCTGCGGCGTCTCCCACGCCAGCTGCAGCCACTGCGTGTTGTCCTCCACCAGCGCGCCGGGCCAGTACAACGTCGACAGCACTCCGTCGTTGGCTGCCTGGGCCGGGTAACGCTCGGCATTCGGACTCACGGAGGCCGTCGCCGTGGCCTGCTGATGCGCTCACATACCACGCTCGGCCAACCAACCGCATCTCAGTGGATTCCCGAATTCCCCGCCAGCTGTTTGCCCAGTTCGCCCACCACCTGCTTGGCATCGCCGAACAGCATGAACGTGCGGTCGGCGTAGTACAGCTCGTTCTCGATGCCGGCGAAGCCGGGGTTCATCGAGCGTTTGATACAGAAGCACATGTGGGCCTTGTCGGCGTCGATGATCGGCATGCCATAGATCGGACTGTTCTTGTCGGAACGGGCCGCCGGATTCACCACGTCGTTCGCGCCGATGACGAGCACGACATCGGCCTGCGGCAGGTCGTGGTTGATGTCGTCCATTTCGATCAGCCGGTCGTAGGGGATCTCAGCCTCGGCCAACAGAACGTTCATGTGTCCGGGCATGCGGCCCGCCACGGGGTGGATGGCGAAACGCACGTCGATCCCGCGGCGCGTCAGCTGGTCGAAAAGTTCTCGCACGCGGTGTTGAGCCTGAGCCACCGCCATCCCATAGCCGGGCACGATCACGACCAGACTGGCCTGTTCCAGGATCTGCGCCGCACCTTCGGGCGTCTCGCTCTTGGCTGTCTTCTTTTCACCAGCCGCCGACGTCTGGACCTGCCCGAACGCGCCGAAGAGCACGTTCAGGAAGGAGCGATTCATGGCCTTGCACATGATGATCGACAGGATCAGACCCGACGACCCGTCCAAGGCTCCCGCCGTGATGAGCAACTTGTTGTTGAGGACGAACCCCATCGCCACGGCGGAGAGGCCAGCGTAGGCGTTCAACATCGAGATCACGGTGGGCATGTCGGCACCACCGATCGGCATCACGAGCATCCAGCCGAAATTGAGCGACAAGATGATGATCAGCACGAACGCGGCGGAGGACCAGCTGCCGTCTGGGACGAGGACGATCAGGAATCCGAGCAGCACGGCGAGCGCAAAGGCGCCGAGATTCACATAGATCTGACCGCGATACACCCACGGCCGCTGCGGGAGCCACTTGAACTCCTGCAACTTGCCGGCCGCCACCAGGCTGCCGGTGAACGTCAGGTATCCCAGAATGATTTCGGCCACGATCGCGCACATGCGGAACGTTGTCAGTTCCATGGCCGGATCGGCCACACAGTACCGCCAGTAGAAATACTTGGCCGTCCCGACCAGACCGGCTGCCAGACCGCCAAAGGCGTGCGACAGCGCCGTCCGCTGCGGCACCGCCGTCAGCGGCACTTGCGCCAGCCAGTAGCCGAGCACGGCGGCGGGGATGATCGGCAGAATGATCCACCAATGCTGCGTGACGCCGGGCGCGGACCAAGTGGCCACGATCGCCACAAACATCGCAATCGCACCGGCCACCACCCCGCGCCGCGAGGTCTTCGGGTCGTTCATCCAGTGCAGCGAGAAGATGAACATCGCCGTCGCGAACAGATAGGCAATCTCAATAATGTAGTTGTTCATGCCTTCACCTCCTGTCGCGTCTTGAACATCTTGAGCATGCGGTCGGTGATCAGGAAGCCACTGATGATGTTCGTCATTGCGGCAAAGAGGGCAATCGACCCGAGGATGCGAATGGACGGTGGATAGTGCTCACTACCCGCCACAACGATCGCTCCGACGACCGAGATGGCGGAGATGGCATTCGTCAAGGACATCAACGGGGTGTGCAGCAGGCGCGACACACGTCGAATCACGCCGATGCCGATGAACGTGGCCAGCATGAAGACAAACAGCATTGACATCATGAAGTCCAGCTGCTCGTCACCTGCCGCGTGCTCGGCGGGCACCGCCTCCGGCGACACGCCGCCCGCCGTGCCCCGTACCGTGTCGGAGGGGGACTCCGGTGACACGGCGACTTCACCGGATTGCTTTGTGCCGGTTTGAGTCTGGCCGGATGCGGCCGCGATCAGCAGCGCCAACGCGGCGCAGGCAAGCAGCGCCGACCAGCCAGGAAGGGACTTCGTTTGCGACATGACGTCTCGTCTCCTCGGGGGCTCCCCCCTGTCGTCCGAAACCCGGACCGGACCCGGTACAGGAGGGATATTGGGCTCGATAGCTCGGGAACACGATATCACTCCGCGGCAGAGGAGGCAACGGGAGGCGGGGGCGCGGATTGCACGCCGCGGTCAGAAGGAAAAGGGGAAAAAAGAAAGATCCCGTTCACCGCGTCGGAGTTCCGGAGGGAACATGACGCTTGAACGGGATCGGCGGAGTTATGGAAGTTGTCGGACGACGCGGGTGCCGGCCGCCTTGGCGTTCAGCGCGGCTCCGCGCCGGTGATCACACGCGGAACTGGCCGACGAGCGAGTGGAGTTGATCGGCAACGGTGGAGAGTTCGCGACCGCTCATTTCGGTGAGCGATGCGCCCTCAGCCGCCTGCTTGGCCGCACGGTCCACGTCGACGATGATCCGCGCGATTTCCTGGCTGGCAGAGGCCGATTCGGCCACGCCCTGCGCGACGGTCTGAGCCGCGGACGAGGATTGCGCGACATTCTGGGCGATCTCCTTGGTCGTGATGCTCTGCTCTTCCACCGCCGTGGCAATGATTCGCGACAGCTCGTTGACCTGCCCGATCACGTCGCTGATCCCGCCCATGGACTTCACCGCCAGGTTCGTAGAACCCTGGATGGCATGGATGCGTTGCCGGATGTCTTCGGTGGCGTTGGCCGTCTGCTTGGCCAGCTCTTTCACCTCGGTGGCGACGACCGCAAAGCCTCTGCCCGACTCGCCGGCACGTGCCGCTTCGATGGTCGCGTTGAGTGCCAGGAGGTTCGTCTGTTCGGCGATGTCCTGAATCACCTCGATGACCTTGCCGATCTGGTCGGCGGCGTTACCGAGATCGTGGATCTGTGTATTGCTGGCATCGACCAGCTGCGAGGCGTCGGCCGCGACGGAAGCGGCCCGCTCTGCACTCTTAGCCACCTCGCTCACACTCGTCGTGAACTCCTCAATCGCCGCTGAGACGGTGGTCACATTGGTCGACATCTCCTCGGTGGCAGCCACCATGCTGGTCATGCTGGCCGACGTCTGTTCGGCCGCAGCCGCGACTTGAGCCGACTGCGTGGTGGCCTGTGCCGCGCCACTTGCCAGCTGTGTGGCCGTCGTCGTCAGCCCGCTGGCGGATGTCGCCACGGTCTGCACGTTGCCGGCGATGAGACTGATGATGCCCTGGAGCTTCTCGACAAACTCGTTGAAGTAGCGGGCCAGGTCGCCGATCTCGTCGTGACTGGTCGCCGTCAACCGTTTGGTCAGGTCCCCCTCCCCCTCGGAGATGTCTTTGAGCACCGCGACGGTCTGGCGAATCGGACGCGCGATGGTGCGCGAGATCAGCCACCAGAGCAGCGGGAGGCCGATGAGACACACGCCCAGCATGAACGCCATGATGGTGTTGCCCTGCCGGTTGGTGTGGACAATTGCCAGCTCCGCGCCGCGGAACTCATCTTCGTACGAACCGGCGCCGATGATCCAGTCCCAGGGGGCGAAGTAGGCGAACCGCACGACCTTCGTGCGTGGCGCCGGATCTTCTGGGTTCTTCCACGGATACCTCTCTTCGGCGATCTCCTGCGGCTTGAGCGTCAACGCCTTTTTGATCATGCTCTGGATCATCAGCTGCCCATCGCTGTCCTTGGCGTCCCAGATCGACTCGCCGTCCCGCTTGCCATCCTGGGAAATGACATAGTTCCCCTTCGAATCGACCACGTACACGTATCCGGTCTCGCCGACCGCGATGTTCATGACCTGCTGGTAGAGCCATTTGGCAGACCTCTCCGGCACGCCGACAAACAGCATGCCGATGACCGAACCGTTCTGAGCCCTGATGGGTTCGTATGCCGAGATGTACCAGTTGTTGACGACGAAGGAGCGGCCTATGTAACGGTCGCCCCGCAACACCGCCTCCACAACCGGGCTACGTTTGCCATCCGGGTTGACCGCCGGGATATACGTGTTGATCGCACGTCGACCATCGGTGGTCAGCAGGTTGGTGGAGACCCGCAGCATATCGCCCGCGTCATTCATGCGTTGAAACACGGTACAGGTCCCCCCGACCATGCTCTTCACCTTGTCCACCAGCGGCGAGGGCTTCTGCGGATCTGCATTCGGCTCGATCGGCTCCTCGCCGAGTTGCATGACCGGCAGTTCGACCGTCTGGGAAGATTCGGTCAGCTGATTGCGTGATTCCCAGCGGACCGTATCGGTGCCGAGCGACATGCCGCCGGCGATCGCCAGTTCATTCGAAGCGACATTGAGGTCGCCGGTCACCTTCTGTTCCAGCACCTCCTTCTGGCATACCAGCATGCCGTGAACACCTTCGAGAATATGATCCAGATCCGCGCAGGCCAGCTTCGTGCATTCGTGCTCCGCCGTCGTGCGGCTCTTGCTTCCCTGCCACAACGCCACCGCACCGATACCAAGCAGCGGGATCACTGACCCGAGCACACCGACCAGTATGAGCTTCTTGCCAATCGTCAACTTCATCGTGGCACCTGTTTCTCGCCTCTGTCCCCTGTTCCTCTGTTCCTCTGTTCGAACGAACGGCCTCCGACCTGTGTTCCCGCGACGTTTCCTCCGCCACCGTAACATAGGTTGAGTTCTGGAGATGACAAGGCTATTTTGTGGGTAACCGCGCGCGGGTCGCGGGCGCGCGCAGGAACAGGGCGTCCCCAAGCTGCGCATAATCCGCACAGACCGTCCCACGCGACCATGCATAGCACGGGCGCGCCGGGATGCAGCCGGCAGCCGTTACGGCAGCTGTGAGGAGAGGACGTATCCTGCCGACCGCGACGGGTCACGTAACGCGCCAGAGCATGGCGAGGGGGCGGCGGCGCTTGGTGGATCGGCCAGTCATCGAGCGGTACACTCGGAATCGGCCGATGATGCCTCCAGGGAGAATGATGGCGCATGGCTAAGCCAGTCTTCGCCGGTTTCCTGGCGTTTCTGAGCGGGCCGCAACTGACCGGCAACGCCGCGCGGACATATCGGTGGCACGTTGCCTACGCCGTACTCGACTCCGCGGCAGGGGGCATTCTGCTCAACGCTCCGTTGATCGCCATCAAGAAATTCCAGGCAGCCAACTGGCACCTGCCGCTGCGCGAGCTGTGTGCGGGGCTGGGCATGATCCTCACCCTGTACCTGGGCAGCCGGATGGCCAACCGCCCCAAGATGCCGTACATCATCATTCCGGGAGTGACGGCGGGGATCTGCAGTCTGCTGATGGCGACGGCTACAGGCAGTGCGTTCTGGTTCCTGACGCTGCTGGGGATCGGAGCCTTGTTCGAGGTCACGACACGGCCGGCCATTGCCGCGGTGCTGCGGGCCAACTACCCGGTCGAACACCGTGGCCACGCCACGGGGGAGGCGCGGAAGTGGTCGTCCCTCTGCTTTCTATTGTCCAGTGTCGCGTCGGCTGTCATCCTGCACTTCGCCAGCCAGTATGTGGAGGCGGCGGATAGCATGACACTCACTGGAGCGGTGCACCACGGGCTGTGGTGGCTCACGGAGCACATGGCGTCACTGCTGATGGTGCTGGCCGGGCTGTTGAGCTTGGCGAGCTTTGCCTGTTTCCGGCAGATCCATGTCGACGAGACGTGGGAACAGCTGCAGGGTGCGTCCCGGCCCGACATCGCGCAGAGTCTTCGTGAAACGCTCGTCATCCTGACCCACGACCACCGCTATCGCCGGTACCTCGCCGGCTGCTTCCTCGACGGTTTTTTCCAGATGCTCTACTTCCCACTCATCTGGATCTTCCTGAGCCAGGATCTGGGATTCGGATACGTCGGCTGCAATGCGCTGATGCACGCGATTCCCGCGCTCGCCGCCTTCGCCACCACCGGCTGGCTGGGGCGGCTGTTCGACCGCACGAACCCCTGGATCGCCTGGGGCGGCGTCCGCTGCCTGTGGGGCCTGGACGCGATCCTGCTGGCTGCCACGCCGTGGCTCGCGCAGGCCTTCCCGCCTGCGCTGCTGCTCGTTCCCATCCTCGGGCGTCTGGCGCGCGGAAGTGTGCAAGGGGGATGGTGGATCCTCTGGTGGCAGATTGGAGTCACCTTCTTCGCGCCGGTGGGCGGCGCCACCAGCCGGTACATGGGCATCATGGTGTTCCTGAACGGATTGATCCGGTTCAGTGCCTCGGCGGCGGGCATGGTCCTCACGGCACTGGCTGTCTCACCACAGACGCTGCTGATCCTCGGCGGGGCGGGAGTGATGCTCTCGGGCTGCTACTCGTTCTATCACGCAGCCTGGGACCGGCGGCACCGCGTGCCGGCCACGATCGCCGATTTCGAACAGCGGTAACCGGCGCCCGGGCGGCTGCTGAGAGATCATCCGGCACCGGAATCCACGTCGGCTCCGCAGGATTCGCGGTCTTCGGCAATATCATCACCAGCGGAAGAAGCGGTAGGGGTCGTCCCACTCGACCGGCACGTCCAGATACAGCCCCTCCAGCCAGCCTCCTTGCGTCTCAAGGCTCTACAACCAGGAATCGAGCTGACTCTGACGGGACGGTTAACGCCACGGCAGCACCTTGTTCCACCGCCCCAATCGCCTGGATATCTCCCGTCTCCGGGTCCCAGATCGAGGCGTTGCCCGAGTGCGGGGTGGTCAGCGTGCCGGCCACACTGTCCGCCCCGGGGTTGGCCACCAGGACAGAATCGCGCCCTGGTTCCTGCCGGTGCAGCAGGCGCACGCTGGAGGATCCTTCCCAGCGCACGGCGCGCGGAACGCGCTGGTCGATCCAGGTAATCACATCGCCCAGCGCACGTGGCTGCTGCGCGTGCAGCGTCTGCGCCGGGTAGGCCGCCAGCAGCGCCGACACTTGCTCCGTCACACGCGAGTCATCCCCATGCATCGGCGACTGGCAGGGCAGGGTACCGATCCAGACCACGTTGCCCCCCGACTCCAGGAACGTGCGCACCTGTGCCAGCGTGCTGGGCTGGATCATTCGCATCTCGGGCAGTACCAGCGTGGCAAACGACTCATCGGCCAGATGCAGCCGCCCGTCGCGGACCACGGCCCGCTGGAACAGTTCCTCGCTCAGGCAGTCGAAATCGCGCTGATTCCTCAGCAGTTCGTGGCACGTGTCGCGAAACACGCGATCGATTTCGATCGGCTCCGGGTTGCGGTCCATGTAACGCTGGAAGCCGCCGCCGTCGGGCGGTGTATAGGCCGCCCAGACGGCGCGTTCGGGAACCAGCACAGCGACGTCCGCCACATGCCGCCCGCGGCGCGTCAGGCAGGCAAGTCGCCCGGCAAAGTCGCTCAGCGCGGCGTAGTCTTCAGCCGACAGCGCCCGCTGGACGCTGTAGGTGGTCATGTGCGTAATGCCGCCGGCGAACTGCCAGGCCGCCACGCCCAGCACCTGGCGGAGAGCCGCTGTTTCGGCCAGCGCAAAACTCTCGGTAAACGTGCCTTGCTTGCCCATCAAGTGCGCCACCGAAGACGCCATCTTGCACGAGAAGTCTTCGGGGACCGGCACGGTCGTTCCATTCCAGCCCCCCATCGTGTGATAGGGGGTGAGGCCCAACAGATCGACCCCCGGCAGATCCATGCGGGCCCAGTTCTTGAGCATGCTGCCGCTGAACATGACATGGAACAGCAACGATTCTTCCAGCAGCATATGGCCGCTCGAGGCAACACCCAGACGCCGACATGTCGTCTCGAGTTGCCCGAAATAATTCTCCGCAGCCAAATCGCTCTGCACGTCGTAGAAGTCATGACGGAACTTGCCGGTCGCCGGCCCCACCGGGTGAAACAGGGCAGGCAGTACCGATCGCAGGCTGTAGCCCGTCTGCTGGCGGAACCGCTCCCGCAGTTCGTCGCACCACTGGACCATCGGCACGCATTCCGGCGCTCCGCTGCCCCAGTGTTCCGCGCTGCCGAACTGCGGCTCGTCGGTAAAGAACGCGTAGACGTCGGCCAGCTGCTGGCCCAGCTCCGTCGCGTAACGGTCATGCGTCAGCTCGATGAAGCGTGCCACGGCGCGGCGGTCGAGCATGTTGACGTTGCGGCGCGGGATGTTGTGCCGCCGCCAGGTATCAGGTTGAAATCGCTCGCACAGGCATACCAGCCACTCGCCGGGCGGCGCCTGCCAGGCGAGCGTGCCGCCGGCGACCACCTGATCGGTCAAGTCGATCGAACCGGTGAGGGTGGCGTGTCCGCCCTGAACGGGCAGGGCCACACACGATTCTACTTGCGCGTGCTCGGACACGATCTCGATCGTTCCGCCAGCCGTGCCACGAAACGCACGGCAGCCGACGACTTCCACCTGGAATTCCGGGTGTCCCTCCAGCACGCGTCCTCCGGCACTGCAGCTGGGATAGCCCAATTCGTCGTACAGCCAGACCTCGAGCCCCTGTTCGCGGAACCGCGCGATGGTCTCGCGCAGGCGGGCGAACTGGCCGGGGTCATCCAGATACGTGGGGTTGTCCCACGGTTCCTCGCCGCGGTCCGAGCTCCCCGGCCGGACACCCCCGTCGATGACCGCGCCGCCGGCGCGGCGCGCGGTCAGCCACGGGAGCGCATCCGCTGACCCGAGCGGCGAAGAGTGCATGATGATCAACGGGCGGCAGGCCGGCGGTGGAGCGCGAAACGCCGCGCGCAGAGCACTCGCGTCGTCGTCACCGGCAACCGCGTCAGCGCGACCCCCGCAACAGATGCCCAGCAACAGGGCGACCCACACCCTCATCAGAAGACGGAGCACGGCTGGAGCGGCGGCAGCGGCGCAGCAGTCACCCCGCCCCGAGCCCTGCCATGTTGTGAACACACCGCGCGAGCCTGGAAACGTCATGGGGTTACTCCCGATCGCGAGCCATCGAGTTGTGACCATCACATGCCCCGTTCGTCCCCCGACGGACCGTACAGGGCCGGGACCGGAATGTCGTTGAGCCGCAGGTACACGCACAGGTGCGCGCGATGGTGCACGTTGTGATTGAAGAGGAAACTGCGCAGCACGGCCCCACGCGACATCGTGAAGACGACCTTGCCGCCGGCTAGCAGCGTCCAGGACTGGGCAAACTGCTCGTCCGTAGCCGCCGCAATCGCCGCGCGAGCCGCCACCAGGTTCTTGTCGAACAGGTCCAGGATCTCCTGGCGGGAGGTCGGCGTGGAGGAATGATGGTGCTTGCCGCCAGGCGGATCGACGTCTAACGAATCCTGGTTCAACACGATGCCTGCCCAGGTCGGCATCTCGGCCAGGTGCATGGCCACCCACCCGATCGTGTTCGATTTCTCGTGGACCTTCCAGGTCAGTTTGTCTTCCGGGATCCGCTCCAATACCTTCCGAGTGTTGGCCATTTCATGGTCGAACTCGGGCAGCAACGATGCGCTTATGCTCACGCTCATGGGTCTCTCCAATGCCGTGTAATAGGTTGCCCGCATGTCTGGACAGCACCAGCAGCGGCAGGACCAAGGCGGCCGCAGCCAGTCTGGACGAGGCTGCCCGCCGCCCGCCATTTCCCGCGGAGCGCTGGCCTACACCTCAAGCTTCGTGTGGGTGAGCCAGAGGTCATGCAGGCTGCAGTAGGACGTCACGAACACGTTGGGCGACTTGGCCAACGTCTCCAACTTGATCTCGTAGGTCGAAACCGGCTTGTCGTCCACCGAAAACGTCTTGGCACCCAGCACCTCGCCGGCGTCCGAAATGATCGCATGCCGCACGATGTAGTGGGCAGCGTTCATCCCGTGCCTAGTCTCCACCGTCACCTTCAGAACGTCCCCCTCCCTGACGCTCGTAACCACCGGCAGGTGACTGCCGTCCTTTCCCTGCCAGACGCCTGGTCGTTCCTTCGTGTAAATGATGTTTTCGGGGATTTGGTCGAGTTCTGCCATGGATGTCGCCTCCTGAGCCACCGCAGCAGCGCCGTGTCTGGAGAGCCAGGAAACCAGGATCCCCGCTGCCGGGCCAATCGCCAACAGTTTTAAGAAGTCACGCCGACCACTCATACCAACTCTCCCGTGATTTGAAAACCTGGGTCCGCAAAAATCCTCGCCCTTCAATCACCCGCAAGCATAGGAGAAAGGCCATCTGCGGGCAACGAACGGCGCAGTTCGGGGGCCGCCTCGACCTGGCCCGGGCCCTCTGCCGCCAGAACGTTTTCGAGCGCCCGCATGATACGTCCCGGACTGCGATCGATCGGACATGTGCCCAAGTGCAGTCTCCCCGTGTCTACGGCTCGTTCAGGTCGTCCTCCAGCAGCTGGTCATCGTAGGCGGTCTCGAGTTTCCGAATCTGCGCTGCCAGGGCCTCGTCCTGGTCCACCTGCTTGGAGACGTCCAGCTCCCACCGCGTGCTGGCCACGCGCAGCGCATCCAGATCGAGCGGCAGCTGGAGGATCTTGGCCAAGCGCCGCGTCACAGCTTCGATGCACGAGACATTCGTTCCCTGCAGGTAACTGGGGATTTCAGCCACCAGGGAGATCATTTCCAGATCGACCTTCGGGGCCTGTGTCATCAGGTAATTGGTGAACGATCCGGGCCCCTCGTAGTCGGTGCGTTGCACTCCGTACTGGGCCATCTCGGGCAGCAGGCGTTTGTCGGAGCAGGTCACGTAGAGATGCGGCTCGCGGGTGTGCGGCACCGACCCGCCGTACGAGCCGACGAACACGATCCGCCGCACTCCGATGTCCGCAGCCAGGCGCAGGACGCAGTTGCCGAACCGTCCCCAGCGTATGTTCGGTTCCTTTCCGACGAACAGCGCGACGTTGGCCGCTTCTTTGGCGTAGAAGATGTTGGTCGGGAGATCCAGCGCGCTGACCAGGCCATCCTGAACCTGCACCGGCGGGCGGAACAGGGCCGCAATCTCCATCGACCCCGGGAAGTTGTAGATGTAGAACGGATCGGGATCGATGTCGGCGAACGGCTGCGCCCCGGTGAGCTGGACCAGGCGCGAGACGGTGCCGGTCGACACGTCACCACCGTCCATCCAGCCGCTGAAGGCGAGGACCAGGGTGGCCTCGTCGAGCGTCGGCCGATGGGAAACATGCAGCGCCTCGTCACCGCTGTGTTTGCTCATCACTGCTTCTTCAATCCCAACCCCAGTACGTCTCGGCAGTAGCGGACACTGGCCTCCACATCGAACAACTGTTGTGCCTGCTCCAACTCCACGGTGGCCTCGCCCGCCGGGCGGCCGGGGGGCACTGCATACGGCTGGCCGCGTTTGGCGAGCGCGACGAAACGTGCGAACTCGGCCGCGCGCGCCTGCGGGAACCGCGACCAGTATTCCGGCTGGAGATACGGCATCTCGTACGACCACTTGTAGGAGATGACTTCGAGGACAAACGCCGTCTGCGGGCAGAGCGTCTGGAAGCGTTGCACATAGGCGGGCCAGTCGACGACGCCCTCGCCCATGTTGACCCACATGCTGGCGGCACCGTCAGCCGTCTCCCAGACCGCGCTGTCGCGGATGCCGGTGGTAAGTGCGTAGGGTCCGAGGATTTCCAGGTTGACCAGCGGGTCCTCCATCGTCCAGGCAGCGTTTCCCGGATCCATGGTGGCGCCCACGAAGTCCTTGCCCGCCGCTTCGATCAGACGCACGAGTTCCCACGCCTGCATGTCGCCGGCGTGATTCTCGATGGCGATCTTCACCCCCGCGTCCTCCGCCTCGCTCCGGACCGACCGCAGCACTTGGACCATCGCGTCGATGTGACGATCGATGCCTCCGTCCCCTTTGCGGTCGTCCCGGTTACCGAGGTAACAGCGGGCCACGGGGCTTCCCACGCGGCGGGCCGTGCGGATGAGCAGCCGCGCATGGTCCTCGGCCGCCCCCCATTTCCGGGCGTCGTACGCATTCGAAGTGGGACAAAGGCTGCTGGTGCCGACCTGCAGTTCAATCTCCGCGTCAGCCGCCTGCCCGCGGATCCTGTCCAGGTAGCCGTCATCCAGACTCTCGTAAACTTCCAGATCCGACAGCAGCAGCGTATCCAGCTTCAGGGATGCCGCATACTCGATCAGACGCGGCGCTTTCCACCCCCAGGTCCGCACGGAGAAATTGTCGACGCCCAGTTTCGTCGGGCTGGGCGCGACGTGCGCAGACCCGCGCGGAGCCACCGCCAGGCTTACGGCGCCCGCCGCCAGCGATCCCAGAAAACTGCGCCGACTCCACCCTCCTCCGGATCTACTCATCAGATCTCTCCACAATAGATCTCTCCACAAGTCTGGTTGTCATCGGTCTGGTTGCCGCGTTGCGGGCACCGCGCGTCTTTGCCGCGTCCAGACGCACGCGCCCGCCACACCGCATTATAGCGGGCGCTATGACCGCGCACGAGTCAACCTCCCGCGGGAACGCCGCACACCGCCGGAGCTACAGTGCAGCGTGCTTGATGCCGGCAGCCAGGCACGTGACAATTGTGATTCGCTAGCCCCAAACCGCTGCAGCCTCGAGAGGATTCCCCATGTGCAAGCATTGCATGAGCCGTCGGACATTCCACACATTGACCACCGCCGGTGCCGCCGGCGGACTGCTGGGTGCGGCGGCCCTGGGCGGCGCCGCGCGGGTGGAAGCCGAGCCGTGGGATCCCGATCAGCCACCTCGCGTGACCGGGCGGCCGCTGCGCGTGCAGCCGATCCTGGCGCATGCCATCTGTACACCGCGCGAGAAGACGTCGTGGCGGTCATGGAGTGAGATCGTCAACGAACCGGCAGCCGCTCAGGAGATGCGGCGGATTGGCGACGAGCTGCAGGCGTTGCAGGCCCGCGCCGACTTCCCGCTCGAATTCCTGCCGCTGGTCAAGGTGACCACGCCGGAAGAGGCGGCCAACGTGCAGCAGGGCGCGTTTGACACCGTGCTGCTCTACGCCGCCTCGAACGCGCAGCTGTTCCAGCCGTGCAGTGCCGCCGATCCGCGCCGCGACACCGTCGTGTTCGTGCGGCACAAATCGGGCCCCACATACTACGGGTACGAGTGCCTGGGGGTGCGGCACTTCCAGATCCCGTCCCCCGAGTGGCGGCAAGGCAACAGCGCTGACCACCACGGCGGCGTGACGCTCGACGACGTCGTGGTCGACGACTACGACGAAGTGCTGTGGCGGCTGCGCGCCCTGTACGGACTGAATAATTTCCTCGGCCAGCGCGTCGTGGCGCTCAGCGGAGCCAGTGGCAAGTGGGACCCCGCAGCGCCGGACGTGGCGCGGCAGCGGTACAAGTTCGATATCGTCGACGTCAGCTATGATGACCTCGTTGCCCGGCTGGCCACCGCGTCGGCCGACACGCAACTGCAACAACAGTACGCCGCCTGGACCGAGCGGTACCTGCAGTTGCCGGGCACGAAACTGGAAACGGACCTGGCGTTCGTTCAGCGCGCCTTCGCGCTGTACACGGTGTTCCGCCAGTGGTTGCGCGAGTACGAGGCGTCGGCCATCACGATCAACCAGTGCATGGGCACCATCCTATCGGCGTCCAACACCACCGCCTGCATGCCTTTGAGCTGGCTCAACGATGAGGGGTTCCTGGCTTTCTGCGAGTCGGACTTCGTGGTCGTCCCCCCCGGTGTCCTCCTGCACCACATCTCCGGAAAGCCGGTCGTGATGCACAATTCGACCTTCCCGCACAAGGCCACCGTCACCTGCGCGCACTGTACGGCACCCCGGCGGATGAACGGTAAACGGTACGAGCCGGTGCGGATCATGACCCACTACGAATCGGACTTCGGCGCAGCGCCGAAGGTGGAGATGCCCGTGGGACAACTGCTCTCGGCCATCAGCCCCGAATACTCCACCGGACGCTGGGTCGGCATCCGGGGCATTGTGCGCGACAACCCGTTCTTCGCCATTTGCCGGACACAGCAGGATGTGGAGATCCAAGGGGACTGGCGCCGCCTGATCCAGGAAGCACGCGACTCGCACTGGATGATGGTGTACGGCGATTACCTGCGGGAAGTCGGCTACGTGCTGCCGAAGATCGGCATGACCTGGGATAACGTCTCGGGGTGAGGCGGGCCGTCTCAGGTGTGGCGTGCGATGCAGCCGGCAGCACGCGCAGCGACATCCGCGGAAGCACTGGTTGGGCACAATCAGCTGCAGGGAATGTGCCGGCCAAGCCGGTCGCAGCGGTTCTGGCCTCAAGACGCCACGACACCCTGTCCGCGCGGCGGCATGACCTATAGTATCTGTAATCTATCTCCGTACGGCTGTACGTGCCGACCGCGAGCCTGTTTGTCCTGGGGATCGACCGGTGGAATTGCTGCACCAGTTTATCGACCTGTTCCTGAATCTGGACGAGCACCTTGACGTCATCATCCAGAATTATGGCGCGTGGACGTACCTGATTCTGGTGGCGATCATCTTCTGCGAGACGGGGCTGGTGGTCACCCCCTTTCTACCGGGAGATTCCCTGTTGTTTGCGGCGGGCATCTTTGCGGCACGCGGCGCGCTGAACGTCCACCTGCTGTTTCTGCTGCTGGTGGTCGCTGCCGTTTTGGGCGACACCGTCAATTACTGGATTGGTGCTGTCATCGGCCCTCGGGCATTCAGCGGGAAGTATCGGTTGTTGAACCAGCGGCATTTGCAGAGGACGCACGAGTTCTACGAGCGTCATGGTGGCAAGACGATTGTGCTGGCACGATTCATCCCGATCATCCGCACCTTTGCCCCCTTCGTGGCCGGCATTGGTGCCATGAACTACCCGCGGTTCATTGTGTACAACATCGCGGGCGGGGTGGCGTGGGTCGGCCTGTTCGTGTACGGCGGGTACGGCTTTGGCGAGCAGGAGATTGTGCGTGAGAATTTCCCGCTCGTGATCCTGGCCATCATCTTTATCTCGGTGCTCCCCATCGCCATTGAATTCGCGCGATCTTGGTTCAGCAGCCGGCCGGTAGACACCAAATAAGGGCGAAGCGACGGCCGTTAGCGCCGTGGGCGAGAAGGGGGCCGCGCGCGGGGTGCGTCATGTGTTCGGATGGAATAGCGCGCCCTCGCCCTGGGCGAGACGAGGCTGCGTGCGGGGGGGTGCGCCTCGCTTGAGGGTGCCCGGCAAGCCCGGCAGACTGAGGCGCGGTCCCTTGACGGCGGAGCCGCCCACCGCTAAACAAGCTCTGACCCCCGCCAATTCGTCCGAGGGGTGATACCCGATTCCGGGCGAACCTGCAACAATGAGCGGTTCTACTGAGTCCCCGATTGTGCGGTTTCGTCTCTTCCCAGGTGCATTGAGGTGAACATGATACAGCTACTGAAAACGAAGTGGAGGCAGGCCGTAGTCCAGACTGCCTGCGTGGTATTTCTCGCCACGTCTTTCGTCGCCGGTCCCCTGACGATGCCGCTCCTGGCGGCGGAGGACGGAGTGGTGGCGGCGGCGGGCGAGCAGGAATTTGAGTGGTTTGCGCCGTTTACGTCGGAAAAGTTCGATACGCTCGAACGGACCATGCTGATCGTGGTGGTGGCTATTGCCTTCGCCGGGTTGCTATACGCCCTGATGCTGGTGCGACAGGTGACCAACGCGGATCAGGGCACGCCGAAGATGCAGGAGATTGCGGCGGCCGTGCGGGAGGGGGCGAACGCGTATCTGGGTGCTCAGTTCCGCAAGATCGGGCCGCTGATCATCATCATCACGGTGGCATTGTTCCTGACGAAGTGGGGGCACTGGGAGTTTGCGTGGGGCCGATCGATCGCGTTTCTGTTCGGCTCGCTGTTCAGCTGGTGCGTGGGGTTTGTCGGCATGCGTCTGGCGACGACCGGCAACCTGCGTGTGGCGGCGGCCGCGCGGAGCAGTTACGGCAAGGCGTTGCAGCTGGGCTATCGGACCGGCACGATCACGGGCATGTTAACCGACGGGCTGGGGCTGTTGGGTGGCACGTGCATTTTCCTGGTGTATGGCGAAGACGCGTATGAGGCTTTGCTGGGGTTCGGCTTCGGTGGTACGCTGCTGGCGTTGTTCATGCGGGTCGGCGGCGGCATCTACACCAAGGCGGCGGACGTTGGTGCGGACCTGGTGGGCAAAGTCGAGGCGGGCATTCCGGAAGACGATCCGCGGAACGCGGCGACGATCGCGGACAACGTGGGGGACAACGTCGGTGACTGTGCCGGTATGGCCGCCGACATTTTCGAGAGTTACGAAGTGACGATCGTCGCTGCGATGATCCTGGGCCTGGCCAGCTTCGGGCACAAAGGGGTGATCTTCCCGCTGCTGGTGCGCGGCATCGGCGTGATGGGGTCCATCATCAGCACCTACACGGTGAAGGCTGGCGCCAACGACACGTCGGACACGGCGTTGCGGAGCGTCCACCGCGGGTTCTGGATCGGATCGATCATATCCATCACCGGGTTCTTCATCATCGGGTTGTTCTATCTGCATTTCCCGAAGACGTACTTCATTGACTACGAGATGGCCGTGCATGGTTTCCCGCAAGGTGATGCGGCGAATCTGCCATTCTGGGCCAACTTCTTCACCTCCACGCTCGACATGCGGCCGGCCTGGACCTGCCTGATCGGCGTGTTCCTGGCGATCGCGCTCAACAAGGTCACCAGCTACTACACGCACACCTCGCACAGCCCGGTCAAGACGCTGGCTCGGTCCTGCCAGACGGGCCATGCGACGAACATCATTCAGGGGTTCGCCGTCGGCTACGAGAGCACGGTGGTGTCCACCCTCGTGATTGCCGGCGCCATCATGCTGTCGGTGCTCTGCTACTTCGGCACGCCGCCGGTGTTTGTCGCCTACGGCGTGGCCATGACCGGCATCGGCATGCTCACGCTTACCGGCAACACGATCTCCATGGACGTCTTCGGCCCGGTCGCGGACAACGCCAACGGGATCGGCGAGATGGGGTACGATCGCGAGGAGATGGAACGGCAGGAGCCGGGCAGCTACCAGCGAGCCCGCCAGATCCTGGCCGACCTGGACGCGGTGGGGAACACCACCAAGGCCGAAACGAAGGGGATCGCCATCGGCTCGGCCGTCATCGCGGCCGTGTCGCTGTTCTCCAGCTTCATTGCCGTGATTGCAGTAGGCAGCGAAGACAAGCTGCGCTACATGACGATCGAGCAGTACGAGAAGTATGCCGGCGAGTTGACCATCGCCGACCCGCTGGTGCTGATCGGACTGTTGATCGGCGGCGCGGTGCCGTTCCTGTTCAGCTCGATGCTGATCCGGGCGGTCGGCCGGGCAGCGTTCTTCATCGTGAAGGAGGTCCGCCTCCAGTTCCAGGATCCGGGGATCATGGACGGCACCAAGAAGCCGAACTACGGGCGGGTGGTCGACATCTGCACCAGCACGGCACAGACCGAGCTGATCGGACCCGGATTGCTCGCCATCCTGGCCCCGGCGTTCGTCGGCTTCCTGCTCGGACCGTACGCCTTAGGAGGATTCCTGGCGGGCATGATCCTGGTGGGCCAGCTGCTGGCCGTCTTCATGGCCAACGCTGGCGGTGCCTGGGACAACGCCAAGAAGCTGATCGAGGATGGCCTGTACGGCGGCAAAGGCTCGGAAGCCCACAAGGCATCTGTCACCGGCGACACCGTGGGCGATCCGCTGAAGGATACCGCGGGCCCCGCCATCAATCCGCTGGTGAAGGTGATGAACATGGTGTGCCTGCTGGGCCTGAGCCTAGTGCTGTCCAACAACATGATGGGGATCAATCCCAGTGGGGAATCCACACGGTGGTACGTGGGGCTCCTGATGGCGGCCGTGTCTTTGGCCGGCATCTTGTGGGCTGTCTGGCGCAGCAAGCACGAGTCGGCCGAGATGAAGGAGATCGTTGGCGGCCTGGACGATTAGTCTTCTAGTCATCACGAGAATGGAACCATGCTGGCGATCCTGTTCGTGGCGTGTGCCGTAGTATTCGCCGTGGCGTTCTTCACGTACGGCCGGTTTCTCGAGCGACGTTTCGACGTCGACGACAACCGGCCGACGCCGAGCCACACGGAGTACGACGGAGTCGACCGCGTTCCGGCCCACCCGGCGGTTCTGTTCGGACATCATTTCTCGTCGATCGCCGGCGCGGGACCGATCGTAGGACCGATCGTCGCCGCGCTGGCGTTCGGCTGGGCCTTTCCTCTGGCCTGGATCCTGTTGGGATCGGTTTTCATTGGAGGGGTCCACGATTTTTCCGCCTTGATCGCGTCCGTGCGCAACCGGGCGCGGTCGGTGGCGGACATCGCTCGCGAATCCCTCTCCCCGTTGGCCTATCGCCTGCTGATGCTGTTCATGTGGCTGACGTTGGTCTACGTCCTGGCCGTGTTTACCGACCTGACGGCGACCACGTTCGTACAGGACGGAGGGGTAGCCACCTCGTCGTGGATGTTTCTGGTCCTGGCGGTGTTGTTCGGCCTGAGCGTCTATCGGCTGCGCATGCCGATCCGATGGGCGTCGCTGATCTTCGTGCCGCTGGTGTTCCTGTGTGTCTGGCTGGGCCAGTTGTGGCCGATTCCCCCCGCGGCGGTCGGCGCGCTGACCGGCTGGGACCCCGCCCTGGTCTGGTCGATCATTCTGCTCCTCTACTGCCTTCTTGCCTCGGTGACGCCGGTCTGGGTCCTGCTGCAGCCGCGCGATTATCTGTCATCCTTTTTGCTTTACGCTTCCCTCCTGGCCGGTCTGCTGGGTATCTTGCTGGGCGGATTCGACATGCAGTTCCCGGCATTCATCACGTGGCACGACGAGAAGCTCGGCTCGCTCTTTCCGATCCTGTTCATTACCATCGCCTGCGGTGCCTGTTCCGGCTTTCACTCGCTGGTCGCCTCCGGCACCACGTCCAAGCAGCTCGACAAGGAACGTCACGCGCGGACCGTCGGCTATGGTGCGATGCTGGTGGAGGGGCTCGTGGCCGTCATCGCCCTGGCGACGGTCATGATGATGGCCAGCGGAGAGGAGGTAGGCAGCCAGGAACCGACGATCGTGTTCGCCCAGGGGATGAGCCGGTTCGTCACGGTGCTGGGCCTCCCCGGCAAGCTCGGTTACGCCTTTGGACTGCTGGCACTCTCCACGTTCATTCTCACCACGCTCGATACGGCGACGCGACTGGGCCGGTACATCTTCGAGGAGTTTTTCCAGCTGCGTGGCGGCTGGTCGCGCTATCTGGCGACGGCGGCTACGCTGGCGTTGCCGCTGGTGTTCGCGCTGGTGGAACTCCACGACGCCCAGGGGCACCCACTGCCGGCCTGGAAAGCGGTGTGGCCCGTCTTCGGGGCCACCAATCAGCTCCTGGCCGGCTTGACGCTCCTCGTGCTGGCCGTCTGGGTGCGGAAGCTCGGCAAGCCGATCGGCTTTCTCATGCTGCCTCTGGTCTTCATGACGACGATGACGATCTGGGCACTCGTGCTGCTGGTCGGCCAGTACGGCATCTCGTTGATCGGCGTGGTCGCCATCGTGCTGCTGCTGCTGGCGATCCTGCTGATCGTCGAGTCGGCACGTGTCATGCGCCGATCGTTGTCGGGCATCGGCCAGTGACGTTGGCATGCCCCTGTGCATACGATTGTACACATGCTTGTATTCGAGTGACGCGCGACGTGACTTGCGGCCGGCGCTGATGTACACTCCATTAGCGGCGATTCAGTATCTTTTCGTAGAGCATCTCTGGCAGCGAGCGGCAGGACGGCCATGGGCGGATCTTGGCGAATCGGCACAGTCTCGGGCATTGGCATCTTCCTGCACTGGACCTTCCTGATCCTGCTGGGCTGGATCGGCGTGTCGCACATTCTGCGGGGTGATGGCCTGGGGGATGCCCTCCAGGGGATCATCATGATCGTGGCCCTCTTCGGCGTGGTGGTGCTGCATGAGTTGGGACACGCCCTGGCGGCCCGCCGCTACGGCATTCCCACCAAGGACATCACGCTGCTGCCGATTGGCGGGGTGGCCCGGCTGGAACGCATGCCCGAAGAGCCGCGGGAGGAGCTGGTCGTGGCACTGGCTGGCCCCAGCGTGAACGTGGTGCTGGCTATCCTGTGTGCGGTGGGCATCATGGTCTTCGCGGGCACCACGAACGTGGCGACGAGCATCAACACCGGCATGAACGAGCTGGAAGTGCTGATGGAGAACCAGCAACAGCTCGGGACGCTCAGCGAACCGCTTGTGGGGTTCCTCACCTTCATGCTGATCGCCAACGTGATCCTGGTCGTGTTCAACCTGCTCCCGGCATTCCCGATGGATGGCGGCCGCGTACTGCGGGCGATTCTGGCAATGAACATGGACTATGTCCGCGCAACGCAGACGGCGGCCACGATCGGCAAGGGGATGGCCGTGCTGATCGGCTTCTGGGGGCTGTTCAGCATGAATCCGTTCCCCGTATTCATCGCGCTGTTCGTGTGGCTGGGGGCCGCGTCGGAAGCGTCGATGGTGCAGGTGAAGTCGGGTCTGCAGGGGATTCCGGTGGCACAGGCGATGGTGAGCGAGTTCCGCACGCTGGCACCGGAAGATCCGCTGGGTGAAGCGGCGCGGCATATCATCGCCGGTTTCCAGCACGACTTCCCGGTCGTGGCCGAGGGGCGCATCGTCGGTGTGCTGACCAAGATGGACCTGCTCAAACACATGGCCGAGCAAGGACCGGGTGAACAGGTAGGCACCGTGATGCGCCGCGACTTCGAGCAAGCCGATCCCGGCGACATGCTGGACACGGTATTTGCACGCCTGCAAGGCTGCGACTGCCATGCGATCCCGGTCGTGCGTCAAGGGAATCTCGTCGGCATGCTGACCATGGAGAACGTCGGGGAGTACCTGGCGATCCGGTCCGCGCTGAGCGCCCGCCGCATATAGTGCCCGGCGCCGGCACATCGGCCGCCATCATGGCGCATCATCATGGCGCATCATCATGGCGCATCATCATGGCGTGTCGGCGCCGAAGACCTCGCGCAGCACCTCGAGTTTCATGTACTCGCTCGTGTAGTCGAACAGCGACGCCACCCAGTGCTCGGCTGGAATCCGCGACGGACCCACTGCGCCGCATCCAATCAGGGGCGTGCCCAACCCTGCCGCGCGCGCCGCAGTTCGCAGCTCGTCGAAGAATCGCCGGGGCTAGCGTTTCACCCGTGTGTTGCCTTTCCAGATGTCCCAGATCTGCGTTTCGTCAGTCGGCTGGGCGTAGTCGGTTATCAGAGTCGTCGCCAGAGCGCCGCTGGCCCAGCCAAACTGGACCCACTCGGACGGCTCCCATCCTTTGAGGATGGCGTACAGCAAGCCGCCCACGAATCCGTCGCCGCCGCCGATGCGATCGAGCACCGTGATTTCGCGCGGTTCGACGATGTGCCAATTCCCGCTTTCGGACAGGATCGCGCCCCACAGGTGGCAGTTGGCACTGATGGCCTCCCGCAGCGTCGTGGCGAAGACCGAGGCGTGCGGAAAGGCCTGTTGGGCACGTTCGATCATCGTCTGGAACTTGGCGATTTCGGTGGCGATGTCCTTGCCTCCCGCCGCGGGCCCCTGAATGCCCAGTCCCAGCTGAAAATCCTCTTCGTTCCCCATCAGGATGTCGGCGACGGAGGCGATTTCCAGGAATATCTTGCGGAGTTCCTCCTCGCGGTTCTTCCAGAAGGAATCCCGGTGGTTGAGATCGAACGAGATGCGCGCGCCGTGTGCCTTGGCGGCCCGCGCGATCTCCAGGCAGAAGGCGCCGGTGCCGGGCGACAGGGCTGCGATCAGGCCCGACAGGTGCACGATCTGGACCCCCTCGCGGCCGAAGATCCGCTCCAGGTCGAAATCGCGGACGTTGAGTGTTTGGCCCACTTCCCCGGCCCGGTCGTTGTGCACGATCGGGCCCCGCGGTCCGTAACCACTGTCTGCCAGGTTGAACTGGTGACGATATCCCCAAGGCCCCCCCTGTTCGACATCCGGCCCCTCATAGTCCATATGCCGGCTCGCCAGGTCGTCCTTGATGAAGCGTGCAATCGGACTGTCCTTGACAAAGGTCGTCAGCACTTTGACGCGGAGACCGAGGTACGAGCAGACGCTGGCTACATTCGTCTCGGCGCTGGTGGCATGCATGGTGAACGTATGGCTGCAGTGCATGGGTTGCCGCACAGTCGGGGTGAGCCGCACTCCCATACTGGTTGGCACGAGCAGGGCATAGGCACAGTCTTTCCGGAACTCCAGGCTCATAGAAACCTCCCGATCATGCAGGGGAATATGCAGGGGAACTGAGTCTCCCTCCAGGTAATCGCATTTCCGGTCAAATGTCAACGTGGTTGTCTTTCGACTCCGTGCGAGGTAGTTTGTGAGTCGAGTTCCTGAACTGGGCTGCCAGCATACGAGGAGACAGGATCGGCCGGATATAGATGGGGACACCTGCCCGGCAGTCTGAGTTGTCACACGTTTGTCATACTGAAAGGTCCGCCAGCCATGCTGATTGTCCATGTACACGTGCACGTCAAAGCGGAATGCCTGGAGGCGTTCCGCCAGGCTACGCTCGCCAATGCCTCGCAGAGTGTGAAAGAGCCGGGTATTGTGCGTTTCGACGTGATCCAGCAGGCCGACGATCCCACACGGTTCGTGCTGATCGAGGTCTACCGCACGGCCGACGACCCGGCCCGGCACAAGGAGACCGCGCATTACGCGGCCTGGCGCGACGCGGTCGCCGATATGATGGCGGAGCCGCGTTCCAGCGTGAAGTATTCCCCCGTCCATCCTGCTGCGCCTGGCTGGGAGATGGCCGATGCGATTTGAGTTCGCCACCGCCACGCGCATTGTGTTCGGTACGGGAGCGATCTCGCAGGCCGGTGCGGCCGTGGCCGACCTGGGCCAGCGCGTGCTGCTGATCACCACCGACTCGGCGGAACTGGCGCTCCCGCTGCGCGCGCAACTGGAAGCCCGGCATTTGCCCGTCACCACGCTGACGGTCACGGGCGAACCGACCGTGGACCTGGTCGCGCACGGCGTGCAGCTGGCGCGCGACGCGGCCTGCGACGTGCTGATCGGTTTCGGCGGCGGCAGCGTGCTGGACACGGGCAAAGCCATCGCTGCGCTGTTGACCAACGGCGGGCAACCGCTCGACTACCTGGAGGTCATCGGCGGCGGCAAGCCGATCACGCAGAGGTCTGCACCGTGCATCGCGATCCCGACCACGGCAGGTACGGGGGCGGAAGTGACGCGGAATGCCGTGCTGGCGGCACCTGCACACAGAGTGAAGGTCAGCTTGCGCAGCCCGTTGATGCTCCCCTGCCTGGCCATCGTCGATCCCGAGTTGACCTATTCGGTGCCGCCCCACGTCACCGCCTCCACCGGCCTCGACGCGTTGACACAGGTCATCGAGCCGTACGTGTCCCGCGGAGCCAACCCATTGACCGATGCGTTGTGCCGCGAGGGCATGCAGCGGGCCGCACGGTCGTTGCGCCGCGCGTATGACTGCGGCAGCGACGCCGCCGCGCGCGAGGACATGTCGCTCGTCAGCCTCTTCGGCGGGCTGGCGCTGGCCAACGCGAAACTGGGCGCCGCGCATGGCCTGGCCGGGCCCCTGGGCGGCATGTTCCCCGCACCCCACGGCGCGACGTGCGCCGCACTGCTCCCGTACGTCATGGACGTCAACGTGCGAGCGCTCACCCAGCGCGATCGCGATAACCCGGCCTGCCAGCGGTACGCAGAAGTCGCGCGGTTCCTCACCGGCAGCCCCCAGGCCCAAGCCGCCGACGGCGTGCAATGGGTCCAGGACTTGTGCCGTGATCTGGCGGTCCCTCCGCTCCGCACCTATGGGCTGACGGAGGCGGACTTTGCCACCGTGACGGAGAACGCCGCGCGGGCCAGCAGCATGCAGGGGAACCCGCTCCGGCTGGAGCCGGAAGAACTCACCGAGATCCTGCAGCGGGCACTCTGACCAGCAGGCACCGCGGACGGCAGCCGCAGCAACAACGGAACTAGCGTCAGCTTCAGTAGGGGTTGGCAGGCATCATTGGCTCCCCGCCCGCGCGCGTGTCACATACAATCAGAGGGTCGGGCACGCGCGGTGTGGATCCATCCGGTTCCACCTCTCGTGCCAACCGCGCGGGGGACTCGCTGATGCAGGCTGAGGATTGGCTGGCTCGTGGAGCGTGTGGCAGTGTGGCGGTCCTGTGTGTCGCGAGCTGGTGGGTTGTGCCGCTGGCGGGAGCGGACGTGCCGGTCCAGGTGGGAAGTCGTTATGCGGCGCAGGACACGCTGGCTTGTGGCGACGAGTCCTCGGACGACGCGCGGCAGTGCCTGGCAGGACTGAGTTGGCCCCCCGCGGAGTTTGAAGTCTGGTGTGAGGAGGCGCAGCGCGGGTATGGTGATTTCCTCGTGCGGTTCCCGTCGCCTGTCACCACGGGTGAGGCCGCGAACGACCTGGTGGCCATGGAATGGTATGCCGTGCGGGACCGTGAGCGCAACCTGCGCCGCGTTCCGGCCGTCGTGGTGGTGCACGAGTCGGGGCGCAACATGCCGGTGGGGCGGATGATTGCCCGGGGCCTGCAGGCGCTCGAGCTGCATGCCTTTCTGATCCAGCTGCCCGGCTACGGCGTGCGGAAATCAACCACCGCCACACAGGCAGCCACCACATTTGAGACGCTGCGGCAGGCTGTCGCCGATGTGCGCCGGGCGCGTGATGCCGTCGCCAGCCTGCCGGGCGTGGACACGGCAGCTATCGGACTGCAGGGAACCAGTCTGGGCGGGTTCGTCACGGCCACGGTGGCCGGCCTGGACCGCGGCTATGACCGTGTGTTCATCCTGCTGGCGGGAGGCAACCTGCACACGGTGATCGAGCAGGGAGCGCGCGATTCCGCAGTGCTGCGCGAAAAGCTCAAAGCGGACGGCATCGAAGGTGCGAAACTGCGCGAACTGGTGCGCGGTATCGAACCACTCCGACTCGCCCACCGGATCGCTCCGCAGTCCACCTGGCTGTACAGCGGCGAGTTGGACGATGTGGTGCCACCGGCCTGCTCCCGGGCACTGGCCAACGCGGCCCGCCTCCCCGACACTCACCATATCGTCCTGCCGGTCGATCACTACTCGGGCATCGTCCTGCTCCCCAGGATCCTGCTGGAGATCCGGCAGGGCATGGTCCAGCCGGCCGGCAAGTAGGACACGCCCCCAACGCCTCCCGGCGCAGACATGCCGCGTGCCCTCGGACAGGCTCCCTTGCACTCCCCAAAACCTGCATCTGCTACAATACCGGCGACCACCAACGGACATCTTGATGACGAAATCAGGGGAATGAAATAGGGGAATACCGTGACCGAACATGACGTTTTCAAACACCGGCGGTTCCGGGGGATCGTCACACCACTGGTCACTCCGTTGCTGGATCGCGACACCCTGGACGAGTCCGGGCTGGAGCAACTGGTGGAGCATGTCATCGCCGGCGGGGTACAGGGCGTCTTTATCCTGGGCAGTACGGGGGAGGCGCCGAGTCTGAGCTATCAGCTGCGCGGCGAACTGATCGCCAGGACCTGCCAGCTGGTGGGGCATCGTGTGCCCGTGCTGGTCGGGATCACGGACACGGCGTTCGTCGAGTCGCTCAAGTTGGCCAGGGTAGCGGCCGAAGCGCGCGCCGATGCCGTGGTGCTGTCCACGCCGTACTACTTTCCTGCGGGGCAGACCGAATTGATGACCTACATAGAGCATCTGACCCAGGAACTGCCCCTGCCGCTGATGCTCTACAACATGCCCAGCCTGACGAAGGTCGCCTTCGAGATCGACACTCTGGAACGCCTGGCGGAGATCGGTACCATCCTGGGCGTCAAGGACAGCAGCGGCGATCTCGAGTATTTCGCCGCACTGGTGGCCCTGCGGCGCCGAGTACGTCCGGACTGGTCCGTGCTGATCGGCCCGGAACACCTCCTCTCCGCCGCCGTCCAACTCGGCGGCGACGGCGGCGTCGCGGGGGGATCCAATGTATTGCCGCGACTGTTCACCGACTGTTACGAAGCGACGGCAAGTCACGACATGGAGCGGGCCGAACAGTTGACGCAGCAGATTCACGCGTTCCAGGATATCTACACGGTCGGCAAGTATGCCTCGCGGTATATCAAGGCGACCAAGAGCGCGCTGTCACTGATGGGCATCTGCAGCGACTTCATGGCAGAACCGTTCAATCATTTCCTACCACCCGAGCGTGCCGAGGTGCGGGCGATCCTGCAGCGATTCGTACCGGGTGAAGCGCTGCACGTCTGACGTCAGACGCTCTCGCCTGCCAGCCAACCGGTACTGAAGGCGGCCTGGAAATTGTAGCCGCCGATCGGTCCGTCGAGGTCCAGTACCTCCCCGGCAAGGTAGAGGTGGGGGACGATTCGGCTCTGCATGGTGCGGGAGTCGACTTCCTTGAGCGCGATGCCGCCGGCGGTGACTTCGGCTTTCTCGAACCCCAGCGTTCCCGCGAGTGGAAGAGACGTCGCCTTGAGCGCCGCCACGAGACGGGTACGTTCCGCGCGGCTGAGTTCGGCCGCCGTGCGCAGCGCCGGCACGCCCGCCTCGGCCAGCAGTGCGTCGAGCAGTCGGCGCGGCAGTCGCGAGGCCAGCAGTGCCACCACCTGCTTCCGGCCGCGCTGGGCCGCCGCGTCCTGCAGTTCCCGGTCCAGCACGTCCGGCCGCACATCGGGCAGGAAGTCGCACTCCAGCCAGAGAGGATCCGGCCCCTCGTGCGCCGACACAACGCAGCTCACGTCCAGCGCCACTGGACCGGAAAGACCGAAGTGCGTGAACAGCAGCGACCCGCGCTGCTCGGCCCGCCGCGCGTCCCCCACCGTGGACCTCGACACCGCCCGCACTCCATTTGTCACGCGCACCCGCACGTCCGGCACCGTCACACCACGCAGCGTCTTGACCCAGCCGCTGGAGGTTTTCAGCGGCGCGAGCGCCGGACGCGGGTTGATCACCGTGTGCCCCAGCCGAGCCGCCCAGCCGTATCCGTCCCCAGTCGTGCCGCATCCCGGATACGACTTGCCGCCGGTCGCGAGCACCAGGCGGGCCGCCGACAGTTGCCGGTGCGGCGTGACGATCGTGAAACCGGAGCCTTCCACCACACGCAGCACGTCCAGCACGGGCTCATCCAGCACCAGCGCTGCGCCACTTCGCTGCAACCGGCGGCGCAACGCGGCAAGCACATCGAACGCCCGATCACTCGCCGGAAATACCTTGCCGCCCGGTTCGACCTTCGCAGCCACCCCCTCGGCCGCGAACAACGCCACCACCTCGTCTGGCGACAGTGCCGACAGCGCCGAATACAGAAACGACCCCTGCCGCCCAAAGGCGGCCACGATCCCGCCAGCATCGGTGGCGTGAGTGAGATTGCAGCGTGTACCGCCCGACATCAGGATCTTGACGCCAGGCTTCGCGTTCTTCTCGAGCAACAACACGCGCCGACCCCGCTCGGCCGCTCGCGATGCCGACAACAGGCCGGCCGGGCCCGCACCGACCACGACCACATCCCAGGAGCTTGACATGACGCCCGAAGTCTACCAATCCGTTCCGCTGGTGACGAGCCGGCGCCCAGGTTTCGCTCACCCCCCCAGTTATCCCATACCCCAGAATAACGAACTTGAAACGGCGGCCGGTGAACCTCCGACACCGGCGTGCGACGGTTCAAGTAGCCCGGCGAATGTGGAGGGGTACGACCCGCATCGCCGGGTCGTGGGGGGGAGCAGACGCGGGGCAGGGCGGAACGAGTTTTGGCCGCGGCACTCCAAGCTTGTTAGAATAACAGTGTGGGAGTCGTCCGGTGGATGGGAAGTGAATGTGCCTCGGCCCAGCAGGACGCCACGCCCCACATTGCCATCTCGCGGGAAGCGGGGGCGGGTGGATCGGCGGTCGGCCGGCGCATCGGCGAGTTGCTCCAGTGGGAGGTTTTGAACCGCAAGCTGCTGGACATGATGGCAGAAAAGTTCAACCTGTCGCGTGCGATGGTGGGAGTGGCCGACGAGACGACTTCGAACTGGCTGATCGAGGTGTTCGGCAAGTGGCTCGACCCGCGGCTGGTGACGCGGTCCGAGTACATTGTACACCTGGGCGAGCTCGTGCTGCTGGCCGCGCAGCATTCCAGCAAGGTGTTCGTGGGGCGGGGTGCCCAGCATTTCCTGCCGGCCGAGCGCGGCGTATCAGTCTTCCTGGTCGCGCCGCTGACGATGCGGATCGCGCGGATTCAGGACGTGCGCGGCTGTTCGGAGGCGGAAGCCCGCCGGTACATTCGTGATACGGACCAGACCCGCCGGGACCTGATCAAGTCCCATTTCAACCGGGAGATCGACGATCCGCACCTGTACGATCTGGTGATCAATCGTACCCAGATCGATTCCGATGCGGCGGCGGAGCTGGTCGTCAACGAATGTCGGCGGCGATTTTCGCTCACCTGATCAACTCGCTTTGCCGGCCCGCTGTGGTATGATGCGTCCGTTCCCCGCCTGTGCGTGGCAGCGGTCGGGGGGGCAGCGGCGGGCGTGTGGTCAGCGAGCGTGTGAACAGCGAGCGAGGTTGTGGCGTGAACGCTGCAGGTGACGAGTCTCAGAATCCGGAAAACAAGGCGGCCAAGCGTCACTGGGCGGAGGTGCTCGACCTGATGCCGCCGCCTGAACGTCCCGCGCAGGAACCGGGCGAGGTGCTTCAGCCGGGTTCCGGGATGCAGGTCACCTGCATCGATTACTGTCCGGAGCAATACGCGATCGAGCAGGTGACCGACGTCGCGGACTTCCTGGCGCGCCATCGGCCGCCGTGGTCGGAAGTGCGTTGGATCCACCTCGCCGGTCCCGGCGATCCGGCGCTGATACACCTGTTTGCCGAAAAATACGAACTGCATCCGCTGGCGATCGAGGACGTGTTGAACCTGGACCAGCGTCCCAAGGCCGAGGACTTCCCGTTTTCTGAAGACCAGCTCGGCCGGTTGTTCATCATCGCGCGCGCCGTGGCACGCAAGGCGGACCATGTCGAGTCGGATCAGGTGAGTTTCTTCCTGGGGCGCAAGACGTTGGTCTCGTTCGAAGAGAAGGAGCCCGACCTGCTGCGGGCCGTCGAAAGTCGGATCCGTGACAATGTGTCCCGGATGCGGCATCATGATGCCAGCTTTCTCCTCTATTGCGTGATGGACCATCTGGTCGACAGTTTCTTCCCGATCCTGGAGGAGATCTCGGACAATCTGGACGAAATCGAAGACTCTGTACTATACGGCACATCCGAGAATGTGCTCCCGGACATCTACCGGTTTCGCCGCGACCTGTCGCTGTTGCGGCGGATCGCCTGGCCGATGCGGGAACTGATTTTCAAACTGCACCGGGAGCCGCATGTCTGTCTGTCCGAAACAACGGCCACCTATTTGCGCGATATCTACGATCACCTGGTGCAGGTACAGGATCTGCTGGAGACGTACCGCGAATTTGCCGAGTCGCTGACCCAGACCTACATGTCGCTCGTCTCGAACCGCATGAACAACATCATGAAGACCTTGACGATCGTCTCGACGATCTTCGTGCCCTTGACCTTTCTGGCCGGCGTGTACGGCATGAACATGCCGATTCCCGAGAACGAGTTCAGTTGGGCATATCCGGTCTTCTGGCTGTTCTGCGTGTCGGTCGGGGGTGGCATGCTCTACATGTTCCACCGTCACAACTGGATCTGATCGTGTGGTGGCCGGGCCCGGTGGTCTCCCACCTGCGGCATGGGACGGACCACAATGGCCTTGCGCGGCTGGGTGGGGCAGGCCACCTGGCAGGCGCCGCACCCGTTACAGCGCTGCAGGTCCACGCACGGCGTGAGGGTGTACAACTGCTCGTCAAACACGAACCGGATCGCTTCGTAGGGGCACCGGTTGCGGCAGTTGGCGCACTCGCGAACGGCACCGAGCAGGCAGAGATCCATGTCGACTTCCGGCACCCCGATGACCGCCTGCATCTTCGCAGGCAGTGCGATCGGCGAAAGCGCTCCGCTGGGACACACCAGCGTGCATTGCACGCATGATTCCCGGCAGTAGTCGGTGTCGAACGTGAGCAGCGGCGCCAGGAGGCCACCGATGCCGGTTTCCCCCGTGTCGGCCTGAATGATCCCGGCGGGACAGGCGCGCGCGCAGTTCCCGCAGCGCAGGCACAAGCTGGAAAACCACTCCTCTGCGGCTGCTCCCGGCGGGCGGAGCACGGGTGTGCGCGGGGGATTCCAGCGCGCCAGGCAGGTCCCCCAGGCCAGACCGACCAGGCCTCCCAGAAAGGAACGCCGCCACACGACCGCGGCAGGTCGCGGGCGCGCGGGCGCGGCACGGCGCGGCCCCAGACGCCGGGCCAGCATCCGCAGGCACTGGGCCGCAGCGTTGAGCACATCCTGCAGACCGCCCAGTGGGCAGAGCCGCGTGCACCAGGTATGCGGCCACCAGAAACTGACGGCCAGGATGCATATCAGCCCCCACGCTCCCCAGCTCCACTCAATCCCCTGCCGGACGTGAAAGACGCCCACGGCTGCGCTCAGCAGGGCCAGCGGATCCAGCCACAGCAACACGGGATAGCCCAAGCAGGCACCGGCCAGGACGGTCAGCGCCAGCGCCGGGCCCAGCACCGGGACCCAGCCCGGTCGGCGCCGGCATCGGCGCCCCAGCCAGGAGGCTCCGTCGGCACAACAGCCGGTGGGACAGACCCAATGGCAGAACCAGCGGTGCCGGGCCGCTGCCAGCAACGCCAGCGCCAGGCCGGGAACTGCAAACACGGGAAACGCCGCGGTGGCGAGCACCAGCGACAGCGCCACAAGCGGACTGATCCCCGGCACGAGGATGGACCATGGCTCGAGTGGCAGGCAGACCAGGACCACGGCCACGGCCAGCACGGCGAGGCGCGCCACCCGGCGCGCAGGACCGCGTGCCGGCGCACGTTCGGCCGGCGGCCGGTCCGCAACGGCAGGGTTGGCGTTCACCCGAGGTACGCCTCCTGGTCCCGCAGGATCTTCTGGACCTTGGCCACCTCCACCTGCCGCGGCGTGCAACCGTCCTGCACCGCGACCGCCGCCGCCACGCCGGCCGCGTGGCCGGTCACGAAGCAGTTCGGTATCAGACGCACGAGATCGGCCATCCGCATCTCAGCGCTGATGCAGCGACCGGCCGCCAGCACATTGTCGATCTTCTCGGGCACCAGCGCTCCGTAGGGAATCTGCCAGGGGCCATGTTCGCCGCTGGACGCGCCCCCCACGCCAATCACGTCCGGATACTGCGTGGCGCTCTTGATGTCGTCCACGGTAACAGTGTGCAGGCCCCGCAACACACGTGTGATGCGGACCCCGAGTTGGGGAGCGGTCTCGACGAGGTACACCTGCTCGTAGCCCGGCGTATGGCGGATCTTCTGCGTGTTGTTCCAGATGTGTTTCCGGTGGTTCATCTCCAGGCGCGTGAGCACTTCGACATCCAGCCCGTCCACTTCTGGACCGTGCATATTGACCCAGTTGACGCCGGGCACCGGCGTCTCGCTCCCCAGGTTCCGCGGCGCCTGTGCCGCGGCTGCCCGGGCCCGATCGACGCGATCCAGATTGCCGATGCGCGAGACAAGCCCCACGTTGTGGGCGCGCCGTTCGTAGGCTGCGCCGGCCGCGGCGAACAGGTCGCCGTCCCCCGTCGCATCGATCACGGTCTTGGCCAGGATGGCCTGCCGCCCCGACTTGCTTTCGAATACGGCGCCACGCACCTGATCCCCGTTGACGATCGCGTCCACGCCCCAGCAGTGCAGGAACACCTTGACCCCCGCCTCCTCGACCATCTCCACCATGAGGTACTTCACCGCTTCCGCGTCGACGGTGGGCGGCACTCCAGGTCGACGATTGATGATGGCGCCGTCCAGCTTGTCCAGGCGGCGCATCATCTCTTCGCCGATGCCTTGGCACACCTGCCGGCCGCCCGTCACGATGTGGCCGATGATAATGAGGACCAGCCCCCCGCTCCACAGTCCACCGAAATGCCCATACCGCTCCACGAGCGTCACGTCGGCCCCGGCGCGCCGCGCCGCGATGGCGGCACAGATGCCGGCCGACCCGCCCCCGACAACCAGCACGTCGGTCGAGTGCAGCACGGGCAGTTCCCGCGCCGGCTGCAGCACGCGCCCGCCTTCAACCGACGGGCTGGCGCCCCCGGGCTGAACCTCCTGCGGATTGAGCACGCTACTCTGAAAGCCGCTGGACGCCCCCGGGTCCTGCGCGGCGCCGGTCGGGGGCAGTGTCAGGCCCAGACTGGCGGCGGTTCCGGACAGTGTGAGCTTGCGCAGCCAGTCGCGGCGGTTCATGGCATGGTTCATCTCGTGTCTCCTCCTGGTCGCTGCCAGAATAACCGCACCGATCGAGTCGGTGAGCAGGCCAGCCATCCGACCTGCTGATTCCATTCATAACAAGACTCGTGGTCCGCTGCCACACCACACGCTAGAATCGGGTCTTGCACACGGGAACCGCACCATGGCGTCATGTGACAATCGAGAGAAGCTGCTGCTGGAGATGCAGGGAATCGAGAAATCGTTCCCGGGCGTACAGGCCCTCCGCGGCGTGTCGCTGGAACTGCGGCGCGGCGAGGTGCTGGGGATTGTCGGTGAGAACGGCGCAGGGAAGAGCACGCTGATCAAGGTGCTGGGCGGCGTGCATGTGCCCGACCGCGGCCGCATCCTGCTGGATGGACAGCCGGTGTCGCTGCGCAGTCCCAGCGCTGCACAGCAAGCCGGCATCTCCATTATCTATCAGGAATTCAACCTGATCCCCGATCTCACGGTGCGCGAGAACATCTTCCTCGGCCGGGAACAGACGCGGGGGGGATTCGTCCGTACCGCGCACGAGCAGCAGGAGGCACGCAAGCTGTTCCAGAAACTGGGGCTGTCGCTCGATCCGGAGACGCGCTGCCGCGACCTGACTGTCGCACAGCAGCAGATGGTCGAGATCGCCAAAGTCCTGCTGGTCCAGGCGCGGATTGTCGTGATGGACGAACCGACCGCCGCACTGACGGCTCAGGAAGTCGCCCATCTGATGGAAATCATCCGCGAACTCAAATCGCAGGGACTCGGGGTCATCTACATCAGCCACCGACTGGACGAGATCTTTGTCACAGCGGATCGTGTGATGGTTCTGCGCGACGGACAGCATGTCGGCACTGACGCCGTGAGCTCGCTGTCGCGGCAACGCATGATTGAGATGATGGTCGGTCGTCCGCTGGAAGCGGAGTTCCCGCAGCGGAGTGTTCCGCGCGGCCCCGAACGGCTGCGGGTGGAGTGCCTGACGAAAGGGACGGCTGTCCGCGACGTGAGTTTCACCGCGTACAGCGGGGAGGTGCTCGGCTTCGCCGGGCTGGCCGGGGCCGGCCGTACCGAGACCATGCGCTGCCTGTTCGGCGCTGACACACCCGACGCCGGCCGGATCTTCGTGGATGGCAGGCCGGCACGTATCCGCGATCCGCGGGATGCCATTCGCCACCGCATCTGCCTGCTCACGGAAGACCGCAAAGGGCAGGGGCTGGTCCTGCCTCACTCAGTGCGGCACAACTTCGGCCTGCCCAACCTGGACCGCCTGACGCGCGGCCCGTTTCTCGACCAGCGCCGCGAGCGCGAGGAGCTGGCCCGGTACGTCCGCGATCTGAAGATCCGCCTGACCAGCCAGGAGCAGCCAGCCGCGACCCTCTCGGGGGGCAACCAACAGAAAGTGGTGCTCGCCAAGTGGCTCGCCAGAAACGCCGACATCATCATCTTCGACGAACCGACGCGCGGCATCGACGTGGGGGCCAAGTACGAGATCTACCTGCTGATGAACCGGCTGGTGGCGGAAGGCAAGGCGGTGATCATGATCAGCAGCGAGTTACCGGAAGTGCTCGGGATGAGCGACCGGATCATCGTCATGCGCGAAGGGACGATCAAGGGACACATCACCCAGGTCGCTGGTGCCACGCAGGAGCAGCTCCTGTCCCTGGCAATTGCCTGAGCTCAATGGGGAGTCATGGAACGTGCAAAGACTATTGGCTGACTACGGGATGGTGCTCGTCCTGGCCGGGCTGTGCGTGCTGTTCAGTCTGTTGACGCTCAAGCATCAGGTGCCGGAGGGACCGGCCGCGGCGGCGGAGCTGGCGCGACAGGTTGAGGAGCGTATCGCGCCGTCCGACACCGTGCTGGCCGTGGGGGCGGCGAACAAGGAAACGGCCACGTTGGCCGAGCAGGTGGGTGCCGCGTTGAAGTCAGCCGGCTATGCGCGGGCACAGGTCGTCATCGGCACGCCTCGGGAGCTGCGGTTGGCGCTGGATGAGATCGTGCAGCAGGGGCAGACGTGCGCGGCGATCGTGACCGCGGGGGACGTCGTACGCTGGCCGCTGATCGAACAGATTCCTGCCCTCTACCCGACCCTGACCGACCTGCAGCTGCTGACGCCCGAGGCGCGGCTGTGGCCCGATTTCCTCAAGCGGACGAATCTGCTGGCGATCGTGGACCGCATCGTCGTGATCGCGGTGATTGCGATCGGCATGACGATGGTGATCATCACCGGGGGGATCGACCTGTCGGTGGGCAGCCTGATTGCCTTGTCCGCCGTGATCGCGACGCTCATCATGCGGCAGCTCGGCGGCCCGGAGGCATCGGCGTGGAGCGTGCTGTGGGGATTCGCCGCCGGCACGCTCGCGTGTGGCGTGGTGGGGGGCGTGGGGGGCTGGATCGTGGCGCAGTTCAAAGTCGCCCCCTTCATCACGACCCTGGCGATCATGATGATGGCCCGCGGCATGGCATTCCTGCTCACCGGTGGTTTCTCGATCTACCTGGTCCCTCCCGCGCTGACCTGGCTCGGCCAGGGCAAGTCGCTGGGCGTGCCCAACACCGTCATCCTGCTGGTGGTGCTCTACGTCCTCGCGCACATCTTTATGGCGCACACGCGGCTGGGCCGCTATATCTACGCCGTCGGCGGAAACGAAGAGGCCTCGCGTCTGTCCGGCGTTCCGGTCCGGTTCGTCATTGTCTTCGTGTATGTGGTGAGCGCCTTGTCGGCCGGACTGGGCGGATGTATCCAGGCCTCGCAGATCAACACCGGCACGCCCAACATGGGTACCATGTACGAGCTGTATGTCATTGCGGCAGTCGTCGTCGGCGGTACCAGCCTGGCAGGCGGTTCGGGCCGGATCCTCGGTACGCTCATCGGCGCGTTCATCATCTCCGTCATCCAGAACGGGATGAACCTGCTGGGGATGGAAAGCTACACGCAGCAGGTGGTGCTCGGGGGCGTGATTCTCGGCGCTGTCCTGCTGGACAAGGTGCGCAGCGACAGAAGCCTGACCAGGTTCTTGAGAGGTCGTGCATAGTCAACATCAGGGAGAAACGGAGCCATGCTCAACCGTACGAAGTATCTATGTCCGCTCGCCATCTTCGCCGCGGCGCTCCTGGCTGCCTCGTGTGCTCAACAACCGCCCGGAACGCAGGCACCCGCGGCCATCAAAGGCAAGATCGGCATGACCTGCATGGACCTGACCAATCCCTTCTTCAAGCTGATCGCCAACGTCATGGAGGCCGAGGCGAAACAGCATGGCTACACGCTCGTGGCGCTGAGCGGCGAGCTGGACCCGGCCAAGCAGAACAACCAGCTCGCGGACTTCGCCGCGCAAGGCTACGACGCGATCTTCCTGAATCCCGTCGACTCCAAAGCGGCCGGCGAAGGGGTCAAGAAAGCGCACGAGGCGGGAATCCCCGTGTTCACATTTGATGTCCAGGTGACCGACGCCGAGGCCAAGGAGCTGATCGTGTCACATATCGGGAGCGACAACTACCAGGGGGGACGCCTGGCGGCGGAGAGCATGATGAAAGCGACCGGAGACAGCGGGAAGATCGCCATCATCACCTATCCCGAAGCCACCTCCGCTATCTTCCGACGGGATGGGTTCATGGATTATCTGAAGGACCAGGAGAGCAAGCTGCAGGTCGTCACCGAGCTGACGGGCAAGGGAAATCGGAACGACGGCTACGCTGTGGCTACCGATATTCTGCAAGCCTATCCGGACCTGGTCGGCATCTTCGCGATCAACGACCCGTCTGCGCTGGGCGCCTATGCCGCGGTAGCCAAAGCCGGCAAGCAGGACCAGATCACCGTCGTCGGTTTCGACGCCTCGCCAGCCGGCAAACAGGCGGTGTTCGAGAAACAGCTGTACGACACGCCGCAGCAGTTCCCGCGCAAGATGGCTCAGGGCACGGTCACCGCCTTCATCAGCTATATGAATGGCGAAGAAGTCACCCCCCGCACCTTCATCCCCTGCTCCCACTACTACTACGAAGACTCCGTGGCCGACGAGAGCCGCGTGGCGGAACAGTGGTAACCCTCCGGTTGCAATACCCGTGGGTACGCATGCCCGAGAACATGTCGGTCGAGCCGCGGACGCCGCGCTGAACCGGCGGTCTCCGAGACCGAGATCAAAAGTCGCCGATGGTGGTGAACAGCACCCCCCCCGCACTCGGCGGATTGCAGTCCGAGTCCATGCCGCAACGGCAGGAGATGAGGATCGTCTGGTCTGGATCCCGCTGGCCGAACAACAGCCCCATCAACACATAAGCGCCGTTGATCTTGCAGTCGATCCCGCCGTTGGAGGCTTTCTGATGGGCAGGATCGCGGCGGTACTTCTCCTGGCACTTCTCCCACACCGCTTCCCAGTTGTACGGGTCGGCCCGGTACCAGGCGATCAGATCGCGCACCATTTCGGCGTATTGGCTGTCCCGAGGGATCGCCTGCACGGCCGTCTCGGCCAGCGTCACCGGATCTTCCTCGAAGAACGCCGCCGCATACAGCGCCCCGATGAACTGCCCCGCATACCAGAGGGGATTGAGATGCCGTGCGGGAAGCGGGACACTATGGATGCTGCGTTCCGCGCGGCGGACGCGTGATTGCGACATTCCTATCTTCTGTCCACCGGAGCAACCACCATGAACCCGAGCCAGCGTGACGTCGACATGCAACGGAACCCAGCGATGCGAACGGCGTGGCGTTGGGCGCCGGCCCTGGCGGCCGTGGTCCTGAGCTGCAGCGCACCACTGGCGCGTGGTGCGGACCAGCCGGTGATCGCCGACAAGACGCTGGTCGTATGGACGACGCCGGACAATCTGGCCCAGCGCGGCGGCAGCGCCCTGACGATCGAACGGCCGGGGGGCGTGTTCGACGCGGTTGTGTTCGGTGAACTTGCTCCGTCCAAGTGGATGGCCGGGAGCGAAGGTTTTCGCCGCACGCGGCAGGAGCAGGAGGCGTTCCCGACCGAGACCGCCGATCAGCGGACGCTGGTCCAGATCGCGCTGGTCTACAGCGGCAACCAGATCACGCTCTTCCGCAACGGTGTGCCGTACGCGGACTACACGGCGGCGGGCGCGGAGACGTTCGACAGCGAAAGCCTGGTCCTGATGGGCTTGCGGCACCGCGATGCCAACCGCGACAACTGCTGGTACGTCGGCTCCATCGACGACGCGCGGATCTACGGTGTCGCGCTCAGCGCCGAGCAGATCGCGGCGCTCCGGCCGAACGAACCGTCAGATCCGTCGCCCCTGGCCTGGTGGGACTTCGAAGACGGCCGGGCGGGCGACCGCCAGCAGCGGTTCCCGAGCACCACCCTGCTGGGCGATGCCCGCGTCGCCGACGGCCGGCTCCATCTCGCGGGGCACGGGGCATACCTGCTGGCGACCAAGGCACCACCCGATCCGCTGTTCAACATGAGTAATGTGAACAGCGGCGCCCGCGCGCTGCGCGAACACCTGCTGAGCGATCCATATCGGCCCGGCTATCACTTCGTCACCCCCGAAGGCAGCTGCATGCCATTCGACCCGAACGGGGCCATCTTCTGGAAAGGACGCTACCACCTGTTCTACATCTTCCAGGACGAGCGCGGGCATAACTGGGGGCACGTTTCCAGCACCGACATGTTTCACTGGCGGCATCACCCGACCGGATTGGTGACCGGCATGTTCAGCGGCAACTGCTTCATCAACCAGGACGGACGCCCGACCATGTGTTACCACCAGGTGGACCAGGGCAACGCCATGGCCGTCGCGCTCGACGACGAACTGAACGAGTGGGAGAAGCTGGAGTCCAATCCTATCACGCCTCACACGGAGCCCGGGGATCCGCACCACGATCTGTATCGTTCGTGGGACCCCTTCGGCTGGCTGGAAGGGAACACCTACTACGCGATTTTCGGTGGCACGCGCCCCGCCATTGCCAAGTCCCACAGTCTGGCCGGCCCCTGGACGTATGTGGGAGACCTGCTGGCCAACTCGGTGGAGGGCGTGGCGATCGACGAGGACGTGTCGTGTGCCGATTTCTTCCCGTTTGGCGACCAGCACATGCTGCTGTGCATCAGCCATCGCCTGGGCTGCCGTTACTACCTGGGCCAATGGAAAGATGAACAGTTCCACCCGACATTTCACGCGCAGATGAGCTGGGTGGACAATTCGTTCTTCGCCCCCGAGAGCCTGCTGGACGACCAGGGCCGCCGCATCATGTGGGCCTGGATCTTCGACGGCCCCGAATTCGTCGTGAGACCGCAGCACGGCTGGTCTGGCACGATGAGCCTGCCACGCGTACTCACCCCGGGTGACGACGGCACGCTGCGCATGAATCCGCCCGTCGAGATCGAACGGTTGCGCTGCAACGCCAGGCAGTTGACCGATCTCACCGTGCCGGCCGATACACAACAGGCTGTCGCGGGGGTGAGCGGCAACAGCATCGAGTTGAACCTGGTGATGACGGCGCCCGAGGCGCAGCAGTTCGGTGTGGCGGTCTGTTGTTCACCCGGAGGTGAAGAACAGACACGCATCTATTACGACGCGGCCCAGAAGCAGCTCAAAATAGATACCACCAGGTCCAGTCTGACGGAGGGGCCGCGGAGCGTGGAGGCTGGGCCACTGGACCTGCCTGCCGGGCAGCCGCTCCGCCTGCGTGTCTTTGTCGACAAGTCGGTCGTGGAGGTGTTTGCCAACGGGCGGCAGGCGGTGATGCGACGCATCTACCCAGCGCGCCCGGACAGCCTGGATGTGGTGCTGTTCACTCAGGGAGGGCCTCTGCACGTGTCGCAGCTCGAGGCCTGGGACATCGCTCCGTCAAATCCGTATTAGCTTTCGTATTAGCTATGGGTGGACCAGATGGCGGGATGATGCGGACCGGCAACACCGGCCGCCGGCGCGGGTTTGGCCGCACACGGATTCCTTGAGGGAGCTTGCGGGACTTGATCGGCATTGGTGAATGGGCAGCGTTGGGAACGGCATTGGCATGGACCCTCTCCTCCCTGGCCTGGACCTCCGCCGGCAGGCAGATTGGTGCGTTGGCGACCAGCTTCATCCGGCTGATCATGGCCGGGGTCTACCTGGCCATTTACGGGCGGCTCGTGCGCGGACTGTGGTTTCCGTCCGACGCGGAGTCCCACACGTGGCTGTATCTGGGCCTGTCGGGTTTCTTCGGGTTCTTTCTGGCCGACCTGCTGTTCTTCCGCGCGCTCGTCTTGATCGGCCCCCGGCTGGTACTGCTGATTCAATCGCTGGTTCCCCCACTGACCGCCTTGCTGTCCTGGGTGTACCTCGGTGATCGCATCGATGGCCTCAACTGGATCGGGATGGGACTCACCCTCGCCGGTATCTGCTGGGTCATCCTGGGGCGCCGGGCGCCGGGCGCCACACCTTTCGGGCGTACTGAGCTGCGCCAGGGAGTGCTGCTGTCGCTGACAGCCTGCGTGGCGGTGGCCATCGGGTATGTGTTGGCCAAGCAGGGGATCGGTCACTACGACGCGGTGGCTGCCACATTCATCCGGGTGCTGGCCGCCTTGGTCGGTTTCAGCCTGCTGATTACGGTGACCAGGCGGTGGCCAGCCATGGGGGCCGCCGCGCGGCTGCCGCGCGTCATGGCACTGGTCGCGTACGGATCGTTCGTCGGCCCGTTTCTGGGGGTGGCGCTGTCGATGGTCGCCCTGCGACACTGCCACGCAGGCGTCGCCGCCACATTGATCGGCACGTCACCCGTGCTCATCCTGCCGTTCGTCGTCGTGGTGTATCGGGAGCGGCTCAGTGCGCAGGCCGTGGGGGGGGCCTTCCTGTCGGTTCTGGGTATCGCGCTGCTCACGTACTGACGATCCCGCGCCGGATGACGTTCACAGCACCACGAAACGCGACCTCAATGGAGGAAGCCGGCTCGTCCAGCCGCTTCTCGCAACAAGACAACAAGACTACAAGACTACCGGCCCAATTCCCAATTGTGGAACCGTAACCTGGGACGGTTGAAAGGCTCGGTCATTCCGAGCCGGTTGTAGTGGACAAATCCATGCCATGGATGGGCCCATTCGCATGGACTGTCTACCTCCTCACCGTGCAGCGGTTCCATCCCGCAATTGGCCGAAGGCCACTATCAACGTAGCCTGGGGCAA
>JAAYDI010000105.1 GCA_012729315.1 Planctomycetaceae bacterium
AATCACTGCCCCCTGCTTCGCCTGTCTGTCAGGAGATCGGCCCAATAACCTGGCGGCGTTCCGTGATGCACTTGCCATTGCCTTGGCGAAAAAGGCCAAACCGGAGCATGGCAGGCTTGATGGTCGCGAGCTACTGGAAACCATGGGGCAGCAGCAGTCAATTAGAGCATGCTCCCGCACCTCCTCAGTGACTGAACTTGGTCATGACGACTATGACCACGATTCAGAAGTTCACACGGTCGATGATGATGCTCTTGAAGGGTCGGATTGTTTCGCCGCAATTGGAGCTGCCGCACGGAAGGCGTTGCGTGAATACAGCGGTGATACTGAAGCGGCCTGTGATGTCGCATATGACATCTACATGCAGACCGGACTAACTATCGGTGATACATGGGCAGAGGAGAAGCGGAGGAGAGACACAATCAGACGCTGCGTTGCCTATGCTGAACGCACTTACGATCCGTCGGCCCGGGGCACAGGACAAGCTTCACGCAGGACTAACAGAGTAGCTAAACAGATCTCGCAACAGGCAGAAGCACCAGCGGCAGAAGGCAAGAGACTCTGGTTCCTGGACCCCCAGGATATGACCGGCATGCAGAAGCGTCTGGCGCATGCATTCACGCGCACTGAATTGGATCATTACCGATTGAATACCAAGCAGGTTGCGGCAGTCGCGTGCTGGTTGATGAAGAATATCGTATCTGGGGAAACAGGTGAAGTACCTGTCACATCAATTGAAAAGGGAGTGCGGTATCTTGGAATTCCAATCAACAGAAGCAAGATCGCCATCATCATGCGCAGGCTGACAGTACACAAAGATCGCGGGGTGGTTGGTCAGGCCGGCCCATACAAGATTGCCGTGCTTGTTCGCGATTATTCTGCACCGATGAAGGGCTGCGGACCAGGACGTTGCCGCACATACCTGCTCAACCCTAACTTCCGTGCACCTGCCTGGCTGAAACCGTATGTCGCTGCCAGCCACTACTACTCTGACTACCCCAATCAGCACATCACCAAAACGAGACCCGACCCTCAAGAGGGTGTCGGGAATGGGACACACACTTTTTTTTCTTCTATAACTAATGGTGTGTATTTGTCACAACCGGCCGTTATGGTCGCCTTCCAAACGCCTGCACAACCTCTGTGCTATGCCGCAAATCCGCCCTTTTTGACCTCCTGCGATGCAAATGTGCCATATTGGCGATCCAGGGCATGATATTTCCAGGGAACCACTGCGCGCACACCTGGCGGTGGGCATGGTCAGCGCAAAGCAACCCAGGCACATGGGCTTCCGTCAGCCGCTCTGGGGCCGGTTTTCTGTTCTTGACCCGACGCCTACAATCCCGCCGCTGCCCCCGGAAATCGTTTCTCACAATCATGTTCATCTCCAATAGGGTCACGGGCCAGTTTGCGGAGGGCGGGGGGGCTTTGACATATTAAACTTTCGAGTGCCACAAAATGTACTAGGGGCAGGTCATAATATAGGGATTACGCAAGCCCCCCTTCCAGCGGCAGCATTGCGGCCCATCGGCCCACGCCCCCGGCGGACGCCTCGGCTGCGCGGGCGGCATGGGGCCGGTCATCTCCAACCCGCCGCCGCCCCAGCAGGTCACGCTCCAGCCCGGCCCGCACACGCTGTACATCAACGCCACGACAAACGATTCGCTCTACCACTTCGGAGCGTGGTATCGCTTCGACTTGAGCTTCCAGGAGGCCCCGTGATGGAGAACGCCGCCTTGCCCGATGCCAACAAAACCGATGCCCCGGCCGACGCCCCCGCAGCCGCCACGCTGACGCCCAAACTCAAGAAGCCCTGCGCCAACTGCCCGCCGCTGGTCGTCCCGCGACGCGGCTACACGCCCACGCGCCCGAGCTGCATCGAGTGCGTCGAGAAGCACCTCGGCGCAGCCCTGGTCTTGCTCACCGAAGCCCGCGAGGGCTACGCCTACCGCCTCCGCGCCATCGGCCATCTGTTCGAGGCCGAGGACGAATCCCAGGAGTGGCCCGATCTCCACGCCGCCATCCGCGAAGCCCGCAAGGCCTACCAGGCCGACGGCGCGCTACCCGACTGGGAGGTACTGGCAGCAGAGTTTGTCCGCCACCGACCGGCACTGTAAGTGCTTGCCAAACATAAACTTGACTTCGACGCAGGGGCACAGCTTAGTGGTGGCAACAAAAGGAGATACTGACATGAAGAAGAAGAGCAAGAAGGAACCCGCATGGCCTGCGCTGGCTCCTGGTGACCGAGTTGTGATCCTCCAAAATCCCCACGACCCTCGCCCGGAACCGCCTATGCCGCCCGCCGGTAGTAGTGATTCAGCAGCCCGCCGAGCAAGCGGTGTCGTCCAACGGCACCCGGCTCGACCTGGTCGGCCTGCGGCACCGGCACATCTGCACCAAGTGGCCGATTGCCCAGGGCCTGGTGCGGACGGTACTCGTTGTGGTACTCCGCGTAGGTCTGGCAGACGTAATCAAGCTGCCGCAGGCTGAAGCAGAACAGCAGGTTCAGGCACTCGGCCTTCAGGTGGGCGATCCAAGACTCGGCGTAGCAATTCGCGATGGGAGCGGCGATGGGCGTGAGCACCGGGCCACCATCGTCGCGGCGGAAGTGCTCGTCGAAGGCGTCGGTGAACTTCGTGTCGTGGTCGTGGATCAGGAACCGGATATCGATGCCTTCCTCCTCGGCCCAGATACTGGCGTTGCGGGCCTGCTGGCGCATCCATTCGTCCGTCGGGTTGAACGTGCTGGGCGTCACGAAGACCTTCCGGCTGCCGAGGTGGACGAAGGTCAGCACGTAGGCCACGTGCTTGCCCAGCGGCGTCCAGACCGTCTTGCAGAAGAAGTCGCAGGCGACCATCACGTTCATGTGGATGGCGATGAACTTCCTCCATGGCGTCTGCACGCCGGCGGGCGCACGGCGGTCCGGGTCGGGCAGTATCTTAACGTCCACCAAGACGCGGCGGACGGTGCTGCGGCTGGCTCGCAGCGCAAGCTTCTTGAGCTCGCCGACAATCCGGCGGACACCCCACCCTGCGTTCTCCTTGGCCAGGCGAATGATCAACTCGCGGAGCGACTTGGTCAGCCGTGGCCGGCCGACCTTGCCTGGCTCGCGGCCGCTGCGTTCCTCGCGCTGCCAGCGGCGATAGGTCTTGATGCTGACGATTCCCAGGGTATCCTCAACCTTATGGTCGACCTCTGCACCGATCTTCATCAGCCGCCGCCGTTCGACCGGGTCCAGGATCACCCGGTTGCCGGGCAGCCTCTCCTTGAGCATCTCGACCTGGAGCTTCAGGAACCGGATATGGGCGTCGCGGCGCGCCGACCACGCCTCATGAAGCAGCACCAACATCGCCGTCAACCACTTGGGGAGCATCGTTCTCGCCTCCATCCCAACAGCCGTAAGTCCAGCAATGGCAACAGCCCGACATTTTGGACCATCTCCGCTGGGATGCAAGAACCTGCTGCCTGGCGATCCGGTCGCCCCCGACCGCTAACCCCGAGTCTCTGACGGCTTTTCTTCATTTCGCCGTGCATGGTATAGCATTATGGGTTCCGCATGCGCTGATTACGGGGTGGACCACACTACCGCTGCCAGAGTCGCCATTCGCGAGAAGAAGCCCGGTAAGTTCGAGCGTCTGATGGAACTATATGAAGCGGAAGCGACCCTCCGCCGAGCGGGGATTTGACCGACCCGGCGCAGATTCCCCCGCA
>JAAYDI010000106.1 GCA_012729315.1 Planctomycetaceae bacterium
CGGCCGCCGAAGCGACGGCGAGCCGGGATGGATCACGATCTGGCGCGGCTGGGAGAAATTGAATACACTTGTGCAAGGGGCGATTCTCGCTTCCAAGCTCAACAGAATTGGGTAAAGACAAGGGCGTTGCCCCAGGCTACGGTGAGAACTGACCTTCGGCCAGACGACAGCTATCCCGGTACCGCACCCCTGGTGCAGGGTCGCCAACCTGACACAGGGTTCGCAGTGAGAAGTAAACCGTCAATGCAAAGTGGCTCACCGGTGCAACAAATGTCAAAACCGGCACCAGGGCCGTTTCTCCGGGCCTTTCACCACGCCGGAACATGCCGCCGGCGGCGTTCTTCCACTGTAAAATCCTGAACGTGCAGCCAGTCGCCTGCCGGCCTCGCCTTCCTTGCTCCGCTGCGGCGGCGCTGGTACTCTCGCGGTAGTCTGCCTGATGCATGTACTTCTGATCACAACGCCAGCAGTAGGAAGCCATGTATGAACGAGGCCTACCAGCAATTCAGGTCAACAGCTCGCCCCTGCCGTCCCACACGCCGGGAGTTTCTCCAATGCAGTCTGGTCGGAGGTCTCGGCCTGGCTGGCCGGTGCGTGGTGCCGTTCGAGGCGCCCGAGTCGGCGCGCGATGATCGCGCCGTCGTGCTGATCGTCAACGTTGGCGGTCCCAGCCATGTGGACACATGGGATCCCAAGCCCGATGCTCCCGCAGAAACACGCGGTCCGTTCCGGGCAATTCGCACGAGTGTCCCAGGCATCTTCCTGTCAGAGCTGTTCCCGCGCCAGGCACGCATCGCGCACCTGCAGGCGTTCGTCCGTGCGTGTTGTCACCCGGCACCAGCGGTCCACCAGGTGGGCTGGCAAATGGCCCAGACGGGGCGCGAATACCCTGCGGCGAATCATGCTCCGCATGCAGCCGACGTGGTGGCCCGCCTGTGTGCCCAGCGCTCCGGCTGGCCCACGCATGTGACGCTGCCCTGCGACACAGAGCCGGTGGCAGTGGCCCATGAGCGTCTGGCACCCCACTGCTCCAGGCTCCTGGCCCGGGAACCGGTCCACATCCAGGAACGGTACGGCGCATCGCGATTCGGGCAACAGTGCCTGTTGGCCCGCTGCCTGATCGAAGCCGGTACACGCTTCGTGACGATCCGTACCTGTAACGACTATCGTGACCCCGATTCGTGGGACGTCCACGGCGGGCCGGAGTTTGGCACAGTCGAGAGTATGAGCCGAGGATTCGCGCCGGTGTTTGACCAGGCCTACTCGGCGCTGGTGGAGGATCTCGCCCAGCGCGGGATGCTCGACACCACGCTTGTCTGTTGCGTGGCCGAGTTCGGCCGCACACCACGTATGAATCCAGCGGGAGGGCGGGATCACTGGCCACAGTGCTGGACAACTGTCCTGGCCGGCGGCGGGGTGCGAGGCGGTCAGGTGGTGGGAGCCAGCGATGCGTCTGGCGGCCAGCCGGCGGATCGGCCGGTGTCCCCGGCAGAAATCGTGGGTACGATCTACCGCAGTCTGCACTTGCTGGCCGATCCCACGCGGCGCCAGACTTCGGTGGCAGACCTGGCGCTGATCCCATCCTCCATGCGGCCCATCGAGGAACTGTTTTGAATGGATCGGGATTTGCGTGAGTACTTCGACCAGCAAATGGACGCCGTGATCCAGGCGCTGCCCGAACAGGTCCATCGCCTGTTGGACGACGTCACGATGTACGTCGAAGACCATCCCTCACAGGAAGTAATGCAGCGCATGCGGATTCGCCGCCGCCACCAGTTGTGCGGGCTCTACACCGGCATCCCACTCGGCAGCCGCAGTGTGGAGCATTCAGGAGTTTTGTCAGATGCGGTGCACATCTACCGCGAAGGGATTCTGTCGCTGGCCATGGATCGGCACGGCCGGATCGACCAGGAAGAGCTGCGTCACCAGATCCGGCTCACCGTGCTCCACGAACTGGGCCATCACCACGGCATGGACGAGCAGGACCTGCACGAACTCGGCTATTGACCGAGCTTTAGGCACAACTTCTTCCTGCGCATTTCTTCCTACGCACCTCCTAACACTTGCGTACGCACGCGCGAGCACGCACGCGCGAGAACTTTTGTGCGTTTTTTTGCCCGCCATCGAACCCTTTTCTTTTGCCGTCCGTATGCTATGCATAGCGAAGATCGCCGGGCACCCTGGGGGTAGTGGGCGCGGAGACCGCCAGGCCCCACCCATCTGAGTGGCTGTGCGGCGTTCAGAACGAGCCAGGCCGAATCGATTCGAGCTAGAATTACAAAGAATCTTCTCATTCATTCTTCTTTCTGCTCTTGGGCGGGATGGCATCAATAACGTGGGCGATTACCAAAGGACTTTCTCTAGCTGCAGGTTACCAGTCGGCCACGGGTTGGGCTGCGGGGCAGTTCGGCCGGCCAACGACATATCGGCCAATGACGTCACAGGCGGGACGGGCGATGAGTCCGGCCGGGCGTTCTCTCGGGCTGCGGTGCTTGCGGTAAGTGTATCCCTGATGCTGTTGGTGACGCTTCGGGCGTTCGCAGCGGATCCAGCGGGGGGGATAAACGTTCCGATTCTTGTCACCCAGGTTCCGCCGCGCGGCCAGGATGCGGCTGCTGAACGTGCGGACTGCGAAGTGATGGCGCTGCCCGGTGAGGGAGGTCGGATCCTTCTGATCAATCCCGACGGCACGCAGCGCGTGGTGACTCAAGGCTTTCACAGCGCGGCCGATCCGGCGGTGTCGTTCGACGGCAAGAGCGTGGTCTTTGCGGGGAAGCAAACGGCCGAGAGTTGCTGGAATGTGTACGAGTTGACCCTGGCCAGTGGTCAGTTACGGCAGGTGACGCAGGGCGCAGGCAATTGTCGGCAGCCCGGGTACCAATCGAATCTGTTCACTGTCGACTCGCCCGAGCCCTGGTTCCAGTTGACGTTTGTCAGCGATGCGTCGGGGTGGATGAACGAGGCCGGTGGGGGCCCGGTGCGCAGCCTGTATTCCTGCCGGCTCGACGGGACGCAGGTGCGGCGTCTGTCGTACAATCTGTCGGACGATCTGGATCCGTTTCTGATGGGAGACGGCCGGATCATGTATGCGAGCTGGCAGCGTGCCACGCTCGAGCGCGGGCCGCTGGGGCGCATGGCGCTTTTTGCCATCAACATCGAAGGAACCGACAACGCGTTGTTCGCGGAGCCGACTGGGAAGCGGTTCAAGCGCACGCCGTGCGTCACCGATCGGGGCCTGGTGCTGTTTGTCGAATCTGACGAGATCACGGTGGACGGGTACGGCCAGGTCGGCTCGGTCACGTTTCGCCGTCCGCTCAACTCGTACCGCCCGATCACGCAGGAGCGCGGCGGTTTCGCTTATTTCGCGCCAGCGCCATGGGCGCACGGCCGCGTGTTGATCGCGCGGCGGCCCGTGGATCGCAGCGCCAGCAGCGGATTGTATCTGTTTGATCCCCAGTCGGCGACCAGCGAACTGGTGTTGGACGACCCGGCGTGGGACGAAGTGCAGGCGGTGGCCATTCAGCCGACGCGCCGGCCAGATGGACGGTCGACGGTGGTGGATGATACGGAACCTTTGGCCAAGCTGTACTGCCTGAACATCTCGACGCACAATCTGCCCGACCTGAATTGGTGGCCGCCGGGAATCGTCAAACGCGTCCGCCTGCTCGAGGGCATCCCGTTGACTGTCGCGGAGCGTGATATGTATCTTGCGGAGTCGGTGCCGGGCGCGGTGAAAGGTGCGACGCGTAACGGCCTGCCGCCGATCGTGCAGCGGCGTCTCGTGGGCGAGACGGACGTGTTCCCGGACGGTTCCTTTCACTTGAGCATTCCGGCCAACCTGCCGATCGAGTTGCAGGCGTTGGATGAGGACGGGATGGCGTTGCGGTCCTGCCGGTGGATCTGGTCAAAGAACCTGGAACCGCGCGGCTGCATCGGCTGCCACGAGGACGGCGAGGCGACGCCAGAGAACGCCATGGCCGACGCGTTGCGCCGCCCGGCGGTCGAATTGACGCTGCCGCCCGAACGTCGGCGGACCGTCGATTTCCGGCGGGATGTGATGCCGATCGTGGATCAGAAATGTGTCGTCTGCCACGGCCCGGACGGTGCCCCGCCACGGCTCGATGGCGGGCTGGCACCGGTGCCGCCCGACGGCCTGTTCAATCGCGCGTATGTGAGCCTGCTTACGCCGGCTGGAGCGTCACAGGCGGATTCCGGACGCGGTGCGTATGTGAACGCGGGTCAGGCGCGGACCAGTCCGCTGATCTGGCACCTGTTCGGGCGCAACACAGCGCGTCCGTGGGACGGTGAGGCCATCACTGGCCAGCCGGCCAAGGCAATTCCGGCGGGGACGATCACCCCATTGACGAACCGCGAAATCCGAACTTTTGTAGAATGGGTCGATTTCGGGGCGATGTGGGACGGGATCCCCGGGCCGGACGCGGGCACCGCCGATCCTTCTCCAGCTGACCAAGCGAGGTGACTATGACGCGGCGCAGTGCGATTTTGTGGATGATCTGGTGTGCCCTCGGCAGCAGTGTCGTGTCCGGTCAGGACCTGGTTCAATTGACCGATGTCACCGAGTCGTCCGGACTCATTTTTCACCACCGGTTCGGGGACGACAACCTGAGCAACATTGTGGAGGGTACCGGCTCCGGCGCCGTCATGTTCGACTACGACGGCGACGGGTGGCTGGATGTCTATTTCGTCTGCGGCACCTGGCACACGGACATCAACGACACGCGGGGGCGCAAATACCGCGGGACGCTCTCCAATCGTCTCTTCCGCAACAAGCAGGACGGCACCTTCGAAGACGTCACCGAACAGGCGGGCGTTGGCGATCCGGACAACTTCGGATTCGGCTGCACAGCCGCCGACTACGACGGCGATGGCGATCTGGATTTGTATGTGCTGAACTATCACAAGAACGTTCTGTTCCGCAACAACGGTGACGGCACGTTCACCGACGTGTCAGAGCAGTCGGGGCTCGACAACCCGTTGTGGAGTCTGCATGCGCCCTGGTTTGACTACGACGGTGATGGCGATCTGGACGTGTACGTCGTCAACTATCTGGAGTACGACAAAGGAGAGTTCCGCGCGTTCTACGCGGCAGCCGGTTATCCTGGCCCACTGAGTTACACGGCGCAGGCCGACGTTCTGTATCGCAACAACGGTGATGGCACGTTCACCGACGTAACACAGGAGGCCGGTATCATCGACCTGGATGGCCGCGGCATGAGCGCCACGGTGACCGACCTGGACAACGACGGCCTGCTGGACATCTATGTGGCCAACGACGCCACCGACAATTTCTACTTCCGTAATCTGGGCAACGGCCGGTTCGAGAACGAGGCGGTGATCCGCGGTCTGGCGTTTGGCGAAGGGGGGCAGGGTGTCTCGTCGATGGGCCCGGCGGTGGGGGACATCAATCGGGACGGCTGGCTGGATCTGTACATTCCCGACATGGGCTACGGCTGCCTGCTGATGTCCCAGGAGGGATTCTTCGAGGACTGGACAGATCGCTCGCGGCTGGCAGTGATCTGTGGCCAGTACGCTGGCTGGGGGGGCGTCCTGTTCGATCTGGATAACGACGGTTATCTGGACCTGTTTATCGCCAACGGCAACGTGCACTTCGAATACCCGGAAGAAGACGTGCTGGCCATCAATGATGGGTACGGTCTATTCACGGACGTCGCGGTCCACTCGGGCGATTACTTCCACGAAAAGTACGTGGGACGAGGTGCCACGTTTGGCGACTACGACAACGACGGAGATCTCGATCTGCTGGTGGTCAACCTCAATGGCCCCGCGCGGTTGCTCCGCAACGACGGCGGGAATCGCCAGCATTGGCTGAAGTTGGATGTCCGGCTGCCCAATGGCTTATCGACGGCGATTGGTGCCCGGGTCACGGTCACGGCGGGCAAGCTCGTGCAGATTCACGACGTTGTGCCGGTCGTGGGCTACCTGTCCCAGGCAGACCCGCGGTGCCATTTCGGGCTGGGCACAGCGACAAAGGCTGATCGGGTGGAGATTCGCTGGCCCAATGGCCAGCGTACGGAGCTGAAAGATGTTGCGGCAGATCAGATTCTCACGGTGGTTCAGGATGCGAAGTGAAGTCATGCGAATCGACGTCAACGCCGGCGGCCGCTGCGCCCTGGCACTGCTGGCTGGTGTACTGAGCACGTGGCTGATACCCCTCGAGACAGCCCGAGCACAAGAAGATAAGCACCCGTTTTTCGTGGGAGCCGCGGAGTGCGCCAAGTGCCACCAGGGGCCAGGCTTCGGATATCAGCACTCGCGGATGCTGCTGACCGCGCATGCCCAGGCCTACGCGTCACTCGCCCTGCCGGAGGCCAAGGAAATCGCGCGACTCAGCGGCATTCCCCAGGAACCGCAGGAGGCCCTGATGTGCCTGGGCTGCCATGCCACCGCGGCCGAGGCCGAGAATTGGGAGAAGGAACCTACGTTCCACGTGGAAGACGGCGTCCAGTGCGAAAAGTGCCACGGGGCGGGCAGCGAATACATGGCCGAAGAGGTCATGACCGATCCGAAAGCCGCGATGGCGGCCGGTCTGACGAAGCCCGTGAAGGACGACTGCCTGAACTGCCACAACGTGAAAGGTTCGCACGCCGGCGTGCTCAGGGGCAAAACCTTTGACATCGACGCGGAGTGGGAACGGTTCAAACACCCGACGCCCGACGTGTGGGAGTATCCACCGGAACCGGTGCTGCCCGAACCAGTTGCCGAGCAGGCGCCCCAGAACATCGGATCGATGATGTGTGGCAAGTGTCACGGCGTGCCGGAGATGGGATACCAGTACAGCGCGTGGCGGCGCAGCCCGCACGCCGACGCCCATGCGGTCCTGGCCACGCCCCGCGCGCGGGAGATCGCGAAGGCGGCCGGGGTGCAGGAGGATCCACTGTACGCCGCGGACTGCCTGAAGTGCCACACCACGGCCTACCACGATCCCGCCGGCGGCCACGCGGAATCCTACCTGCTCGACGAAGGCGTGGGCTGCGAAGCCTGCCACGGTGCCGGCAGCGAGTATTCGCTGGAGGCCATCATGCGCGACGAACCGGCCGCCCTCCAGGCGGGACTCAAACCGGTCACACGCGAAACCTGCCTGCAGTGCCACGAAAACGCGCACGGCAAACCGTTCGACTATGACGAAGCCGTCAAGATGATCGCACACCCGTTGAAGCACGAGGTGCAGACCACCACCGTACGCTACAAAAACCCGCTCCGATTGGCCGCCCACCCGAAGCGCCCCGAGTTGTACGTCACGTGCGAAAGCGGAAACACGGTCATCGTCGTCGACACTCAGCGCTGGGAGAAAGTCGCGGAGATCCCGGTGGGCGGACACCCGACGGGCGTCACGTTCCACCCCGACGGAACGCGGGCCTTCATCACCAACCGGCTCGACGACACGGTCTCGGTGATCGATACCCTCCAGCGGCAGGTCGTCGCGACCACCACGGTGGGCGACGAGCCGCACGGTCTCCTCACCGACGCCAGCGGCCAGTACCTGTTCGTGGCGAACACCTCGACCGACGACATTTCAGTGCTCGACGTCAACTCGCTGCAGGAAGTCAAACGTCTGGAAGCGAGCCGCAATCCCTGGTCGATGGCCTTGTCCCCAGACGGCACGCGGCTGCTGATCACCAACACCCTGCCCCGCTTCGTCCCCTTCCGGTCGCCCCCCGTGGCCGAGCTGACGATGCTGAACGCGGAGACCGCGATGGTGGAACAGCGGCTGGTGGCGCAGGGGGCCAATCTGATGATGGGTGTCTGCTGGCATCCGAGCGGCGAGTTCGCCGTGTGCACGATCAACCGCACCAACAACCTGGTACCCATGACGCGGCTGCTGCAGGGTTGGACCATCACTAACGGACTGGCGGTGATCTGGCGCGATGGACGCGTCGACCAGGTGCTGCTGGACGAACCGAACCTCTGCTTTCCAGATCCGACGGATGTGACCATCACACCCGATGGACGTTACGCGCTCGCCACAAGCTCCGGCTCCAACCGGGTGGCCGTGGTCGATCTGACGATTCTGATCTCGATGCTCGAACAGGCCACGGAACACGAGCGGACCCGGGTGTTTCCCAACCACCTGGGCAAACCGACCGAGTTCATCGTCAAGCACATTGAGACCCAGGCCAGCCCGCGGGGCATCGTCATCGCGCCCGACGGGAAACATGCGGTGGTGGCCAATTGCCTCGACGACTCGCTCACCCTGATCGACCTGGCGCGACTGGAAGCGATCAAACGCATCGATCTCGGCGGCCCGCAGGAGGTCACCGTGACCCGCTATGGCGAACTGCTGTTTCACAATGCCAGTATCACGTTTCACCGCCAGTTTTCCTGCCACACCTGTCATCCGGACGGGCACGTGGACGGGCTGACCTATGACATCCAATCGGAAGGCATCGGTCTCAATCCGGTCGACAACCGCACGCTGCGCGGCATCCTGGATACGGCGCCCTTCAAATGGGCTGGTACCAACCCGAGCCTGCCACGTCAGTGTGGCGCGCGGCTGGCTGTGTTCTTCACCAAGATTCAACCGTTTACACCCGAAGAGTTGCACGCGCTGGACAAGTACGTGTGCACTATTCCCCGCCCCCCCAACCGCTATCGGCCGCTGGGCGCCGACCTGACGCCGGCTCAGCGACGCGGCAAGGCCGTGTTCGAACGCACGGTGGCCAATGACGGGCGGGTGATTCCACGCGAAAACCGGTGCGTCACCTGCCATTTCCCGCCGCTGTATACCGACCGCAAAGTGCGCAACGTGGGCACGAAGATGGAACTGGACACCGAAGACGGCTTCGACGTGCCGCACCTGAACAACATCTACGACTCCTCGCCTTATCTGCACAACGGAATCGCCGATACGCTGGAGGAGATCTGGACGGTATACAATCCGGAAGATCAGCACGGCGTCACGAACGACATGACCAAAGACGAGCTGAACGATCTGATTCAATATCTGATGACCCTCTGACATCTGATGACCCTCTGACACATGCCTGCGGGATGCCCCCGTAAATGCGAGGACGTTTATGAAAGCCTGGCCCGGTTCGAGATGCGTGTGCGGTACCCTGTCAGTTGTACTGAGTCTGCTGCTGGCAGCCGCCGGGGCGGCCCAGGACCCGCCGGAGTCCCCCGCCGCGCCGCCAACTCCCGCCGCGCAGTCAGCCCCCGCCCTGCCGGCCGCCGCCGCCGCCGCCCCCTCCGATACTACCGCTGACGCCGCCGCGGCCGAGGGGCTGCCCTATGTGTATACGAAGTGGCGGCATTTCAACTTGGAGGACGGTCTCCCGCACGACTACATTTACGCTGTCGCACCCCATGGTTCCAAAGTCTGGATCGGCACCGAGGACGGGCTGGCATGCTACGACAAGGAAACCGACACGATGCAGAGCTGGAAGGAAAAGGACGGCTTGCCGTTCCAGGCGGTAGCGGGAATCGCTATCGATCCCAAGACGGGTGACGTCTGGCTGGGCCTGTTTGGCGGCGGGCTGGCCCGCTTCAGCGGCGGCCGGTTCGATCATTTCCACCAGCTCAACAGCGGCCTGGTCAATGACGTCGTGTACGCGGTAGCGATCGAAAACGACCACGTGTGGGCCGCCACGACCGCCGGTGCCAGCCGCTACAACATGGTCACCAAGAAGTGGTCGATCTACACCGAGAAGAACGCGCCGATGGAGGAGATCTGGAACTACGGCGTGTGTTACGACAGCGGCAAGGTCTTCCTGGCCATCTGGGGCAGCGGAGTGCTGGAATTCGACGTGGCCACCGAGAAGTGGCTCGAATACCTGGACCCGGACGGCGAGATGGAGATCGACCTGTACCGCGACGACGGGATCGTCCATGTGATCACGACCAGCGTGAGCTACGTCGAAAAGATCTTGTGGGTATCGTCGTATTTTGGCTGCTGCCGCTACGATGGACGACACTGGCGCGGGCTGTACGCTCATGAGACCGGATTGCCCAGCGATTTCACGAACAATCTCAAGGCGCGCAGCGCGAACGAGTGCTGGTTTGCCCACGACAAAGGGCTGGGCGTTGTCGCCGATTTCCCCTCGGAGACGGTCGTCACTTACACGCGGGACGAGACGACGCTGCGGGGCAAAGCGGATATCTACCGCGCCGGCAAACTGCTGCAGACGGTCGACATGGAGAAGGGGGTTTGCCACAACTTCATCGTTGACTTGAACCACGACGGCCCCGACACCTGGGTGGCCACCGGCAAGGGGCTGGCCTGGGGCATCGGCGAAGGCTACTACCCGGGTCTCCAGTCGAACCCCCAGTGGCTGGAACAGGTCAAAAGCCCGCCGGTTGCAGAACCGGTGGCCTCGGCAAACCAGTGAAAACCCAAACGTGACGCGCGGTGCCCAATGCCGGGCCAGGCCGGCAGGTGCCGCGCTGACTTCGGACACGAACATCGTAATCCAACAGGTAAGATGACAAACATCCAAGATGACAGACGACAGACATCGAGGTGCGGTATGCGGCACGTAATCACCAGTCTCCTGATGGTCGCGCTCGGTACGACAGCGTTGTGGGGTGAGGAGCAGCCAGCGGCCCCGCCGACCGATGCGGCGGCGGCGACTGCGGCGACAATCCCGTACAACATTCCGGAACCACTCGACAAAGTCCTCAATGAGATCAACTCGATCGGTCCGTATCAGAGCCCCAAGCTGTCACTGAAATACGACGACCGGTACGCTCACACGTCGGACTCGGTCGTGCCGTTTGGGAGCGTGGAGCCATTCATAAAGCATTTCCTGCTCCAGATGGAATACACGGGTGCCGGGCGTTCGATTCCCGAACCCGAGCACCTCGACACAGTGAAGATCGGATTTGTCGGGCCGATCATGGCGATCGCTTCGGTGGCGACGGGGGGCATGAGCCACACGGAGGCGCTCGGGCTCAAGATGCTGCAGGGTGCCCAGCTGGCCATCGAGCAGGCCAATGCCGCGGGGGGCTATCACGCGCGGCAGATCCCCTTCGAACTGATCGTCAAGAACGACAACGGACTGTGGGGCGCGACGGGCACCGAGATCGTCAACCTGGCGTACCGCGACAAAGTCTGGGCCATCCTGGGCACCGTCGATGGCGCCAACACCCACATCGCCATTCGAGTCGCACTCAAGGTCGAGATTCCCATGATGAACTCGGGGGATCTGGATCCGACCTTGATGGAAACCAACATCCCATGGATCATCCGCTGTGTGGGAGATGATCGCCAGCAGTGCTACATGCTGGTCGACTACATCTACCGGAAGCTGAACCTCGAGCGCGTGGGGATCATCCGCGCGAGCAACCGGTACGGCCGGTTTGGTGTGCGGGAAATCAACGACGGCAGTCGCCGCCTGGGGCGTCCCGTGGCCATCGAAATGGCCTATAAGCTGGGCACCGAGGATTTCTCGCTGCAGTTGGAACGCATTCGAGCGTCCAACGTGCAGGCCGTCATCCATTGGGGCAATGCGGCCGACGGCGCGATGATCCTCAATCAGATGCGGGCGATGGGCATGACCCAATCCTACTTCGCCTGCGACCGCTGCCTGTCCGATGATTTCTTGAAGATCGCGGGTGACAACGCGGAAGGGGTCATCTGCGGCTATCCCTGGAATCCGGATCGCCAGGACGAGAAGCTCGATGCGTTTCGCGCTGCGTTCCGGGAGCGTTTTGGGGAGGAGCCGGAAACCTACGCTGCACACACCTACGACGGTGTGAACATGCTGATCTGGGCCATTCAGACGGCCGGGCTCAACCGCGCCAAGATCCGCGATGTGATTGCGCACCGCAGCGAGCCGTTTCCTGGCGTGACCGGCGATATCCCGCTCAGCGCAGCCTTGGATGACGCGGGTGACGTGTTCCTGGCTCGGCGAGAAGGTAACAGATGGCATTACTACTCGCGCGACGACCTGGGCATCCCCAAGGGACATTGATGCGTCCGATCCTGGCGTGCAGCCTGCTGTGCGCGGCGCTGGGAACAGCCGGGCCGGCCATTGCCCAGGAGCCGGCCCCGGCCCGGCCCGTGCCGTATTTTGATGCCCGGAACGTGACACCCGAATACGTCGGACCTGTCGATCCGCGCGTGGACGCGGCCACGTTGACGGAGATTCAAATCGGCTATTTCGGCCCGTCCGATCCCGCGCATCCCCTGTACGGCAACCTGTGGTGTGCCGCGGAACAGGCTATCGCGGATGCGAATCGCCGGGGCGGGTATGCCGGCAAGCCCTATCGGCTGCTCCCCGTATGGTCAGAGAATCCCTGGGGCAGCGGCGTCAACCAGATCACGCGATTGGCCTATCGCGACCGTGTGTGGGCCCTGGTCGGGGGCGTCGACGGGTCAACCACACACCTGGCCGAACAGGTCGTGGTGAAAGCGCGTCTGGCGCTGGTCAGCCCGGTAAGCACCGACAAGACCGTGAACCTCGCCAACGTGGCCTGGATGTTCTCTCTGGCGCCGCACGACCGGCTGGTGGCGGAAACGTTGAGCGCCGAGCTGGCGCGGCGTGCGGCCGTGGCCGCACCGCGGCTGGTACTGGTCACCACCAACGACCACGACGCCTACCTGCTCACTCGGGAGCTGCGCCGCGCGCTGGCGGAGCACCGGGTGCTGGTGCATCACCAGTTTGAATATGCGCCGCAGTCGCGCGCCGGCGATGCGCTGGCGCGCGAATGCCTGGCCGCGCAGCCGGACGAGGTGCTCGTGATTGCCAACCCGCTCGACTCGCTCGACCTGGTGCGGGCCCTGCGCCGAGCCGGGTTCGCAGGTCGTATTTACGGCGGACCGGCGTTCGGCCGAGCGCCGTTCTTCCGGCAGGTGGCGGACGCGGCCGGAGAGCTGGTGTTCCCGCAAATGCACGCGTCCCAGTCGTCGGCGGCGGCCAGTCCGGACTGGTGCGACGACTACGCCGCGCTCTTGACGTACGATGCCGTACAGCTGGTAACGGCGGCCATCGAGCAGGCGGGACTCAATCGCGTCGCCATTGGGCAGGCCCTCCGCGACCTGTCACCGCTGGTCGGCCTGTCGGGGCGCATCGAGTGGGATGCGCCCGGCGCCAACACGCGGCGGCCGACACTGGCAACGCTCGTCGACGGCCGTATCACACCGCTGCCCAGTGAGCCTTCACCGGTCGTGCCCGTGGAGCAGCCGTGACCCGGGGTCGCGGGAGGCCGTCAGAAAGCAACAACGGCAGTACGTGAGGCGGTCGCGTGGAGCAGCCGTGACCCGGGGTCGCGGGAGGCCGTCAGAGACATCAGTCGAGAGGCGGATTTACCGCGCCCTCAAAGGAGAAGACGCTGCCGACATGGCCGCCTTCACAGCGCCGGGGAAAGGCGGTCCACAGGGCGACCATCGCGGCGGTGCCGGTGCAGTGCGTGAAGGTGACGCACTGCACCTTCAGACGCCGCAACTCACGAATCGTCATTTCGATCCGTTTGGCCGAGGCGTTCACCAGATGCATCCCCCCCAGCACCGCCAGGATCGGCCGGTGCGCCGTGATCTCCTGCACGTACCGCAACGTGCTGATGATCCCAGCATGCCCGCAACCAACCAGCACGACCGATCCGCGATCGGCCTCCAGCACCAGAGCCTGATCGTCCGTCAACGGGTCCGGCTGCGTGCACTGTGCGTCCAGGAAGAAACGGCCCCCCACATCTTCGAAGCTCACCACGCGGGGAATCGGGCCAGTCAACGTGACGCCGTCCGCGATCACCTGCGGGTGTTCCACCAGCCGCACGCGCGCAGAGGGAGACGCAAGAGCACGTCGTGCGTCCTCCGGCAGCCCGACCTCCCGGGCCGGCCCATTCTTGGTCTGTACGTATTTCGGTGCCAGCGCCTGGGGATGCAGGAATACGTCTACCGGCCGTTCGCGACGCAGCGCAACCGGCAGCCCCCCCGTGTGATCGAAATGCCCGTGACTGATCACGATCATGTCGGCGTCTTGGAACGGGACCTGCAGCTCGCGCGCGTTGTGTTCCAGCACACACCCTTGTCCAGTATCGAAGAGGATGCGGCGCCCGTTCCATTCAATCCACAACGCCAGCCCATGTTCGGCCAGTAGTCCTGACCGGAACACGGAGTTCTCGGCCAGCGTCGTGATGTGGATCGACTGACTCATGTAACGTTCCTCGACAAATCATGGAGCAGCCATGCTCATCGGCCGGCACCAGGCAGCGGCCCCGGACCACTCCACCCCGGTTCCTCCGCGGCCGACGGCGGGGCGCTGGGCTACGGCGCCTCGTGCTCCACGTAATCCTGGATGGCAGCATGCAGCGTATTGGCGGCCAGCAGCGCACAGTGCTCCGACGCCGGGGGCAGCCCCCCCAGCGCGGCCAGAATATCGGCCTGCTCGATCTGCGCAGCTGACGTCAGCGGCTGGCCAGTCGCCAGTTCTGTCGCCATGCTGCCCGCGGCACGCGACGGGCCGCAGCCGGTCGTCGTGAACCCCACGCGAGTGACGCGTTCCACGTCGACCTGAATCCAGAACTCCATCGTATCGCCACACGGCCCCGTGATGCAGGCCTGGCCATTGAATTGCGACAGCGGGCCGTAATTGCGCGGTCGATGATACCGCTCCTCGGCCCGTGGTGACACATGGCCCTGCACGGGAAGAATCTCGTCAGACATCTCGATACACCTCTACGGCGATCCAATGGTAAGCCTTCGAACGTTCGCATGATCCGTCGCAGGCATAGGACAAAAGAGTGTTAAGCATCAACGCACGGAATTATCATTTGCCGCAGGTCCGCAAATGCAGTGCTTACTGGGCTGAAAGCACCGAACCGCATTGTCTTGGTTGGGCACCATCATTCAGGGCACAAGCACTCGGGAGATGCCGCCGAATCGCGACACCTTTCAATCCGACACGCCCCAAGACACCATGCGTTGATGCTAAAGACTCGGAAAAATGCGAGATCGCCTCGCAGCAAGGCCGCGAACGCCGTGTCCAGTTCGCCAGTAACCGCATTGTACAGGGCAACTCCGGCCGACCGCAAGGACTCGGACGACCAACAATCGATGCCGCCGCAAATCACGCAGTTCGTGAGCAAGCGTGCAGGCGGTCGCGTGGGGCACGGTCAACCTGGTACAGCGCTGGCCGATGCCGGGACGTCGTCGGTTCTCAGCTTGTAGCTCCGTCGCACTCGGCCGGTTTCCGCAGCGTCTGGCCATCGCCGAGGCGGGCGAATACTTCGTCGGCGGCGGTCTCAACACACTGGTGGCACGAGAGACGGCCCAGCCGGCGAATTTCGCGGCAGCCAGCGGCACCCGCCGCCTGAACGAAGGCGGCGTGAAGCGTGCGCTGCGCCGCAACGTCCGTCAGCATGGCCTTGGCCGCGTAGAGTGCCCCACATTCACCGGCAGGCGCGCGGCCACCTCCCAGCTTCGTGAAGCGTTCCAGACAGCTGCAGTCGACGCCGGTCAGGCAGGCATATGCTTTGAGCACCGCCTGCGCACAGTTGTGCCGGTCAGGGCCACGGAATTGACTCACCGCATCTGGTTTTTCCATTGTCAGGCTTCCTTGTCGTTGTGGGACAACGCGGCAAGCCGGGTGGGTCATCCCGACTCACCGCCGCCCCAATCCATACTTGTTGGAACCTACTCTTCTGTCTTGCTTGGACGCGGACGCGGACGGCCCGGTTACAGAATCGTCGCGGCCCTCGCCGGCGCAGAGCGGGGAACTCGGAATGGGCGTCGGCCGGATACATCGGGTGGCTCAGTGGTCGCAAAGGTTCTCGCCCGCGACAATCGTGCCGTCCAGGAACGCCTGGACAATCGCCTCGGGCGTGTCGGACGGCACGCCGTAGATGACCCGGATCCCCTTTTCCGCAAACAGCTGCTGCGCACGCTGCCCCATGCCGCCGGCAATAATGACCTCGGCCCCCTGTTCGTGCAGCCAGCGGGGGAACAGCCCCGGTTCGTGCGGCGGCGGAGTGAGCAGCACCATGTCGCGCTGCTGCCGCGTCGCTTCGTCCACCTCGACCAGCGCAAACTGCTCACAATGACCAAAGTGCATCGCCAACTTACCGTTGGCCATCGGGATAGCTATCTTCACAGGTTCTCTCTCCTTCGCATCAAAACAGGAATCCGTGCGCTGGGCGTGCCGCCCGCGCCTCACTCACTCGGCGTGATCTCCACAAACACTGGGCGGATCGCGGCGGTCGGTACAAGCTCCAGTTGCGCCACCACGGCAGACCAGACGTTCCGGATCGCCCGCGCCGCTGGTCCGTCGGACGCTTCCACGACCGACTGCCGCGCGATCTGCGCGTGCGTCACGGCGCGGTCGTAGGGAATCCGCCCCACCACGGACATTCCACGCTGCGCGGCAAGTCGCTCCAGGCTGCGGGTAACCTCCTCGTTCAGGTCGGCCTTGTTGACCGCCAGGATGCCGGGTACTCCCAATTGACTGGCCAGCTCCGCCACCCGCACGAAGTCGTGCTGCCCGGAAGCCGTGGGCTCAACGATAAACAGCGCCAAACTGGCGCCGGTGAGCGAGGCAATCACTGGGCAGCCGATGCCTGGCGAGCCGTCGCACAGGATCAGCTCTCGGCGCTGTTCCACAGCCACCTGCTGCGCAGTGCGGCGGAGCTGCGTCACCAGCTTGCCCGAATTCTCCGCGGCGATTCCCAGACGCGCGTGCACCAACGGCCCACAACGGGTTTCTGAGATGAACCACTGCCCGCAGACAACCGGCTCGAATGCAATGGCATCCTCCGCGCAGTAGTCGACGCACACGCCGCAGCCTTCGCAGGCGATGGGGTCTACGCGAAACGTCTTCGGCACCTGCCCGTTGCCCGGCCCGTCGAAGTAGATGGCATCAAACCGGCAGAGCTCCTCGCACTTGCCACACGCCGTGCAATGGCCCGGCTTGATCCGCGCCTGACTGCCCGCGCTGAAGTCCTCGCGGCGAACCGTGCGCGGCTCCAGCACGAGATGCAGATCGGCGGCATCCACGTCGCAGTCCACGAGCACCGCCTGGCGGGACAGCGCTGCGAACGACGCGATGACCGATGTCTTGCCCGTCCCCCCCTTGCCGCTGATGACTACCAGTTCCTTCATGCGAGTACCCCCGACTCGATCGTTGCCAACAGCGCGCGCATCCGGTCCGCCACGTGCGGCACCGCCTGCGCCGCCAGCTCCCCGCGCGAATAGGCCTCCGCCACGGCGCGGTCGTCAGGAATTTCGGCCAGGATCGGCACCCGCCGCTGCTGGCAGTAGTCCCACACCGCCCGGTCCCCCGCATCGGCCCGGTTGATCACCACGCCGACCTCCAGCCTCAGTGTCCGCGCCATCTCCACCGCCAGCTTCAAATCGTGCAGGCCAAACGGCGTGGGCTCGGTGACCAACAACAACAGGTCGCAACCCCGCACACTCTCGATCACCGGACAGGATGTACCCGGAGGACAGTCGAGAATGGTCAGGGGCGCGTCAGGGGCAGCCTGCTTCACCGCCCGGATCGCCGGCGGACTCATCGCCTCGCCGACATTCAAGACGCCGTCCACAAACTCCACCCCTCCGCTGCGACCTGTGCGCAGCGTCCCGATGGGGACCGGCACTTCACCAATCGCCTCCTGCGGGCAGGCCAGCAGGCACCCGCCGCAACTGTGACACAGCTCGGTGAAGATCAGCGTCCGCTCCCCCACACAGGCAATCGCTCTGTAACGGCAGACCTGGGCGCACGCACCACAGTGGGCGCAACGCACCGGGTCGACCACTGGAACCAGCCTGGTAATCGGCCGCCGATCCACGATCTGCGGCTGCAGGAACAGATGCCCGTTGGGCTCCTCGACGTCGCAGTCCAGATAGGCCACACGGTCACCCCGCTGGGCAACCGTGTAGGCCAAACTGGTGGCAATCGTGGTCTTGCCCGTGCCTCCTTTGCCGCTGGCAATCGCCACTCTCATGGATGCGACTCGCCTGCCAGCGCATCAATCCGCTGCTGGATCTGCTCCAGCACACCGGCTGCCTGCTGCGCCTGCTGCTTGAGCTGTTCCAGCTCTTCCTGGCGACTCATGGCGCGCGGCCCGGCCGCCGGCGGCGCGGTCTCCCCGGTACCGGCACCAGCACCGGCGCCGGTCCGAGCCCAGCCCGGCAGCCCTGTCGCATAGAACATGTTGCGCCGCCCCCGACCACCGCCACCGCGGCCACCGCGGCCACCACCACCGCAGCCACGGCCCCAGAAGCCGCCGCCTCCGGCGCGATTGGCAACCCCCGCACTGGCGAAACCAGCACAGTAGCCAGCCCCGCGGCCTGTCATCGGTCCCATGCCCATCGGTCCTGTTCGATCTCCACCTGGCATCGTTCGTATCTCCTGTTGCTCATGCCATCACTGACTGATTCGTAAAATCGTAACACTGTAAGACGCGCGTACGTCGGCTCAGCGCGGCGTTTGACCACAGTCGCTGACTACGGCCGCGTTCGGCCGGTCAGCTCCAGTGCCCCTCGACGTTCGCTTTGGCCGCCGCCTGCAGTTGTCCGGCGCGATACTGCTCCAGCGCCTCGCGCGCCGTGCCGGTCGCTCCGAGATAGACGGTGATCTGGCCAGCCTGCAACGTCGTGAACGCCTTCGGCCCCACGTGCCCTGTCAGCACGGCGGTTGCCCCCAGCCGCGTCACCGCCTGCGCCGCCTGAATTCCCGCTCCCTGCGGCGCGTTGAGGTTCTGCTCGTTGTCGTGAGCCGTGCACGCGTCCGTCTCCGTATCCACCAGCAGGAAGTAACGAGCCCGTCCAAAGCGCGGATCCACCGCACTGTCCAAGTCGGTCCCCTGCGCTGTAATCACCACCTTCATAACGTGTCCTCCCGAGCCCCACGGCGTCCACCACCACCGCCGCGACAGCGGCGCTGGCGGCCCGGCCGCCTCTTCCCACAACAACCGGGCATGGCAAACCGATCGTCGTCGAGCGTACCGTCACGAAACGCCCGCACGATCTCGTCCACATCCCCACATACGAGCCGGACCACGCGGATGCCGCCGGCTGCGATCAACGCCTCCAGCGACCACGAAATCGCTCCGCACACCAGCACGTCCACCTGCAACTCGGCCAGCCGACGCACACGAGCGTGCGGCCCCATGCGTCCCAGCTCCTCCGTGACCCGCACGTCGCTCTCCGGACGCGCAAGGTCGACCAACACAATCCGCTCCGCCACGTCAAACACGGGCGAGACCCGCCCGCGGCACTCTGGCACCGCGACCTTCATGCGTGCTTCCTGAGGGTGTCCGAAACGTCTGGATGGCCTGTCGCGGCCACTCCGCACCGACCGCCGGCGCAGCTTCGATGGATCTGATGGATCCTCGAGCACATTCCATGAGCATATTCCATGCCAATCCCTGACAACCCAGCACTCATGGTCGTAACCACTTTAATACAAACATGATAACACACATGCACCGCAACAGAACCATGCCATTACTCGTGCAATATGGCAATACCCACCGATGCATACCATTGCAAAATGCAATGAACGGGGCGCCGTGGCGAACGTGCATTCAGTCGCATGAGCACGTTTTTCACGGCACGGGATCGATGCCGAGCGACCGCCCGAGCCGCCGCGAGGGCACCGTGCCAAAGGCATAGACAAAGGCATAGACAAAGGCATGACGGCTCATCACCACCACTTTGCCGCAACAGCCGTGTCAACTGCTCCGGCGGCCGCGACCGTCGCTCTCAGGCAGGGGAATCCGCAGATCTCGGATCTTCCGATAGAGCGTACTGACATTGATGCCCAGGTCGCTGGCCGCCTGCTTGCGGTTGCCCTGGCGCCGCCGCAACGCTGCGGAGATCAGGTACTTCTCCATCGCCCGCAAGCTCATCATCCCGGACTCATCGTCGCCGCACGTCGTCGCCGGGCGGAGTTCGTGGGGCAGATGGTTCAGTTCAATCACGCTCCCCCTGCACAATACGAACGCCTGCTCGATGATATTCTCCAGCTCGCGGACGTTTCCCGGATAGTCGTGTTCCATCAGCCGCCCCATGACCTCGTCCGAGACCCCCACGATGTCCTTGTCCTGCAGGCGGTTGAATTTGTCGACCAGGTGGCTGACCAGCAACGGAATGTCCTCACGGCGCTGCTGCAGGCCGGGCAGCTTCAGATGAATCACGCGGACGCGGTAGTACAGGTCTTCTCGAAACGTGCCCGCGCGCGCCAGCGCGGCCAAGTCCTTGTTCGTGGCGGCCAGTATACGGACATTCACGGGCACCGGCTGCACCCCGCCCAACGGTTCAATCACCCGCTCCTGGATCACCCGCAGCAACCGCACCTGCATGGCCGGCGAGATGTCGCCAATCTCGTCCAGGAAGATCGTGCCGCCATCGGCCAACGCGAACCGTCCCGGCTTATCCCGCTTCGCGTCGGTGAAGGCGCCCGCCTTGTGGCCGAACAGCTCACTCTCGAGCAGCGTGTCGGGTAGCGCTGCGCAGTTGACCGCCACGAACCGCTTCCGCCGGCGCGGCGAGAGATTGTGGATCGCGCGGGCAAAGAGCTCCTTGCCCGTCCCGCTCGGCCCTTCGATCAGCACCGTGCTGCTGCTCTCCGCAATCTGCGGCAGGATCTCGAACAGCCGCAGCATCGCGGGACTGCGGCCAATGATGTCCTCGCACGTGTATCGAGCCTGCAACTCCTTCTGCAACTGCTCCACCCGCGTCAGATCCTGAAACGTCTCGACCCCCCCGATCACCGTCCCCGTTTCGTCCTTGAGCAGCGCCGTGGAGATTCGAATCGGCACCCGCCCACCCTGCCAGTTGACGATGTGCGCCGTAGCATTGACAATCGGTTGTCCAGTGGTCAACGTGCATCGCAGCGCACACTGGGTCTCACAGATGTTGGCGCGGAAGACATCGCTGCAGTGACTGCCTATCGCCACGTCGCGCGTCACGCCCGTGATCCGTTCCGCCGCGCGATTGAAGGCTGTAATCCGCCAGTCAAGATCGACCGTAAAGACACCCTCATTCACCGAATTCAGGATGGCCGCCTCACGCTGCCGCGATTCCAATTCACCGCCCATGTTTATGCCACACTCCACTTTCCGCCCACCGTCCCCGTGCCGGGGTTCTTTCACAACCCTAGACAGCGATCGTGCAAAAAGCCACTCCATGCCCGCACCCGATCATGCACCTTGCCCCGCGCCGGCCGCCCCCGTTGACTCCTGGAACGTGTGACAAGCAAGTATGGTATAAGGAGTTATGGCCCACACGCCAGGCCCCGATCTGGCCCACGGATGGCACTGAGTTTCTCCCGTTTTCCCGGTCAACGTGTCGGAGGACAGCCTCATGTTCATGAATACCCTGGCCACGCGGCTCGCCGCTGTTTCCTTGGTAGGGATGTTGATCACGCCAGCCGCCGCAACCGAATGGGCACATCTGCGGGGGCGGATTGTCTACGACGGCCCCCCCCCGGTCCCCAAGCAACTGGTGGTCGACAAGGACCAGGACGTCTGTGGTCAGAGCGCCACCGACGAGCGGTTGCTGGTGGACCCCACGAGCCACGGCGTGCGGAACGTCGTCGTCGTACTGCAGTTGGCGCGTGGCGAGTCGACGGAGGTGCACGAGAGCTACCAGGCGACCTCCGAGCAGCAGGCGCTGCTGGAGAACAAGCACTGCCGCTTCGAGCCCCACGTGATGCTGATGCGCACGACCCAGAAGCTGGAGATCCGCAATTCCGATCCCAAAGGAGACGCGGTCAAGATCGACGCCATCAAGAACACGTCCATCAACGTGACACTCCCCGCCGGTGCCAGTCATGTACAGGCCTTTCCCAACGTCGAGCCGATGCCTGTACGCGTAAGCTGCGCGATACACTACTGGGAGCAGGGATGGCTGGTGGTGCGCGATCACCCGTACATGGCGGTGGCTGACCAGGACGGCACCTTTGAAGTCAAGAACATCCCCGCCGGGAAACGGAAGTTCATGTTCTGGCAGGAGGAAGCGGGATACCTGCGCGAGGTCACGTTCCAGGGCCAGCCGCAGACGTGGCAGCGGGGCACGGTCGAACTCGACCTCCAGCCGGGCGACAACGATCTGGGTGAGATCATCGTCAAGCCGGCGCTGTTCCGACGCTGATCGGATGGTGCAGGCAGACAGGACAGGAGGAGCAGCGATGGTACCGCGATTGACACGGATGATGGTGGTGTGGGCAGCACTGGGTGGTGGATTCGGGTGGTTTTGCGCCACCCCGGTGCGAGCGCAGGTGGAAGCCATCACGGGCAGGCCGTTTGGCGTGGCGGAAGTCCGCTTTGATCTGCCGCTTGCGGATGCGGCAGCGGCGGTCGGGAGTGCGGCTTTTACCGTATCGTCGCCCGACGGGCGCGTGTTCTATCCGGCCTTCAATCACGGCTTTCTGATCCGCGTGTTTCGCGACAGCGCGCCGCCGCCGGCGAATTTGAGCGTGATGTTTCTGTTCCGGGGGGACACGCCGTTCGACGTGACCATCCGTACGCCCACGGCCCAGACCGTGCGGGTCACGCCTCGCAGCCGCAAACCGGCGGCGTATCAGCGCGCGCTGCGCCGCTGGTGGCGTTACTATCATGTCACATTCCTCAACGCGCAGTCGGAAAACAGCGATTATCCGCCGGTGGCGGAAGCGTACCTTTCGTCCATGCTCGCGCGGCGGCTGAACCTGCCGGAAACGCTCGTGCAGCGGCTGACCACCGCCGCACCCAAGTCCGAAGGGCGGCAGACGCTCGAGTTGCTCGCCGGCGCCGAGTCGCTGCGCATGGAGGTCCTCAAGGGCAGTAGCCTCGGCCGGCAACTGGACACGCAACCGGCCAGCCTGCCGCTGCCCGACAACGTAGCCTGGCCAGGCCGGACGCTGGAGACGCCCGCTGCCGACGTGGATGTCGAGCCGCTGGCGATGCGCGTGCCGGCCGAGTGCTTCTACGTCCGGTTCGGCCAGTACACGAACTACATTTGGCTCAACGCCTTGCTGCAGGATTATGGCGGCCAACTCGGCCGCATGATCTCGTCCCGCGGCACACATACCGACATCGGCCGGCGGGTGCAGGATCAGCTGGCTCTGGAACAAGGCGTCCTGGCGGAACTGCTCGGCCCCCAGGCTGTCGCCGATATAGCGCTGATCGGCATGGATACCTTCCTTCGCGAAGGCGCCGCCATCGGCGTGCTGTTCGAGGCCCGGGGCAATCTGCTGAATGTGGATATACTGCGTCAGCGTCAGGAGGCGCTGTTCCGCCAGCAGGACCAGGACGCGAAGCTGTCGACCGTCCAGGTCGCGGGGCGCGACGTCTCGTTCCTGTCCACCCCCGACAACCGCCTGCGGTCCTTCTACGTCATCGACGAACCGTACCACCTGGTGACCAACTCGCAGCGTCTGGTGGAGCGGTTCCTGGCGGTCCGCGAGGGCCCGGGCTCGCTGGGGGCCAGTGCCGAGTTCCGCCATGCGCGGCAGCAGATCCCCACGTCGCGCGACGACACGATCTTCGTCTACTTCTCAACCGCTTTCTTCGAGAACCTGCTCAGCGCCCCGTACCAGGTGGAATTGCGCCGCCGCCTGCAGGCCGTCACCGACCTGGAGCAGGTCATGCTCGCCCAGCTGGCTGCCCGCGCCGAGGGTCAGCCCGGCGACACCCTCGAACAACTCATCGCGGCCCAATTGCTGCCCGCCGGCATCGGTACGCGTCCGGACGGCAGCCGGCCGATTCTCTCCGGCACGCAAGGCAGCGACTCGCTGCGCGGCGCCCGCGGCTTCTTCACACCAGTGCCCGACCTGGCGGTAACCCAGGTGTCACCGGGCGAACAGCGGCGTTATGCGGCCCAGCGCGCCTATTACGAACAGAACTGGCGCCAGATGGACCCGCTGCTGATCGCCATCAAACGCTACGCGCTCGACCGCGGCGGCCGTGAGCGGATCACGATCGACGCGTTCATCTCGCTCCTGGACGACACGAAATACGCCCGGTTTCTGTCTTCGCTCGGCGAGCCGACCAATTACCGCCTCGTGCCACCCGCCGACAACCTGGTGCTGGTACAAGCAGTGCTGCGCGGAGGCCTGCTGTTCCCGCAGGTTCCCCCTCACACGTTGTTCCTGGGCGTACAGGACCACGCGCCGCTGTCCACGCAGACCCCCGACAGCGTCCTGCGATTCCTGCAGATCGTGCGGACGGTGCCGGGCTTCCTGGGCGCCTGGCCCCAGCCCGGGTTCCTCGACCTGTTGCCCTTCCGCCTCGCCCGCGAACCGGACATGGAAGGGTTCACCCAACTGCTCCTGGGCGTCTGGCGCTGGCAGGGACGTGGCTTTTCCGTACTGTCCATGGATCGGAATCTGCTGGGCGACGTCAGCCAACAGATCGGGTTCGAAGAAACCGACGAGCGGGCCCAGATTCGTGTCCAGGTGGGCGACCTGTCGAGCGCCCAGTTCGGCGACTGGCTGGACGCCCTGGGATACGAACGCGCGCGGCAGGTGTCGGTTGGCAACTGCCAGTTCCTGGGGATCCTGACGCAGCAGCTGAAGGTCGCACCGGAACAGGCACTGGACACCGCCCAACAACTGCTCGATACCCAGCTGGTCTGTCCACTGGGCGGCACCTATGAACGTGTCACGCGCGGTGGCCTGGAAACCTGGCAGTCGACAGCGTGGCCCGCGGCGCGGCATTACCAGGTGCCGGCCGACTACGTTACTCCCCCGCTCGATTGGCTCCGCGGTCTCGAAGCCCAGCTGGTCCGGGACCGCGACCAGCTGGTGTTGCGCGCGCATGTCGACATGCAGCGGAAAGAACGCGAGACGCTGATCGACCTGCCGCTGTTCGACCTGTTCCGCACGCCCCGCCCGAAAGCAGCCGAGCAGAAGGCAGCCGAGCAGAAAGCGTCCGAGCAGGCCCCCTGAGACAGGCCGCCCCCCGCGCAAGCCCCCTGAGGTGGAGAGGCGGAGGCCGTGCGCGGCCGCTGCCGGCGGTCTGCATCCGTTCTAGCATCGCGGACGGCGCGGGCCGGCCGCGCCCCCGCGGCGCCTGGTGAATCGATAGAGTCGTGCCGCGCGATGGGCCACGCCGGACTCCCATTGATCGAGTTCCGTGAGCAGGTCCAGGCTGAGGATCTTCTTGCGGAAACTGCGTTTGTCCAGCGTGTGTCCCAGGACCGTTTCGTATAGCTGCTGGAGGCGGCGGAGCGTGAACTTGTCGGGGAGCAGTTCGCGGGCGAGAGGCTGGTAGCACACCGCGCTGCGCAGACGCTCGCGCGCGACGCCCAGGATCTCGGCGTGGTCGAAGGCCAGTCGCAACGGCTGGTCGACGGGATGCCACCGCGCGTCCCGCGCGTCCGAGGCAGCGCGCAGCCGATGGTCGGCCAGGCGTACGAGCCCGTAGTAGGCCACAGTCACCACCCGGCCGCGCGGGTCACGGTGCACGGCACCGAAGGCACGGAGCTGTTCGAGAAACCGGGGACGGACCCCGGTTTCTTCTTCCAGTTCACGGCGCGCCGCGGCGTCGAGCGATTCGTCCATTTCAACGTAACCGCCAGGCAGCGCCCAGCATCCGGCGAAGGGCTCTGCGTCGCGCTGGATCAACAGCACCTTCAGCCCTTCGTCGTCCAGACCAAACACGGCGCAGTCGACCGTCAGGGCCGCCCGCGGATAATCGTAGGTGTACTGGTGCGTCATGATCAGATGCTGGCCAGGTGCTGCCTGAGCTCCTCCAACTCTCGCGCAAAGCCTCCCGACAGAATCGGGAACCGGCACCAGGTCTTTGGATCGAGGTTTTGATCGTCCAGATGGAACGACGGTGCGTACCGTTCCCGCTTCCACTGATTGCGCGCCCAGAGCCGGAAGAAGCGGTCGATCCAGACACCCAACTCCGCACGGCCGTACGTGCCGCTCAGCGTCAACTCCAGACGGGTGAACACCTCAAGGGGCGTGAGCTTGTCACGGATCGCTCCCCGTTCGATCGCGTCCAGGACTTCGTAGGGCATCAAGTCGTCTTCGTCCGTCTGGCGGGCCGCTGGCGGACGCAGCTCAGCCGTCGGTGGCTGCCTGTTGATATGCTCCAGCTCCGGAATCGCGCCGACCCCGTCCGGACCGTGCTGTTCCAGCCATCGCAACCAGGAGCGGAGATAGGCCTTGTCGATGCCGGCGATCGGCGCCAGCCCTCCGGAGGTATCCCCGTCCATGGTGGCATAGCCGACGGCCGCCTCCGACCGGTTGCTGCTGGTCAGCAGCAGGGCGTGGCGCAGGTTGGCCAGCATCCAGATACCGGGGGAGCGGGCGCGCGCCTGGATGTTCTGCAGCGCCAGGTCGTCGGTCTCCCAGCTCAGTTCGCGCCCGAGACTGGCGGCGACGATGGACACGTACTGCTGCACCACCGGCTCCACGTCGAACTGCAGGAAGTCGGCCCCGACGGCGGCGGCCACCGCGTGCGCCGCGGCGCGCGTCACCTGGCTGCTGTTGCGCGTCGACTGGTAGACGCAGGTCAGCAGCTGCCGCACGAGCGGCGCTGCGGCGGGCAGGTTCACGAGCGTCCGCACGTGCGGCAGTTTCTGCAGGAAGCCGGCACGGCCGAGTTCCTCGACGCCGAAGCGGACCAGCAGCGCGACGAGGCACGCGACCGCTGCCGAATCGGCACCGCCACTCAACGACACGACGAACCCCTCCGACCGGCTCTTGCGCAGATAGTCGAACAACCCCAACGAAACAGCCCGCGCGAATTCCTCCTCCTTGAGGAACGTACTCCGTTCCCAAGCCGGCTCCTCCCGCCGTGTCTCTTGCGGTGCGGTTTGCGGGAAGTCAAAGGGCACATCCACGCAGTGGCACCCGGCGTCGCGCATATCGGGCTGGAAACTGCCGGTGCGGGCCCGCTGCATCCGCGTGTGGTCGACGTCTATCACGGCCGTGGTCAGCTGATGATTCAAGTACGAGAAACGCGGCCCGCTCGCCAGTAGGCGCCCCGCGCTGGCAACCATCGCGTCCCCGTCGTAGATGGCCCGTCCCGCCTCGTTGCCCAGCAAGTTGGCATAAATGTAACTCACGTGAAAGGCGCGCGAACTCTCCAGAACGAACCGCTGCCGGATCGCATGCTTGCCAAAGGCAAAGTGACTGGCGCTCGGATTGAGAATCACATCAACACCGGCCCGGGCCAGCCCGCTCCCCGGCCGCTCGGCCACCCACACGCCCTCACAGATCTCGAAGCCGATCAGCACCTCACCACAGTTGAACACGAGATCGCCCAGCGGATAGTGCCGCGGGCCCCATTCCAGGTCGACCCACGTGCCGGCCGGCCACGGCTTGAACCAGCGCGGCTCATAGTGGATCCCCTCCCCCGCCAGATTCTGCTTCGGCACGAAACCGGCAATGCGGCCGTTGGCGATCAGGCAGGCCGTGCTGAACAGGTTGCCCCGGTACATCACCGGCAGGCCCATCGACACCACCATCCCGCCCGTGGCCGGCACAATCTCGTCGAGCACCTGCCGCGCGGTGCGCTCGACCCCCGGTGCGTGAAACGCGTCCTCACACCCATAGCCCGTGATGCACAGCTCGGGCAGACAGAGAAGGTGTACGCCCGTCTCGCGCGCGGTGCCTATCGCGTCCAGTATGTTCGCCTTGTTCGACTCCCAATCCAGCGGCGTCTGGTTCAACACAGCGGCCGCCACCTTGATCAACTTCATGGCTCCCCATCCCTCCCTGCGCCGACTGATCGTAGGCCATGGCTAATCCCCAGGCGATGGCATACGGGTGCCCGAACGGATTCTCCCGATAGCTCAAAAGTGATTGTTTCGCGCCCCGCGGACGAGGGCGTCCTCCGGGGGCTCACGCGGTCAGGTAATCGCGGGGGAACTGCCAGGGTTCGCGGTATTGGGGAATGGCCGCGAGCGCCGCTTCCGGATCGTTGACGATCTTGTGCGTGGCCGGATCCAGGTGGATGTCCCGCCCCAGCCGCCAGGACAGGTTCGCCAGGTTGAGGGCCAGGTCGATCTTCGCATGGTAGTCCAGACAGCAGCTCGGCTGTTGTCTTGTCCGCAGGCAATCCAGCCATTCGCGTTCGTGACCGGGCGACGGCGGCAGCGACTGCGGCGGCGGCTGCAGGTCCTGGAGACGGTCCCCTTCCGGCACGACCTGGTGCGTCCCGTAGTCGGCGAACAGGGTACCGTTGACGCCGTGGAAATAGATCCCCAGCCTCCGGGCAGGTGTGCCCCGTCCGAAGTCGAAGCCGAAGCTGTTCACCACGCTCATGGACCACGTGAGGGTGAGTGTCGGGAACTGCCACACCGCCTCCTGGATGTCGGGCGCGTCCCCCGCGTCCTGGATGATGAAGCGTCCGCCGGTGCAACTGGTGCGGAGCGGTGCGTCCAGTTCCAGCGCCCAGAACGGCAGGTCCACGATGTGGGGCGCCATGCCGGGTGTCCAGCCGCCGCTGAAGTCCATGAACGAGCAGTTCTCGTAGGCGTTGCGGGTGATGAGCGGATTGTAGGCACACATGGGTGCGGGCCCGACCCACAGGTTCCAGTCCAGATCGGCCGGGGGCTCGGTCGCCGGTGGGTTGCCGATGCCTTCCGGACCCTGGTTCATCACATTGAAGGTACGGACGACGCTGATCGGCCCCAGCTGGCCGCTGCGGATCCGCTCCACGACGCGACGGTAGTTCTCGGCGGCGTGGATCTGCGTCCCCACCTGACTGATCCGCTGGTGCCGCCGGACCGCTTCCCGCATGGCCAGCGTCTCTGCCACGTGCAGCGACATCGGCTTCTGGACGTAGACGTCCTTACCGGCCGCACAGGCGGCGATGGTCATCAGGCAATGCCAGTGCGGTGGGGTCGCGATGATCACCGCATCCACATCCGGTTGTTGGAGCGTTTCGCGATAGTCACTGTACGGCTTCGCCGTCGGATACTTGGCGCACGCCGCATCGCGGCGTTCTTTCCACACGTCGCACACGGCCGTGACGACGACGTCCTGGTGTGCCGCGCAGTTGTTGAGATTCTCCATGCCCATGCCGCCGGCGCCGATCAGGCCGATCTGCAACCGGTCATTGGCACCCACGCGTGCGGGACCGGCAAGCGCCCGGGCCGGCACAAAGTACGGCACGGCCACCCCCGCGGCGCCGGCCGCCGCCGTCCGTTGGATGAACCTGCGCCGTGAAACATTCTGCACACGCTGCGACATGACAACCGCCTCCGTAGAACAGAAGTGACCGGATATCCCCGAATATACCCGCGGATATCAGGTCCCCGGATATCAGATCCCCAGTTATCCCAATAGCAATATCATCCCCCCGATATCCCTGCCGAACAACGCCCTCATTAAACGCCGGCGCCGCACGCATCGCCAGTAGGCACTCGGCCTGAATCGCAATTCGTGGCAGATTAAGGTGGCAGATAAATAATAGAGTCGTCCGGAGGTGCCACCATAAACCGTTGTTTGCGCCAGTTGACGTGCCCGTTGACGTGATTGCTCACCCAGTGAACCGGGCGGAGCTGCAGCGTGGCGAGCTCGCGGGGACCTACTCCAGGTCGCGCCGCGGCGCGGCAACCGCTTCGAGCGCCGCCAACGGGCCGGCGGCGCGCAACCTCTCCATCTGTGCCACATCGTGCACCAGCAGGGTGCCGGCGAACGCCAGCGAGTTGCAGGAGATGGATTCAAAGCACTCCCGCACGCGCGGCACGAACAGCATCCAGCGGCGGGTGACCAGCAGGTTGTAGGCCCCGCTGACGCGTGCCCCGGAGGTTGGCTCCAGCGCGTGCCGGCGCAGCATCTGTGTATAGCAGTTCAGTGAGCACTGCGCCATGAGCGCGGCATCGCTCACCTGCGCCGGGTCCCAGAACACGAGCGAGTGCGCAAAGGGCAGGTCGCGCGACTCCAGGATCGTGCCCGGGCATCCCCGAGCGTTATCCAGGAGCGGCTCGATGGGGGCCTCACGGGGTGATCCGTTGGGCACCAGCGGCAGCGGCACGACCTGCAGGTGCTTGTGCATCTGGCTGGCACCCGATGTGATACCCGAGTTGTAGAACCCGAGCGATTCGTATTCCAGCAGGCACCGCCACAGGGCCCGGAAGTCCCCCTCCGTCACCAGCGATTCCTGGTGCTCGAACTTCCGCGTCACGATCAGCAGATGCAAGTCGACGACGTTGTACTTGTTCAAAATACAGGCGTGGCTGGCCGAGGCGTCGGCCACGTACAGCGCGGTCTCGTACGGCAGGAACGGGTTGCGATGGGCATCGTGCGGTGGCTTGCGCCGCAGACTCGACGCCATGTGCACGAGAAACCGGATGCCATGATCCTCCAGGTACGTTGAGCGGGTGTGTATCGATTCCAGCGCCTGCAGATTCAGCGCGGCAGCAGACACCGCCCGGACACGATTCAGAAGCGTACCCGGTGCAAAGACCTCTCGTAAACCACTCTCCCACTGCCGACTCACCATCCTGTCCACCACCACTCGTTGTTTCACCGCTCCCCTGGCGTTTCACGCGCCCCTGAGGTTACCAGAAACCGCCATTTGGATAAGCCCCAATCAGCCGGAAACGGACCCGATTTGCCCCCAACTGCACCCCGCCCGGCCGCGTGCTCTCGATTGGCGGACCGCTGAAAGCCGGTCGGTGGCAGTACTGGGACGGTGAAAGGCTCGGTCATTCTGAGCCGGTTGTAGTGGACAAATCCATGCCATGGATGGGCCCATTCGCATGGACTGCCTACCTCCTCACCGTGCAGCGGTTCCATCCCGCAATTGGCCGAA
>JAAYDI010000107.1 GCA_012729315.1 Planctomycetaceae bacterium
CGCTGAGTCTCGTGCACCTGCTGGTGCCGCAGGTCGACATGCACGTGCCGGCCACGCGCGAAACCGCGGCGATCGTCCAGGTGTTGCCACTGCCGGAATTGTCAGTCAGGCCGGCCACGGCCCAACGTACAACCTACTCCACACTGGAACTCGTCCTGCCCTCCCAGTCCGTTCCGGGGACGCCGGCTGCCGAGTCGCGGCGCTAGACGCCGTCGTCAAGCGCCGCGCAGCTCACGCCGGTCTATCTATCTATCTATCTATCTATCCATCTATTCTATCGCCGGCGCCGCACCAGAATCGCGCCGACCAGCAGGCCGCCCGTTCCCAGCAGGACGCATGTGGCGGGTTCCGGGACAGTGGCGACCTCCAGGTCGTCCAGAGCGAAACCGGCCGGTGTGTTCATGCCCCACTCGTTGGTGTCCGACGAACTGAGTTGGAAGGTCAACTCACGAGCGTCCCCCAGTGGCGTCAGGTCGACCCACGTCCACGTGTCCACGATGTAGTCGCGCGTGTTGTCGGAGAAGCGATAGTCGGCGAGCCAGAAGTCGACCGAGCGGTGGGTGCCGAGCGAATCTTCGCCGGTGATCGTCAGCAGGAACCAGTCCTCATCATTTCCACTGTCGCCGCCGAACTTCTTCGCGAACTGGTCGCCATTGAGCATCGACAGCGCGGCATAGGTCGTGTTCGTGATCCACGCCCCCAGCACGTTTGTGCCGGGCTGCAAGGTGACCGTCGGTACCAGCGACCAGGGCTCGAAGTACACGCCGTAATTCGTGCCCCGGTCGCTGTGATTGCTGCCGGCAAAGGCGCTGTACTGGTTGGTATTCCCGGCCGTCTGCGTATCGGTGGTGTTGGAATACGACCAGCCCTCCCAGTTGCCGTAGGTGGTGTTGTACGCATTGCTGAAGCGGACTCCTCCGCTCGTAAACCCGCCGGTCCCATCGGCGCCGTTCCAGTAGTAGCCTCCGCCCGGACCTTCGTAGGGCGTCGCCGGCTGCAGATCCTCGAAGTCCACGATGCCGGCGCTGGCGGTGCTCGCGGCGAGCAGCCCGAGGGAAACCACCACCAGGAAATACAGCTTGTTCACAAACAGGCCATTCATCTCAGCATTCTCCAAATCACGGAAGTACACGGCTCAGTCATCAGTCATTGGGCATTCGCATTCGTCATTCGTCATTCGTCATTCGTCATCAGAATTCTCCAACCACCTCACCGCCGTTTCGCGTGCAGATGGCAGCCAAGGTGGGCAGGTCGAGGGTCTCGGGCAGAAACCGGACCGAACCATCGCAGAACAGGCCGTTAGCACCCTCCGGGTGTTTGCTGCGGATATCATTCTCGAAGGCCGGCGCCTGGTTGATGGCAAAGGCCTGATCGAAGACATTGCGGCCGTTGATCCACTGGCCATCGGTGAAATCGCAGTCTTCGGCGATGATCAGCGTGCTGGAGGTGCCATCGCGGATCTCGGCGATCCGCACGGCGCGGTCGTACAGCATGACACCCTTGGGCGGGCTGTTGGGGCCGGTGATGCGTTCGCCGTAGATGCCGCCATAGTGGCAACGACCGCGCTCAGGCACCGTAGCGGCATCCTGCGGTGCGCTGGGGCAGATGTAGAGCGGCAGGACGGTGGCGGCCGCGTCTGCGTTGTCCGGCGCATCAAACGCCTGGCCTGTGTCAATCCTGTCATACAGCGGCTGCTGCTCCACGAACGGCAGCAGGAAGACCGACCAGGCCAACTGCCGTCCCGCGGGATAGCGCGGGGAACGCGGCTCGATGCCCCCTGGGGGAAAGCAGCCGAACGTGTCGTGGTAATTGTGCAGTCCCAGCCCCATCTGCCGCAGGTTGTTGAAGCAGCTGGTGCGCCGCGCCGCCTCGCGCACCGCCTGGACGGCGGGCAGCAGCAGTCCCATCAGGATGCTGATCACGGCGATGACCACCAACAGCTCGACGAGCGTGAAACCACGCGCGGTTCGCGGCGGCGTGCCGGTCACTGGCTTCATCGAATTCCGCACCCATCTGCCTCATCTCCGCGCAGCCGTACGCAACGCACTGTCGCATGTCGACTGGCGGTGAGCGCAAACACCTTGGACATAGGTCGCCTGCAGTGTGGTCGTCTGCAGTGTGGTCGTCTGTAGTGTGGTCGTCTGCAGTCTCCTTCCCACGCGGCAGGCTGCCGATTCTGCGTTGGCCGGTCTTCTGACTTCTGAGCCGTTCGGCCCGGCCTTCTCGTCGCCAGTGCGACAATGGCACAAAGAGTCGGGCGCAACGTTAACGCTCAGTTACAGCGGCGGGGACCGTCCCGGACTTGCACCGGGTTCCCTGTTTGTTGGCCCTCCCAGACGGAGCGGCCAACCACCAACACAAACAATACAACGCTCGTGATTCTAACGGCTCTCAGGCGCTTGTCAATCGGCTCCGCCAGTAGCGCACCGGGACCAGCCCCAGGGCGATGATCGCCAGGTGGGCGGCGACGACCAGTCCGAGGACCAGGAGCACGCCTTCGGTGAAGCCGTAGGAGTGGAGTCCGACGCCGAGTTCATTGACGCCGAACCACGACCAGGCGGTGACGATGTTGCCGACGACGGCCAGTACGCTCAGGCCACGCTCCCGCACCATGCGGCCCCAGTAGGCGTGCAGGACGACGGAGATCCAGAGGACGATGATCAGCGCGCCGTTCTCTTTCGGGTCCCAGCCCCAGAAGCGTCCCCAGGCGTCGTCGGCCCAGAGCCCGCCGAGCACGGTGCCGAAGAAGCTGAA
>JAAYDI010000108.1 GCA_012729315.1 Planctomycetaceae bacterium
CTCGCCCTGGTCCACGACGCTGATCTGCTTCTGCTGTGTGAAGTGCCGGGCCGGGTCCAACCCTCCGGCGAGACGCAGATCGACCGTGTGCCGGGTGTCTTCCGGCAAGGTGACGGAGCGGCAGGCGATGTTCTGTGGATCGATGGCCACAACCCAGACGCGCTGGCAGGGGCCCAATGCCTGTCGATCGACGGCGATGCAGCCGTTGTCGTCGGGCAGCAGATTCGCCAGCACGACGGCGCCGCGCGCCAGGAAATCGAGGTTAGCAGACTGCAGGAGTTCGGCGGGCGCCGTCTCGCCGGCGGGAGGAGCAGCGAGTGCCGTCGGCGCGGGCGCCGACTCGGCGCCGAACGCGTCACCTTCCTCCGCCAGCTGCTGGCCCGTAGCCGTGCCGCGGATCGCCCACGGATTGAGCAGCAGGCTCGGCCGCTCCAGCATATTGCCGGGATGCTTGGCCGCATACTTGCGATCGATGATGTACCGGTGCTCGTCCCCCAGCGCGCGTCCGGCTGCATAATACGAGTCGCAGCCAGGCGGTGCATTCCGCCAGGGCTCCGGATCCCGGATGCGACCCAGATAGTCGCCGACCGCATACGCAGGTTCGTAGCGGGTGGCGAAGACGTGGACACGCGCGAATGGGCTGGCATTGACCAGGTCGATGTTCAGCGCCGTGTCACTCACCTCCAGACGCTTGATCTGGAGCGGTTTCTGGTTACGCAGCTCGAGATGCCGGCGGCTGCCCAGCACATGGGATGCCTGGACATCGCCCGCAGCGATCTGGATGCGGATCCGCACGCCGCAGCGTTTGAGCGTGAGGTCATAGTCGCCGGCCGGCAGTCCAGAGATCACCAGCAGGCCGTCGGACAGCTTGAGTGCCTCGAAGCAGTCGGCGACATTCTGGCCGCCGCGCACTTCCAGCAGGGACAAGTCGGCGCGCCGTGGTTCCGTGGCGTTGCCCGGATACGGCACCTCGACCGTCGCGCCTGCCGCGGCGTGCAGCACGGCCGGGAACGAGTGCTGGTCTGCCCGCAGCTGCCAGGTGCGTGGCGTCTTCAGCGGGCCGGAGGCGGTCAGCTGATCCACGTCGGCCAGTGCGCCGAGCACTACTTGACCCTTGTCGGATGTCTGCAGATCGACCTCCACCGGGCGGCGGAAATCGCGATGCTTCAGCGCCACGTGTACTGCCTGGTACGGGCGCGGCTCGCCGTTCTTACCCAGCAGTTCCAGCACGTACTGGCCGGCGAAGTTCGTCAGGTGCAGGTCCTTGATTTCATCGGTCTGGTCGATGCCGTTGAGCTGGAACTCCTCCCCGACCACCAGGTCCACCTTCTTGCCCTGGCTCAGATTCTCGACTTTGGCGGTCAACCCGAAGTGGATCTTGCTCAGCCGCGGCGGCACCTGGAACTCGTGGACCGACTCGCAGTCTTCAGCCAGCTTGAAGTCTGCCACCTCCTTCCGCGTGGTCACGCCGTCCTGGTCGGTGGAGGTGATGGTGAGCCGTACATCTTCCAGCACGGTGAGGGTGACGGGCGTGCCGTTGACGCGCAGCGACGGGCGCACGAGCAGCTGGGCCGTCTTGCCCGCCAGGAGCGCTTCGCGGTCCACGTACATCCCGGCGGCCAGTTGATAGTCTTCTGCCTGGTGTTCGAACCAGGCGAGTGTCGACAGGCCCTGGTGGCTCAGAATGATCGGCTGCCGACCGGGCTGGGCGGTGTAGGGGACGGCGAGCGTGCCGTCTTCGCCGGCGCGGTACTCGTGCCCGGCCAGCCACAGCGTGGCGTCTTTCAGCACCTGGTTGCGTTCGTCGAGGATCGTGAAAATGTGCCCGATCGTACTGTTCCGCAGCAGATAATGCAGTTGCCCCTTGCGGATCACGGCGCGACTGGTCTGGCCGTTGCCGATGAAGTCGATCACATACACGCCCGGCCTGTCCAGCTCCGGAAACTCGAAGTGCCGTGCCACGCGACGCACGGCAGGTTCCTGGTATTCGAAGGTCTGTTCCGCGTTGGCCACCAGCCCGTCCAGGTTGATGTCCGCGCTCACCTCGCGCTGGTTCTGCTGATAATAGTTGAACGTATTGATCTCGTAGACCTTCACGATCAAGGTCGCCACGTTCTTCACGTACAGATCCATGCGAAGCGGGTCGGCAGCGGCAAAGGTACGGCTGTTGGTGAAGGCGAAATCGAGATCCACCCGCTGTTTCAACGCCAGGTACTGTTCGGGCGGCAGCAGCGCCGCCCACTGCTCCGCGTCCCCCAGCCCGAACACGATCTTCGTCTCGGCGAACGTGTGCTTGAGGTAGGTGTCCTCCAGGTACACCTGATACGGCTCGTACGTCGTTTCGGTCAGGAAGAAGTGCTGCAGGTAACTGCGCACCAGCGGCTCGTCGTCTCCGACCGGCGGCAGACCGGTGACGTCTGCAAAATCAGCCTGGCAGTCCGCGGCGTACCGGCCGACCGACTCCTGCTCGATGTACTTGGGGTTCACATAGCTGGCGGTGCGCGGCAGGGCGATGTACGCCAGGAACCGCGGCTGGTCGTACACGCCGCGTTCCCGGTCCAGGAGCAGACGATGGTGCAGCACGTGCAGCTTGAGTGAGTTATGCACCGGCGCCAGACGCTCGACGAAGCTCCACAACCGGTCCAGATACGCCTGCCGCGCCGTGACGTCGTGCGGCAGGTCCACGTCGTCACTCGGACACAACCGCGCCAGATAGACCTTGACGAACTCCGTCTGGTTCAACAGATCAGGCTGCAGTTTGAGACACTCGTCGAGCTGGGCCAGCAGCAGCTGGCGATGGATCGGCAGCGAGCCGAAACCGCCACTGCCAGGCTGGCTCAGGTCGGCGACGATCAACGCGGGCAGTTGCGCAACATCGGGCCGCACCAGTCGCTCCAGCAGGTTGCGCCGCCGTTCGGCCGGCAGCTCGGTCTCCGCCAGCCAGTCCAAGGCGGCGTCTTCAAAGCCGTCGAGGTTCTGGAAGTTCTGCAGCGCATCCTGCATCAGACGCTCGCGGTCCAGCTGCGCCGCGTCCAGCTGCGCGGGGAGGTCGGGCCTGGCATCGAGCGACTGGCGCTGGTGATTGAACTGGAGATCAAGCGCCCGTTTCAGGAACTCCAGCGATGCATCGGGATGCTGAGGATAGGTGAGCAACGCCTGACGATACTGGATCTCGTACACGCGCGGCGTGTAACTGTGGCGCTGAATCCACGCCTGCAACAGCGGCTCGACCCGATCGTACTGTTCGAGGTTCTGATAGTACAGGCAGTGGTAGTAGTAAAAATCCTCCGTGCCACGGACCAGTTGCTTCAACGCCTCCGCTCGGTCGGTCGCCAGTGCAAAGTCCTCGACATAGCCGATTTCATCCCCTCGCCCGCTCCGGGCCAGCGTGTTCAACACCACGGCGCCCAGCACACTCAACAGCACTACGCCCAGTGCCCTGCATCTCATGACAGGATCTCCTCCGTTTCTGCTGCCGCTGCCGGCCAGACGTGGACTGATACCGTGCCACGCACCCGACCTCTTCAACGACCCCGCCGTTTAACTACCCCTGAAATGGTACGATGCGATTCCCCGCGCTGGTAACAAACGAGGCTCGAACGAGGCACGATTGTCGCGGATTAGACGATCGCAGGGGGTGGAAAGTTCCCTGCGGCACCCGCAAGATGGCTGGCACCAGCCCACCACGGTATATCAGCGGCATCGCCGCAGTCGCTGCGGGGCCGGTTCGCGACCGCGCGGGGCCTATACCGCTCCCGTTCCCTGCGTGCCGGGTCACGCTTGCGGCTTGCGGGCGGACCAGGTCCAGTGCCGATCGCTGGTGGCTTGAACGGTGCCCGGCTCGAACCCGATGGCGGCTACTGCAGCTCGCATCTCGTCCAGGCTCAGTGCCGCCTGCAGGGACTGCCGGAACAACTGCTGCTGGTCATTGCCGTCACCGGCGTACGTGCCGACCAGCGTCTCGAGCGTTTCGGTGTCTACGGGGCGCAGCAGGTCGCGAAAGAAGAGCCAGCCCTCGGGCGCGGTTACCCGGAGCGATTCGTAAAGCACCTCCAGGGGATCGGCGAATTGGTGCAGCGTGCCGTTGCACATGACCAGGTCGAACATGCCGTCGCGATAGAGCATCGCTTTGGCATCCGACCGGTCCAGCTGGATGCGCCCGATCATACTGGCGATCTCGATGCGGTAGCGGGCTTGCTCGAGCATGGCGGTGGACAGGTCGGAGGCCATCACGCGACAGGTTGCCACCTGCCGGCAGAGCTCGACCGGGATCAGCGCTGTGCCCGTGCCCACATCGAGCACGTCTTTCGGCTCCGGGTAGACCTCCAGAAGGTCTGCGACGAACCGGCTGTTCACCGTCCGATAGTCCATCTCGTCGTACTGCCGCGCCTCGTCGGAGCGGCTCATCAATTCCGTTTCCAGGATGCGGGGAAGCATGTACTGCAGGGCAATAATTGTAGGAAAGTGAAAGACACCGGCCAACAGCCCGACCATCAGCAGCAGGTCGGCGACGTTGCCTAACATCAAGCCGAAGAAGGCGTTTGCGTCGCCCGGGGCTGCCCATGGAGGGAGTTATCTCGACACGGCCAGTCCGTCGGCATGGGTTTTGCAGTCAGTAATGACCGTTCAGCCATTACCGTTCAGCCATGACTGTTCAGTCGTGGCCGTGAGTGTAAGACGGCTTCCGGCGCGTGTCAAATCCCCCGCAAATTCTGGCGGGACAAATCCTTCGCCAAACCGGGCTTCTCATGTTACCATGGGGGGAATTGCGCCGAGGCCGCTCGCCCACCGCGATCTGAACCAAGCTGAATCTCTTCGAACTTTCCCTTGCGGACTGCGTACAAAACATGACGGAAAGCATCTCGACCAGAATGGATTGTGCTCCACAGCAGGATTGCCATGAGAGCGATGAGCAGCTGTTGGTGCGGTACCGGCAGACGGGGCGCCGTGAGTTGTTTGCGGAACTGGTCGGCCGGTACGAACGCGAGCTGTTCAACTACCTGCGGCGCTACCTGGGTGACACCGGGATGGCCGAGGATGCCTTCCAGGCCACATTCCTGCAGGTGCATCTGAAGTGCGATCAATTTGAGGAGGGCCGCCGATTTCGGCCGTGGCTCTACACGATCGCGACGAATCAGGCGATCGACGCGCAGCGGCGCAACAAGCGGCACCGCATGATCAGCCTGGACCGGGTGAGTGCCTACAACGACAGCGAGGAAGTGGGGAAGCTCGTCGACTTGCTGGTCAGTGACGATGGAAATCCGTTTGACCACGTGACGGAGTACGAACGAGGCGAGTGGGTGCGTGAGGCACTCGATGAGCTGTCTGATCAGATGCGGGGCGTAGTGCATTTGGTATATTATGAAGGCATGACGTATCGGGAAGCGGCAGACGTGCTGGCGATTCCTGTCGGGACGGTCAAGAGCCGCCTGCATTCGGCGATCGCGAAGTTGAATGCGTTTTGGACGCGAGCACGCGTGCAACCTAAGTGACATCGGTACATGCACGAAGATTTGCTGGGTTATCTGTTGGGTGCCTTGAGTGCGGAGGAGCAGTGCCGCATTGAGTCGGAGCTGGCGCGGAATCCCCAGCTGCGGGCAGAGCTGGAACGGCTGCGGCGGTGCCTCGAACCGCTGGCGGACCTGCCGGAGGCGGCCGATGCGGATCCGCCGGCGGGTCTGACGGATCGCGTGTGGGCAGCGATCGACGCCCAGGAGGCCGTGTATCGCCCGGCGCCCGCCAGCCTGGCAGCGGCCCGCGCGGCGGTCGGCGTGCGGTTGCAGCACTATTCGATCTTTGACAGCATCGCGCTGGCGCTGATCGTGCTGACCGCTTTCACCTTGATTCTGCCGGCGCTGGTCAACAGCCGTTATCAGGCGCGAAAAATCGCCTGCCAGGACCGGCTCCGCGTGCTGGGCGAGGGGCTGCTGACCTACAGCACGCGCAATGCCGGCCAGCGGTTCCCGCTGGTCCCCATCTCGGGCAGCCGCTCGTTTGCCGGTGTCTTCGCACCGATCCTGTTCGAGTACGAGATGGTTGGGCCGGACGGCACGCAGGTGGTCTGCCCGGGCTCGGAACTGGCCACCGAGTTGGCCGTCAACGACAGCAGCTGGTCTGTGCCGACGCTGCAGGAGATCGACCGGGCCGAACGCCTCGCGCTGCGGCAACTGCAGAGTCGCGCCGCGGGCAGCTACGCCTATTGCGTGGGCTATCTGGAGGACGGCCACATACAGGCTGTCCGGAACCGGTCGCGGGCGAATTACGCCCTGCTGTCCGACGCGCCCAGCTACTACCTGCCGGGCCGGCTGAGCGCCAACCATGGCGGCCGAGGGCAGAACGTCTACTTCGAGGACGGCCACTACGCGTTCGTCACCGACCTGCGGGTCATGGCCGGTGCCGACGACCCGCTGCGCAACCGGGATGGCTTTGCCGAGGCCGGCCTGGATCCGTTTGACTCCGTCGTGCTCCCGAGCGGCATGCGGCCGATCGTGGATCCGAGCGAGATGGTCCCGTTCATTGGGCCGCAGCGGCGGTAGCTGCCCGGCACCGGGCCCGCCACAGTGTTGCTCGTTGGCCACACGCGCCCAACTGGGTGTGTTGGGATTTGCCCACGTCCGGATCAGCGCCGGCTCCCGACGCCGCCCGACCGCACCACACCGAAGTCTCATGGCCATAATCGGTTATGGCGCGAGTCGCGGCGACCTCTCAGACGCCGCTCCGAGGCGGCATCCGCTTTGCACCTGTATGCTGCCTGCGGGTCGGGTCAACTGCTGGCCACCCAACCTGTCCGCTCCCTTGCTCCCCAGCTCCCCGCGGCAGGTCCGGTGGCGTCCCGCAGGCCAGCTCCTGCAGCGCGAGCCCTGGTCCCCTCGGGCTCCCGCTGCAGGCGACGGCCGACACAGTCGCCGGCGCGGGCCGGCCGCAGAACGCCTGTGCCGGCGACCGTTTCTCCGAAAGGACGGAAACATGCATGTCCGCGAACTGGTCGAACTGGGAGCCCTGGTGGCAGCGCACGGAACGGTCTGCATCCAGCGCACCAGCCTGCTCACGGAGCGACATCTGAAACAGTACTGGGTGGCCTCGCGCTGCCGGCTCGATCGCTGGGCACGGGCCACGCAGTCGTTCACCCAGTGCACGCCGGCCGCCGCCGCTGGCGAACGGCCGCGCATGCGCGGATTGATCCAGGAGATTCTGGGCAGTGAACTGCTGACACGCACGTGGAGCGCCGTGGCCTGCGGCTATGACCGGTTGCACAACTGCGGTTTTCTGGAGCCCGTCGTGCGGAGCATCCTGAAAGGGCATCTCGAGGCGCGGCACCGCGCGCTGCGACTGATCGTCGGAGAGCACGGCTTCCCGGCGGAGGAAGGCATGGTCCTCAATCGCCTGCGCCGGCATACAGAACGCTGGACCGATATGCTGTTGGGGTACCTGGTCCCCGAGCAGGACATTACGGAGTTCGCCTTCAGCGCGCAGCGGGCGCGGGATTTCGCCCTGGACCTCCGCGACGAAGAGCACGACCTGCCGGGCGATCAGCCCTGGCAACTGATCATCGCGTCGCTGCGCTCTACGTTCGCCCGGGGGCTGTCCGAGGACAGCCCGAACCGGGATCTCAACCGGCGCATCGCCAGCAGCATTCTCGCCTGCTTCCGCAGCGAGTTATTTGACACCGCCGGGCTGCTCGAATCGCAGTGGGTCCTGCGACTCGGGCAGATCGCCGACGATACGGAACACCTGGTGGATGATTTGCTGCAGATGGAGTAATCGCCGTCCGGCAGCAACTCAGATCCGGCACCAGCGCACTCCGCGCGCCCTCCCTCACGAAGCAGGGGACACCGCACCACCGTCGCCCCGTCTCAGCCGGCCTCTACCGTTGGGCGCGGCACTGCGTACCGGTTGTACAGGGCCAGCGCCAGGGCGGTGATGAAAGCCATGACGCCGAAGACCACCCACATCAGGTCGGGGCGGCCCAGATCGCGCGCCAACTTGCCGTAGACAATGCCGCCCAGCACATTGCCGAACAGGTTGCCCAGCGCGACGGCGATGAAGTAGTAGCCCATATAGAGCGCCACTTTGTCCTTGGGGGCAATGCTGCCGATGTACTCCTGGCTGGTCGGACTCGCCATCATCTCGCCGATGGAGAAGCAGAACACGGCCAGCACCACCAGCCACCCCGAGGCATGCAGCATCCCTACGGTTCCACCACCGCTCAGCGCCGGCAGCGAGATGCCGATGCCGGCGATGATGATGCCGGTGATCATGCCGGGAAAGCGACCTATCCGGGTCACGATCAGCGAGATGGCGATCTGGAAGATGACAATGAACAGCGCGTCCAGGTTGGAGATCCACTCGGGATTGAACTGCCCTCCTCTGGCCACGTAGTCGGTGATGCCTTGCGACCACCCCGACAACCCGACGGCGCCCAGGACGGCGGCCAGGAAATCGAGCAACGGCCGGGTCTGCACGAAATCCTGGATGTACTTCACCAGCGGCACACCGCCGAGAATCTGGTTGAACGCCGTCCAGAACCCCGACAGGATCAGCAGGTACACCGCAAATCGCCAGTTGCTCACCTGCATCGGCTTGAGCAGCCAGGGGCGACGATCCACACTGCCCGGCGTCGGATTGCCGACCCGGAGCACCGCGTCGAAGATCAGGTTCCCCGCCAGCCAGGCTGCCGCCGCCAGCCCCGCGTGGGTCCACGTGAGCCAGCTTTTGCCGGCCGCGAAAAACACGATCAGCATGCCCAAGACGCAGATGAAGAACCGCACGTTGCCCAGCACCTCCATGGCGTCGCGCAGCACCTTGCCGAGCGTGCGGCGGGTGGCGGAGGTGGACTCGGTCGTCGGCTCCTGGTAGAAGCAGATCACCCAGATGAAGTTGATCGCGATGAAGATCGAGGAGCACAGGAAGAGCCGGTTCCAGTGGGAGATGCCGGTCTCCGGGTCGGGGCTGCGCAGGAAGCCTGAGATCGCCGGACCGAGGAAGCCCCCCACGTTGACCATCATGTAAAAGATGCCGAACCCCAACTGGCTCGTCTGTTCATTGGTCACGCGGGCGATCGTGCCGACCACGACCGGTTTGAAAATCGCCGCCCCGACGGCGACAAACAGGAAGCCCATCAGGAACGTGCCATAGCTGGTGAATGTGCCGAGCATGTAGTAGGCGGGGGTCAGGATCGCGTAGGCGATCAGAAACATTTTCTTGTAGCCGAAGCGATCCCCCAGGGCGCCGGTGATGACCGGCATGAGATACAGGGCAAACGTGACGATGCCGATGATCGTCCCGGCATCCTCCTCGGTGAACTCCAGCCCCCCCCGCGCCCGCTTGTCGGTCAGGTAGAGTGCCAGCGGCGTGAACATGCCATACCACGCCATCCGCTCGAAGATCTCCATCGTGTTCGCGACGTAGAACGTACGCGGCAGCGACTTCACCTGCTGCACGAACCCCGCACCGGCCTGTGCCATCACCTCGCTCCCTTCTCACTTCACGCCGTGCATCATCCGCTTGAGTGCCGGGACCAGCAGCAGCAGCAGCCCGGCGCCCGCCGCCGTGATCACGGCGACGCGCGCGAAGACATCCTCGAAGCCGCGCCCTTCAGCGGAACCGGCCACCCAGGGCGCGAGCACGTTGCCCAGCGCGCTGGATAAGAACCAGACCCCCATGAACATGCCTACCAGCCGCGCCGGCGCCAGCTTGGTGATCGTCGACAGTCCGACCGGCGAGAGACATAACTCGCCCGTCGTGTGGAAGAAGAAGGCCAGGACCAGCCAGATCATCGAGCACCGCCCCGTCTCCGATCCGTGCGCCTCCTGCGCGCCGAGCAGCAGCATCACGAATCCCAGCGACAGGAAGCCCAGCCCCCAGACGAATTTGAACGGGGATGACGGCTCCCAGCGCCGGCGGTCCAGCCACACCCACAGCGCGGCGGTCGGAATACTCAAGGCCACGATCAGCAGCGGATTGAGGAAGTTGGCCAGGAAGGCGGCCTGCAACTCCCGTCCGAACACGTGACGATCCACAACCACTTCCGTGAACCGCGTGATCGTGCTGCCTGCCAGCTCAAAGAAACCCCAGAACATCATCGAGAAGCCACACAGCACGAGGATCACCAGCATCCGCCCCCCTTCCTCCCGGCTGACCCGTGTCGCCTCCCACAGCAGATACAGCACAATGGGGCCGGCGATCACCAGCGCCAGGCTCTGTACCCACTCCGGACGTGAAATCAGGAAGGCGATCAGCGGGATGAAGATGCCGAGCCCCACGACCAGCAGCACGCCATGGGGCAGGCCCAGCGGACCGACCGAGCGGAGACTCGCCCCGGCCGGCGGTAGCCCCTTTCCCTCGATCGTGCCGCGCCCGAAGAAGAAGACGAGCTGACCGCAGATCATCCCGCAGCCGGCCAGCAGGAACCCCAGGTGCCAGCCGTACTGCTGGGCAAAGCCGGCCGAGAAACTGGCCGCCAGAGCGCCCAGATTGATCCCCATATAGAAAATCGTGAACGCGGCGTCCCGCCGCGCGTCCCCCTGGCGATAGAGCGTGCCGACGATGGTCGAGATGTTGGGCTTGAAGAAGCCGTTGCCGGCCGAGAGCAGTCCCAGGCCGGTGAAGAACAGCCAATGGAGCGCGGCAACCGGGACGCCGGACTGGATCAGCAGCGCATGGGCGGCCAGCGTGAACTGGCCCAGCGTCATCAGGGTCCCGCCGATGAAGATCGCGCGGCGCTGGCCCAGCAGGCGGTCGGCCAGCATGCCACCGATGAAGGTGGTCGCGTACACAAAGCCCAGGTACGCGCCGTAGATCGCGTCCGCTTGCCCGCCGGCGGCGTCCTGCTCCCAGGCCGCCAGCACCACGCAGGTCATGTACAGCGTCAGGATGCCGCGCATGCCGTAGAAGCTGAACCGCTCCCACAGCTCGGTGAAGAACAGGACAAACAGACCGTGGGGGTGCCCCAGCAGCGTTCCTGGGGGGCGGGTGCCGTCATTCACCGCGTGGCCTCCTCGCGCCTCGATGTCGCCGTGTGACTTCCCCCGGACGACACGGGCCCCCGGGGCGGTGGCGGCTGGCCCGGACCTGCCGTCGTCCGGACCCTTTTCTTGCCGTTGCCGTCGCCGCAGCATACCAGCGCGACTCAGACGCAGCCAAGCAGGGGGACGGTGGCCGGCGCGTTACGGCTCCTGCGAGCCGTCACCACAACGTGGCGGTGCTGATGCTCGGCCAGATCCACCAGTGCGGCGAGCGCGAGTTCTTCCGCGCGCATTCGGATGTCCAGTTCACAGTGAATTGCTGCGAATTGCCGCTGTTTCACATTGCAATGCAGGGTGAGATGCGTCAAGCTGCATTGGCACCGGGGCTGCCGCGCTGCCGCGGGCGTGCCACGCCGGGGGACGACCCTGTGTTGACCGACGAATACGGCAACGTCGCGATCGTACACGGCCTTGCAGGAATCCCCGTCCGCGGCTGGACGGTAGCGAGATCTAGTCATGAATGTGCTCGTGTTCAACTGCGGCAGCTCGTCTCTCAAGTACCGGCTGATCGCCATGCCTGCCGAAGAGCAGCTTTCGGGAGGCGAAGCGCAGCGGATTGGCCCCCCGACGGCCAAGCCATCCTGCCTCGTGCTCAACCGTGGAGCGGCCGGCAAGGAGACCCGCGTCACACCGATGCGGGACCATGCAGAAGCACTGCAGGAAGTGGTCCACGCGCTGCGCGAGACCCCCGGGGCGACGCCCGATGTGATCGGCCATCGACTCGTCAATGGCGGCCCGACCATCACGGAATACTCGCTGGTGGACGATGCCGTGCTGGCGGAGTTGATTGCACAGCAGGATCTGGCACCGCTCCACAACCCGCCGGCAATCGCGACGATTCAGGCCTGCCGCCACGTGTTTCCCGGCTTGCCGCAGGTCGTCATCTCGGACACCGCCTTCCACCGCACGATCCCCGACTACGCGCGGGCTTATGCGATTCCCCATGCGTTGAGTCGCGAGTTGGGGATTCGCAAGTATGGATACCATGGCATCAGCCACCAGTATGTGGTGACGGAGACGGCCCGCCTGATGAACGTGCCGCTGGACCAGTTCCGTGGTGTGAGCTGTCACCTGGGCAGCGGCGGCGCCAGCCTGTGTGCGGTGGTCCACGGGCAGTCGGTAGACAACACCATGGGCTACTCGCCGCTACAGGGACTGATCATGAGCACCCGGTGCGGTGATCTGGACCCGGGCGTCACGCTGCGGTTTCTGGCCGAAGCGCGGGGCGACAAGGTGGCCGTCGAGGAGCGACTCAACAACCGCAGCGGCGTGTTGGGCCTGTCCGGCACATCGGCCGACATCCGCGATGTGCTGGAAGCGGTTGCCGGTGACCCTGCGTCCACCCGGGCACGCGTCACGGCCGACGTGTACTTGTGGCGTCTGAAAAAGTACCTGGGCGCGTACCTGGTCCTCGTGGGCGATGCCCAGGCCGTCATCTTCACCGACACGATCGGCGAAACGGTGCCCGAGGTGCGTGAGGCCGTCTGCTCGGGCATGGACGTGTTCGGCATCGCCATTGACCACGAGCGAAACATCGGAGCGGACCAGCTCCCGGCCGATGTGGCCACAGCGGGCAGTCGTGTCCGCGTGTGGGCCGTTGCCACCAACGAAGAAATCTCCATTGCACGTTCCACCTACAAAGCCCAATGCACATCCTGACGCTCCAGCCCACACTCCGCGGTCTGGCCTTTGCTGCGTTCACCGAGGGATCGGACCAACCCGCCGTCGAGTCGCGGCTGACACTCAACCAGTTCGACCGCAGCACGCACCTGTTTCCCCCGGACCTGTTCGCCCGCATGAACGAGACGCTCCGCCGGGCGGAACTGCCGCCACCCACCGCCATTGGCGTGCACGCGCTCTACGGCGGCGACCGCTTCGCCACGCCGGTGTTCGCAAGTGACGACGTGTTGTCAGAACTGGAAACGCTGGCGCCGCAGGCGCCGTTGCTTGTGCCGAACCTCGTGGAGCTGACCCGCTCCGTCCGCCACACGTACCGCACAGCGCCTGTGGTGCTGGCCTTCGAAACCGCGTTCTTCGTGAATCTCCCGCAGTGCGAACAGTGGTATGGGCTGGATCTGGAACTGATGGTATCCCAGGCGATCCGGCGGTTCGGTTATCACGGCCTGTTTCACGAAGCGGCCTGCCGCGCGGCGGCCCGCCACCGGCGACTCTCAGCGCCGCGAGTCCTGTCGCTGTGCCTGGAACCACGCCCCGAACTGGCCGCCTGCCAGGGCCGCCGGCCGGTCATGGTCACCGGCGGCAATACGCTGATCGAGGGGCTGCCCGGAGAAACGACGTGCGGCGACCTGGATCCGAGTGTCGTCCTCAAACTGGCCCACGACACCCACTGGGGACCGGAGGAGGCCAGCCGCGTCCTGACGAGCGAAAGTGGGCTGCGCGGCCTGCTCGGGCGCGCCGTGACGCTCGCCGAAGTGCTCGGCAGCACCGGCGCATCGCTGCAGCTTGCGCGCGACGTGTTTCTGCACTGTGTGCTGCGGGCCTGCGGCGCCGGCATCGCCGCCCTGGAGGGCGTCGACGCAATTGTCTATTCAGGGCGGTACGCTGCGTCCGGTGCCGCCGTGCAGGCGTGGCTGGGTCCGCGTCTGGCGCGTGCTACCCGCTGCGACATTCCGCACCTGATCCACGCCCGCACCTTGTCGCAGCACGTCCGCGACGTGACCCGCGTCCTGGTACTCGAGGACAAAGGCCGCACGCGTCAAACGGCAGGCCACTGACGCTCCACAGGACCGCTCGGCAGGGCGGGCCGCCAGAACGCCGCCCCCGCCCGCTCTCCCGGAACTCCCGTCTTGCCCAGCTTCTCTTGCCGTCGAGCGCGGGAATCGGTCTAATCTCGAGCCTCATCTATTGGCCGTACGTCTGCGCGCGTTGGTCGGTCGATGCAGGGATGCGCAACAGGTTGCTGCTCTTGCAACGGACGAGGATGTCATGAGAGACCCGAACGAGTCAGCACGATCCACCTGGGTGTGGTGGAAGCTGTGGACCGCAGCGATGCTGGTGGTGGGTGGGGTGTTTCAATCCGGCTCGGTCGCAGAGGCGCGGGAGGCGCACTGGATCTGGTCGCCCGCCCACACCAAGAACGAGGTGCCGATCGGTGAGTGTTATTTTCGCAAGACATTCACGGCGCAGGCTCCGATCCGGGTGCAAGCGACCATTGCGGCGGACGACGAGTACGAGTTGTTCGTCAACGGGCAGAAGGTTGGTGCGGGCGAATCGCATCGGCAGTTGGACGAGTACAACATCACCGACCACGTGACGGCGGGGCCGAACACGATTGCGGTGAAAGTGACCAACCGGCGTGGCTCCACGGCGGCGCTCGTTGCGCGAGTGTTTGTGCGCGAGCGGGACGCGGGCTGGGATGCCTACTCGAGCGACGAGACGTGGCGCACCAGTCTGCATCCTGAGGGGACCTGGAACCGCGCGAGCTACGACGATGCGCAATGGGATGCGGCCCAGTCGTTTGGCGTGCTAGGGGAGACGGCCCCCTGGGATCGCGAGGAGGACGCGGCGCGCGATGAGGTGCACCGGGGGGAACGCTTTCGCATTGCGCGGGGTTTTGGGGTGGAGCGGGTGATTGACGCCGAGCAGACAGGCTCGGTGCTGGCGATGGCATTCAACGAGTTCGGGCATGTGATTCTCTCGCGGGAAGGCGCGGGGCTGTTCCTGGTGGTGGACACGGACCACGACGAGATTGTGGACGAAGTGCGGAGCTACTGCGACCAGGTGCAGAATGTGCAGGGCATCCTGCCACTCAATGGCGACGTGTACGTCGTAGCCGTAGGACCGGAAGGGCACGGCCTGTATCGCCTGGAGGACCAAGACCGCGATGGCAGGCTGGAATCGGTGAAGTTGCTGTTTAATTTCGAAGGGGAGATGGGGGAGCAGACCGCACACTCCCTGGTCCTGGGCCCGGACGGCTGGATTTATGTCGTGTTGGGAGCCTACACCGCACCGCTCAAGGAGTACGACCCGGGCAGTCCACACCGCGACTACTATGAAGGGGACCTGGTCGGGCCCCGCTACGAGGATCCGGGTGGGTACGCGGTCGGGCGGAAGGCGCCGGGTGGCATGATCATCCGGACGGACCTGCAGGGCCAGGTAGTCCAGCTGGTGGCGGGCGGTTTGCGGAATGCGTGCGACCTGGCGTTCAGCCCGGCGGGCGAGCTGTTCGTGCACGACAGCGACATGGAATCGGACATTGGCACGACGTGGTACCGCCCGACCCGGTTGTGCCATATCCTGCCAGGCGGCGAGTACGGCTGGCGCAGCGGCTGGGCCAACTGGCCCGAATACTATGTCGATCTGCTGCCGGCGATTGCCCACACCGGACGCTCCTCGCCCACCGGCGCGGTGTTCTACGCGCATAACATGTTCCCCGAGGAGTATCGCCAGGCGCTGTTTCTCGGCGACTGGTTGGAAGGGCGCATCCTGGTGGCGCGCCTCAAACCCGACGGTGCTTCGTTCACCGCCAACGTCGAGACGTTCCTCTCCGGGCAGCCGTTGAACGTCACCGACCTGGACGTCGGCCCCGATGGCTGGCTGTACTTCGTCACCGGGGGACGCGGCACCGGCGGGGGCCTGTACCGTGTGACCTGGACCGGAGACGCTCCGCCGCACCCGGCTGATCTGGGGCCGGGCATCGGGCCGGCCATTCGGCAACCGCAGCTGGCCAGTGCCTGGAGTCGCCAGCAGATCGCCCGCATCCAGCAGCGGCTGGGCAGCGACTGGGGGCCGATGCTTGTCGGAGTGGCACGCAGCACGGCCAATCCTACCGCGTACCGCACCCGCGCCTTCGATCTCATGCAGCTCTACGGGCCGCGCCCCGATGTCACGCTGCTTCTGGAACTGGCCCAGGACAAGAACGAACTGGTACGAGCCAAAGTGGCCGAACTCATGGGACTGTACCCGAACGAGGAGACCCGGGAACGCCTGATCGATCTGTTCGAGGATTCTGATCGCCTGGTGCGCCGCAAGGCCATGGAGGCCGTCGTGCGGGCCGAACAGCAGGCGCCGCCCGACACCGTCATCCCGCTGCTCGCCTCCGACGACCCGTTTGAAGCCTGGGCCGCCCGCCGCCTGCTCGAACGGAGCCCGACCAACCAGTGGCGCGACACGGTGCTGCGGTCCGAGACGCATCGTGTCTTCATCCAGGGCGCGCTGGCCCTGCTGATCGCTGACCCGTCCACGGAGCACGCGTTTGCGGTGTTGGAACGGGCCAGCCAGTTGATGGTGGGATTTGTCAGCGATCGGGACTTCATCGATATGCTGCGCGTCATGCAGGTGGCCATGATGCAGGGCCAGGTGGCGCCGGAACAGGTGGAAACACTCCGCGCGCAGCTGGCCGAGGAATTCCCGGCCGGCGACCCGCTCATGAACCGCGAACTGATCCGCCTGCTGGTCTACCTCCAGGACGAGTCGATCCTGGAACGGTGCTTCGAGTACCTGGCGTCGGATGTCTCCAGCGCCGACAAAATGCATGTCGCCATGTACCTGCGGTTCCTCCAGGCCGGCTGGACGCTGGAACGCAAGGAAGCGTGGCTCCAGTTCGTCACTCAGGCCAAGACCTGGGATGGCGGCAGCGGCTATCCGCTGTATCTGGCCAGCGCGGCACGCGACTTCGCTAAACTGCTCACCGTGGACGAGAGCATCGCCATCCTGCGCCGCGGAGCGGAATGGCCCGATGCAGCGCTCGGATCGCTCTACACGCTGCCACACCAACTGGACGACAGTCTGCTCGATACGCTCATCACGCTCGATCTGGAACTCGACCAGCGGCAAGACGTGGCCAGCCGGAAGCTGATGGTCGGCATCGTGGCCGTGCTGGCACGCAGCAAAGACCCGGCAGCCATGGCTTACCTGCGGACGGTCTGGGACCGCAACCCGGAGCGGCGTGAACCGGTCGCCATGGGACTGGCTCAGGACCCGGAGGGGGAGAACTGGTCGTACCTGGTTCACAGCCTGCCCGTGGTGGAATCGATCACCGCCCGCGAAGTGCTCGAGAGCCTGGCCACCGTCGATCAGCAGCCAGACGATCCAGAGCACATCCGGCAGGTCATCCTGTGCGGACTGCGGTTGGGGGAACAGGGGGCGCTCCAGGCAATCGCGCTCCTGGAACTGTGGACCGGCCAGCAGATCGGCACCGCGACGGACAGCTGGGATGTGCAGCTGGCCGCCTGGCAGAAATGGTTTGCCGAGACGTTTCCGGAATTGCCCGAGGCGGTGCTGCCGGTGCATACGGCGCAGAACAAGTGGGCCTACGACGGACTGCTGGAATTCCTGACCGGCCGGGAAGGACTCGCGGGGGATCCCACAAACGGAGCGTTCGTGTTCCAGAAGGCGAACTGCGAGAAGTGCCATCGCTTCGGCGACCAGGGCGAAGCCATGGGCCCCGACCTCACGGCGCTGTCGAAACGTTTCACCCGCAAGGAGATTCTCCAGTCTGTGCTGTACCCGTCACATGCGATCTCCAGCCAGTACGCGTCCCAGAACCTCCTGCTGATGGATAATCGCCAGATTCTCGGGATCGTCGCGCCCGGCGGGGCCGGTGAGATAGTCGTCCTCAACACGGACGGGGAGAAGATCTCCATCCTCGACAGCGAGATTGACGAGATCACCGCCAGCAAACTGTCCGTCATGCCCGACGGAACGCTTAACGAGTTGACGCTCCAGGAGATCGCCGACTTGTTTGCGTATGTCACCACCGACCCGACTCAGGCCGTGGCGCTCCAGCCTCCGGAGGTGGACCGGAAGAAGTCCTACAAGGAGGACATGCCGCGCCGCTAGGAGGTGCGTTTCCCCCGCCACCGCTCCCAGGCGAGAGCCAGTCCCACGAGGCAGGACGAGAGGATCACGATCATCGCTCCCGTTGGCAGATCGGTCCAGGCGGAGATCAGAAAACCGCCTGCCCCGCTGACACCGCCCAGGCCTGCCGCGACGATCAGCATGCGACCATAACCGCGCACGAGCCGCGCGGCGGCAACGGCCGGATTGGCGAGCAGGCTGTAGATCATCAGACCGCCCACGGTCTGGAAGTTGACTGTCAACACGAGGCTGGCCAGCAGCAGGAACAGGGTCCAGACCAGCGTGACGTGTACCCCGGCTGCCGCGGCGTGCGTGCGGGAGAAGAGGATCGCGCGCATCTCCTTGTAGAACGCGACGACGAACAGCAGTTCCACCGCAGCGGTGCCGGTCATCAGCCAGACGTCGTGCCAGCGGCAGAATGCCAGGCTGCCCCACAGGAGGCTGCGCACTTCGTTGTCCGAGACGCCGTAGACGCTGAAGAGCCCCAGCCCCAGAAAGGCCAGGCCCATCGTGAACGAGAACAGGATCCCCAGCACGACGTTGATGTCCGCACGCACGGTCTGCGGGTCGATCACCCCGACCAGCACGGCAGACAATGCGGCGGCCGCCAGGGCGGGCAGCAGTAGCGTGGTGCCAGTGAGTCCGGCCAGCGCGCCGAACACGGCGCCGGCCAGTGCCGCGTGCGCGATGCAGATGCCGAGAAACGGAATGCGCATGCCGACGATGTAGGTGCCTAACATGCCGGTCGAGGCGCCTGCCACCAGGCCGGCACACAGGACGGGAGCCCAGAAGAGCCAATCCATCACGCCGGCCCCTCCTGTGGCTGGGGCACGAGCACGTACCGGCTGCCATGCTGCAGCACGCTCAGGCCGCGACCATAGAGATTCTCGATGCAGTCCTGGGTGAGCACTTCGCGACAGGGGCCGTGCGCGACGACGCGGCCGTCGCGCAGGACCAGCACGTGGCGGGTTGTGGTGGGAATCGCCTCCAGGTCGTGGCAGACGAGCAGAATTGTCAACTGCTGCGTGCGATGCAGTGTCTCGAGCGTGGCCACGATCTGCTCGCGCCAGTAGACGTCGAGGTTCGCCGTCGGTTCGTCCAGCAGCAGGATCTCGGGTTCCTGCACCATGGCCATGGCCAGCAGTGCCTTGCGCTGCTCGCCCCCGGACAAGGCGCTGTAGGACTGCCCAGCTACGCGCTGCAGCCCCAGGCGTTCGATCCAGCTGTCCACCAGCGACCAGTCGTACCGGGTCAGCGGCCGCGCCAGACCGGCGCGGCCGGTCCGGCCAATGGCCACGACTTCCCGCACCAGCAGCGGCATCTCGCTCCCTGCCGCCAGCACCTGCGCCAGATGGGCGACGCGCCGACGGAGTTCGGTCAATGCCATGGTGGACAGGCGGCCCACGTCCTGGCCCAGGATCCGCACGCTCCCCGGCGGTGGACGCACCGCGCCGGTCAGGCAGTGCAGCAGGGTGCTCTTGCCGGCACCGTTGGGGCCCAGAATCACCAGCACCGCGCCACCCGGCACCTGCAGCTGGTCCACGGACAGGATGGTGCGGCGTTCGCGTCGGACCTGCAGCCCGCGGATCTCGATGGCCAATGCAGTCACTGTGGCACTGCCTTCACCAGGGAGGTCACGTTGTCGCGTACAAGCCGGTCGAAGGAATCGGTGCCCTGGCCGTCAGGGAAATTCCCGAACACAACGACCTGGGCCGACAAACGGTCAGCCAACGCGTCCGCCGCCTGGCGCCCCTCCGGCAGATTGGCCACGACCCACGCAATGCCCGACTTCTGCCCCTGCTGTACCGCACGGTTGATCTCGCTGGGAATGCTCTCGTCCACGCTGGGGAACGTGGCCACGACATGGAGTCCCAGACTGCGGCAGAAATCAGCCTGATGGCGGCTGGCCATAACCGCAACCTGGTCCAGCCCGGCCGACACTATCTGCTCGCGCGCCCATGCCTGCAACGCATCCATCCGCTGCTCGACAGCTACCAGCCGCTCGTCCGCCGCGTCTCGGGCCAGCAACCCGGCCGCCACCAGCGCATCCGCCACCTGCCGCCCCGCCTCCACGTAGCTCTGCGGTTCGCACATCCCGCCCGAGACATGGACCGCCGCAATCGTCGGAGACGGCCCGCGCGTAGCCGTCAGCCGCGCATCGAGTGACTGCTGGAAGTCGAAACGAACGACCACCTGGCAGCGCTGCGCCTGACGCACCTGACTGGGCCGCAAATCGAAATGCCCCGGACACATGCCGGGCTCCGCCAACGTCAGCAACGGGATGGTCTCACCAACCAGTTCCCGCGTCACCGCCGCCAGGAACGGGCTGGCCACGCTGATCGGCGGCACCGACGCCTCCTCCCCGGCCGCCACGGCCTCCGACAGTTCGTCCGACGGACCGGCACAGCCAGCCAGACCCACCAGGGCCAGCCCGACCAGCACCACCAGCCAACCTGCTCTTCTCCAACGCATGCGGGAGCCCTTCACGCTCTACAATCTCAGTCCGTCCGATGCTGTGCACCGCCAGCACCACACAGCGTCTCCGTATCTCCACGTCTCCGTCTGTGTCTGTGTCTGTGTCCCTGTCTCCGTTTCCCCCGCATTATGGCGCCGTTGCCCCGCGGCCCGCAATCCCCGATGCGCCTGCTTGACGTTCCCCCAAAGCGCCCCATACAATCGCAATTATTACAAACATATGGAGGCGTAATACCGCCACGGCGGTGAGCCTGTCCTGTTGCGTCAGGCACCGCGTGAGCGGCACGGAGGCACGCGCCAGGTCGTCCCTGGGAGGTCTTTACTCTTTTTGGACTTCGAGGTTGCAACCATGACTTTCTCCCCTGCCAGATTGTGTGCCAGTTCCGGCTGTGCTTTTGTCCTGGTCCTCAGTTGGTTGATTGCCAGTGGGCCGGCGCCGCGCGCGCACGGCGACGTGTTCACCCCCATTACGCACAAGATGCTTCAGGAGGTGTTCGACGACGGCAATACTGCGTATCAGGGGGGCGGAAACGTCTCGCTGACCGGTATCGTCATCAATAATCCGTGGGACATGCTGAACTACAGCAACGATGCCGGGTTTCCGCAGTGGCAGGTGTTCGTGCAGGCCGACGACCCCGAGGATCATGGGGGCACCGCGCTGTACATGATGAAGAACAGTTTCGTAGACAGACCGCACAACCAGTACACGGACGAGGAGTGGACGGCCGAGATGGACCGGTTGAACCTGCCGGTGGGCAGCAACGGGGAACCGCTGCGAAAAGGGGACCGGGTCACGGTCAATGCGCGCGCTCCGGGGATGTTCTTCAGAGGCAAGTACAACATCAATGAACAGCATCGCAAGAATCCCGAGAAAGACTTCGAAATCGAGATCCTGGAACGCGGTCTGGTGCCGGTGGCCGCCTCGATCACGCTGGCCGATCTGAAGGATTCGCAGGACGAATTCATTTTCGACGATTCGCGCGAGACAGGATGCGAGTACTACCAGGCGAGCCTGGTGCATCTGGACAACCTGCTGCTTGACGACACTTCCAGCTGGGCAGCTGGCGGCACAGTCGGCGTGAGGCAAGGCGATTTGACGTTTGACATGATTCTCGGGCTCGATCCGATGCTGGAAGCGATCGGCACACGGTACGACCTGACGACCACCCCTTTCAGCCTCACGGCTATTCTCGATCAGGAAGATACGGATGGCGCTCCGTTCACGAATGGCTACCGTCTGTGGTTGACCAGTGCCGACGACCTGCACGTCGTGCCGGAACCGGGCGCGCTGGTGTTGGCGGCCGTCGGCAGCATCCTGGTGTATCCGCTCGTGCGGAGGAGGCTGCATCGCAGTCGTTGAGTTGCGGTACACCGGCGGGTGTTCCCGCTCCCGCAGGCAGCGATGCGGAAGGTTGTCTCACAGCTGGTCGGAGCGTCATGTTGTGGGCAACCAGGTTGGTTGCGGGTCGAAAGGAGTGCCGTAGATCATGTGGGTGCGACGCCGGGGATTCACACTGGTAGAGCTGCTGGTTGTCATCGCGATCGTGGGGGTGCTCACGGCGCTGCTGTTGCCGGCGGTGCAGGCCGCGCGGGAAGCAGCGCGGCGGACTCAGTGCGCGAATAATCTACGGCAGATCGGACTGGCGTTGCACAGTTACCACCTGGTGGAACGTTCATTTCCGCCGGGGAATATCAACCGCACGGCAGGCTTCTGTCCTGGTATGGACGAGCCTGCCGTGTCCTATTCGACCCGGTTTGGCAACTGGCTGATTGCGATCCTGCCGTTTCTGGAGCAGGGGACGCTGGCTGATCGCTACGATGTGCGCTTCGCCAACGACGCGCCGGAGAACCGGCTTGTGCGGGAGGCGTTTGTGCCGACGTACGTATGTCCGGCGGACTACGAGACGACGCTGGCAGCGGTCCCCGCTACAGGGCCGGCTGCCCGGCTCTCCGTGGCATACATGCCGGGCTCCTATCGTGCGGTGAGCGGCCGCAGTGACGATGGGTACAACTACCTCGACTCCGAGATGATGTTCTCGTACGCGCCGCACTCGCGCGGCGCGATCCACATGGTGGGCGTCTGGGGGTTTCACTGCGAGACGATTGCGGGCATTCGTGACGGACTGTCACAGACGCTGATTGTTGGTGAAGCGACGACGCGCAGCGCTCCCAGGTTGCGGACGTTCTGGGCTTATCCTTATGCTTACTACACGCTGTCAGGCGTGACGAACCAGGGCCGGACCCTGCTGGGAGATTTCGACCGCTGTGTGGAGGCGGGGGGCACGGGAGACGACCTTCCCTGCCGCCGCGGATGGGGCGGACTGCACAGCAGCGGCATCAACTTCTGTGTGGGGGACGGTTCCGTACGCATGATCACTACTTCCGTGGACATGACGTTGCTGGGGAACCTGGCCACCATTGCGGGCGGCGAGGTCGCCGACCTGCCGTAAGCGCGCCACATCACACAAAGGACCCCTTGCATGTCGCAGCAGTCACACGCGGACGAGGATCCGCGGAGGCACTACTTCGAGGAGCTGGCGCCGCGGTGGGATGTGGACGGTCAGGATCCGGGCGGGACGGTGGCGCGGCTTGAGGAGCTGGCCGACCAGTTGCAGCTGCAGTCGGGGATGGATCTGCTGGAGGTGGGCTGCGGCACCGGCCAGATCACCGGCTGGCTGGCTGCCCGGGTGGCGCCCGGCAAGGTGGTGGCGGTGGATTTCGCCGAGGCGATGCTCGCGCAGGCGCGCCGCAAGCAGCTGGCCGCGGAGTTCCGGCGGGCGGACGTGTGCTGCGACCCGCTGGGACAACGCTGTTTCGACGTGGCACTCTGTTTCCACTCGTTTCCGCACTTCCGGGACCAGGCGGCAGCGCTGCGGAATCTGGCCTCGGCACTGCGACCCGACGGGCGGCTGATGGTCATGCACCTGGCCGGCAGTGCGCAGATCAACGCGTTTCATGACGAGGTGGGAGGAGCCGTGAGCGGCGACCACCTGCCGTCCCGTACCGACTGGGAGTGCCTGCTGGCGCAGGCCGGGCTGCAGATTCGCCAGCTTCTGGACCACGACGACCTGTTCCTGCTCGTCGCCAGTTCCTGACGCCGGGCCGGGGCTCACTGGCACTGCGGGCAGACTCACTGGGCCGCCGCGGCGTCCTGGAGCAGCACCCGGTGACTGTTCAGTTCATCTGACTGGACGCAGCCGTCGCGCAGGCGGATGATGCGTTTGGTGTGTTGGGCCACGTCGTCTTCATGGGTGACCATGATGATCGTCTTGCCCTGGTTGCTGAGCTCCTCGAAGATCAGCAGGATTTCCGCGGTCGTCTTGGTGTCGAGGTTGCCGGTCGGTTCGTCGGCCAGGATGAAGTACGGGTCGTTCACCAGGCTGCGGGCAATGGCGACGCGCTGCTGCTGACCGCCGGAGAGCTGTGTCGGGCGGTGGGTGAGCCGATCGCCGAGCCCGACCATTTCCGCCAGGTACAGGCACCGCTCGCGATCCTCCGGCGCCAGACGCCCCTGATAGTACAGCGGCACTTCGATGTTCTCGACGACAGTCAACTGGGGGATGAGGTTATACGACTGAAACACGAACCCGATACGGGTGGCCCGGGTGAACGACAGCTGGTCGTCGTTCATCAGGCTGACGTCGTCGTCCCCCAGGAACAGCTGGCCACTGCTGGGCCGATCCAGGCATCCCAGCACATTGAGCAGGGTGCTCTTGCCCGACCCGGACGGGCCCATGATCGACACGTAATCGCCCTGGGGCACGTCGAACGTCACGCCGCGCAGCGCGTGGACGGTTTCTCCCTTGAGGACGTAGTCTTTCCGCAGATCTACCAGGCGAGCGGCAACTACCATGCGGCGAACTCCCACGGACGCTGACAACCAATGCGTTCCATTCTAGTCCACACTACTCCGCCTGTCACTTCCAGCTCAATCCAGGAAGTCGCCTTCTCGCAGGCGTTCCGGAACATAGGTCTCCGTCACGTAACTGATGTCCTTGCTGATAAGCGCTTCGACCTCCAGCTTGAAACCGTTGCGGAGCATCTGTTCGATTTCCTTCTGCCACGCCTTTTTCTTCTCGAACCAGGGGTAACGGGCGATCTGTTTGGCGCGGCGGATATCTGTGTCTTTCAGGTTGATCCGCACGCTGGGGGACAGCTGGCAGCGTTCGAAATCCTTGCTCCGCAGGCCGATGTAACGCGCGTCGGGAATGGCCATCCGCTTCGACTCGTAGGCCAGATTAATCGATCCCTGCTTGATGACGCTGTAGATGTAGTACCCCCAGGGGTCGTTATCGAGCAGGCAGTAGAGGGGGAGCTGGAGTTCATTGTGCAGGCGATTGAGCATGCGCCGGACGCCGCGCGGCGGCTGGCCGCCACCGTGGGTCAGCACGCACTTGTGTGTGCGCCAGAACTTGTCTTCGTTGAAGCGGCGCCAGACCGTGTCTTTTTCGACGTGCAGGATGAATTTGGCGTCATGTTTCTTGAACTGTACGGTCTCCGGTTCGACGATCGACGGGATGTTATAGCCGCCGGAGCCCATCCGTGAGCAGTCGATTTCGTCGCCGGTGTCGATCAGTGTGATCGGGCCCACCATGGCGCCGGCATTCTTGGCGTACAGGTGCAGCTCTTCGCGCATGGCGTTGAGCATGACTTCGACGTCTTCAATCACCGGATCGCAATCATCCTGGGTATCGAACGTCTCCTCGCGCGTGCCTTCGATGGAGTGTTTGAGCAGGTAGAACAGACCTCGGATGCTGGTTGTCTTGCCCTGTTCGATCAGCCGTTTGCAGCCGCTGCTGACGAGCATGGTCTGCATGTAGCTCTTAGCCTGGGACAGATTGAAGAGCTCGCGGCGGTTCTTGCCGTTGCCCATTTCGATGAAGCGTTTCGTCTTGTTGTACTTCACGTTGCTGAGCGATCGCGAGGGCACGTCGAGGTGGGGCGGTTTGCGCCGGGCGGCCGTCTCCACCACTGTGTCGGCCAGGGCGGTGAGCGCCTGGAGCGTCTTCTGGTCCTGCGCGGGCACCACGACGGTGGTCTTGTCAGCGGCCGGGGCGGCCGTTTGGCGTCGCACTTTCTTGGCCATGGTCACACAATCCTGCACTACGAGAGTTACACAGCGACGTCACACCGGGTCAGAACAGTTTGCGCTGCGGGTCGGGGGGGGACGGGGTGGTGAGGACCAGATCTTCGGGGCGCTGCTCGACGATCAGGACGTTGTCACCGTAGTCTTCGGTTTCTTCCATGCGCCGCCCGCGTTCATCGAACCGCGCGTCGGCTTCCGCCGTTATCTTCTTGGCGACCTCGAGCAGCTGGGTGTACAGTTGTTCGCGATCGGTCCCATTGATGGTGCTGACCGCGGAGGCGACTTCACCGAGGTACCGCAGGAAGATGGCGCGGCGTTCCCCTTCCTGTGCCGCCCGCTGGCGCCGCCGCAGGTACATGCCGAGCTTGCGTCCGACCGCCTGGAGCCCCAGCCGCAGCTCCTTTTCGATTTCCGGATATGCGGCGATCGCCTCCTTCGATTCGCTGGTAAAGGGGACCCACACGCTGGCGATGTGCACCATCACGCTCACCGGGCCGCTGGGGAGGGAGCCGCGGGACTGACTCAGCCCGTAGGAGCGCCAGTTCGTGGCGATTACCGCTTCGGTGATGGCGCAGTCGCGCTGCTTGAACTGCAGCGGGACCCGGTTCGCATAGCGCAGGACCTGGATCGACTGCCCTTCGGAGACGTTCACGTTGCGCATGGCGTGATGCAGCGTCTTGATTTCGTCCCGCGACAGCTTGGCCGGCGACTTGCGCGTGCCGAATTCGGCTTCCTTGATGATCTGGTCGGCGGCCGCCGGCCCGATCCCGTCAAAGGTGTTGATCAGGAACTGCCGCAGGGTCCGGGCGTCGGTCTCGCGCAGCAGTTGCTGCAGCAGTTCGAGCGAGATTTTCTGGGCGGCATTGGTGCCGCCGTAGGCGAGCGCCACTTCGATCTGGAAAGGATTGCCCCGGTAGACGGCGGGCGGGCGGGTGCTGGCGCAGTAGAACTCGCCCGGCACCACCTGATGCAGTCCCTTGAGCAGCAGTTCTTCGCCGATCGGCACGATACAGTCAGTCGCCGGGGCGCTGATCTTCGTTTTCTGGATGGCCTGGTAGAGCGAGTCGGCTTCTTCGCGGCCGATCTTGCGCGTGGATGCCCGCGGACTCAACCCGGCTGCGTCGCAGATCCGCCGTGCCACCGACGGACTGACGCGCGAAAACGAGCCGGTGAGGAACTGGGTGAGGGTGGTCGTTTTGGTGGCTTTGAGCATGGTGACCAGGCGCCCGAGTTCCACACCATAGGGATGCGGCAAGATCTCCTTCGGTTCGGTGGGCAATGTGAACGTAGCGCGGCGATAGATCGCCTGGTTGCCTTCGGGATCGGTGTAGTGCAGTGTGACGTGCGGGTTCGCGATCGCCGTCTGCTGCAGGTATTCGTCGACGCTGCCGCGGCCCCGCTGGTGTTTTCCTTCGAGTTCGATCGTGACGCGCGTGCCGCTGGCGACTTCTTCTGCGGGCTGGCCGTCTTCCGGCGGGTCGTAATACCCGGCCCACTCGATATTGTGCCGCTGCATGTAGTCCCGCCCGGCTTCCCCCGGCGGAATGTCGACCCCCTCGCCCCGCCCGTTGAGGATCTCGGGAATGTTCTTCTTCGTATCGATCTGGATTTCGTAGTAGTGAGCCGGCTTCTTCAGCGCCGTTTTGGAGACGATCTTGACCGGTTTACCAGTGGTCAGCATGCCGTACATCCCCGCCGCGCTGATCCCGATCCCCTGCTGGCCGCGACTCATGCGCAGCCGGTGGAACTTCGACCCGTAGAGCAGCTTGCCGAAGATCAGCGGGATCTGCTGCTTCATGATCCCCGGACCGTTGTCTTGAACGGCCACGCGAAAGCGTTCCGGCTGCGTCTGCTCCAGATGCACCCAGATCTCCGGCGCGATCCCCGCCTCCTCGCACGCGTCGAGCGAATTGTCCACCGCCTCTTTGACGGTGGTGAGCAGCGCTTTGCGCGGGTTGTCGAAGCCCAACAGGTGGCGGTTCTTGGCAAAGAACTCGCTCACCGAGATGTCGCGCTGTTTGGCGGCCATGGCTTCGACGGTGGCCCGCCGCCGAGGCTTGCTGTTGGTGCCTGCCGCGCCGTCGGCAGGGACTAACCGGCCATTGTCGGAGGGGGCGGCCGGCGCCGCTGCGGACCGGGGACGAGAGATCTTCTGGTTGCGCTTCACCGTGGCCAACGCTCGCTACTCCTTGACCCGCGGGGATTCCGTTCGGGGGACAGGGGGGAACCGCGCCGGGAGCAGAGCCCGCCGCAGTGCAGATCAGCTTGAGGGTGCGGAAAGAGGGTTCCAACGGTAGCGATTATAACGACTGTGCGTGTTCTGTCCCAGTCTGCTTTCACACCTCCCTGCTCCAATCCCTGCGTTTGCTGCAAAGCGCAAATAAAGATGCACTTGTACCCCCGAGCTGGCCGAGAAAATCTACTAGGCTCTGTGGCTGGCGCCACGGCCATGTACCCCAAGGATGCCCGAGTGCGCGAGATACCGCCCCGCCGGCGAGTTACGCGCAGACTCCCACACCATACGACCCGCCATGCGCCCGAACCGTCTGCCGGCTGCAATGCCGGCGCCCGGTTCGACCCGCCATCGGCCGCATTCCCCGCAGGCAAGGAGGAGCGTTTCGATGTCTCGGATGTACGGAAAAACTACTGTGCTGACCGCCACGCTGTTGACCGGCGTGTGCGTCGGCCTGCTGGGCACTGCTGTGGCAGTGGCGCAGGACGCCGTTTGCTGTCCCTGCCCTGATGAAGCATGCCTCGATGTCAGGTGTCGATCCTGCTGCAGATTGGGCGGTGCCATCGCCAACCTGTCAGCCAAACACAACAACGACATCACCAATTGCCGGGCACGCACGTACGGCCAGCCCGACCTATTCTACAACTACTATATGCCCGCCACGTGTGGCGGGGTGCCGGCCGCCATGTACCTGGCTCCGCAGCCGGTACCGGCCTGGGTCGGGCACACCTACTACACGTATCAGCCGGTGCTGCCCAACGAGCTGCTCTACCAGCACCATCGCCACTACTACCGCTACTACGATCAAGGGCGTGGTCTGACGCGGACCGCCATTTCCTGGTATCGTCCGCCGCTGTCGACCCTGCCAGCCCATTTCCGGATCGCTCGGTAGCGTCCTGGATCCACGTATCGACGAGGGGGGTTCACCCATGAGAAGATTCGTCCTCTGCTTGACGCTGGCCGCCACGCTGCTGCTGGTCGCACTCCAGGAGGCGCGCGCGGACGTGCGGCGCGTCTCCAATCGCTGGGGTGAACGCTTCGCGCGGACCATGCCCTGGCACGGCCAGTATTACTATGCGCCCTGGGGAGCGCCGGTGTCCCTGGTGGTCCCGCCGGTTTCGAACATGCAGACCAGCATGGGCTGGGGAGTCACCCAGACCGAGATGCGGCCCATCTACCACCAGTTCGCGCGACCGTACCCGGGTGACGGCGCGGGACAGGGAGTCGGCTTCCTGTCCACACCGCGTTGGCCCAGCCACACCGATCAGTTCGGTGTCTACTACGTACGCGGTCCGTGGAAATAGGCCCCGTTGCCACGACAGCCACGCATCATACGCCGGGCGATTGCGCTACCCATGCCAATCGCCCGGTGCTATTTGGCAGGCTTGGCCTCCGCCTCCGGCTGGAACGGCAGCCTGTAGAGAATCAGGATGTGTTCCGCTCCCGTCTCCTTTGACACGACAGTCTTGACATCCTCGGCTTGCACGCCAGGGATCAGGTAGTCGTGCGACACAATGCGCGTGCCCGGCCTGAGCTTCTCCAGTTTCGGCTTGAGCCGTTCGAGCATGGTGGGCAGCAGGTATATCGGCAGTACCGTGGCCTCGCGCATGTCGGCCTCGAACAGGTCCTCTTCTTTGATCGTGACCAGATGGGAGACGCCATTCTCCTTGGCGCTGTCGCGCCCTTTCTGCGCAAGCTCCGGCACGATTTCGAACCCGACGCCGCGGCAGCCCCGTTTCTTGGCGGCCTGCACCACGATCCGTCCGTCCCCGCACCCCAGATCGTAGATCACGTCGTCCCTCTGGACCTGGGCCATCTCCAGCATCTTCTCGACGATGTCGTGGGGCGTCGGCACGAACACACAGTCCGGACCCTTCCCCTTCCGTTCATCGGCCGACAGGCCGGTGGCACCGCACAGCACCAGGCTGAGGCACCACAGGCCGCTCGTGACGAGTCCCCAACGCACACACTGAGTCGGACGAAGTTGCCACATGGATGTTGCTCCGTGGTCGTGAGTTCACCTGTTCTGCCATGTTCTGCTATATACTGCCACGCTCTGCCGTCATCTGCCAAATACTGCCAGCAACGGATGATGTTTCTGCAGCTGCTTGACCCCTTGGTCGTCGAGCCCGCACCCGTGCGCGTACAGCATGCGCATGTTGTCGAGTCCCACCAGCTGCAGGAGATCCGCATCGTGCACATCGCAGCGATCGATGTTCAAGACCCGCAGCTTGGCCAGCGGCTTGAGATGCTTCAGGCCGGCGCCTGTCACCTGCGTGTCGGCCAGGACGAGCGTGTCGAGATCGCGCAGGCGTCCGATGCTTGCCAGCGCGTCGTCCGTGATCTGTGTGCCCGAGAGATTCAACACCTCCAGATGCGCCAGCTTCGTTACCAGCTCGAGCCCCAGCCCATCGATCTGCGTCTTCTTGAGCGACAGCACTCGCAACCGGGGGAGTTTCTCCAGCACAGCCAGGCCATCATTGGTGATATTGAGCTTGTCAAGATACAGGCGCTGCAGCCCCGGCACGCCACTCAGCTGCGCCACCCCCTCGTCGTCCACAGTGCCGCCACTGACTTCCAGCGACTCCAGGTACGGCAACTGCAGCAGATGCTGGAAGTCGGCGTTGGCAACCTGGGTGTCCGTCAGCTCCACGAGCCGCGCATGCCCGCCCTCATCCCGGTCGATCTGGGCCCCCAGCTCTTCCAGCGCCGTGATCGCGGCCGTCTCCTCCGCACAGACCGGGACCGGCAACGGCGCCACGGCCCCCGGCTGGCCGTCCGCCGCACGCTGTGCCGCCACGGCCTCGTCTGGCGACGTCGTGGAATTGCACCCCGGCACTGTCTGGCACACGAGGCCCACTGCAATACATATCAGAATCAGTCTCATCGTCACCCCTACTCCGACGGCAGCTTTGTCACGTCGATATAGACATGTTCACCATGATTCTGTTTGGCCAACTGCACCAGGAAATTCGTGCCGCCCGGATCGGGGCCGACTCCGAATTCGATGGCGTTGATCGTGGCCCCGACACGCTCGTTGCGCCGCGCGATTTCCTCCAGTTCCTTGGCCGACAACCGCGGCTCACCCGCGTCCGTCACGAGAAAGATCACATCTGGCCGCATGCCCAATGCCAGCTTCAGTGCCGCCATGTGCTCCGTGCCGCCACCAGCCTCCATGCGCTGCACGAACTCTTCTGCCCGACGTCTGGTCGCCGCATCTCCGAACTCCATCCGAGGAGCGTACGGGTGATGCGGATTGAAGACCGAAAGACGGTCATTGTAAAACACGATCTGGAACTGGTGAATCCGATCCAGGTCCGCGAGACTGGCGATCAACTCGCGCTTGGCTCCTGCCAAAGGCCGGCCGTCAAAGTCGTTCATGCTGTTCGAACGATCGAACACGTAAACGAACTTCGAGCCAGTCCCGTGCGAGCCGAAGATGCTGGTCTGCGCCGGGCTCCCCTGGCTGGCACCCCGCGCCCGCCGCGTGCCCGCGGGAGCCTTGGCGGCCGGTGCACTCTGATCACCCGGCACCAGCCGCGTGTCGGCTGCCTGCTCGTGCGCATCGCCCGGTGCGGCCGGCGGCTGTTGAGCGGCAGACGGGGCGGTGGCGAGCAGCCCCAGGAAGAACCCCAGGAACAGCCTCAGGAAGAAGGGGGTCGGAAACGATCGTGCCGGAGCCCGTGTGGGCAGCCAGCCGGCACACGGCCCATGCCCAGTGCCGGCACCACGTACGGCTGCCGGGCTCCAATGGGCCGAGCTCCTGGCGGCAGGGCGTCTGAAGTCTGCTCGCGCGTACACAAAGGGTTGTGTCATAATGGATTACAGCTCTAGTATCTTTATCAGTCTAGCGCGGCGTACACGCCGCGTCAACGTAGATCAGCCAGCTTGGCCGGCCAGATGTCTCTGGACCTGGACGGTAATAGGGCTTAACCTTGCTCAGACACGCTGCGTACCAGCGCGGACGCTCGATCGCCAGCTTCCCGTGCCGCCTCGCGTGCGGCGCCCAGACCATAAGAAGAAACCAAGCAGGTATCATGTCCACACTGTGTGATCCCGCTACTCTGCAGATTATAACTCATCCCCACCCGACACTACGGCGGATATCCAAGCCGGTGCGGCGCGTCGATGCGCTGCTGCGCGATACGATCCGCCGCATGTTCGAGCTGATGTACGAGTCGCGTGGCGTCGGGCTGGCGGCCAATCAGGTCGACCTGCCGCTGCGGTTCTTCATCGCCAATACCAAGGCAGATCCAGCCGAGGCGGAAGAACTGGTGTTCATCAACCCCGTGCTCAGCCGTCCCAAGGGGTTGGAGGAAGCGGAAGAGGGCTGCCTGAGTCTGCCCGAACTCTACGGCCATGTGACGCGTCCCAAACGGATCCGTGTCAATGCCTACAACTTGAACGGGCAGGAAATCAACATGGAACTGGACGGCCTGCTGGCGCGGATCGTGCAGCATGAGACGGACCACCTGGACGGGATCATGTATACTGACCGCATGACCACCACCGGCCGCCTGTCGGTGGCCGAGGCGCTGGACGACTTTGAAACGGACTTTGCCAGTCGCCGGCAACTGGGAGAAATCCCCAATGACGCCGACATCGAGACCCGGCTGATCGCGTGGGAAAGACGTTACTGCTGAGTTGCGCAGGTGGCCGGCGGCCAGACACGGAGGAGCCACGTCGATGCGACTGATCCTGATGGGAACCGGTGCCTTCGCAATCCCTGCGTTCCAGGCCGTGCTGGCCTCACGCCACGAGGTGCTGGCACTGGTGACGCGTTCGGTACCGCCGGCCATTGGGCGGCACAAGGGACCGGTGAACCCGGTGCTCGAGATGTTTGCCGCGTCCGGCAAACCGGTATTGCCCCTCGACAATGTGAATGCTGCGGCGGCCCATGACCAGCTGCGGCAGTGGGCGCCGGATCTGTTCGTCGTCTGCGATTTCGGCCAGATCCTCAAGCCGGAGACGTTAAGCATTGCACGGTGCGGGGGCATCAACCTGCACGGCTCGTTGCTGCCGAGATACCGCGGCGCGGCGCCGGTTAACTGGGCCATCTGGCAGGGTGAAACAGAGACGGGCGTGACCGTCATTCACATCACACCGCGTCTGGACAGCGGCCCCTGTCTGACAACGGCCCGCACACAGATTGCGCCCGGCGAAGATGCCCCGGCGCTGGAGCGGCGTTTGGCGCTGATGGGGGTTGAGCCGGTTCTGCAAGCCATCGATATGCTGGAAGCCTGGGACGGCCAGACCCCGCTGGGCACCCCACAGGATCCCGCTCAGGCAACTCTCGCCCCACGCCTGCAGAAGGCGCATGGCCGCGTGGACTGGACACGTCCGGCTGGAGACATCGTGAATCAGATCCGCGCTCTGCGCCCCTGGCCCGGCACCTACACGCATTGGCTGCGCGAGCAGCGCCCCGTGCGGTTGATCCTGGAGCGGGCGGCAGTCGATGAGCGGACCACGGCGTCCGAGCCAGGACGCGTGATGCGCGTCGATCGACAGGCGATCGTCGTAGCGACCGGCCACCAGTGTCTGGCCATCCGGCAGCTGCAGCCGGCTGGCAAACGTATCCTGGATGCCCACGAGTTCCTCTGCGGCTATCCCGTGCAGGTGGGTGACTCGTTGGGAGACAGCGACTAAGTCAGCCGCGGCACGGCTGGCACGCAGGTGTGTCCGTGTAGCCGTGTCCGCACCTGTCGACAGCCTGCGGCATGTTTCCCTCTCGCTCGGCCTGCGGTCGCGGTGTAGAATCTGGACCTTAGCCTTGCAACGGACTGCCGGGGGAATGGTGCGATGGCCCAGATGAGTATTGGCGAGGTGGCGATCCTGCTGGGAGCGTCCTACGTCGCGGTCCTGACGCTGGTGCGGCTCATGCGGCGTCGGCGCGATGCGATAGTCGCCGAGCTGCAGACGGAGGTCGCCGCGCAGCTGGAGCGGAAACACATCGAGAAGCAGCGCGAGCAGAACCGCAAGAAGCGTGGGAAGCAGCCCCCGAGCGCGGCGCAGGAAGCGAAACCGTAGGTGCGCGTCCCGCCGGCCCGGTGAGGGCACTGCCCGCCGGCGGCACAGTCCTGTCATACACCCCTTCGTCTGCTCAAGGGCAGGGGAATCCCGATGTCGAAGCGCGTGCTGATCGAAACGGTCGGCTGCCAGATGAACCTGCTGGACAGCGAAATGGTCGTGGCGCTGCTGCGCCGCGACGGCTACAGCGTGACCCACGATGTGGAGATGGCCGACGTCGTCCTGTTCAACACATGCAGTGTGCGGCAGCACGCGGAGGACAAGGTCTACAGCGCACTGGGCACACTCCGCCGGTGGAAGCAGGAACATCCGGACCGGATCCTGGGAGTGCTGGGTTGCATGGCCCAGAAGGAACAACACGAGCTGTTCGCGCGGATTCCATACCTGGACCTGGTCGTCGGCCCCGGGCAGTTGCAGCGGCTCAGCGAGTTGCTGGCTGGTGCTGCCGCGGGTGAGCGACGCCAGATGGCGGTCAGCCTGGGCCGCACGGCTGGCTCGCGGGACGAGATCCGGCGGAGCCACGAAACGTTCGATCCGCTGCGCGATCCGACCATGCGCCCGACGCCGTTTCAGGCCTACCTGCGCATTCAGATCGGCTGCGACAAGTTCTGTACCTACTGTGTCGTCCCGATGACCCGCGGCCCGGAGCAGGGCCGTCCGCCCGGCGCCATCCTGCGAGAAGCGCAGACCCTGGCGCGGCAGGGCTGCGTGGAGATCACGCTGCTTGGCCAGACGGTCAACAGCTACCGCTATGAAACCGGCGGGCAGACGACCGATCTGGCTGACCTGCTGTTTCGGCTGCACGAGATACCGGAGATACAGCGACTGAAGTTTGTCACCAACTTCCCGCCAGATATGACGCCGCGTCTGCTGCAGACTGTGCGCGCGCTCCCCAAGTGCTCACCCTACCTGCACGTTCCGCTGCAGAGCGGTTCGAATGCCGTGTTGCGACGCATGAAGCGCGGCTATACGGTCGAGCAGTACCGGGACATGATGCATGGCATCTGGGACACCGTGCCCGCGGCGGCCGTCTCCAGCGATTTCATCGTGGGGTTCCCGGGCGAAACGGACGAGGATTTCGCGGGCACCGTCGCCGCAGTGCGGGAATTCCGCTTCAAGAACAGCTTCATCTTCAAGTACAGCCCGCGGCCGGGAACAAAGGCGATCACGCGGTTTCCCGACGACGTCCCGCAGGATGTGAAGCTGGCGCGCAACAACGAACTGCTGGCCATTCAGGACGCGATCAGCCAGGAGGACAACCAACGGTTTATCGGCCGGACTGTCCAGGTGCTGGTGGAAGGGCCAAGCAAGACCGCGCGCAAACGCGCGGCAACCGGCCCCCGGCTGCAACTCACTGGCCGTACGCACTGCGATCGTATTGTTGTGTTCGAGGGCACGCTGCAGCACGTCGGCGCCATGTTGCCGATCGTCATTGTGGAAGCCACCGCGCACACCCTGTTCGGCCGCCATGCCACGCGTTCCGCCATGCGGCCGGGTCATTTCGAGTAAGATCCTGCTGTCCTGCTGATCCTGATCACGCTGGTGGTCTTCACGCCCGTGGTGCTGGGGGCGGCGTGCCTTGTACATCGAACGGCAGGATTTGCCGCGGCTACGGTGTTTCCCGCGGCCATTCCAGACGCACGCCGCCGGCGAACCGCACGTTGAGGCCGAAGCAGATGACCACCGCTTCGCTGCACACTGCGAGCGCGAAGAACCCGAGGTCGCGTGCCAACTCCGTGCGATGCATCACGGCCCCCGCAGCCAGGCACACCAGTGTCAGCGCGGCGAGCCGCACGGCAACAGTACGGGGCGATGTCATGGCCCACACCGATCCGACGGCAACGCCGGTGAGACACATGGCGTAGCTGGCCAGCGCCGGTGCATGCGACCAGGGAAATGCCACCCAGCCGCGCAGCGCACACGCGATCCCGACGGCCGTCGTGAGCGACAGGAGCCCGCCGAGCGAGTACTGGCAACCGTGCAACCGCGGGCCGGTGGCACACGCGCGGTCATCTGTGCCGGCGCGCACCACGGCCAGTCCCGACCAGCGCGCCACGGCCAGTGAGGCTGCCACCAGGAGTGCAAACAGACACAGAACTCCAAACCACTCGGTCCACAGGCCGGGCGTGGCAGCCGCCAGCGGAACACTCAGCAGGCCAGCGGCGGCAAGCACTGCCAGCCAACGGACGAGCCAGGCCGCACCACCCCATGAACCCCATACACACCAGGCACTCAGTAACGCGAGCTGACCGCAGGCGGCACCCAATAACAGCACGAGCGCTCCCTGCTGCCCAACGCGCAGATGCTGCGCCAGGACCACATCCAACAACAGGGCGGCGATCGTGAGCAGGCCAGCCAACAGGTGCCCGGGTTTCATGCCGTTTTATTCTGGTTGCACGCCGACACATGTCGAGAGACCGCTGGCGGGAGTCGGGCAGCGGCGTTGCATTCCGCGACGGCGTACTACAGAATATGTGGACTCTAACGATTATCATGCTTCCCGAGGCCCGGGTGCTCCATTGTTCCACGAGGTGTGCGTGCCGGATTCCGCCCTGCAGGAAATCGTCTGTTGTATCGGCCAGCCGGTTGCTGGGAATCCGACACAGTTCATGATGCAGCGGGTGCTGGCCCATCTCGGGCTGGACTGGTGCTATCTGACGCTGGAGGTGGCTCCGGCCGATCTTGGCGATGCGCTGCGGGGCATCCGGGCGCTGGGATTCCGCGGCGTGAGTCTGTCGATTCCTCATAAGGTGGCGGCCATCCCGTGGCTCGACGCGCTGAGCGAATCGGCCGAGCTGATGGGGGCCGTCAGTTGCGTATGCCGCGAAGGAGAGCGGCTGGTGGGAGACAACACGGACGGTCGCGCGTTTACCGAGTCGCTCAGTGAACTCTGTGACCCGACCGATAAACGCGTGCTGCTGCTCGGAGCCGGCGGCGTGGCGCGGGCCATCGCGGTAGAGCTGGCGCGGCGCGGGGTCGCCGAGATCCTGGTGGCCAACCGGACGGCGGAACGCGGCCAGGTGCTCGTGGAACTGCTCGAGCAGCGGTTGGCGACCGCAGCCCGCCTGCTGCCGTGGGACGGATCGCTGGTCGTCCCGGAAGATGCGGGAATCGTGATCAACGCCACATCCGTCGGACTGCTCGACAGCGAAGCGCGGCTGGCGATTGAACCGCAATCGCTGCACAGCGGGCTGATCGTCGCCGACGCCGTGTTCAATCCGCCGCAAACCTGGCTGCTCAAGGAAGCCCGCCGCCGTGGCTGTCGCACCCTCAACGGCCTGGGGATGCTCGTCAATCAGGCAGCCATCAACTTTCAGTTGTGGACCGGGCTCGAGCCGGACAAAGCCATCATGCGCGAAGCGGTCGAGGAGTATCTGGAGATCTGACCGCCCCTGAGGCTGCCACGCGAGGACGTGACGCCGGACGGCCGGGCATGACCGCCCGCCCCGCGAACAGACGCGCGTTCGCGGAGCGCGAGATGGCCCGGAGTGTCATGCCCCCGTCTCAGCCTGGCTCGGCCAGCGCGGCGGCGACCGGAGACAGCATGCGGCTTTCGGCCAGACGGGTGTCGATCTGCAGCTGGAACGTGACGCTCCAGCACCCGTGGGCATCACCTCGAACGAGCCAGTGCGGGTGGACGACGACCGACTGGTGTACGAGCTCGAAGCCCCCCTCGGAGTTGCTGACCGTCTCGATCGGGAACGTCCACCACGAGGTCGGCTGATTGGCAACCAGCCGCAGGTCGATTCCCAGCCACTGATCGACCAGGCCGAGCTCCAGGTGTTCCTGCAGGTCGAGCTGTGTCTGGAGTGGTCCCAGCCTCGTGCCGTCTTGCTGGTAGAAGAACCGATCATCGGCATGTGACGGCAGGCCGGCAAAATTGAACTCCACGCCGAAATGCAGTGGTCGATCGGGGGGCAGGCCTTCCAGGAGGTACGCGATCTCGAGCGTCTGGCTGCCGGCTTCCGCCGTGATGCCCTTGGTGAGTTTCAAGGGGACGCCGCTGGCATATCCGTCACGGGTCAGGAGAATCTGGATCCGGTTCGGGTTGCGCCGAATCCGCGTCTCGTAGGCGCTCCCGAGGAAATCCCCCTGCTGCTCAGCCCGCCCATCGCGGACGGCTTCGAGGTCGGTGTCGAGGCTATAGAAGTGGTCCAGCATGCTCTTGCGCGGATGCGCGTCGTACTGCAGGCGCTGGCCGAGCCCCTCCTGCTTGAAGACAATACGCTCGTGAATGCTGGCCACATCCTGGCCGGATTGCTGCCCGCCCGCGAGGACTTTACGGTGATAGGCCTCGGGACGCCGCGCGAGAGTCGCCAGCAGATTGTGGCAGATGCTCCGCACGTCGAGCTCGTACAGCTGGCCGCCGGCCGCCGGTGCCAGCAGGCAGATCAGGTGGTCGTTCGCCAGCCGCACTTCCTGACGCGCGTCGAAGTTGTAGTCGCTGACCGTCGCTTCGATCCAGGGCCCGGTCTTGCCGGTGGCCTGGTCCAGTTGGTTGTCCGCAGCAATCATCTGGTTGTAGACGGCGTTGCGCAGATGCGGCAGGTAGATCCCGCCGAACGCGCCGTGCCAATAAGGACAGTTGCACTGCGCGCGATACAGCGCGCGGCGTGCCCAGTCCATGTGAGGCCCGTCCACGGCGTGCTGTTCCAACTCCGCCAGCCGCCGGCTGACCATCATCATCCGCGCGTACATCTCGTTGGTTTCGGGATACTTCACCTTGAAGTTGCGCCAGCCGCCGCCGCGCACGAACTGTTGGACACGCGGCCAACGCTCGTCCTGCTGCATGTCATGCACCAGGTTGTCATATTCCAGCTGCCGGTCGACCGGCAGCGCCCATTCCGTCATTTCCCGGTAGCTCGCGTCCGGCAGATACACCTTGCCCCACGGTGAAGACCCGGCCGCCGCCTCGGCCAGCGTGGTCGTGGCGAGCCAGTCTCGCTGCGCTGCCAACGCCTCAAAGAATGACCGCAGCCACCCATCTTCGTATACGTGCTTCTTCGTGTCCGGCCACGTGCCGAACTTCTCGCCGTCGTCGCCAAATACAATGACCGCGTTGGTGAACCGGTCGGCAATCCCCCGCAAGTACGCAATCGTCTCGTGCGGCGCAGCAAAGGGGATCAGGTACCGCAACCGCTCGCTGCCGGGAAACACGGTCAACAGCCGACCGTTGTCCTCGGTCAGATAGAAGCCGTGCAACTGGTCGGCCACCAGCCCCGCATTGCGGAAATGGAAGTCGTCGAGGACCGTGTATTTCACCCCCGCCTGCACCAGGTCGCTGGTCAACGATTGCTCCCAAACCCGCTCGGGAATCCACATCCCCTGCACCCGTGCGTCCAACCGCGACTCTAACCACTGCGAGTACCGCTCGATCTGCCCGATCCGGTCACGTGATGGAATCATCGTCAGGATCGGTTCGTAGTACGCACCGCCCACGATCTCGATCCGACCGGCAGTAACCAGTCGCGCGAGTCGGTCCAGGTAGTCCGGATGATGGTCGTCCAGCCACTCAAGCAGAGGTCCACTGACGTGCAATGAAAGCCGGAGATCCTGAAACGGTTCGAACACGTCCAGAAACGGCAGGTAACTGTCCTGATACGCTTGTTCGAATACACCGTCAAAGTTGCCGATCGGCTGGTGATTGTGGAGCACCAGGCAGAAACGAATTGGATTTGTCATGGATACTGCGATGCCGGGGGGGGAACGGATGTAACAGGCACGAGCGCGCAGGTATCAAACACACGCCCGACAACGTAATCGGCACGATTTATCTGGCTTGGCTAGTTTTTCCAATCGGAAAGGTCGCGGATCTCAAGTCGGGTGCGTGCCGTTGGACCGCAGAACCGCCGCAGCCTGTTCAGGCGGAACCGGGTTGATGAAACAACCTGCACCCCATTCAAAACCAGCCGTGGTTGTCAGACGTGGAAATATTTCTATGTGCCAGTGGTAGTGGCGCAGCGGTGCGGTGTCAAAGGGTGCCGTGTGGAGAAAGTAGTTGTAGGCGAACTGAGTGTGCTGCGACTCCAGCAGGCCGATCGTGTGTTGCAAGAAGTCTGCCAACTCCTCTAACTGATCGGGTGACTGGCGTTCGAAGTGGCTCTGGTGCTGGCGAGGGAGCACCCACAGCTCGAAGGGCGTGCGGCTGGCATACGGACAGATTGCCGCGAACCGATCGGATTCGGCTGCCAACCGCAGCCGGTGATCCAGTTCATCCTGAATCACGTAGCAGAAGAAGCACTGTTTGTGTTGCCGGTACAGACGCCGGCAGGCGACCAGCTCGCGCTGAACTTCGCTCGGAACCATCGGCGTCCCGACGATCTGGCTGTGCGAGTGTTCGAGCGACGCCCCGGCTTCTGGTCCGACGTTTTTGAACACCAGCGCGTACTGGACGCCGGGCTGCGTCTGGAGGGCGCGGATCCGATCGCTGTAGACCCGCATCAGCAGGCGGGCTTCCTGGGGGGTCAGTTGTGTGAGACTGGCGACGTGCCGTGGCGTCTCGACGATCACTTCGTGAGCGCCGACCGCATCGCACAGCACGTAGATCCCGCTCTGCGTGGGATCAGCACAGCCGCTGGCCAGCAGCGCTGGGTACTTGTTGGGGACCACCCGCACGGTCCAGTCATCGCCGTTGCTGGCGCTGGTGCCCGCCACGGCGCGATAGACAGCGATGGCAGGCGGCGTATTCTCTTCGTTACCAACACAGAAGGGGCACTGAGCGTCGGCCCGCCGCCGCTCGACACGCTCAAACTCGTTGGGCCGCTGCTCCCGTCCTTCGGCGTAGATTACCCAGCGGTCGGACAATGGATCTTTTCGCAGATGCGGCATGGGAAATGCCCGTGCATGGTGGTCGATCTGGGAGTCTGCTCAAGGGCACTCCGGGCGAAACGGCCCACTGTCGGAACTGCCCCCAAACACTGCCCCGGGGAGACGTCTGCCCCTTGGTTGCTGTGCTTCAGTAACATGTAACAACATGTAACATGTTGTCACACGTGACACATGGTGCTGGTGATACCCAGGCACCGGACGACCAAGGCGACAGGCACGGATTGTGCGCCGAGCGTGACTGTCTGGCAACCCGTCATTCCCCCGTCAGGGCCTGGCGAGATAACCAACTCCGTCGCTACCGTTTACCCTTACGATGGGGGCCTGGAAGTGCTCAGCGGCGGTTCGGGGGCAGATGGTGCACGCGCGTGGCGCTGGGGGGCGGAGTCGCGTCTGGTCACAGGCGCCGCTGGGCGAGAATCGAGGTATAGAGTTCGACATAGCGCTGGGCGCTGCGATCCCAGGACCAGTCCTGTTGCATCCCGGTCGTGACCAGGTTCTGCCAGTGTTCCGGCTCATGTTCGTACATGTGGCAGGCGCGGTTGAGCGCATGCTCCAGCTGTTCGCTGGTGTACGGGGAGAACGAGAACCCGTTGGCGGTGCCCTGGGCCATCTGTTCGGGTGTGGCGTCGGTGATCGTGTCGGCCAGGCCGCCCGTGCGGTGGACGATGGGCACGGTGCCGTATTTGAGGCTGTAAAGCTGATTCAAACCGCACGGCTCATACTGGCTGGCCATCACCAGCATGTCGCAGCCGGCTTCGATGCGGTGTGCCAGTGGGTCGGAGAATCCCAGCCGTACGGCGACCTTGGTGGGGAACTCGCCGGACAGGCGATGCAGCAGGTGATGGTATTCCTCTTCGCCGGTTCCCAGGACGGCCCACTGCACTTCGCGATGCCCCACCCAGCGCCGCATGAGTTCGGCGACCAGGCACCAGCCTTTCTGGTTTGCCAGACGCCCGACCAGGCCAATCAGGGGCTGGCGCGGCGCGATCGGCAGTCCCAGTTCCCGTTGCAGTGCCGCCTTGCACCGGGCCTTCCCGACCTGCCACGACGACACGTCGTAGGTTGCCGCGATCAACCCGTCGCGCTGCGGGTTCCAGGTGTCGTAGTTCACACCGTTGAGAATGCCGCTGAGCACATCCCGGCGGTCACGCAGCACACCCGCCAGGCCGCAGCCGAGCGGTTCGGTCTGTATCTCTTGCGCATATTGCGGACTGACTGTGTTGAGTGCATCGGCGAACACGATGCCAGTCTTCAGCAGATTCAAGTGGCCGTGGAACTCCATCTGGTGCCAGTTGAAGTATTTCCAATCGAGACCGGTGATCAGCATGTCCCAGTGCCAGAAGTTGCCCTGGTACGCCAGGTTGTGCAGCGTGAAGAGGCTGGCGATATGCTCATAGCCGGGCACGCGAGCATGTTCGATCTTGAGATACGCGGGGATCAAGCCGGTCTGCCAGTCGTGGCAGTGCAGCACGTCGATGGGCATCTCGAGCACCCCCAGCGACTGCATGACGGCGCGACAGAAGAACACAAACCGCTCGCAGTTGTCGCGGTAGTCATTGCCACCGTCCCGGTACAACTGCGGGCGATCGTAATAGCTGTCCTGTTCGACGAGGTACACCGGCACATGGGAGTCGGGCAGCCGGCTGCGCAGAAGCCGGCCGCGGACGTCCTTTGAGCCGATCCGCACCATCACGGAAATGTCCGTGGGTTCGATCGGCTGTCCACACTGCCGTGCATGCCGGTAGGCCGGGACAAACACGACCGGGTGATGGCCGAGTTTTTCCAGTGCCCGCGGCAGGGCCTCGACCACATCGGCTAACCCACCCGTCTTGGCGAACGGAACGACTTCACTGCTGGCAAAGAGTATATTCACCGATCAGTGCTCCCCATGCAGAGTCTACCCTGTCCAGTGTCGACACACGCCCGCAAACTGGTCGAGTCTTTCCTGATGTGCGCGGAAAACTGGCCAGCGAACCGGGGCAGACACTACGGTTTTGGCAGCTTTGCGGGCCTCTCCCGACAGGGCGGACGTAGGGACCGTGCGGGCTGCGTCCGGATGGCCGGCATAACATTGCCTAATCGCCCCCGGTCATTTAGTCTGTCAAGGCACGATATGCTTCTTTCGAAAGGAACCGAGATGGCCGTTCGCGATCACTATGCACTCGGGCAATTCTGTTGGGTCGATCTGACGTCGCGCGACATGGCCGAGTCCCGGCAATTCTACCAGCGTCTGTTCCGCTGGCAGAGTGTCGACCGGGGCCCGGAGAGCGACGCGCCGTACTGCCATTTCCAGCTGCAGGGGATGACGGTCGCCGGGCTGGGCCAGATGAGTCAGGAACTGGTGCGCAAGCGGGTATCGGCCACCTGGAACAGTTACATTCACGTGGAGGACATTCAGGCCGCGTGCGCGCAGGCGACCGAGCTGGGTGGGACGGTGACGGTGCCGGTGACCAAAGTCGAGGAAGCCGGCTGGCTGGCGTTCATCCGGGATCCCACCGGCGCGCAGGTGGGTTTGTGGCAGAAAGACCAGCATTTCGGCGCTGAATTGCACCAGGACTTCCATTGCTTCTGCTGGAACGAGCTCTGCACCCGCAACATCGACCAAGCGGCCGAATTCTTCACGCAGATGTTCGGCTGGGAGTACGCAGAGTATCCCTCGCAGGTGGGGAAGCATTACGTGGTGCGGCACCGGGGCGAGGAGTGCAGCGGCCTGCTGCAGATGGATCAGCGCTGGGGGGAGATGCCACCGAACTGGCTGATCTATTTCGCGGTACGGAACGTTGACATCACCGTGGATCAGGTGCGGCAACTCGGCGGCTATGTGCTGGTCCACCCGTTCGACATTGAAGAAGGACGCCTGGCGGTGGTCGCCGATAATCAGGGCGCGATGTTCGATCTGGTGCAGATGAACGACGCACCGGCGAGTTGACGCGGTCCCGGTCCCAGGCAACTCTGCGACACGGCCGGCCAGGACGCGCAACGTTGCGCCGTGCCGTCCCGTCCCGCCGCCCCCCTGCCGGCCCTGTCACGCCTCGGGCTGACCTAGAATGGAACAGGGGCACTGCGAATCGGGGGACACTCCGCAGCGGGTGGTGGGAGTTGATGACCATGCGAAATCTCGTGATCAGTCTGATTGTATGTACGCTATGTGCGTTCGGGCAGCCACTGGTTCAAGCGGGCGAGCGGCTCTCTCCCGAGCGGTTGTGGGGGCTGGCCCGACTCGGCAGTGCCTGTGTGCATCCGGACGGGACCGCGGTCGCCTATGCAGTGCGGCGGTACAGCCTGCCAGACAACCAGGGGACGTCGGAGATTCACCTGCTGGATCTGGCGACGCGGCAGAGTCGGGTGCTGATCGGGAATCTCCAGGCAGCCGATTCGCTGACGTTCGGCCGGTCGGGAGAGGAGTTGCGTCTGTTCTACGTCGGGCTGCCGCGAGGGGACGAGTTCCAGGATACGGAGCCACAGGTCTGGTCGGTGGATCTGGCGGGACAGGGGCCGCGGCAAGTCACGTCGGTGGCTGCCGGAGTGGGGCACCTGAAGGTATCGCCCACTGGGACGCATATCGCCTTCACGTCGGCCGTGACGATGGATCCCACGGTGACGCAGCAGTATCCGGACCTGCCCCACGCGGACGCCCGGATCATTGACGCGCTGCTCTACCGCCACTGGGATTCCTGGCACGACCACGCCTACAGTCACGTGCATGTCGCGGCGCTCCAGGACGACGGCCGGGCGGGGGAACCGATCGATGTGATGGAGGGGCTGCACGCCGACTGTCCGCTGCCACCGTTCGGCGGTGACGAACAGTTCAACTGGTCCCCGGATGGGAAGGAGATCGCGTTCACCGCGAAGGTTGTCAACAACCCGGCAGAGTCGACGGACAGTGACATCTATGTGGCACGTATCGATGGCAGCCGGCCGACGGTCTGCGTCACACCCGGCATGGACGGGTTCGATACGGACCCGGTCTTCTCGCCCGACGGGGCGTTCCTGGCATTTCACTCGATGCAGCGTCCGGGATTCGAGGCAGACAAGAACCGCCTCCTGCTGCTGGATCGCGCCAGCCACACGATGCGCGATCTGACGGCCGGCATCGACCAGACCAGCCACGGCGCCACCTGGATGCCCGACTCGCGGAGTCTCGTGTTTGCCTCCGAGTGCCACGGTTGCGAGCAGCTGTTCCGTGTGACCCTGGCCGACGGGGGCGTCACGCAGATCAGCCGCGGCTGGTACGACTGGTCCCTCCGGGGCGTGCTGCCTGACGGCCACACGCTGCTGGTCGACTCGCAGTCGATGCTGCGCCCACGGGAACTGGCACTGCTGAACCTGCAGGACACCACGTCGCAAGTCCTCACGCATCTGAACGATTCGTCGCTTGCGGAGCTGGAACTGCCCCAGGTGGCCGAGCGGTGGGTCACGGCCAGCGACGGCCAGCAGATCCACTGCTGGGTGATCTATCCGCCCGACTTCGATCCGCACAAGAACCAGAAGTGGCCGTTGATCACTTATTGCCAGGGGGGGCCGCAGTCGCAGATTGGCCAGTGGTTCTCGTACCGCTGGAACTTCCACCTGATGGCGGCCCAAGGTTATGTGGTCGTGGCACCCAATCGCCGCGGCCTGCCGGGATTTGGCCGCGCGTGGAACGATCAGATCAGTGGCGACTGGGGTGGGCAGGCGATGCGGGACATCCTGGCCGCCACCGATGCGATGATGGTCGAACCGTACATCGACACGAAGCGGATGGCGGCGGTGGGCGCGAGCTTCGGTGGCTATTCGGTCTACTGGCTGATGGGCCACCACCAGGACCGTTTCTGCTGCATGATCGCCCATGCCGGAGTCTTCAACCTGGAGTCCATGTACGGCGCCACCGATGAGATCTGGTTTTCGAACTGGGATCTGGGTGGACCGTATTGGCAGGATGCCCAGGTCCGGCGGGCGTACGACCGCTTCTCACCCCACCGTTTCGTGGCGAACTGGCGCACACCGCTGCTGGTCATCCACGGCGAGAAGGACTTCCGAATTCCGGTGACGCAGGCGATGGAGGCATTCACTGCCGCGCAGCTCAACGGCGTGCCCTCACGCTTCCTCTATTTCCCGTCAGAAGGGCACTGGGTGCTCAGTCCCCAGAATGGAGTCTTGTGGCATCGCGTCTTCTTCGACTGGCTGGACCGTTACTGCAAGCCTTAGCCGATTTTGCCAGAAACCGGGTGCCCGTGGCGAAACCCTGCCGCACGCCGGGTGTTCAAGAGCTTATTGGTTTGGATCGAACCTTGATCCTCCAAGACAGGCCGCTCGGGCGTTCTCACCTCCCGAGCGGCTTTTTTCCAACTTCCCGAAAGGGCCGGGATTGTCGGCGGCGCGTATCTGGGACCTGACGATGTCAAGTGACCTCGCGCCGGACTTCCGCGAACTTCTCCAGGGCGAAGACCAGGTCGTCGTGCGAATGCGCCGCGGAGATCTGGGTGCGAATGCGCGCCTTGCCCACCGGCACGACCGGGTAGGAAAAGCCGGTCACGTAGACGCCTTTCTCCAGCAGGGCATCGGCCGTGCGGCCGGCCAGTGCGGCGTCATAGAGCATGACGGGCACGATCGGATGTTCGCCGGGCAGCACGTCGTAGCCCACGCTGGCGATCTCGGCGCGGAAGAACTGTGTGTTGCGTACCAGCTGGTCGCGGAGCTCTGTCGATTCCAGCAGCAGATCCAGTGCGGCGATCGACGCTGACGCGATGGGCGGAGGCAGGGAATTCGAGAACAGGTACGGCCGGGAACGCTGCCGCAGCAGGTCAATCAGCACGCGTCGCCCGCTGGTATACCCGCCGCTGGCCCCGCCCAACGCCTTGCCGAGCGTGCCGGTGAGCAGGTCGATCCGGTCCATCACGTCGTGGTACTCGGGTGTGCCCCGTCCTCGCGGGCCCAGGAACCCGACGGCGTGCGAATCATCCACCATCACCAGGGCATTGTACTTGTCCGCCAGTTCGCAGATTCCCGGCAGGTTGGCGATGTAGCCGTCCATGGAGAACACACCATCCGTGGCGATCATCCGGAAGCGGGCGTGCCGAGCCTGCTGAAGCTGCTGCTCCAGGTCGGCCATGTCGTTGTTCCGGTACCGGAACCGCTGCGCCTTGCAGAGCCGGATGCCGTCGATGATGCTGGCGTGGTTGAGTTCATCCGAGATGATGGCATCCTCGGCCGTCAGCAGCGTCTCGAAGAGTCCGCCATTGGCATCGAAACACGAGGTGTACAGGATCGTGTCTTCGGTCTGCAGGAACTCGCTGATCTTGGCTTCCAGCTGCTTGTGGATGGTCTGGGTGCCGCAGATGAAACGGACCGAGGACAGCCCGTAACCCCAGCGATCGAGTCCTTCGTGCGCGGCCCGGATGACGGTCGGGTGTTCCGTCAGTCCCAGGTAGTTGTTGGCGCACATGTTCAACACCAGACGCCCGTCCCCCGCCCGGATGTGCGCACTCTGCGGGGTCGTGATCACCCGTTCGGCCTTGAACAGTCCGCGGGCGCGGATCTCGTCGAGTTGCTGTTGGACATGCTGTGTGATCGAATCGTGCATGGATCCACCTTCTGGCTGTGCGACGCCGGGCTGGACTACAGCGGATCATTCCAGTACAGGACCACCTTGCCGGACTTGCCGGACCGCATGGCCGCGAAGCCCTGTTCAAAGTCCGTATAATGGTACCGGTGGGTGATGATGGGGCGGATGTCGAGGCCGCTTTGCAGCATCACGGTCATCTTGTACCAGGTTTCGTACATCTCGCGCCCGTAAATGCCTTGGATCGTGAGCATGTTGAACACGACCGTGCTCCAGTCGATGGCAATGTCCTCGGCCGGAATCCCCAGCATGGCGATCTTGCCACCATGGCACATGTTTTGGAGCATGTCGCGGAAGGCGGCCGGGTTGCCCGACATCTCCAGTCCCACGTCGAAGCCTTCCTGCATGTGCAGCTGCCGCTGGACATCCGCCAACTGCGTCTGCCGCACATCTACCGCCAGCGTCGCACCCAGCCGCTGGGCCAGCTCCAGGCGATAGGGATTGACGTCCGTGATGACGACATAGCGCGCGCCGGCATGCCGCACGATCGCCGCCGCCATCGCGCCAATCGGGCCGGCGCCGGTGATCAGGACGTCTTCGCCCAGCACGGGGAATGACAGCGCTGTGTGCACGGCATTGCCGAACGGATCGAAGATGGCCGCCACGTCGCGATCGATGGCCGGGTCGAGCAGCCACACGTTGGTCATGGGCAGCGCCATATACTGGGCAAAGGCCCCCGGCCGGTTGACCCCGATCCCCTTCGTCGCTTTGCACAAGTGCCGGCGGCCGGCCAGGCAGTTGCGGCAGCGGCCGCACACGACATGCCCCTCGCCGCTCACCATATCCCCCGGCCGGAAGTCGGCCACGTTCGAGCCGACCGCGACGACCTCCCCCACAAACTCGTGCCCCACAATCAGCGGGACGGGAATGGTCTTCTGCGACCAGGCATCCCAGTTGTAGATGTGTACGTCGGTCCCGCAGATGCCCGTGCGCCCGACTTTGATCAGCACGTCATTGATGCCGATCTGAGGTTCCGGCACGTCTTCGAGCCACAGTCCCGGGGCCTTCTCCCGCTTCACTAACGCCTTCATAGACTGCTCTGCTACTTGGAGAGACAATGGCTACTTGGAGAGACAATGGCCCGGACGTGCCTTGGCAACAGCCCGCTGGGCCTGGCTCAGGATCATCAGTCATCAGGTTGCCAGTACCGCTACGCTATCGCGTCGGGGGACCAGCCACAAGCGGGCCTGCGGAAAAGGAGACGGGCGGTGGCCGCCGCGACCGCACGACTCGCTTTCCCGGCGGCTATCGGGTAGGCTTGAGTCACGTTTTCCGAGACGCGCTCGCAGCGTGCACGAACACTCATTGTTCTATGGGTTCTACAGCAGATCACCGCCATGGCAGACGCGACTCCTTCTCCGGCCGACCGTTTTCGCGACGCATACGAGAACCAGCCTGCGTGGGAAATCGGACGCCTGCAGCCGGCGCTGGCGGCCGTCGCCGACCGCATCCAGGGTTCCATCCTCGATGCCGGCTGCGGCACGGGGGATTGCGCCCTGTTCTTCGCCGAACGCGGCCACGAAGTCCATGGCGTGGACATCGTCGCCGAAGTGATCGCGTTGGCCAGGACCAAGGCGGCCGACCGCGGCTTGCAGGCCCAGTTCCTGGTCCTGGACGCTACGAATCTGGACCAGCTGCCCCGTTCGTTCGATAACGTCATTGACAGTGGCCTGTTCCATGTGTTGTCCGACCTGGACCGCACGCGATATATTGCCGCGATCCAGCATGTGCTGCGGCCGGGTGGTCGCCTCTGGCTGCTGTGCTGGAGCGACCAGGAACCGCCCAAGCCGGGCCCGCGCCGGATCTCGCGCCGCGAACTGCAGGAGGCCTTCGCGGCAGGCTGGACAATCGAATCTCTCGAAGAGGTGCGGATGGAGGCGGCCGCTCACGTGCCGCCCGGAACTTTTGACCCAGGAGGGCCACGCGCCTACCGTCTCATCGCCTGCCGCACGTAGCTGTACAGCCCGGCGGCGTGCGGTGGCCGGGAGGCGGGTACGCCCCGCCCTAGCGGCTGCGCGGCACCGTCGTATTCTTGGACGTACGCTGCGGCTGCGCCCGCCGCGACTGTTCCGGTGCGCTGTTCATGACGCTGGCCCGCTCGAACTGCTCGACCTTTTTCTGGTATTCGATCAGCGATGCACGCTCAAACTGTTCGGCTTTGGTGAGTATCGCCTGGTCGTTGGACGCCAGTCCCTTCTCGCGGAGCTGGGCCGCATACTCCAGCCGCTTTGCCAGCAGCTGTTCTTCCTTCGCGATGAGCATCTGTAGGCTGCGGATACGCCCATGTATCTGCTGTTCCTCTGCGGCAGCCGCCTGCCGGCCCGCAGCCGCCCGCCGTTTCTCTTCTTCCGTTACCTGGATGTTTTCAAACGTCCGCACGACCTTGGGCGTGGGCTCCGCCAGCGGGTCATCTGTCAGGTTCTCTGTCGTCGGCTGATCGAACTCGGCTGGTTCCGATGCCACGACCGTCTCGTCCGTGGGCACTGCCCGGACCGGCGCAGGCTCCTCCGGCGGCGCTCCGGCACGTCTCCAACGGGTCTCGCCAGAGCGTGTGGGCTCAGTGGGGGCGGCCTTGGTACCTGACGTGTCGACCAGCTTCTTGACCACGCGTTTCGGGTTCGTGTTGATTACACGTCCTTCCGGTTCCTGGGCCGCTGCCGTCGAACTGAGCACCAGACTCGCGCTGACCACCAACACCGATGCTCCAAACAGACGTCGCATATTGCGTCTCCCGTCGAAGAAGATATCGAATACACCTGTCATGCGAGATCGGTGATAATCGCGACAATCTTAAGGTTTAGTTCGATTAGCCACCTGCACAAACATGGAGGAGCGTGCGGGTCGGTCAGACTGGGCAGACCGGGCAGGCAGCGAAGATCTGTCTGCGGTCGTGCTACGTACTCCGCCGGATGTACTGCCGAATACCGTCGGCCAGCTGAGCGACCAGGGGACCCAGCTGCCGGGCCAGCGGCTCGGCACCGTCGACCGTACCCTGTCTACCCAGCTGCTCCAGTTGATGGGCGATGTCCGTCGCCTGCTGGAATGCATAGCGGGCGACCATGCCTTTAAGTCGATGGGCGGCCAGCTGCAGCCGGTGCGCATCGCGCTGTTGGATCGCCTGGTGGATGTCTGCGAGCAGGGCCGGGCCGTCGTTCAGGAAGAACGACATCTGGCTGACCAGCAGGTCGGCGTCCTGGTCCAGGCTATCCAGGGCCGCCTGGAAATCGTAGCCCGGCACGGGAGCATCCGGGGTGCTGGCGGGTGCGGCAGGCGTGGTGGACGTGGCAGGCGTGGTGGATGTAGTGGAGGCCGGCACGCTTTCGACCAGCCGCACGAGTTCGGCGGGGCGGAGCGGCTTGGCCAGGTAGGCGTCCATGCCGGCCATCAGGCACTTCTCGCGGTCACCGCTCATGGCATGGGCCGTCAGGGCGATGATCGGCACGTGTCCTCCTTCCCGCGCTTCCCGCTGGCGGATCGCGGCCGTCGTCTGGTATCCGTCGAGTCCGGGCATCTGGACGTCGAGCAGCACGACGTCGAACGGCTGCCGTGCCAGCGCGGCAAGCACCTGGTAGCCGTTGGCGGCCTGCACGCACTGGTGGCCCCGCTTGGCGAGCACCGTGGTCGCGAGACTGCGATTCGCGTCGTGATCATCGGCCACGAGGACCCGCAGTGGGCGCGGCGCGGGCACCGCGAGCAGCATTTCGTTGGGCCCGTCCGCGGGGCGCGGCAGTGCGCGCGGCGTGCTGGCGGGCAGTGCAACGGGTGCCTCGCTCCACCGCAGACGTACGGTGAAATGGAAGGTGCTCCCCTGTCCCACGGTGCTCTCCACCCAGATCCGCCCCTGCATCATCCGCACCAGTTCCGACGAGATGGTCAGCCCCAGGCCGGAACCGCCGTACTTGCGTGTCGTCGAGGCGTCGACCTGTTTGAAGGCCTCGAAGATGGCATCCTGTTGCTCGGCCGGAATGCCGATGCCGGTGTCGCGCACCGTCCAATGCAGGCTGACTTCCGTGTCACTCCGCCACTGTTCTTCCACCGCCACCGCCACCTCCCCCTGTTCGGTGAACTTGATGGCGTTGCCGAGCAGGTTGAGCAGGATCTGGCGCAGACGCGTTGGATCGCCGCGCAGCACGGCCGGCAGGCTGGCCGGCAGGTGCGTTTCCAGCCGGATCCCCTTCTGTTGCGCTTTGACCTCCAGCGTCTTGACCACCTCCGCGACCACTTCCGGCAGGGAGAAATCGATTTCCTCCATCTCCATCTTGTCGGCTTCGATCTTGGACAGGTCGAGAATGTCGTTCAGCAGTCCCAGCAGCAGTTCGCTGGACGACCGCACCGTCCGCAGGTACTCGCGCTGTTCATCGCTCAGCTCCGTGCCGAGTGCCAGTTCGGTCATGCCCATGATCGCGTTCATGGGAGTGCGGATCTCGTGGCTCATGTTGGCCAGGAACTCGCTCTTGAGACGGCTGTTGGTTTCCGCCGTCTCTTTGGCCCGGCGGAGGACCTCTTCCGTCTGGCGTCGTTTGGTGATGTCGTTGCCAATGGAGATCCAACGTGTGAGCTGGCCGGCGTCGTTTCGGACGGGGATCAGATCGCTCTCGATCCAGAATGTCGCGCCGTCCTTGCGGTAGAGCAGCAGGTCCTGTATGAGCTCACTCCCCTGCTGCCGGGCCCGCTGGTAGTCGCGGATCGAAGCGGCGTCGGTGCTGGGCCCGAACAGCAGCTCGTCGAATCGCTGGCCGACCGCCTCGCCGGGCGGGTAGAGAGTCATCTGCACGAAGGCCGCGTTAACGGCCATGATGGTACCGTCCGGTTCCATGATGGCGATGGAGTTCTTGGTCTTGCTGATCACCAGCGACAGCATGGTGAGGTGTTCCGCTTCCGTCGCGCGCGCGGCCAGTCCCGCGCGCAATTCGCGGGCGCGGTGGGCACGGTCGAGAGCCTCCTCGAGCGAGCGGGCGCGGCGCAGCGCGACGGCCAGTGCATCGATCGCGGTGTTTGCCTGCAGCAGCTGAGACCACTCGGCGACTTCCGCCTCGGTGGGAGAGGTGAAGCCCGGCGACAGCGTCTGGGCCATGCGGATCACGGCGCCCGCCACCGGCCATCCCGAAGATTCGAAGTGATCGACCAGCTCGCCGACCCGCTGGATGACGGCCGCTTCCACGTCCGCTGGTGCCGGCCGGGGCCCCGCCGACTCGGCAGACTGCTCCGCCGACGCCCGGGCCGGCTGATCGCAGATCGACACTTCGATGCACCGATGTCCGCCGCGCTGCACCAGCGCGAAACGCACCTTGCCTTTTCCGCCATGCGCGGCAATGGTGCGGCAGACCATGTCGACCGCTTCAGCCAGCTCGTTACGCCGCTGGGGCGACAGCTGTGTCAAGGCTGCCAGGAGTTGCGCCCGCTGCGCCAGATCCTTGGCGTCGGATGCGTGACGGAGCAGAAATTCGGCAATGATGGCGTTCACAATCGAGCACCCTTCTGCGGCACCGATCAGTCGGTTTCAGCACTCCCGGTCGCTGTCCCTTTCGGCTACATTGTAGTGGTCACACCACTCCCACGGTACGCGCGCCATGTCAACTATCCTGGTCGTTGACGATGATCCGGCCGATCGCGATCTGATCGTGCAGACCCTGCAGAAACAGGGGCACACGACACTCACGGCCGCGACCGCCGCTGAGGGCCTGGAGCTGGCCAGCCGGGAGCAGGCGGATACGGCCGTCTTGGACGTGCTGCTCCCCGACGGTGACGGCATCGAGTTGTTTCGCAAAATCCGCGCCATAGACAACACGCTTCCGGTAATCTTCGTCACCGCCTCGGGCTCGAGCAACACCGCGATTGAAGCGATGCAGCTCGGAGCGCTGGACTATCTGATCAAACCGCTGCAGGTCGCCGAGGTGCGCCGCGTCGTTCAACGGGCGCTGGAAGTCCGCAGACTGGCGCGCGACCCCATCACCGTGAACCCGGCCCCCACGCAGGAGACGGGAGGCGAGGGGGATGTCATCATCGGCCGGTCCCCCGCCATGCAGGAGGTGTACAAGGCGATCGGGCTGGTCGCCTCGCAGCAGGTGACGGTGCTGATTCGGGGCGAGAGCGGCACAGGCAAGGAACTGGTGGCCCGGGCGCTCTACAAGTTCGGCAAACGGGCCGAGGGTCCCTTGCTGGCAGTCAATTGTGCGGCGATCCCAGAAACCCTGCTCGAGAGCGAACTGTTCGGCCACGAACGCGGTGCATTCACGGGCGCCGACCGGCGGCGGATCGGCAAGTTTGAACAGTGCCATGGCGGTACGCTGTTCCTGGACGAGATTGGCGACATGCCGCCGCTGCTCCAGAGCAAGTTGCTGCGCGTGCTGCAGGAGCAGAAGTTTCAGCGTGTGGGGGGAGAGCAGGTGATCGCGACTGACGTGCGGGTCATCGCGGCCACGAATCGGAACCTGGAGGAGATGGTAGCGCAGAATCTGTTCCGGGAAGATCTGTTCTATCGCCTGAACGGCTACACGATCCAATTGCCCCCGCTGCGCGAGCGCGGTTCAGACATTGAGCTGCTGGTCGATCACTTCCTGCGCCAGGCGAACCGCGATCTGGACAAGCAGGTACGGGCGGTGGCGCCGGAAGCCAGGCAGCTGCTGCGCGAATATACCTGGCCCGGGAACGTGCGCGAGCTGCAGAATGTCATTCGGCAGGCGGTCCTGCAGACAACCGGTCCGGTGTTGCTGGCCGATTTCCTGCCGGATGTGGTGCGCGCGACGGATGCCTGCGGCCCGCAGGCGGATGGCTCCGCAGGTGCCGGAGACGCGCTGGACCGGTTCATTGACGAACGGCTGCGTGCCGGCTCTCAACAGCTGTATGACGAGGTGGTCGGGCGGGTGGAGGCCCGCTTGATCGAGCGGGCCTTGAGCCACACCGGGGGAGACAAGCTGGAAGCCATCCGGCTGCTGGGTACGAACCCGGCGACGCTGCGTTCCACCGCAGCGCTGTCGCTGCTGAATCTCGAACCCAAGTCCCTGCCGGGTGGCGCGCTCGATACGCTCATTCAACCGGGCATGACGATGGAGGAGATCGAGAAGGAGGCCATCCGGCGCGCGCTGGCCCACACCAACGGCCGGCGTACCGAAGCGTCGCAGCTGCTGGGTCTGAGCGTTCGCACGCTGCAACGCAAGATCAAGGAATACGATCTCTAGCCTCCCCGCGTCTCGGCTGCACTCAGCTTTTCACTTCGAACTCGGCGTCGATCGGTTCGTCGTCGGCCCCGGCTGCGGCGGTGCAGCCGGCACCTCCCGCAGCGCTGGCACAATCGGCCGTGGCGCCGCACGGCTGAGCCTGCTGATAGAGGACTTTCCCCAGCGCCTGGGCAGCCTGCTCCAGGTCCTGGAGCGCCGACTTGAGGGCATCCGTGTCATCTTCCTTGGCCAACTGGCGCACCTTTTCGATCGACCGCTGCAGCGGCTCCCGGTCGGCCGCACTCAGCTTGTCCTGGTGCTCCTGCATTAGCTTCTCCAACTGGAAGCACTGCTGGTTCGCCTGGTTCCGCGCGTCGGCAAGCTCGAACTTCCGCTTGTCCTCCGCGGCGTGCAGTTCGGCGTCCTTCTTCATCCGCGTGATGTCGGAGTCGCTCAGGCCGGCCGAGTCTTCAATCCGCACCGAGGCCTCCTTGGAGGTGGTCTTGTCCTGAGCGCGTACGTTAAGGATGCCGTTCTGGTCGATGTCGAACGTCACTTCGATCTGCGGCACGCCGCGCGGGGCCGGGACCAACCCTTCCAGATTGAACTGTCCGAGCAGCCGGTTGTCGGCAGCCATCGGCCGTTCGCCCTGGAACACCCGCACCGTCACCGCCGGCTGGTTGTCTTCCGCCGTGCTGAAGACCTCCCGCTTCTCGACCGGAATGGTCGTGTTGCGCTCGACCAGCCTGGTGAACACGCCCCCCTGGGTCTCGATGCCCAACGACAGCGGCGTGACGTCCAGCAGCAGGACGTCGCTGCGTTCGCCGGCCAGCACGCTGCCCTGGATGGCTGCTCCGACCGCGACCACTTCGTCCGGATTGACCCCCTTGTGCGGCTCCTTCCCGAAATACTCCCGTACCAGCTGCTGCACCTTGGGGACGCGCGTCGATCCGCCGACCAGGACGACCTCATCAATATCGGCCGGCTGCAACTGGGCGTCGGCCAGCGCCTGCCGGACCGGTTTGAGAATGCGTTCCAGGTACGGATCGATCAGCTCCTCGAACTTGGCGCGCGTCAGCGTCAGTTGCAGGTGTTTGGGGCCGTTCGCGTCGGCCGTAATGAACGGCAGGTTGATGTCCGTCTGCGGCGTGCTGCTCAATTCGCGTTTGGCTTTCTCGCACGCTTCCTGCAGTCGCTGCAGCGCCATGGTGTCCTGGCGCAGGTCGATCCCCTGCTCCTGCTGGAACTGCTGGGCGACATAGTTGATCAGAGCGACGTCGAAGTCGTCGCCGCCGAGATGGGTGTCGCCGCTGGTGCTCAGCACCTGGAACACCTTGGTGGTATCCCCCGCGGTTCCGGCGACTTCGAGCACCGACACGTCGAACGTGCCACCGCCCAGGTCGAACACCACGATCTTCTGATCCCGTTTCTTATCGAGTCCGTATGCCAGAGCCGCCGCCGTCGGCTCGTTGATGATCCGCATGACCTCCAGCCCGGCGATCTGCCCGGCATCCTTGGTGGCCTGGCGCTGCGCGTCGTTGAAGTACGCGGGCACCGTAATCACCGCCTTGTTGACCTTGTGCCCCAGATACGACTCGGCCGATTCTTTCAGCTTGCGCAGGGTCTTGGACGAGATCTCCTGCGGCGTATGTTCCCGCCCGTCGATCGCCACCTTCACGTAGTCGCTGGCCGCCCCGGTAATCTGGAACGGCACTATCTTCTCTTCCGATTCGACTTCGCTGTGCCGACGTCCCATGAAACGCTTGATCGAGGAGACGGTCCGCTTTGCGTTGGTGACCGCCTGACGCCTCGCCGGCTCACCGACCAGTTCCCCTTTATCTGTGTACGCGACGACGCTCGGCGTCAGCCGGTTGCCTTCCGCGTTCTGAATGACTTTGGGCTCGCCTCCTTCGACGACGGCGACCACGGAGTTCGTCGTCCCCAGATCGATCCCGATGATTTTTTCACCCTGCATCTCCATGTTCCCCTTTCACCATGTACGGTGGAGCAGGCGGGGGGTCCGCGGCTGCCGCCGGCAGGCTGCCCGCCTGTTCCACCTCAGCACCGAAACGAACGGCGTGCCAGGCACCGCCAGCACGCCGCACGCGTGTCATCCGCGAGTCGCGTTCAGGCGCCCACACAGCAACCCGTTGCGACCCGCTTTTCCAGGGAGCGATGACTCGATCGCCAATTCGCTCAGCTTGTTACTTCGATCCGTCGCGGCTTGACCGCTTCCCGCTTGGGCAGGTGTACGGTCAAGACGCCGTTTTTGAGTTCCGCCGCAATCTTCTCCGAGTCGATCGCTTCCGACACGGAAAACGAACGGTGGAAGTCGCCGATACCGTACTCACCGTACAGAAGCTCCACGTTCGCGTTGCGCGGGGCGACTTTGCCGTAGATCTTCAGGTCGCCCTGTTCAAAATGGATGTTCAGATCGCCGGACTCCACCCCCGGCAGGTCGCCGTAGAGGACCAGCTCATCGTCATCCTCCCAGATGTCGAACCGGGGGCTGTAGGTCACGGCACCTTTCATTACCTGCGCCTCCGGTGCGGAGCAACTGGGAGTGTTCTTCTTCAGTGTATTGGCCATGGATCGTGTTCCTTTCCAGTTTCTGGTGTCTTTCCGAATGACTGTCAGCGCGGCACCGAGCCGATCAGCTGATCTTGACCGCGATACGGCGCGGCTTCGATTCCTCACGTTTGGGCAAGGTGATCGTCAACACGCCCAGCTTGAACTCCGCGGATACCCGTTCCGCATCGACGTCGTGCGGCAATTCGAGCGTCCGTTCGAAGCTGCCGAAGTTGCGCTCCTGACGATGCCAGACGCCTCCCGTGACAGCGGCCTGCTTGCGTGTTCCCTTGAGCGTCAGACGCTTGCCTCCAGTGACGACGATCTCCAGGTCGTCCAGTTCGAAACCGGGCAGTTCGGCCTCGACACACAACCGATCGCTGTCTTCCCACAGGTTCAGCGCCGGGAACGCGGCCTGCGCGAACCGGCGCAGCGCGCCTCCGCCAGCGAATCGCTCGAAGAAGCGGTCCATGTCATGCTGCCAGTTGCTCCAATCTGCGACGTTCAATGGTTGCCATCGAATTCCCCACATCGTGTATTCCTCCCTTGTATTGACAGGCTGTCCAGTGCGGACTTGTGCGGTATTACCCGCAGAGAACGCTTCGCACCGCGAGTCCTCTGCAACTGTTACAGGAGGATGTGCAAAAGGCGTGCCAAACGATGCGCGCGAGAGAAACGGATGCCGGCCGGCGCTGGAACGTGCCGGCCCGCTGCCCGAGGCGGCCCGAGGGCGGGAGGTATGGGAGATATTCAGCACCGGGGGCTGCCAGGCCCCTCAACGGCCATTGTGGCACATGGCTTCCGCGTCATATTGTCCGGCCAAAGTGGCCGGTAGGGTGCCGGCCAGTGCCCGGCGCCTACTCGGTCGCCGGATCCTTGTCGGCGAACGGGAGCGTGTCGGGAGTGACGCGGACGGCGGTGGTCAGCTTGAACGGCACCGGCTGGCCGATGTCGTACGTCAGCTCGATGAAGTAGGCGGTCCAGCCGGTCTGTGGTGGAGTCACGCGGCCGACGTACGTGCCAGCGCTGTCAGGGAACAGCTCCGCTCCCCGGTAGCTGCGGCCGAGCGTATCGACGCGGAAATCACGCGCGGTCGGATTGGTGGCCTGCCACAGCACGGCCTTGGCCACCGGCGTCGGCGACGAAACGCGGATGGCGCCGTCGTCCTCGAACGTCCAGGTCATCACTGGACGCGGCGTATTGTGCAGGACGGTCAGATAGAAGGCCAGCAGGCTCTCGACCGCATCGGACTCGCCCAGCGAGTGATCGGTGTTCGGCACATATCGCAGATACTTCTCTCCCGGCAGATCGTCGAAGTAGAACTGCGACGAGTCGGGCAGGAAGAACTGGTCGCCCGTGGCGTTCATGATGAACTTCGGCATTGTCAGGCGGTCGCGGTAGAAGTAGGGATCGACCAGCTTCACGAGCGCCTCCATTTCGGGTGTCCCGATGTGTTGGAAGATCTTGTGCCTCGTGTAGTCTCCCACGGCGGGGGCCCAGAAGCCGTAGGCCGCGTAGTGATGCCGCATGGACGGCTGCACGTTCAGGATGTCGATCACCAGCGGTGCGATCGCGACCACGCGTTTGTCCACCGCACCTGTGATCCAGGTGGTCCACCCGCGTTTCGAGCCCCCCGCCACGACGAACTTGTCGACCTGCAAGCGGCCCCCCTGCTCGCTGGCCAGCACCGCCGTGATCGTGTCCATCGCGCGCACGGCACTTTTGACCATCGCGTTGCGCGCGGGCCAGGTCGGATCCCCGGTCTCCAGAAACTGCGTCCAGGTGTACGCGATCAGGTCATCCTCCATGCGCGGCTGGCCGTCATTGTGGAAAACCAGCGGCTGGTTGGGGACCATCATCAGACTGGCCACCACCGATTGGGAACCGCGCGCGAGCTGTGTCACCCGCTCGTCAGGTTTCGACGGCGCCTCCCGCCCGTTGCGCCCCCCGCCGATGAACAGCAGCCCCGTACCCGCCTGCGCTCCGTCGGGCCGGGCGATGAGCAACCAGTGTTGCCAGAGCGGGCGGTCGACTTCGTCCGGAGTGCGCCAGGTCTGGGACTTCAAGTCCACGACGAAGGTCGTCATACCGGGCTCGCGGATCGTCTGGACGATGTTCCACGAGTAGCTCGGATCAGGTGCTGCCACGTACTGGTCCAACCCGGTTTCCTCTGCCCACGCAGCGCTGGCCGCGCCGAACGCCATGCACGCGCCGAACACTGCGGCGAATCGAAAGCACCCAAGCCCGTAACACCCGCACCGCATAACACACCTCATTGCTGCAGGAGACGCCTGATTGCTGCAGGAGACGCCTGCTGGTTCTGACTGACCCCGGTCGCACGCAGCGCGTGCTGGCGATCATCCTAACCCCCGGCAGGTGGTCCGGCAACCTGCACCCTCTTCCCCGAATCCGGAACGTTCAGCCCGCCACAGTCCGCCCACGGCGGTGGATGCGCCGGCTGCGGAAATCGGGTGGAACCGTCTGCCGACTGATCTCGACGATGGAGGCGGCCGGGAAGGTCGCGACCTGGACCAGCACGCGGTTGGTGGTATCAAGTGTCTATGGGGCGTTCCGGGGGCGGGCTATTCCCGGACCCTTGCGAGCAGGGACAGGACCATGGCGCGGATCTTCGGCTCGGCCTGCACCTCAAGATAGCTGCTCCGCGCGCGCCAGGTGGTGTAGCCTCCCAACAGGAACTGGTCAGGGGGGGCAGGTAGCCGCAATACGCGTTGGCCAGGTCAATCGTGAACGTCGTTGCAAACGGACTCTCTTGTTTGATGGCCAGCCCCGTGCTGCCGTACGCCTCACATGGCAGCGCCACGATGCCCAGGGCACCGATCCGGATCACCTGGATGGGAACCGGCCTGGTATCCGGCCAATCGGCCAGCAGCACGGTCTCCTGCGCGTAGACCTCCGGGATGGACGCCGGTGGCCGGTCCCCGATCTGTGCAAGGAGTTCCTTGGCCTGCGCGACCTCCTCGGCGGTCGGCTTGCGGACACCCAGCTGCAGCGTCTCGCAGGCTGTGGCCAGCGGCACCCAGTCCTGATACACAATCTGCTGGTACGCCGCCCAGGCCGCCTGCGCAACGTCCTCACCCACCGTTCGATAGTCGAATTCGCGCGGCGGGTTGACGAAGTCGCAGCAGTTGGCGTCGCCGCTGGTGCCGTTGGTCATGATGCCGACAAACTCCGGCGTCGTGCCGGTGGCGCCGATGAGTTGGCCGATGCGGCGGGCGAACACGCCGAAATAGTCGGCCGACAGTTCCGGGGCGCCCGCATAGTGCGTGGAGTAGTTGCCAAGCACCGCCAGCGGCGTGCCGTCGCGCGTCTGTACCGACAGGACCGACACGTCCGTATCCACCGGCCCTGTCCGCGCGATCGCATCCCGATTCTGGTAGCCGGGATTCATCTGCGCACGATCGTTCGTCGTCCCGCCGAACGGATTAGTGGCGGCAGTGCCGGGCTGCATGATGAATCGGCGGCAGAAGACGTTCCGTGGATCGGAGCCCACGGCCCAGCCGATGCGGGCGGGGGTGAGCCGGCCGTGAGCTGTGACGATCCCTTCCGCAATGCGCTGGGCGAGATACACCGCGTAGTCGTCATTCTGGCCGCTGCCCAGTATGCTCAGTACCGAGGGGGTCGAATGCGAGTGCGTGGCCGAGATCAGGACCTGGCTGGGGGGCAGCCCGATCCGCTGCTCGACCATCTCCTTCGCGCTGTCTATCAGCGCGCCGGGCATCACGCAGCTGTCGACCACCGCCAAAGCGATCTGCGTGGAACCGTCGTCCAGCACGAGGCAGCGGGCATGGAGCGGATCGGTGACCGTGGAACTCAACCGTTCCGTCATGCCGCCGTTGACTTTGACGGGAAACGTCAGCGGCGTCACGTCAATCGCACAGGCGCCGGCGCGCAGCATACGCGCCGCCGGTGGCGCCTGGTCGGCAGCTTGTTGCCCCAGCGCGGCGGCGCCGGACGCGGCGATCAGCGACAGGGAGCAGGCGAGGCGAAGGGCGATCAGGCGAAAGTGTCGACCGTACCAGGTCATGATGGAACTCCTTGTGGTCAATCCAGGTCAATCTGACGGAAAATGGGCAGGTGGCGGTAATAGACCTCCAGGCAGCAGACGGCCAGCGCGGTCATGTAGATGCGTCCCCCTTGCGACGTGAGGGGGCCGGCGACCGACCAGCTGCCGGCCGCGTGCCCGCGGGTCTCCTGCGTGGCGACCAGCACATCGCGCATCTGGAGGTTCCAGGCGTTCCACTCAGGGCCGCCGAAATGGTGAATCGTCTGCGTGGCATAATACCAGTAATAGATATTGGGGCGGTCTTGGGTCGGGGGCTCGTGGGCGAGCATCCAGCTGATGGAGGCGGCCAGCGGCGGATGATTCCGCTTCCAGCCCAGGTAGATGCGGCAGAGCTGCGCCTCGGCGGTCATCGGCGCACTCGGCGCTTCCCGCGGCAGATACGAGTACAGCGCTCCCTCGTCGTGCTGCACCGTGTCGAGGAAGTGGCTGGCGTTCTCGAGGGTCGTCTCGGGCACGGTCAGGCCGGCCGTCCGCGCGCTCTGGAGCGCCATCAGCTGCCAGCCGACCACGCTCGTGTCGCCCTGCAGGTGCCGCGTTTCGCGCCGCGGATAGTAGCGCCAGCCGCCGTCCGGATACTGCGCCGCCACGATGTAGTCGATCGCCTTCTGCGCCGGAACGCGCAGCGCTTCATCGCCGGTCATCAGAAACGCTTCGCAGAGCACGATCGCGGCCTGGCCGTGAGCGTACATGCCGGGGTACTGGTCGTTACTGCCGCGCAGATCGCCGTCGGCACCCTGGTTCTGCAGCAGCCAGCGCAGGCCTTGGGATACCTCCGCCTGATAGATGCCGGTCAGATGCGTCTGGCCAGCGCCCAGGAAGGGCAGCAGCGCCAGTGCCGTGCCGGCGCTGGCACTCTTCAGACTCCCCCGGTCGCCGCAGTTGCAGCGCGCGACACGGTCGAAGCGGTCGAGGCTCCAGCTGCCGTCCGGACTCTGGTGCCGCGCCAGCCAGCGCAGGCCGCGCGCTACAGCGGCCTCGGTCAACGTCGTTCCGCCTTCACGCCGTACCATCTCGACGCGCAGACGCGGATCACGGACCGCCAGGGTGCGCGCTGCCGACGAGCCGCTGGTGAGCTGCTGTCGGACGCGGCCCAGGTCGGGCAGATAGGGATTGTCGGGATCGACCAGCCGCAGTGCACGGGCATCCTGATCGGCCCGCAGCAGGGCGCGGTGTTGGACCGGGTCGCTCATGTCGATGCCGTCAGGTAGCCCCAGGTCGAACACGGAAGCCTCCGGAGCACTGGTCCACTGCGCGTAGCCCCCGTCGCGCACCGACTGGCTCACGCGCATGGACAGCGTGATGAAGGGGCCGTCCGGCGGTGGCTGCGTGAACAGGCCCAGGAACATCAGGAGCAGCACGTGGAACAGCAGGCTGATCAGCCAGGCGGGCATGTTCTTGACGAACGCGTTGAACCAGTGCGAAACCGCATCGGCCGCGTCGTCCTCGGTGCGTGATGCGCCACGCCGCCGCGCCGCACTGCGTGGCGGTGCCAGCGGCTCGTGGGCGATGTGCGGCTGCCGCCCGTCAGGAAGCCGGACGGACGCAGGACGGTTCCGCCCATCGCCCGGGGGAGACGCCACTGGTGCCACAGGCTGATGCGCCGCGTGCCGTTCCAGCAACCGCTCCGCCACCCGCTGCTGGGCCTCGGTCAGTTCAATACTCGTGTCGCATTGCCAGCAGTCGGCCAGCATGAGCCACCGTCGGACTGTCAGAGGGGCCCCGCAGTCCGGACAGGCGCACATCAGAACATCGCCGTTGAGCCAGAACATGCCCGTCAGGTCGCGCCGCACCGGCAACTCCTCGTGCGCGATGATGGCGGCCAGCGTGTCGTCCCGCCAGCCAGCGGCGCGACGAGCCGCCAAGGGTGGCAAGGGCTCCCGCGACTGCAGGTCGACCGTCGGCAGACGCTGCGTGCCGCCGGCTGTCTCCGCAAGCGCCCGCAGCAGGCGGGGAGGAACCGGGAACCGGGAGTCCTGGGAAGACGCCATAGCGAACCACGAGCCGAAGAGGACCAGCCGTCGCACTCCATTGTCACCACGACTATTGTAGTAGTTCGTCAACGCCACTGGAATTCACGCGGGATACACGGAACAGACCGGGCACGAGCCACGTCGCACGGCCAACAAGTAGGACGTGCCACACGCCCATTTCGCCCCCTGCGGGTTCGATACGCGCGGCCACACAAATGTGCTACTGTATACACGCTCGCCCTTGTGGCGGGACCTGGCGTGCCCTTCGTTCATTCGGCAGGTCGTGAGTGCGACGCATGAAAATCGGTATCATCGGTTACCAAGGTTCCGGTAAGAGCACGCTGTTCCACTGGCTTACAGGGGAGCAGCCGGACCCGGTGCTGGTGAACAAGACACAGTCTGCGATGGCGGCCGTTCCGGACCCGCGCGTCGAACAGCTGTGCCAGATCTACCATCCCAAGAAGGTGACGCTGGCAGCGTTGGAAATGGTCGATACCCCCGGCCTGAGTCGCTCGCACGAAGGCAGCGCCGCGCGATTGGCGATGATTCGGCAGGCCGGCTGCCTGATCATCGTGGTAGCTGCGTTTGACGGCAGCGATGCCGCGGCCGATCTGCATAGTTTTGAGGAGGATCTGCTGATCGCCGACCTGGACATCGTGGCCGGACGCATTGCACGCATTCAGGAGGCCATCAAGAAGCCCATTCCCAACCGGGACGAGTTGCAGCATGAGCTGCAGGCACTGCTGCCGATGCAGGAGGCGCTGGAGCAGGGACGATCGTTGCGGCAGCTGGAACTGACTCCCGATCAGCGGCGGGCGACGAAGGCCTTCCAGCTGTTTGGCGACAAGCCGCGTCTGATCGTGGTCAACACGAGCGACACGGAGGAACAGCCGGAGCGATTCCGCTCGCTGGCACCACCCGAGACACCGCTGTTTGCCTTCTCGCTCGGCCTGGAAATGGACCTGAAACAGATGGAGCCGGCGGAACGGGAGGCGTTCTGCCGGGAAATGGAGGTCCACCCGTTTGATCGGGACACCTTCATCCACAGCGTCATGGAGACCTCCGGACAGATGCTCTTCTTCACCGCCGGCGAGAAAGAAGTGCGGACGTGGATGATCCACCGGGGGGGCACGGCGCTGGAGGCGGCGGCAAACATCCACACCGACCTGGCGCACGGCTTCATCCGGGCGGAAACCATGAAAGTCGCTGATCTGGTGCGTCTGGGGAGTGAACGGGAAATCAAAGCGCACAGCCTGCTGCGCCAAGAGCCCAAGGATTATGTGATCCAGGACGACGACATCCTGTTCATTCGCCACAACTGATCTGCGGGCTGACGTACTTCCGGCCGCACTTTTCGCAGTAGCTGCAGGGGACCGGCTCGTTCGCCAGCCGCCACACATGGTCGCAGGGCCCGGGCGGGCGTTCGCGCATCAGGCCGCATTTGTAGCACGCGTCGGGCGGGAAACCGGCGAAGGCTTCGCCAAAGCCATGCTCGCACCCGTTGTTCAGGCGGCGCGCAGCTTCCTCCTGACGCGCCCGGCGTCGCGCTGCGCTTTCTATCTTGATCTTGTCTACGTCCTTACCCATCTCCCAGTCACGATATAAGGTCGTGATGACTGACCAGCCGTAATACGCCACGGCGGCCAGTACGCCGACGATGAGCATCGACAGGAAGAACAACTGCCTCATAACATCCCTCTCGATCGTGCGAGCCAGCGCGCGGGCCGCCGGCACGGCATCGTGCCACGATCATACTCAGTACCACACCATCGCATGTTGCCCCACTTTCGTCTACTGCCCGCAGCCCGAACAGGCAGGCGTTGAGGAACAGTCGCTGCAGGCTGGGGGTACGTGGCGCGGTAGTTCGGATCTGTCGCGAAGGCCACGACATGCCCCTTGCTCACCGGCCGATAGGCCAGCCAGGTCTTGCCGGGGAGCACCTGGGCGGTCGTGGGCCAGCAGAAACCAGCGGCCACAAGCGGATCCTGTACAGTATCCTCGATTCCTCGCGGCGGCATAACGAGCGGCGCAAACTCAGCCCAATTATAGCTCACAACCATTCCGGCCCGGACCAGCCGCTGTAGCCGGTCCGGGCCCGTCGCCGCGGCAGCGACAGGGGTGGTCGGGTTGCATTCGCGTTGCCGCGCTGGTTCAATCCACGACGTTGGAGCACTGTCATAGACAAACTGTCATAGACAACAGGTATGTAGACAACTGGTCACCGGGCGAGTCGCCATGGCGTGCGCGGCCGGACGTGCTGGCGCGGCGCGCGAGGGCGGCGCGCGCCCTGGAGACGGAGCCTGAGGTATCCATGCGAAAGAGCCGTATCATGATCTGGCTGAGCCGTAGGTCCCGATTTCTTTGTTGCGCCGTATGGGGGTGTGTACTGGTGTGCCTGGCCAATCCGGCGGAGTCACAAATGATCGTGGCGCATCGCGGAGCGTCTGACGAGGCACCGGAGAATACGCTGGCGGCGTTTCGCCTGGCGTGGGAGCGCGGCGCCGATGCGATCGAAGGGGATTTCTACCTGACCCGCGACGGACACATCGTGGCGATCCACGACGCCACGACCAAACGCACGGCGGGTGGTATCGATCTCCGCGTAGCCGACAGCACCTTGGCGCAGCTCCAGGCCCTGGACGTGGGCACCTGGAAGGCGGAACGGTATCGGGGCGAACGCATGCCGACGCTCGCCCAGGTGCTGGCGACCGTGCCGGCAGGGAAGAAGATCTTCATCGAAATCAAGTGCGGACCCGAAATCGTGCCTCCACTACAGACCGTGCTGGACCACTCCGCGCTCGCGCCAGATCAGATCGTCGTGATCGCCTTCCAGCAGTCGGTCGTCGCGGAAGTCAAACGGCAGCTCCCGCAGCTCAAAGCCTACTGGCTGGTGGGCTACAAACAGGATGAAGCGACGAAAGCCTGGACGCCGGCCCGGGAGGATGTCTTGCGCACGCTCGACCGGCTGGGTGCCGACGGCCTGGATACCGAAGGCAACCGGCAGGTTGTCGACGCATCGCTGGTGGAGCAGTTGCGCGCCGGCGGCAAGGAGTTCCATGTCTGGACGATCGATAAGCCGGACGACGCGCGGCATTTCCAGCAGCTGGGGGTCGACTCCATCACCACCAACCGCCCGGCCGAAATCCGCGCTGCGCTCCAGAAATAACGCGCCCGAGGGAACACGTTCAGCTCCACTCAACGTGCACCTGGTCACAGACTCCACTTTTTCTTTGACAATCTCCCATCTGCGACCTATCTATTTAATAGTTCAGTAAGTGATCCGTCGATGACTCCTGCGAGTCATCGCATCTTGCCAACCGAAACGGCAAACCGGTCGTGAGGCCGGGACGCAAAGCCATGGGTCTCGCATTGCGAGATCGCCAGGCCGCCGAATTTGGCAACTCTCGACATCGAGGTTGTCATGGTTAGGCAAATTCTTGCACGATCGACGGCCGTTCAGCCCGCAGGGTACTGCAGTGTGGCGCTGGCCGTGGGGCACCCGTGCCTGGGGCTCCGATCGTACCCAATCGAAGTCCGCGATCGTGCAAGTCTCATGTCACCCGGTTTCGGCCACGCCTATCATCTGATGGCGCGTTGGCCGAGCGGGCGAACCGTGAGCAACCGGTTGCATGCGGTTCGTCGGGGCGCGCTGAGGCTGTTCAGTCTGCTGCGTCGTCCCCTTTAGGTGACCTCGACCCTGGTGCAGGCCTTGTGTCCTTCCATGTCATACCCGCAGCGTCCGCTGGCGGTGTAGAAAGGAGCTTGCCACTGATCTGTAGTACGATCGCGAGATTCCCTGAGGTCCTTCGGGACCTCCAATAACCCCATCCCGAATCCCACCTCTCCTTACCACCTTTGTGGTGGCCCACCCTCTGGCTGATGTGCGCGTGAATACGAGGTCGCCAGCAACTGCTCTCGCTGGCGACCTCGTTTTCTTTTATTCATCCTGCAGAGTCACGTTCCAGTAGGCTTCTCCGAGAAACCGCGTCCAGCTCTTGATCGGCTTGGCGTGCCACGAGTACAACGGGCGCCAGCTGGGCCGCTGCGGTACGCTGCGCAGACGCATCCGCGCCTGGATCGGCGTGCGATCGGCCTTCTGCTTGTTGCAGTCGAAGCATGCCAGGACGCAGTTCTCCCAGGAGGATACGCCACCTTGCGCGCGTGGGATCACGTGGTCGATCGTCAGATCCTCGATGGCGGGCTGCCGGCCACAGTACTGGCAGGCGTACCGGTCGCGCTTGTAGATGTTGCGCCGACTGAAAGGGACAGTCGTGCCCGGCATGCCGTCATAGTGGGCCAGGACCACTACTTCGGGCACCCGCAGACGATACGAGACGCTGCGAACACAGTGCTCCTGGTCGTGCGGGCGAAGCCGTGACCAGTCATCCCAGTTGTAGGTCTGATAGTCCTGGGGATCGACCACGCGGACCGTGCCAGAGTAGAGCATGATCACGGCCCGTGCCACCGTCGCCACGTGCACCGGCTGCCAGTTGCGGTTGAGTACCAGCGTGGGTCGCTGCAAGACACCTTGCGACATCCGCCACCTCCCGGCTTTGTGAAGACGCGTACATTGTAGGCCAAACTCGGGATTCATGCACCAACCCCCGACTCAATCCATATCCGCCGCCTAGACAATCCGCGGCTTGAACTCATGGACACCGTCTGGTAGGACACGTGTGGTAGGACACCGTCTGGCAGGACCAAGTTCAGGGGTGACGCTCATGACGACTCTCCGCCCGCTCCTGGTTGGCATTGTCTTAGCAACGCTCTGGGTCATCGCGCACACCACCTGGCAGTTGACGCGGGTGCGTGGTGGGCCGCAGTCTACAGGTGTGGCGGCCGACCAGTCCCAGCAGGCGGGGGGGCCGAGTCAGCCGGTGGAGGACACGACGGACCCACCGGATGACGCCGACGCGGCGCACACGCTTCGGCGGCAGCGGATGGTGTCGCAGCAGTTGGAGGCCCGCGACATCACGGACAAACGCGTGCTCGAGGCGATGCTCAAAGTGCCCCGGCATCACTTTGTCCGCGACGACCTGATCGACCGCGCCTACCACGACATGCCGCTCCCCATTGAACACGGGCAGACGATTTCCCAGCCTTACATCGTGGCGCTGATGACACAGCTGGCTCAGCCGGCGGAAACCGCCGTGGCCCTGGACGTGGGGACCGGCTCAGGTTACCAGGCGGCGGTGCTGTCGCTGCTGTGCAAACACGTCTACAGCATCGAGATCATTGAAGGACTGGCGGAGACGGCCCGGGAACGGCTGGAGCACCAGGGCTACGAGAACGTGACGGTGCGTGCCGGCGATGGCTACGGCGGCTGGCCGGAACACGCGCCGTTCGATCTGATCATTGTGGCCGCCGCACCAGAACGCGTGCCGCAGCCGCTGATCGATCAGCTCAAGCCGGGAGGGCGCCTGGTCATCCCCGTGGGACGCCACTATCAGAGCCTGGTTGTCGTGCACAAAGAGCAGGACGGAACCGTGCGCCGGGAGCAGGTGATTCCGGTTGCCTTCGTGCCGATGACGGGCCAGGCGCAGAAAGACGATCCCTAGAACTCGACGTTGGTTTCGTCCACCGTCTATTTCACGGCATACCAGGTCGCGGCGCATTTACCCAGGCGCATTCACCCAGGCACATTCACCCAGGTCCAGCTGTGCTGCCAGTAGCACGAAAGGGCCGATTGCCGGCCGCACAGCGAGTCAGTATGCTGTGGACGTCTGTGCTCCCGCGTGTCTCGTCGATTACTCGTTTGCGTCAAACTATGGAACTGAGCGTTCGCGAGTCTGCGAGTCTTTTGAATGTATCCGAGAAGACGATCTATCGGTGGATCAAGCAGGGGGTACTGCCGGCTTATCGGGTCCACGACCAGTATCGTTTTAACCGGGCCGAGTTGCTGGGGTGGGCCACGGCGCGACGTCTTCCCGTTTCGTTCGACATCTTCACCGGGCCGCAGCAGACGACTCCGGCCGCCCCCCTGACGGATGCGATTTCCGCAGGCGGCATTCATTACGGCGTTGGCGGTGCGGACAGGAGCGCTGCACTGCGCTGTGTCGTGGAACTGATGCCCTTGCCACCGGATGCCGACCGTGAATTCGTGTTGCACGTGTTCCTGACGCGTGAGTCGCTGGGGTCAACGGCCATTGGCAACGGGATCGCGCTGCCGCACGCGCGCAATCCCATGGTCATGTCTGTGCCGCATCCGATGATCACGCTGTGCTTCCTGGATCAAGCTATCGAGTACGAGGCCATTGACGGGCAACCGGTCCACACGCTCTTCACGATGCTCAGCCCTACTGTTCGCGCGCATCTGCAGATGCTGGCGCGGCTGTCCTATGCTCTGCGTCAACCGGCGTTTGCCAGTGTCATCGCGCGGCGGGGCACGCGCGAGGAGATTCTGAAGGCTTGTGCGGCGGTGGACGAGATCATTCCCACGCCCCCATCGGCCGCCTAGAAAGCAGAAGTACCGGATATGTGGCTGCTGATTGCCGGACTGCTGGTTCTCTCTACCGGGGCGCTGCTGTCACTGGTGTGCTCCCGGTTCCCGCGTCTGGCGTCTGTGTGGGGCGGCGGGTCGGCGATGGTCGGGAGTGTCCTGGCGCTGGCGGCTGCCGTCCAGGTTCTCGCGACGGGCCAGGTCGTGCGTCTGACGCTGCCGTGGCCGGTTCCGTTGGGGAGGCTGGCGCTGGAAATGGACCCGCTCTCCGCGGCATTCCTGCTGCCGATTGCCTGCGTCGTGGCGGTGGCCGCACTCTATGGCCTGGGGTACTGGCACGCTTCCCGCGCCCCCACCGCGCTGGGCCGTGGCTGGTTCTTCTTCAATTTGCTGGCCGCATCGATGATGCTGGTTGTGTCCGCCCGCAACGGACTCTTGTTCCTCGTCTGTTGGGAAAGCATGTCGCTCGCGTCATTCTTTCTGGTGTTGACGGACCACGACCAGGCGGCGGTGCGGCGTGCCGGCTGGATCTATCTGACGGCGATGCATCTGGGCACCGCCTGCCTGTTCCTGCTGTTCCTGCTGCTGGGACGCGAGTCCGGGTCGTTGGATTTCGAGCAGTTCGTCTGCCCGAGTGGCCTGTCGAGCGCGGTATTCCTGCTGGCGGTCATCGGTTTCGGCACGAAAGCCGGCATGATTCCCCTGCACGTCTGGCTGCCCGAAGCGCATCCGGCAGCGCCGTCGCACGTGTCGGCGGTGATGAGCGGGGTGATGATCAAGACGGGCATCTACGGCCTGCTGCGCACGGTGACGTTTCTCAGCGACGTACCGTCGTGGTGGGGCTGGACGTTGGTGTCGATCGGTGTGGTATCCGGCATCCTGGGGGTGCTGTTTGCGCTGGCGCAGCACGACCTCAAGCGGCTGCTGGCTTACCACAGCGTCGAGAACATCGGGATCATCGCGCTGGGGCTGGGTGTCGGACTGCTGGGCCTGGCGTACCGCCTGCCTGCGATGGCGCTGCTGGGATTCATCGGTGCACTGCTGCACGTACTGAATCACGCCCTGTTCAAGAGTCTGTTGTTTCTGGGGGCGGGTGCGGTCCAGCACAGTGCGGGGACGCGCGACATCGACCGGCTGGGCGGGTTGTGGAAGAAGATGCCGGTCACGGGTGCGACGTTCCTGGTGGGGGCGTGCGCGATCTCCGGTCTCCCGCCGCTGAACGGTTTTGTCAGTGAGTTGCTCATCTACGCGGGCGTGCTGACATCGCTGGCTGATCCGTGCGTGCTGGGCGGCAGAATCTCCGTGCCGCTGTGCGTGTTTGTGGTGGGTGGCCTGGCGCTGATTGGCGGCCTGGCAGTGGCCTGCTTCACCAAGGCCTTCGGCTGCATCTTTCTGGGCGAGCCGCGCAGCGAGGAGGCAGCGCATGGGCACGAGGTGGGCGCGTGCATGCGCGCAGCGATGCTGGTGCTGGCCGTCGCGTGTGCCGCGGTTGGCCTGACGGCTCCCTTGTGGCCGCTGGTGTATTATCCCGTGCTGCAGTGCCTGGTGCCGGCCGGATTTCCGGACAGCAAAGCCGGGCTGGACTTGGCGTGGAAGATGCTGGCGTTCGTCTGTGGGGTCTGCTGGCTCGGGCTGGTGGCCGCGGGCTTGCTCGCCGGGTTGCGGCATCGCCTGCTGGTGCAGCGCCCTGTTGACCATGGTCCGACATGGGACTGCGGCTATCTGGCGCCGACCGCGAGGATGCAGTACACGGCTGCGTCGTTTGCCAGCCCGCTGCTGCTGTTGTTCCGGCTCCTCCTGAGGCCGCGGGTCCACGTGCATCCGCCTCTGGGGCCGTTTCCCGACCGGGCGAGTTTCGCGTCCCACACGCCGGACGTGTTTCACGATCTCCTGTTCCAGCCGGTGTTTAGCGCCTTGGCGTGGGGCGCCTCCAAGCTGCGCTGGCTCCAGAACGGGCGCATCCAGCTGTACGTGTTGTACATCGCTGTGACAATTCTGGTCCTCTTTATCTGGAAACTGGGCTGAGTCATGTTGTCGCTTTGGGGAATCATCCACCTGCTGGCAGCGCTGACGCTGGCTCCGTTCCTGTTGAGCATCATTCGGCGGACGAAAGCCGTGTGTGCAGGGCGGCGCGGGCCACCCTGGCTACAGCCGTATGCGGAGTTGTGGAAGCTGTTGCACAAAGGGGCCGTCTACAGTCACACGACGACTGCCGTGTTCATCGCGGGTCCGCTTGTCGGTGGTGCGGCGACTCTGGTGGCGTTGTTCTGTGTGCCGCTGGGCGGCGTGCCCGCGTTCATTTCCTTCCCGCTCGACTTCCTGCTGGTGGCCTACCTGTTGGGAATAGCGCGGTTCTTCACCGTTTCCGCGGCGCTGGATACCGGCTCGAGCTTCGGAGGGATGGGGGCGAGCCGCGACGTGTTCTTCGCGGCGCTGGCGGAGCCGGGCCTGGTGTTGGCGCTGACGGCGCTGGCGATGCTCACGCAACGTCTGACCCTCACTGATATCTATGCGCACATCGATCCGCAGTTGTTCGGTTCCGGTGCCGGGCCGGCCCTGCTGCTGGTTGCGGCCGCGCTGTCGGTCGTGTTTCTGGCCGAGAACGCCCGCGTGCCGGTAGACGATCCGGCGACGCACCTGGAACTGACGATGATCCACGAGGTCATGGTCCTGGACCACAGCGGACCCGATCTGGCGCTCATTCACTACGCGGCAGCGTTGAAGATGTGGCTGTTGGGCTGCCTGCTGTTGGGCACGCTGCTGCCGTTCCGCACAGGTTCGGTACCGGGTGACCTGCTGATCGGGGTGGCGGGGCAGGCGGCCATGGCTGTCGGGGTGGGGGTCGTCGAATCGGTCATGGCGCGGCTGCGGCTGGTGCGCGTGCCTCAGTTCCTCATTGCCGCTTCGATACTGGCGATCGTGGCTCTGTTTCTCGTGGCGAGGTGAACACGTGGTGCCATGGCTTGATGCGATCCTGGTCCTGCTGATATTGACCAGCTTCTGGCTGTTGGGTTCCAGCCGTCTGCAGTCCTGCATTCGGGCGGTCGCGCTCCAGGGCGCTCTGCTCGGACTGGTGCCACTGTTCGCCAAATGGCCGCAGCTGACCGTCCGGCTGGCGGCCCTGGCGCTGTTGAGCATGGTCATCAAAGCGGTGGTGCTGCCCTACATGCTGCGGCGGGCGGCGCGCGAGGCGAACGTGCGGAACGAGGTGCAGCCGCTGGTCGGCTTCACGACCTCGCTGCTGCTGGGGATCGGCCTGTGGGGAGTGGCCATGTACATGGCGAACCGCCTGCCTCTCCAGGAGCCGCCCGTGTCCGCGCTGCTGGTGCCGGTGGCGGCGTTCACCCTGATGTGCGGACTGCTGTTGCTGGTCAGTCGCAACACGGCGGTGATGCAGGTGATTGGCTACCTGGCTTTGGAGAACGCGGTCTATCTGTTTGGGTGGGCGTTTGCCATTGAGGAGCCGTTTCTGCTGGAGGTGGGAGTCCCCCTGGACATCTTTGTGGCGGTGTTCGTGATGGGGATCACGATCCATCAGATCAGCCGGGAATTCGACACGATTGACACCGACGAACTGGCTTCCTTGAAGGACTAGCGGTATGCTCTGGCTGTTGCTTGCTGTCCCTGCGGGTGCTGCGTTGCTCGCGCTGGCGCTGCCGTGGAGTGTATTGCGGCGCGGGCTGCTGGTCGCGGCAACCGGAACCCATGTGGCGCTGGTGATGACCTGTTGTCTCCAGCGGCCGGCGGCCGTGATGTACGGCTGGATTGCGCTGGACGACGCGTCGATCCTGTTTCTCGCGACCATGAGTGTCGTGTTCTTTATCGTGTCGCTGTACACCGTGGGCTACCTTGCTCAAGAGGAGGCGCGAGTGGCGGCGGAACCGCCGGAGGACCTGCCGTTTGTGAACTTCCCCGAAGCGGTGTTCACCGGCTGTCTGCTGTTGTTCCTGACCATGATGACGCTGGTCATACTCAGTCACCATTGGGGGCTACTGGGGATTGCCGTCGAGGCCACGACGCTGGCCAGCGCGCCGCTGATCTATTTCCATCGTCATCCGCGATCGCTTGAGGCGACCTGGAAGTACCTGGTGATCTGTTCGGTCGGGATTGCCCTGGCGCTGCTGGGCAACTTCTTTCTCGCGGTGGCGGCCAAGGCGTGCCCGGCGCCGGCCCTGGATCTGGTGATGGGCGATCTGGAGCGGTATGCGTGCCAGCTCGACCCGCTCTGGCTCAAGGCGGCGTTCATGCTGTTTCTGGTCGGTTACGGCACGAAGATGGGGCTGGCCCCGCTGCACACCTGGTTGCCGGACGCGCACAGTGAGGCACCCTCCACGGTGTCGGCGCTCCTGTCGGGCGTCTTGCTCAACTGTGCCTTCCTGGCGATCCTGCGCGGGCATTCGCTGCTGGTCAAAGCGGGGCTGGGGCAGTTCAGCCGGGAACTGCTCGTTCTGTTCGGGCTGGCCTCGATGACCGTGGCGGCGATGTTCATTATCCGCCAACTGGACTACAAGCGGCTGCTGGCCTACTCGAGTGTCGAGCACATGGGCATTCTGACGCTGGGGGTCGGCATCGGAGGGATTGCGGGCTTCGGCAGCCTGTGGCACGCCGTCAATCATTCACTCACCAAGACACTGCTGTTCCTGGTGGCGGGCAACACGCTGGCCTGGTTCCACAGCAAGTCGGCCCGGGAGGTACAGGGAGTGCGCACCGTCCTGCCGGTGACCGGCTGCCTGTGGCTGGTCGGCACGCTGGCCATTGTCGGATCGCCGCCGTTTGCGCCATTCCTGAGCGAGTTCGCGGTGCTCAAAGGGATGATCGATGGCGATCGGATCCTGGTGGCCGTCTGGTACCTGGCGATGCTGGCGATCGTGTTTGTGGCCCTGTCTGCCGTGGTGATTCCGATGGTGTACGGCACGCCGGCAACTCGCGCAGCGGATGGGGAACTGCCGGGCGAGCTGCAGGCGCCTGCGCCCCGCCGCCGGTGGACCCTGGCCGGAGAACCTCTGTGGTCGGTGGTGCCACCGCTGCTGTTGGGAGTGGCCGTGCTTGTGCTGGGTCTGTACTTGCCATCCGAGTTGTGTGATCTGCTGCATCGGGCGGCGTGCGCCGTGGGAGCCGAGTGATGCCTGCCGAGAATTGCGTGGTGTTGCGCAACGATCAGACTTTCCGCCCCGCCGACCTGCCCAGACTCTCGCCCGACCAGTTTCGCGACGAGGTGATCCGATCCGTCGCGGCAGGTGCCCGCATTGCGGCGCTGTGGGCCCAGCCGCATGACGCGGCCTGCCATGTCACGGCCGTCCTGGCGCGCGACTCACAGGGGTGTCTGCGTGTGCTGGGCACCACCGCGGCGCCCGAGTACGTATCCCTCACCGCGGCCTGCCCGCAAGCTCAATGGTTTGAGCGCGAGATGTGGGAGCGACATGGCGTGGTGCCGGCGGGCCACCCCTGGCTCAAGCCGGTGCGGTTTCTGGGGGCGGCCTCGGCACCAGGCGTGGTCCCCGATCGCGCGGCGCCGCCGGCCTGTGGCGTCATGGATCATTACTTCCAGGTGTCGGGGCAGGAAACCCACGAGGTGGCGGTGGGGCCGGTCCACGCTGGCATCATCGAGCCCGGCCATTTCCGCTTCCAGTGCCAGGGCGAAACCGTGCTGCACCTCGAGATCTCGCTCGGCTATCAGCATCGGGGGGTAGAGCGGGCGCTCGTGGGAGGGCCGTACCCGCGGACGCTGGCCTGCATCGAGACGCTGGCCGGTGACACCTCGATCGCTCACGCCATCTCCCACTGCCGTGCCGTGGAGGCGCTGAGTGCCACATACGTGTCACCACGAGCGCAGGTGATACGCGGCCTGGCCCTCGAACTCGAACGTATTGCCAACCATGTGGGCGACCTGGGAGCACTCGCCGGCGATGTGGCGTACCTGCCGACCGCCGCGTACTGTGGACGTATCCGTGGCGATGTGCTGAACGCGACCGCCCTGCTGTGCGGCAACCGCTTCGGCCGGGGACTGGTCCGGCCGGGCGGCGTCACGAACGACCTGGACCGGGACGATGTGGTGGAACTGCAGCGGCGGATGCGTGCGGCGGCGCAGGACGCACGCGTGGCCATCGAACTGCTGTGGAGCAGTCCGTCCGTGATGGCGCGCTTCGAAGGTACCGGCGCGCTGACGTGCGAACTGGCCGAGCACCTGGGGCTGGTGGGCGTCGCCGCACGCGCCTGCGGTGTGCACCGCGACGTGCGGCACGACTTTCCGTCGGGCGTCTTCCGCTACACCCAGATCCCCGTGTCCACGTGGGATTCCGGCGATGTCTTCGGACGCGCGTATGTCCGCTGGCTGGAAGTCCAGCGTTCGCTGGCGTTCATCCAGGAACAGCTGGAATCGCTGCCGGGTGGCGAGTGCCTGCGTCCGGTCGGCCCGCTGGCCCCCGACCGGGCGGTCGTCGCGCTCACCGAGGGCTGGCGTGGCGAAGTCTGCCATGTCGTCGCGACGGACGCCGCCGGCCGGTTCGCCACCTGCCAGGTGGTGGATCCGTCCGTGCACAACTGGTTCGGACTGGCCCTGGCCATGCGCAACCAGCAGATCTCTGACTTCCCGCTCTGCAACAAGAGCTTCAACCTCTCTTACTGCGGACACGATCTGTAACCGGGAGATACGCATGTGGAAGATGATCCGGGCACGCATCCAGCAGGGCTACCGCACCGTGCCGTATCCGGACGGACCGGCACCTGCACTTCCCCCGCGCTACGTCGGCTGGCCGCGCGTCGACAGCAACCAGTGCCCGGCGGAGTGCGACCGATGTGGGCAGGTGTGCCCGACGCAGGCCATCACCTGGGCGCCGGACTCGCGCCAGCTGACGCTCGACACCGGCTGCTGCCTGTTCTGCGGAGCATGCGCCCGGGCCTGTGACGCGGGAGCTGTGGAGTTCACACGCGAATTCCGCATGGCGTCGTCGCGCCGGAGCGCACTGGTGGTTACCGACCAGTCACCGCTGCCCGCCGTGGAACTCGACCAGGCCATGCGCCAGATCCTGGGGCGCGCCCTGCGGCTGCGGCAAGTGAGCGCCGGGGGCTGCAACGCGTGTGAGGCCGACACGAACGTGCTCAACACCGTCGGCTGGGACCTCGGCCGCTTCGGCGTGCAGTTCGTTGCCTCGCCGCGCCACGCCGACGGACTGCTCGTCACCGGCCCGGTGACCCGGAACATGCGCGCTGCACTGGAAAAAACCTACCACGCCGTCCCGGCTCCCAAAATCGTTATCGCGGTCGGCGCGTGCGCCATCGCCGGCGGGCCCTACCGCGGGCATCCCGAAGTCCACGACGGCGCCGACTCCGTGGTCCCGGTCGACGTCTATGTCCCCGGCTGCCCCCCCCATCCACTGACAATTCTCCACGCACTGCTGGCGGCTATTCGCGGTAGCGACGCCCGCTTGTGACCCCCCGCTCCACATAGCCCGGTTCCCGCCCCGCGCGATCGGACAGCGCAACAACACCAGCAGCATCCGGGCTGGGACTTAGAGCGATTGGAGGCTTGGGGAGGCTTAGAGAATTGTATAGTGCACGACGGCGAAGAAGTGGAATGCGCTGGCCGCCAGAACACACAGGTGCCACGTCGCATGGAAGAACGGCACCTGCTGGTCGTACGTCAGGAACAGCGTACCTACCGTGTACAGCACTCCACCACAGGCCATCCACGCCATACAGTCCAACGGCATCAGACTCACCATCGCCATCGCGGGTAGCCAGCCGAGTAATATGTAGTTGGCAACGACCACCGCCTCGATGCGGTGCTTCAAGAACGCCTTGGACAGGAACCCTAAGGCCGCCAGCGTCCAGACGAACGCCAGGACGAGCCATTTCCGCTGCGGCGGCAGATACGCCAGAATGAACGGCGTGTACGTACCGGCAATCAGACAGTAGATGACTGCCTGATCCAGCACACGAAAGAACTGCTTGCGACGCGGATGCTGAAAGGCATGGGACAATGTCGAGGCCGCATAGACGGCGGTCAGTGAGATGCCGTACACCGACGTGGCTAGCAGCTGTCCGACCGTGGCCTGATGGTAGAGCGCCAGGACGAGCAACGCCACCGTCCCCGCAATACTCAATACCATGCCCACACCGTGAGTCACAGTGTTGGCAACCTCTTCTGGTCCCGACTGCTTGGGAAACTCAATCTTGTATGAATCAGTACACGTGGCCATTTGTCCTCAGCCTGTCTGGCGAGTCCCGCGACACAACCGGTCCAGGTGTGTCACTTCGGACGCCCGCTGTGGTTCTGATGAATATCGACTTTCCGTTTTCCGTTCCGCACGATTCATAGCGAGTCTCAGGGGGCTCGCCCCTGCCAGCCCCCCCGTGGGCCGCGCCCCAAGCCCTCGCTCGCCGCTGGGCACGGTCCACACCCCCACTACCGGGCCGCTTCCACCCGCTACACTCCCACGGGCCATGCCGTGACACACGATGGGTTTACAGCATAGCCGGAACATCGCATTTGGCCCAGTCTTCCATCAATGAAACAGTTGCCCTTCATACGAGGGGGACGGACCACGCCGCAAGACATCCAGGTACCGGCCGGGCCTGAGTCGCCCGAGGGGATGCAATCTGTAACGGGAATTGACGCCGCAGTCCAGGTCAGGTGTGCATGTGGATCCCGACGGGGACCAGTTCAGCTTTTGCAGGGCATGGGTTTCATGTCACAACAAGAGGCATGGACCTGGTTATCACGGAAGAACTGATTGCCCGACAGCCTCCGGAAGCGCAGGCGATCATTCGTGCGCTGCTGGCGAGACTGGCAAAGGCGGAGGCAGAG
>JAAYDI010000109.1 GCA_012729315.1 Planctomycetaceae bacterium
CGATGGAGTTGCACGCGCTGCGGTTGGGCGACGTGGCGATTGTCACGAACACGTTCGAACTGTATACCGACTACGGCGTGCAGATGAAAGCCCGCAGCCCCGCCGTGCAGACCTTCGTCATCCAACTGACCGGTTCCGGCGGCTACCTGCCGAGCGAAAGGGCTGTGCGTGGAGGCGGCTACGGCGCGGTCATCCAAAGCAGTCGCATCGGCCCTGAAGGAGGCCAGGTCCTCGTCGATCGCACGGTCGAAGCGATCAAGGAACTGTGGCCCGAGGCAAAGTGAAGCAGAATGGAAGCGGTGACCACATTCCACCGCGACGGAGAATCGCCATGTCACAGACGCTCGAAGAACGAGTTGCGAAGCTGGAACAAACCGTGGCTGAGATGTTGGCGAACCCCCGAGAGCCGAGACGCGACGATTGGCGGAAAACGATCGGGATGTTCACCGGTGACGCCGTCATGCGCGAGATCGACGACGAAGCCTTGAAGGTCCGCGAGCAAGATCGGCGGGAGGCTCGGCTGTGATCATTTTCGACACCGATCATATCGTCACGCTGAAGCACGAGAACGATCCGCACTGGAGAGTTCGTCCGCTGCCGACGACTTCTGGTCGCGGCGCGGCTTTGGAAAAGCCAATTGTCAGCATCAACGGAGCTACAGACTAATGGCCGGATCAACCTTTCAGACAAACCCGTTCGACCTGAACAAGCTCCTCGAAGACTGCCATCGCGGTGTGCTGCAGTTACCGGATTTTCAGCGTAGTTGGGTGTGGGATGAGGATCGCATCAAGAGCCTAATCGCTTCCGTGTCCCGCGCATTTCCTGTTGGTGCGTTGATGGCACTGGATACCGGCGGGCCTGTGAACTTCAAACCGCGACCAGTCGAGGGAGCACCGCCTGAGGCGAAACTCGTCGCCCCGCAGTCCTTGCTGCTTGACGGCCAGCAGCGGATGACTTCGCTGTATCAAGTCACGTTACGCGGGAAGGTCGTCGAGACCGTAACGCCCAAGAAGAAGAAGGTGAAGCGATGGTTCTACATCGACATCCGAAAAGCCCTTGATCCTTCGGTCGACCGCGAGGAGACAATTGTTGGCGTGCCAGAGGACCGCATCGTCCGTACCGATTTCGGCCGTGAAACAGTCCTGGACCTTTCATCGCCCGAGCGAGAGTACGCTTCGCTGATGTACCCAGTTTTTCAGGCATTTGACTGGGACAGATGGCAGGACGGTTTCGACCAGTACTGGCGTGGGGACACACATGAGGCCACGCGTCAGCAGTTTCGCGACTTCAAGCGTCAGGTGCTGGAGAACTTCAAGTACTACCGGGTGCCGGTCATTTCTTTGGATAGATCAACCTCGAAGGAAGCCGTGTGCGTCGTCTTCGAGAAGGTGAACACCGGCGGAAAGCCACTGGACGCATTTGAACTCGTGACCGCCATGTACGCCGCTTCGGGTTATGAATTGCGAAAGGACTGGTATGGGGATGACGGGAAGAAGGGACGGCATCGACGCTTAGCAGAAGCGATGCGGGCTCCTGGAGCTGATACCGGGATCCTCGCGGGTGTCGCCAATACCGATTTCCTACAGGCGACTTCGCTTTTCTTTACCCGTGAGCGGCGACGAGCAGCGGAGCGCGCCGGGAAACAAGGCAAGGAATTGCCCGCTGTCTCCGGCAATCGGCAATCGTTGCTGAACTTGCCTCGTGAGGAATACGAGCGATACCAGACTCAAGTCGAGGGTGGCTTTGTGCAGGCGGCGAAATTCCTGCATACGCTCCATATCTACCGCATCTTCGACCTGCCTTATCAGTCGCAAATCGTCCCTCTGGCGGCGATTCTCGCCGACATTGGTGATGCTTGGGACCACGGAGCGAATCGGGCGAAGTTCGTTCGGTGGTACTGGAATGGTGTGTTCGGTGAGCTTTACGGATCGGCGGTGGAAACGCGAATCGCACGAGACTTCATGGAGGTCCCTGCTTGGCTGACGGGCGGTCCGGAACCTTCGACAGTCAGCGAAACGATGTTCCGAGCCGACAGACTGAAGACCATGCGAATGCGGTTGTCGGCTGCCTACAAAGGCGTCAACGCCCTCTTGATGAAGGAGGGGGCTCAGGATTTCCGGTCCGGTCAGAAGTTCGACCACGCCGTCTTCTTCGGTGAAAACGTGGATATTCACCACATCTTTCCGCAGAAGTGGTGCAAGGAGCACGGAATCAAGGCCAGCGTCTATGACTCCATCATCAACAAGACTCCTCTGTCGTACCGCACCAATCGAATCGTGGGCGGTGACGCACCATCGGTCTACTTGGCCAAATTGGAGAAGGGAGATGCAAGAACGCCAGCAATTGATCGCGATACGCTGGACGGCTACTTGACGTCCCATCTGATCGATCCAGCAATTCTGCGAGCCGATGACTTCGAGGCGTTCATGGATGACCGCCAAAAGAAACTGCTGGCGCTTATCGAGCGTGCGACCGGGAAGGCCGCGTACAGAGGTGAGGAACAGGAAGAGGGCGAAGACGTCGAGGGCGACGAGGACACGATGGAGGCCGAACTGATTATTTCGGGCAAGGAATAGGGCCGGGTCCGAGTCGCGAGGGTCGGCAGCGAGTCGCCTAGCCGCAGCAAAACCAATGAAACGCGAGGTCGGCAACTATCCGATCAAGGCCCATGATCACTCGCATCGAACTGAGCAGCTTCATGTCGCACGACCACACGGTGATCGAGCCCGCGGCGGGGCTGACCGTGCTGATCGGACCGGAAAAGGTGGCAGGAACCATTTTTAGGGAACGGTGGCCGGTTTGTGGGTTTGAACTGCAATAACGGTTCCTGACACGTTCTTGCGCCATCAGGGTTTCGCCGCCGGGGCAGCGGGGACGGGGGCTCGCTGCTCGTGCTGGGCTTTCCAGGTGGAGATAGCGACAGGGATGTCGGTGCAAAAAGCATCGACGCCGAGCCCGACGGCAAGATAGTAGTCTTGCAGGCTATGTCCCGGCCAGCCGGTGACGCGCA
>JAAYDI010000012.1 GCA_012729315.1 Planctomycetaceae bacterium
GAGGCCGCAACAAACCGCGCGTGGCGTACTGCGTGGCATGTGCCGCAGGACGGCCGGAGTCAGAGTGTCTGTTTCCGATTGGCGATTGGAGTGAGACCGAAAACAGCCGCGGCTGGGCTTCCGGCGCCCGGCCGGCAATGTGCGGCTCGTGGCGGGCTCGTTCTCTGCCATCCGACTGGCATCGAGGACCAGACTGTCGTTTCCCGCGCGATGAGAGAGCGGATCACAGGCTGCATTGCACCGCGGCCACACGGCCACACGCTCAAGAATTACCACGTGGACCAGCGAACCGTCTTGCCATCGCTTGTGTCTCTACGAGCATGGATACCAACCTGATCAAAAGCAAGTTCGAGAAACTGGGAGCCAGGGCCAAGATCCGCCCTTTGGTACGGAGTCCCTGGCGACCCGCACCTGGGCCGGTCGTGATCGACGTGCAGCGCGACCGGCATGGCGAATTCTTTGACATCCAGACAGATGACGCTGCCGATGTTGACGTGTTGGATGTACAGTCGAAGGACCGCCATCTACTGTTGATGGTGCGTCAACCGAACCAGCATCCTGGCTTGCCCGCCACGAAAGAGAAGTTCCTGTGCGGCCACGATGAACGACACTGGTTCGTCGCCGGGGTGCCTGAGAAGGCTCCTGTCAGCAACGTTGTAACCGCCAAGGAAGCGTTGAAGCCGGATCTCGTGCGGGCCCGAGAACAGGGAAAACGAGGCAAACACCAGAAGCGGTTGCGCCGCAAGACGGATGTGTTCATTCGCCAGGGCGAGTGGTTCTTTATCCCGGCCCCGGACGTGCAAGTGCAAAACTGGCGGATCCTGCCTCACGAGCCGATTCGCCGTGGCCGTGGCAAGCCGCACATGTGCGAAGAGTTGTATCGGCACGGCGGAACAACCGTCTACGTGTGCAGGCAGCATCCCAACGGCTTGACCATGATGGAATATCGGAAGCTGCTCAAGGCGAACCCGGATGCCATCAACTGGGCTTGGCGGACAATGGTTCGTGACCCGGTGGTGTATGTACGGGGCAAGATCACCCACCCCGATCACGCCACCATTCGGTTGAATGGCTGGCATCGGGTCGAGATGAACACCGAGAATCGGGCGACTGCATCGGTGGCGTTCTTGGATTGACCGTTGCATACGATTTCAAGTGGCGCTGCCCGAGCCCGCCACGAGCGGTACATACGTCGGAAACAGACAACTCTGACTCCCACCCGTTCATCCCAGCGATCCTGTTCATCCTGTCCGCCCCGTCTCCGCATCCAAACCAGGGTCTCGGCAGCGCCCGCCGGGGCATGCAGTGGCACAGGAATTGCACCTCCGGATGATAGAGGTGACACGGGTGACAGGGGCATGTCATCCTGAAGCGCGTTGGCGTTTGGAGTGGGGCTTGCAGGGCGGGTGAGATGCGGGCACAATGCAGGCGCGACGCTGACGTAAACGCGGGCCAACGTGAGGACGTGCCATGTTGGCCAAATTACGTACGTTTTCGCTGCTGGGCATCGAAGCGGTGCCGGTGGACGTGGAGGTCGATGTCTCGCAGGCGGCCCTGCCCAAGACGATCCTGGTGGGGCTGCCGGAGGCGGCAGTTAAGGAGAGCACGCACCGCGTCGAGCGGGCGATTGCCAATTCGGGTTTTCAACGGCCGTATGACCGGGTGGTCATCAACCTGGCCCCGGCGGAACTTCCGAAGCAGGCCGCTTCGTTCGACCTGCCGATCACGCTGGGGGTGCTGGCCGCCAGCGGGCAGCTGGCGTCCGAGCGGTTCGACCAATACGCGGTGGTGGGCGAGCTGTCGCTCGAGGGGCGCACGCGCCCCGCGAAGGGGGCGTTGTCGATGGCGATGTCCGCCGTGCGGCAGACGGGCCTGCGCGGGATCGTCGTGCCCGACACCAATGCGGCGGAAGCGGCGGTCGTCGAGCAGTTGGAGGTGATCCCCGTTTCATCGCTGGCCGAGGCCGCCGCGTTCTTTGCCGGCCACATCGACATCGATCCGGTGCCGTCCCGGCTGCAGGAGCTGTTCAACACGCTCTCGCACTACGACGACGACTACTCCGACGTGCGTGGCCAGGAAATGGCCAAACGCGCGCTGGTGATCGCGGCCGCCGGCGCGCACAACCTGCTGATGCTGGGTCCGCCGGGGTCCGGCAAGACGATGCTGGCCAAGCGTCTGCCGTCGATCCTGCCACCGCTGACCGCCACGGAATCCATCGAGTCGACGCGAGTCTACAGTGCGCTGGGGAGACTGCCACCCGGCCAGCCGCTGCTCGCACGGCGCCCATTCCGTTCGCCGCACCACACCATCAGCGACGCGGGGCTGGTGGGCGGTGGCAGCATACCGGTCCCGGGCGAGATCAGTCTTTCGCACCACGGCGTTCTGTTTCTCGACGAGTTACCGGAGTTCAACCGTCGCACGCTCGAGGTGCTGCGTCAACCGCTGGAGGACGGGGTCGTGACGATCTCCCGCGCGTTGACTTCCACCACGTTCCCGGCCGAGTTCATGCTGGTCGCGGCGCTCAACCCGTGCCCCTGTGGGTTCCGTACCGATCCACGGCGCGAGTGCCACTGTACGCCCCCCCAGATCGAAAAGTACATCGGCAAGATCAGCGGCCCGCTGCTCGATCGAATTGACATTCACATTGAAGTCCCCGCAGTTCCGTTCAAGGAGCTCTCCAGCCAGCAGGCGGGGACCAGCAGTGATGAGATGCGGGAGCAAGTGGTTCGCGCCCGAGAGCGTCAGCAGGCGCGGTTCTCCGGTACCAGATCGCGTTCGAACGCGCACATGGCCCCCCGTCAGATCCGCCAGTACTGCCGACTCAATGACGAATGCCTGGGACTGCTCAAGTCCAGCGTCAATGAGTTGGGCCTGTCGGCCCGTGCACACGACAAAATCCTGCGGGTTGCACGCACGGTCGCAGATCTGGACTCCAGCGCCGAAATCGAATTGCCCCACCTGTCGGAAGCGGTCAACTTCCGGCTTCTCGATCGAAAATTCTGGACCTGAAATAAATCCCAAAAAACGAACATCAAATCCAGCAGCAAGACGCCCCCAGGCACTCGGCCCGCAGGCCGGCCCCGGCGGGAACCAGTCCAGGCCGGGGACCAACAGGCACACCTCACATAGCATTCAGCTGGCAGCGCCACAGGCAAGCTGGGCAAGATGCACAAGCCGAACAAAACGTGGCGATCATTTGCTTTATGACCCGGCATGCGGTCGCAGGCTGCGGCTGGCCGAGCAGCGAACTGCGGGCTTGGGCTGCCGGCAGGGGGATAATAGTCAACGGTCGCGGCAAGATGCCGATAACTGTATTAACTATATGTTGAGCAGCGTGAGCGGCATGCAGCGCTCAGCGCCGGCAGGTGTCGCAGGCCGCCTGCAGGAGAATCCACGTTTCTTCTCGAGCGGGTCGGGGATATACTTCCGGTGCGGGTACCGGTGTCAACCAGGACTGATCCCCTGCGAAAGCCAGAGAGAGCGATCGAGAGAGAGCCATGAACAACAATTGTCAGTTCTTACGTGTCACATTATCCGTGATGCGGCGAGTGCCCGCCGCAATGGGGACGCTGGTGCTCCTCGGTTTGCTGCTGTCACTGGCCACGCGGGCCTCAGGCCAACTGATGGACGATACCAGCCTGCCGATTGAGGAGCGGCGCGAGCTGACGCTCCAATGGCTTGACCGATACCTGACGGAGTCCGATCTGTTGCGCAGAGAGGACATGGACAAGATCCGTGCGGCGGTCGCCCAGATGTCGACCAGCCAAGTCGCTCAATGGCTGGACCAGACCAAGGACTTGCGGGAGTACGTCGAGAGTGAGAAGTGGCAGCAGACAACGACATGGCTGCGCGGATTCTTGCGGGTCCAGGCCATGTACAGCGAGGCGGACATCCAGCAGCTGCGCAACGACATCGTCAACGCAGATGCCGCGCAGATGCTGGTAATCCTCAAACGCATTCAGGCCAAGCACGACGCGCTGGTGTGGATGAAGCAGGCGGCGGAGAAGAGCCGTCAGATTGCGGTGGAGCATCGTGACGCGCAGGTGGCGGCCCAGCATATTGGTCAAGCCACGGCTGGAGCCCGCTCGGGGGAGACGTCGCAATATGGCAGTCCGCAGACAGAAGCGCCCCGCAACAGTCGGAACCGATCCGGCTACCAGGGCTCTGGTTCGCTGATCAATTCCCGCGACATGTCTCGCGCGACGATATGGGCCGAGGTATGGGGGCCCACATGGTACATTGGCGGGTTCTGATTCGTGAGCCGTGCCTGGCGTGGTGAAAGGCCCGAAGAAACGGCCCTGGTGCCGGTTTTGACATTTGTTCCACCGGTGAGCCACTTCGCATTAACGGTTTACTTCTCACTGCGAACCCTGTGTCAGGTTGGCGACCCTGCAC
>JAAYDI010000110.1 GCA_012729315.1 Planctomycetaceae bacterium
CATCAGAACCGCCCGCTGCTTGATCTGCTGGCGGACCTCCGCGCGGCGGGCGAGTCGCTCGCGCTCACGTCGGTGCTGATCCTCGGCCACCAGCCGCGCCGCTGCGGAGTCGCCGGCCGCTGGTGCGGAGGGGGACGTGTCCCCGCGCTCGTAAGCCACGGCCGCCATTTCGTCCAGGGCCAAAAAATTGTCACTCATCGCGTGTCTCCTGTCTGGCCCAGCGGGCCTTGTCATCGTCAAACAATTCTCGGAACGCCTCGGGCATCGGCAGCGCGGCGATCTCCGCAAACGGCGTGCTGGTATCGGTCGTCCGCAGTTCCGGCGTGAGCGCGTCGACGTAACTGCCCAGCGGGGATAGATCGTACTCGTGATGCAGAACGAACCTCGTCGGGACGTCCAAACTGCAGAGCCGCAGCGCACGAAACCAGACGTGACAGACGACACGAAGGTAGTCTCGCCCATGGTGTGGTGCCCACCGCGGTAGATCGGCAACATGGTAATCCGGTGCTGTCGCCCAAGCGGCGTACTGCACCCGGGCCTGGTCCAGATCGACGGCGCGCGTGCCGGCCTCCAGGACCGGGCGGAACGGCAAGAGATGTGCCAGCTCATGGATGAACCTGGCGTAGGCCTCAAGCCGGCCATCCAGCGCGGAAACGAACACGACGATGGGTGCCGGCCCCCGCCAGATACCGGCAGCCCGTAACGACGCGACGGTCGCGGGGCATGGCTGGGCGGAAGCGTAGGCGCCGGTCTCGATGGGCTCTGGCAGCCCGGGCAGATCGCGGTGCCGGACGAGGTACGGCTCCTGCGATACCTCCGGCGCGACGCGGGCCATGATGGCCAACATATCGCGCCGCAGATCATCGAATGTCAGGCCGGCGGACAGTCTCACTCGTCGGCCTCCTCGGGCTCGTCACCGCCCCCCCGGCGCAGATCGTCGGCCCACTGCTGGAGCTGTGCGCGCTCAAAGTCGTCCAGCTCCATTGGCCCATCAGCAGCCTGCACGTCATCGGCCGGCACGGCCCGGATCTCGGGAAAGGCGGCGCCGGCGGCTGCACGCCGATACCATTGGGTGCCGTCCGGGGCGCGTCGCCACTCGGTCAAGAGACCCTCGTCGTAGGCGCGCAGGTCATCATCGTCGGCGTCGGAACCTGAAATGAACTCTTGATCGGACATGGGATGTCCCTCCTTCACACGAAGTCTACGGGGTCAACGGTCCGGTCTTTCCAGCGGCTGGAAAATCATCGGCCGCACCTCCGGGTCAACGCACGTCCAGAACTTGCGTGAACACTCCCGGCAGATCGCGCGTCTGAACGTCGCGCCATCACCGGCCGCCTCGGTCCGCACGATGATCGGACGTCCCGGCGAATCGCAATGCGGACACCGGACGGCAGCAATCACGACCAACGGGGCATCGCTCCAGGCGGTCATACCATGTTGCCCGTAAGGGTTAGGGGCGACTTAGCCACATCATCAATCAATCAAGTGTCTCTGACTTGCGCGTGCTGCGGGTGGGAAACGTCGCGCCAGGCCCCCTGGAAGGACCCAAGTTAATCCGCCGCCTGCCGGCGCCCGGCTCCCCAGGCCGGACGACCAGCGGGCGGGGACACAATGCTCACGACGTCGCCTCCGCCAGCTCGGAGCCCAACCGCGTGTGCGGCAGTGAGGCGGACAGCCGCTTCGCCTGCTCGGCCTTCCGCCGCTCGATACCGATTCGCCGGCACGCGGAACACCAGGGCACCTCGGCCAGCTTCGGATCAGCACACGCACCAATGCGGCAGCGGGTAGTCTTGAATTTGGTTTTCATACTGAATTCCTTTCGGGCTTGAAGTGTCAACGAATCATCTTCTCCAACAATTCACGCGCCACGTTGATTGCCTGCATCGCCTCTTTGCTGCCGCCTCGGTCGGGATG
>JAAYDI010000111.1 GCA_012729315.1 Planctomycetaceae bacterium
CATCAGAACCGCCCGCTGCTTGATCTGCTGGCGGACCTCCGCGCGGCGGGCGAGTCGCTCGCGCTCACGTCGGTGCTGATCCTCGGCCACCAGCCGCGCCGCTGCGGAGTCGCCGGCCGCTGGTGCGACTGGGGACGTCTTCTCCCGCTCGACAACTGCGGCCGCCATTTCGTCCAGGGCCAAAAAATTGTCAACGCTCATATCGCTCTCTCCATTTTCGCTCGGCCTCCTCAAACAAATCGAGAAACTCCGCCGGCGGTGCCGCCGCCAGGATCTCCGCAAACGGCGCATCCAGACTGGCAGACCCCAGCTCCGGCCGCAGTGACCGAATGAGGCTAGGGAAGTCCAGAGGGGCGTACCCCTCATGCACGATGTACCTCGGCGGTATGTCCAACGCGCACACCTCGAGCAGTCTGTGCCGGACGTGAGCCGCGGCGCGGATGTACGTCGGGCCGTGTCCGTCTGCCCACGGCGGTCTGGCGGCCACTGTCTCGGGTGGTTCGGCCGCCCACGCGGCCAGCACGCCGAACGACTCGAACAGGTCCGTTGGCGAGTATTCCGCGCTGACCGCGGGGGCAAACGGAACTAGGTGCGTCACTTCATGCGCGAATACGCCGAACGACTCTAGCCGATCCACAAGTGGCAACCTGAAGATGACCACCGGACCGGGACCGCGCCATAGGCCGGCATCTTGCAGCGCCACCTGTGTGGCCGGTGTCGCCTGTCGCTGGCACCATGCACGGGCGAAGGGGACTGGCAGCCGGGGGACGTCCTGCTGACGAAGAATGTGCAACGGCTGGTCGATCTCGGGGGCGACCATGCGGGCCATCGCCAGCATATCGCGCCGCAGATCATCGAATGTCAGGCCGGCGGACAGTCTCACTCGTCGGCCTCCTCGGGATCGTCACCGCCCCCCCGGCGCAGCTCGTCAGCCCACTGCCGCAACTGCGAGCGCTCGAAGTCGTCCAGGCCAGCCGGCTCGTCAAACACGTCGCTGTCGCTCGCCGACGCTGCGGCTTGCGGCGGAACGGCCTGGATCGTCGGAAACCCGGCGGGTGCCTGGATGACGCGGCGGTACCATTGGCCAGAAGCATCGCGTCGCCACGGGATCAGCCGGCCGTCGTCGAAATCGGCAACATCCGCGGGCGTCAGGTCGCTACCACAAACGTATTCGTTGTCTTGGCACATAGAACGGGTCTCCTTATGGGTGAAGTTTAGGGAACGTCCAGGCCGGCTTTTCCAACGCCTGGAATGATCATCGGCCGCACCTCCGGATCAACGCACGTCCAGAACTTGCGGGAGCAATCCCGACAGATTGCGCGGCGGAAGACCGCGCCGTCGCCGGCCGCCTCAGTGCGGACTATGAGCGGGCGGGCCGACGTGTCGCAAAATGGACACCTGACAGCGGCAACCACGACCAGCGGGGCATCGCTCCAGGCGGTCATCGCATCAGCTTCCGGTATGCGGCTTCAATCGCCGTGATTTTTCGTTGCTTGCCGTTGTGGCAGAACACTTGCACGGGACGCAGTCGCCGGTCGGGATACCAGTCCCATTCACCGGCGGAAATTGCCACCGCCACCGAACCGGCGTGGGTCGGTGTCGCTCGTTGCAACTCGGCGTGCATGTCCTCGTAGCCAGACCAGTACGCTTTCTCGGCGTCGTCCGAGTGCACGTCGGTGAAGACCTCGGCGGGTGGCTTGTGCTTTTCTGGGTCGTGCAAGACCGCGTAGCCGGCTGGTCGAATGGCGTAAGCGGTCGTGCCGTGCACGTCGCTGCATGACCCAAGCCAGTTGCGGACAAGTCCGGGAAGTAGCATTTCCTCAAGCAACTGGCACCGTCGCGACGCTTCGGGGTAGGGTCCATCTTTCGGTTGGCAGCCGCACAACTGGTACTCGGCAACCGAGTCAACCGCCAGCGTGTCTTTCAAGACCGCGTCCAGCTTGACGTGTGCCGCAATGCACATCATGCCAGCCACCGTCTGCCAGTAGCCGTATCCGCCAGCCTGTCGCCGCAGTCGCCAATCGGTCGCGTCGGACAGCCGCCAGTGTGTCCGCCGCTTGCGACGCCGGGTCACAACCACGTCGCCGCTGGTCTGTATCTCGGTCAGCCAGCGTTCCCGCCGCTTGCGGTCCGCCTGGTCGCTACCCTCGGTCGCGTCACCGGGTATTGGCAACCCCAGCGTCCGGTACTGCTGTTGTAGGTCCCACGTGGCGACTACCGAACGGTTGTCCGTCCAGTCGCGTGTCGGCAAAAACAAGCGGTCGACCGACCCCAGTAGCCTGAGAAGCATTTCATCCATGTGTCACACCCTTGTCACAATGTCACATCGTCGCTCTCGGGTCCGGACGCGAGCCTAGGGTGGGAAACTACGCGCGGCACCTTAGGAAGGACCCATATTTAATCCGCCGCCGCCGGCAGCGCCCGCCGCCGTGAGGCGACCACCGGCGAGCGGGGTTGATAAACCGATCTTGGGTCTAATAACGTGTCCGCCGTCACGCACCGTGTCCGC
>JAAYDI010000112.1 GCA_012729315.1 Planctomycetaceae bacterium
CGGATGACGAGTGACGGAAGCACGAAGGAATAACGAATGATGGAAGCTGAAGCAACTGCCGCGACGCTGGACTATTGCGTGCGGATTTGGCTGATCGGTCGCTGACAATCCCCAGTCATTCCCTCATGCCTCCATCATTCATCACTCGTCATCCGTCATTCCTTCGTGCTTCCGTCATTCGTCATTAGTTATTCCCCCCGGGTTCGGCGACGAAGCGGTAGCCGGCGTCGCGGATGGTGAGGAAGTGGCGCGGGTTGGCGGGATCGGGTTCGAACGCCTTGCGCAGCCGGCGGATGAACTGATCCGGCGCGCGGGTTTGCACCTGGCCGTGCATCCCCCAGACGCTTTCGAGCAGTTCCTGGCGGGGAATGACCCGCCCCTCGTGCTGGATGAAGTACTGCAGGAGCTTCATCTCCAGCTGTGTCATGCGGATCGGCGACCCGTCACAGGTGGCCTCGAAGGTTTCGAAGTTGACGCGGGCCTTGCCGAAGGAGTACTCGACGATCGGCTGTGGCGTGTTGACACGCGGTCGATGGTGCGTCAGCAGATTCCGTACACGGCTGATCAACTCGTCCAGGTCGAACGGCTTGCTCATGTACTGGTTGGCGCCGACGTCGAATCCCTGGCGGCGGTCGTCGGGAAGCGTCCGGGCGCTGAGGATCAGCACGGGCCTGTCCCAGCCATGGCCGCGCAGCGTCTCGCACACGTTGTAGCCGCTCATGCCGGGCAGCATCAGGTCGAGGATGAGCAGGTCGACGTCGTCGGGATGCGCCTGGATCAGCGCGAGGGCCGACACGCCGTCCTTGAAGTTCGTGACGCGGTAGCCCTCGGCCTCCAGGTTGAATTTCAGGCCGATTGCCAGATGCTCTTCGTCCTCCACGATCACAATGTGATGGCTGTCGGAAGTCATACGGTTTCCACCTCCGGAGACGAACTGATCCCCCGCGCCGCGATGCGGGGGCTGGCGCCGGGACTCACCACAGGCAGGGTTACCTCGAAGGTTGTGCCGGGGCCCCCCTCGCGATCCCGCACGCGGATCGTACCCTGCAGACGCCGGACCAGGATGCGGACGATATGCAAGCCCAGGCCCAGGCCGGCGGATTCCCGTTCCAGTTCCATGCCGACGCGATAGAAACGGCCGAAGATCTTGCGGCGCAGATCGGCCGGTATCCCCTTACCGTTGTCGCTGATGAGGATCACCCCCAGATCTTTGCCACCGCGCCGGGCGGTGATCTCCACGTGCGGCTGGTCGCTCGCGTACTTTACCGCATTGTCGATCAGGTTGCGGAACACCAGGTCGAGATCCACGGCGCGGGCCCGGACCCAGAGCGGTTCGGCCTCCAGCTGCACCGTGCCGGCCGGCATGCGATAGCGCAGGCAGACCGCCTTCACGCAGTCGGCCAGTACCTTGGCCAGATCCATCAGCTCCACGTCCGATCGCTCGATCCGGTGGTCGAGCAGCGCGGCGTCCAGCAGATGGTTGATCAGCATGTCCAGCCGCTCGACATCGTCGAGCATGAACCGCACGAAGCTCTCCTGCTCCCCGGGACTTACCCGGCACCGCTCGAGCGTCTGCAGGTAGAGTTTGAGCGACGCGAGCGGCGACTTCAGTTCGTGCGTCACGCTGTCAATGAAATTCGATTGCCGCCGGTTGAGATTGATCGTCTCGACCGACAACCGCAGGTACAGCACGACCCCTACCAGCACGAAGACCAGGAACGTGGTGCCGACCGTCAGCAGAGTCCAGTAGAGCGGTGCCCGGCGGATGTTGGCCACCGCGCCAAAGGTCGACAACAGCACCCAGCCGACCGTGAGGGCCACGACCGACACGATCATCATCACGCCGAGCGTGATCGGCAGCTTCAGGGACCGGCGTTCGAACATCTTCGCGATACGGCAGGAGGAGGCGTATCCCGCGTTTTCACGCGCGGGTGGTTACCGTGCTAGTTTCCACTGCGGAGAGCAGATACGCAACCACGTCCTCGGCCGAGTAGCTGTCTGCGTCGGGTGCCGGTAGAAATTGCGCCACCTTCGCGACGTCATCGCCGCTGGTGACCAGCGCCTTCTCGGCGCCTGTGCCCGGCCGGATCTGAGCCAGGCTGATGTTCGCCATCAGGCCGTTGCACACGCACTTGCGACCCCGTGTGTCCTCCAGCTTGCCACCCTTCCGCACGTAGTGCTCGACCTTCTCGGACGGGCAGCGCCATCCGATCGTCCCATCCGGTTTCTTGTAGGCGTGACGCAGGTAACCCAGATCGCAGATCCGCTGCCGCTGCTGGTATGCATCCTCCTCGGAAATCGTTCCGGCCAGCTCCACCACCTTGAAGGGAAATCCAGTCGGCGAGGCCAGCGGATCGGTCTTGACCCGGGCTGAGGCCGTGCGACTCAGGGCTATCACCTGCCGTTGCAACGCGGGATCCAGGTCCGATTCCCGGCAGTAGGCGAACGCGGTGCCGACCTGCACGCCGGCCGCACCTGCCTCCAACGCCTCGACCACGCGCAGCGGGTCGCCATAGGACCCGGCCAACCAGAACGGCCGGCCCAGATCGGCGATCACCTTCAGGTCGGCAACGTCCCGCGGCCCGTAGATCGGTTCGCCGCGCGCGTTGAGCTGCAGATGGCCACGGGGTGGAGCGTTGTGTCCACCCGCCGTCGGGCCCTCCACGACAAAGCCATCCACGTGACCGGTCGATTTTCGCACCAGCATGGTGGCGAGCGTGGCCGACGCAATGATGGCCAGGAACTTGGGACGCATCAGCCAAGGGAGCTGCCCGGCACAGAACTCCATCGGGTCAAACCGCGTCACATACTCCTCGTCCGGCCGGGCGCCTTCCACGTGATAGGGTGCCTCCACCGCGTTACCCCGGGCCAGACTGTCCAGAATCCCGGGAATCGTGCGCGGAATGCCGGCCCCCATCAGCACGTAATCTACACCGGCCAGCATGGCCCCGAAGAGCGACGGCAATGTCGGGAGCTGGATCTTCTCCAGGAAGTTCACTCCCACCAGCCCGTCGTGCCCCTCACGTGCCAGGTAGACCTCGACGAAGTTCGCCAGGACCAGCAACTCCAGCCGCTCCCGCGCCGGCTGCGGCGATAGCGGCGGTACGGCCTGAAATGGCGCGCCCGCAGCCTTGCCCCCCTCGATGAAATAGCGGTCCAGCACGCGCTCGGCCACCCCAGGCAGCGGGAACTCAGCCATCGCACGACGCATGTGCCCGGCCGGGTCCCCCAACTGCAGGTGCCGGGCCAGCACCATATCCAGTGCCGTCCCCGACACGACTCCCAGCTGTCCTGTCTCCGATACGGCACGCGCCAGCCGCCACCCTGATACGCCAGCCCCCATCCCACCCTGAATGATGATGGGTTCGCGATTATCGAGCATGGGATCTTCCCTTAATGCTTCAAACACAGCGGGTCCGTCAACAGTCGGCTCTCGCCAGCGGCCCGCCAGCGGTCTACCGCCGGCGCACCTTTAGCAGAGATCCATGTTATGGATAACCTAGCCGAGTTGCCCACTGACACCATGGCCCGCGTGTAAATCTTGGGTAAAAGTCCTCCAATCGCTCCGCGTGGTCGGCAAAGTCACCCAGGCCTACTCATGGCCCTCCTCCTGAGGTGGGGGGTTTGAGATATTTACTGCCGATGCCCCGGAGCTTTCTTAGCGGCAAGCTATGGTTTTCAGGGTCTCGGTCGATGTGCACATTGCTGTGTGCATTGCCCTGTTGTCGGCCGGTGTAGCGGGGGCGGCCGGGGGGTGGATCGACAGGCAGTGTCTGGGTGTTGCAGGGCGCGACCGCAGGCGGGACCGCGTCGTGAGGCGAGGGGCAGGATGATGCAACTGCTGGTTTCCCATGTTCTGGTGGGTGTTGTGTTTGCCGTCGTCGGCCTGTGCGCAGGCTGGTGGCTGTGCCAGCACTGGCCGTCTGCTCAACTCCTGACGGGAGTTGATGATGCCCAACTGGCCCGAGAACTCATGACCAGCCTCCACCGCCTGTCGGTGCGCATGGCCGCCGACGTGGGTGAACACAGCGCCCGAGTGGGGGAGGTGGATCAGGAACTCACAACCCAGCCGCATGCGACCTCGGCCAGCCTCACTGCGTTGGCTGACCGGCTGCTGAAGGCCAACGAAGTGATGCAAACCAAGCTGTCCCAGGCGGAATCCAAACTGGACGAACTCCATGACCGGATGGAATTCCACGCAGCGGAAGCGCGCACGGATGTGCTGACCGGCATGCCGAACCGCCGGGCGTTCGAGGAAGCGGCGCGGCAGCTGTTAGCGTCTCAGGAGACCGGGACCGAACTGTCGCTGGTCATGATCGACGTCGACCGGTTCAAACGGGTCAACGACCAACTCGGGCATCCGCAGGGCGACAAGGTTCTACGGCGCATCGGGTCCACCCTGCTGGCACACTCCCCGTGGCAACATCTCGTGTCGCGCTACGGTGGTGAGGAGTTCGCCATCCTGATGCCGAATACCACTTGGGAGGACGCTCGAGTCCAAGCCGAGCGGTTACGCATCGCGGTCCACGAGACGCAGTACCGGGTGGGCACCAGTGTGCTGAACATGACCATCAGCGCCGGGGTGGCGCAGCTGATGGAAGCGGAGACCATGGAGTCGCTGATCCAGCGGACGGACAGGGCCATGTACGGTGCCAAGCACGCTGGACGCGACTGCGTGTGCTGGCATGACGGATTCCGGGTGCGGGTGTGGAAGGCCGCGGCGCAGGGTGGGTCGGCCAGCGACGGGCAAACGCACCGGCCGGCATCGTCCGCGGCACCGCCGCCGACACCGATCGAGCTGTCGGAACAATGCGGAATGTCCATTGACGAGAGCGGACCGCACGCCATGGCCGACATCGACCTGTGCACGCCGGAGAACGTCGATCTGGACCTGCTCCACAACCTGAACAACAAGACGATGTTCTGCCAGCAGGTGCATCGCCGCATTTGCGAATTCAACCGGGGAGGGGCTCCCTTCTCGACCATGCTGCTGAGCGTCGACAACTACGCGCACCTGGTGCACGAGCATGGGGTGCCGACGGCCGAACTGGCGCTGGGCGTTGTCGTCCAGGCTATCCGCGACCGCGTGCGCAACATGGACATGTTGGCCAAGTACGACGAGTCGACGTTCGGCCTGATCCTCCCCGGTGCCCTGCTCCGCCATGCCGTCTGTATCGGAGAACGGCTCCGCAAGGAAATTCACCAGGTGGGGATCATGGTCAATGGCCAGCCGGTGAGTTTCACGGTCAGTCTGGGCGTGGTCGAGGTACTGGACGGTGACGAAATGGCGGCGCACGTCGAACGCGCCTGTGCCCAACTGGCGCAGGCGTCCCGCAGGGGCGGGAACCGCACCGGTTTCACCCCCTCCATCGCCTCCTGAAACTCTCCCGGGCCCCCCCGATCGCTCTCCCGAGCCCCACGTCACCGCAAGCGTCCCACGTGCGGTCGGTCCCGCGACGACGACCTCTCAGCAACGGCCTGACTGCGCCGTAAGTCGCTCCGTGAAGAACAGTTGGGATCAGAGGTAGAATCTCGCCGGAGCGGGGTCTACACGGTTGACGCGGTGTCGATCAGACGGGCTGCGCTCATCGTGCCACGCGGGGCAACGCGTTATCTGCGAACGACTTCCTACGACTCTTGAGAAGTCGCATTTTCGTTGCAATAGGTTTGGCCGTAATTACAATCCAACTTATGTGGCGTGCATGACGCGACAGAATTGCCTGATTTTCCTATAGCACCCAGTTGATGCTGCTGGCGTGTGGCAGTTTTGGTCTTTGCTCGCAGCCGTCGTGGGCCGGCTCCGGGTGCGGTGGGCGTTCATAAGCGGGTTTGTCGCCTCCAGTTGCTCTCTGAGAGAATTCGCACTGTCGTTTGTTGAGGGGTTGGTATATGGCCATCCGGCGTTCGCACAAGTTGTGGAAGTCAAGGAAGTTCCGTCGCAGTTCGAGCTTGCGGGCTCTTCGCCGCTCGGAGCGTGGTTTGCGGATCGAGACCCTTGAGGACCGCCGGCTGTTGGCGCTAGGGCCGCAGCTGATCGGAGTGCTGCCCAATGCCGGGTCGCTGCTTGTGGAGGGGGACATCCGCAACGTGGCGCCACAGGAGCTGCTGTTCAAGTTCGACGAGAGCCAGGTGTTTACCGACGACCCGGCAACGCTGCAGAGGGCGTTTCAGATCACGCGTGCCGGCGGGGACGGCGTGTTCGGGGACGTGGTGGACGGGATCGGCGACGACGTGGTGGTGACGCCCGGGTATGTGGGGCTGGTGACCGGCACGACGAACCAGCTTGTGTTGCGGTTCCAGGACCGGTTGGTGGACGATCACTATCGTCTGGTGGTCAAGGGGACGGGGGTCGATGCGCTGCGCAACGCGGACGGCATGGCGCTGAACGATCTGACGGACGACAATGTAGACAACGGTGCGGACTATCGTCTGAACTTCGAACTGGATCTTGGTGCGCAGATTGTGGCGGTGGTTCCGCAGCCGATCCATCGCAACGCGAATGGTACGCTGTCGCAGGACCGCAACAAGATCGTCGTGTACTTCAACGACGACGATCTGTTTGTCCAGAACGGCCCGGGGGGAGCCCCTACGGCCGCTTCGGCCGAGAATCCGGCTTTCTATCAGTTGATTCTGACGCGCGATACGGTCAGCAATCAGGACGACGTGAAGTTCAATCCGACGAAGGTGCAGTATGACCCGGTCACCGACCGGGCGGTGCTGACGTTTGGCCAGGCGGCGAGCCTGGAGGGGCTGGCCGGGCCCGGCACGTTCCGGCTGCGGATCGGGACCGACGAGTCGATCCCGGCGGTGCCGGTGGAAGTGACGTTGACGCGCGAGCCGGGATCGAGTTTTGACACGGCGATTGACCTGTCGTCCGACTTCAACACCGATCATGCCAGCAGCGTGATCGTATCCCAGAAGATCGTGTCGACCGACTATCTGCTGGACTTCCCCGGTGCGGTGGATGAGCCGGGCAATCGTTCGATTCCGGTGCAGGGGCCGTACTATCCCTATCACGACGTGTGGGCCATGACGCTCTACGACGCCGACCTGCTGGGCAAGGACCCGCTGGGTGAAGGGATCACCACGGCCTATTACAACTTCCAGACCTTCTACGGATTCGACCCGGAAGGGAACGCGCTGCGCAACCAGATCACGGAGAGTCAGAAGCAGCGGGCGCGTGAGATCTTCGAACTCTATGGTGAGTACCTGGGGATCGACTTTGTCGAGACGGCCGCGCTGGGGATGACGATCGTCACGGGGGACCTGCGGGCGATCGAGCCGACGGTCGACACGCAGACGGTGATTGGTTTGGCGGAGCCGAAAGACCTGGAAGGCCGCGCGATCATCAACGCGGGTGTGAACTGGAGTGATCGGTACGGGGACACCTGGTTCCAGGCCGCCATGCACGAAATCGGTCGGCTGCTGGGGCTCCATCTGACCGACGAGCTGCCGCCGATCACGATCATGAACGGCGAGGCGATCCTCAATTTCGACAACGTGCCAGAACCGGACTTCCCGGGCCAGCATGACATCGTGCACGGCCAGCACCTGTTCCGCCCGGAGAACAAGGACATCGACCTGTACCGGTTCGAACTGCAGACGAGCGGCCTGTTCGTTGCTGAAACGCATGCCGAGCGGTTGCCCACCTCCAGCCTGCTCGACACGCACATCCGGGTCTACAAGCAGACGCTCACCGGCATCGAGGAAATTGCGCAGAACGACAACTATTTCAGCAAGGACTCCTATGTGTCCCTGTCGCTCGACGCGGGGGTCTACTTCGTTGGCGTCAGCGCCAGTGGCAATGACGACTATGATCCCGAGATCGAGGATTCCGGCATCGGCGGGACGAGCGAGGGAGACTATCAGTTGCGGCTGAGTTTCCGCCCCGGCGCCACGCGCAGTATCACGGACCAGGACAATCGGTCCCTGGGCGCGACACGGCTCGATGGCGATCTGGACGGGATCGCGGGGGGCGTGTACGACTTCTGGTTCCGCGCCGCGGCGCCCAAGGGCGAAGCCGCGCCCGGCCAGCCGCGGACGATCTATGTGGACAAGAGCGCGAACGTCGGAGTGGGAACGCTGCAGGCTCCCTACGGCAACCTGGCCTATGCCACCGCCAACGCCTTGCCGGGGGACATCATCCGGGTGGTCGGCAACGGGGGACTGGACAAAGACATCACGACGGTGGCGGACAATCGGGCGTATGAGATCGGTTTCGGCAACCTGCCCAACAACATCCTGTCCGACGGTGCCGAACTGGTCGTGCCCAAACTCGTCACGCTGATGATCGACGCGGGGGCCATTTTCAAGTTGAAGGATTCGCGGATCGGGGTTGGCAGTCCGAGCCTGTCGAAGGATCTGTCGGCCGGTGCGATCCAGGTGCTGGGTACGCCCGATCTGAGCGTCATCTTCACCTCGTTCCAGGACCAGGAGACGGGGATCGACACGGATCCGCTCGTGACCACCCCGGCCGCCGGCGACTGGGGAGGCATTGTCATCCGCAACGACCTGGATCGTGCTGAGAACCGCTTCCTGTGGGACGAGCACGGCATCTTCCTGGACTATATCAATCACGCCGACATCCGTTACGGCGGCGGCAATGTGAAAGTGGACGGTGTTCAGCAGATCGTCAATCCGATCACTCTGAGTGAAGCGGCGCCGACAATCTCGTTCAACCAGATCACCAAGAGCGCGGACGCGGCGATCTCGGCCGACCCCAACAGCTTCCTGGAGTGGAACTATCACAGTCCGCGGTACCAGGGGGATGCCCCCTTCACGATTGACTACACGCGCGTCGGGCCCGACATCGATTTCAACAGGATCGTCGAGAACACGACCAACGGGTTGTTCATCCGCGTGACGACGCCGGCGGGCACCGCGACCAAACCACAGACGGTGACGGCCCGCTGGGACGACACCGATATCGTCCACGTGCTGGCTCAGACCCTGTTCATTCAGGGCACCCCTGGTGGTCCGATCCTGGAGGAGTCCCTGCCGCCGTCGGAATTGATCAGCTTGACCAGCCTGCCGGGCGGGAATCTCGCCGCCGGCCTCTACAACTACAAGCTCGTGTGGGTGGATGCCAACGGCAACGAGAGCCTTGCTTCCATCCCCACTCGGACGCTGCAGGTGGACGACGGCAGTCGGATCCAGCTGACGCAGTTGCCGCCGGCCCCCACGGGATTCATCGCCCGCCGGCTGTATCGCAGCGAGAGCAACGGGCTGCCGACCGGCGAGTACCGCCTGGTGGCGCAGCTCAACACGTCGTCCATCACCTACACGGATGTCGGCAACCCGGGAGGGATTCTGCTGGATCAGAGCGGCGCGGCGGCGAACCTGCGGCGGGCACGGCTGGATGCCAGCCTGGTGATCGATCCCAACATCATCGTCAAGCTGGTCGGGGCCCGAATTGAAGTCGGCATGGGCGCCCAACTGGTCGCCGAGGGACGCGATGGGCAACAGGTCATCTTCACCTCGAAGATGGACGACGAGTTTGGTGCGGGAGGCACCTTTGACACGGGGAACGACGGCGCTGCCGTGGCAGCGGCCCCGGGCAACTGGGGGGGCATCTTCGTGAGCCCGACGGGCAGTGCGAGCATTGACTACGCGCTGTTCACGTTCGGCGGAGGAGAGGTGCCGGTCGAGGGTTCGTTCGCCGGATTCAACGTGCTGGAAGTGCACCAGGCGGATGTCCGCGTGACCCGCAGCATCTTCGAGAAGAACGATGACGGCGTGGGGGGACAGGCCCCATCGCACCGGTTTGGCCGCGGTTTCAACGACACCGGCACCATCTTCATCCGCGGGGCGCAGCCGGTCATCGTCGACAATATCATTCGCGACAATCTGGGGGCCGTCGTCAACGTGAACGTCAATGCCCTCGATCATTCGCTGGTCAGCGACCCCGGACGCTCCACCGGCCTGCTGGATCGGGCAACGGAAGTGCGCGATAACCAGGGTCCGCTGGTAAAGTTGAACCAGCTCGAGAACAACGGCATCAACGGCATGATCGTGCGCGGCGAGACGCTCACCACCCAGAGCGTCTGGGACGACACGGACATCACGCACGTCGTCTTGGACACGATCTACATCTCCGACTTCCATACCTATGGCGGACTGCGGCTCGAGAGCAATGCCACCGAGAGTCTGGTCGTCAAGCTGTTCGGGCCCACGGCCGGGTTCACCGCGACCGGGCGGCCGCTGGACATCGACGACCGGATCGGCGGCATCATCCAGGTAATCGGCCAGCCGGGCTCGCCGGTGGTCTTCACGTCGCTGCGCGACGACACCACGGGAGCCGGGTTCCGCGTGTCGGACGGCATGCCGCAGACCGACACGAACAACGACGGCAGCGCCACGCTGCCGGGACCAGGCGACTGGCGCAGCATCCTGATCGACCAGTACGCGCACGACCGCAACGTTGACGTGTACGTGGAATCCGAGGCGGCCAACGTCGTCGCGCCGGGCTCCAACGCCACCACCAGCCAGGCCGAGATCCTGGGGGCCCTGGCGTCGAGCGAGAAGAACGGCGACGAGAACCTGCGGCTGGGCTTCGAGGTCCACGGGTTGCTCAACGACCGCAATGACATCGACGTGTACAGTTTCCAGGCCCGCGCCGGGACGGAGATCTGGATCGACTTCGACCGGACCCGGCATTCGCTCGACACCGTCGTCGAACTGATCGGTTCCGACGGCCAGCTGATCGCCCGGTCGGACAATTCGTTCCAGGAGTCGAACCGCGCGGAATCGATCGTGAAGGCCAACCCCTCGATCGACGCCAACGTGCTGCAGAAGTCCCCCTACCTCCAGGGGCGTGATACCTACACGACCAACCCGCGCGATGCGGGCATGCGCGTCGTGCTGCCCGGTGCCGTGGGGAGCGCGTTGACATCGTTCTACATCCGCGTCCGCAGCAGCAGCGACAACCTGGCCGACTTGAACGCCGGCCAGACGATGGGGCGGTACCAGTTCCAGGTGCGGCTGCGGGAAATCGATGAGGTGCCCGGTTGCACCATCCGCTACGCCGACATCCGCTACGGCACGTACGGCATTGAGGTCTACGGCCAGCCGATCCACTCGCCGCTGCTGGGTGAGGCCAGCGAGGCCAACAATTCGGCCAACGATGTGATCGCCAACGCGCAGGCATTGGGCAACATCCTCAACACGGATCGCGCGGCGCTGAGCATCGCGGGCGAGCTGACGGCCGCCTCCGATGTGGACTTCTACCGCTTCGATATCAACTACGACTCCGTGCAGGGGTCCGGGATCGTCAATCCCTTCCTGTACCTGTCGACGATCTTCGACGTGGACTATTCCGATCAGCTGGGGCGCTCGGATGCATCCCTGGCCGTGTTTGACCGCAACTTCAACCTGATCCTGTCGTCCAGCGGGGTTCGCGGACGGGATAACTCGAACATCGCCGAGGACCAGCCGGCACCGCTCAACGGCGCCGACATGGACGACACGTCGCGCGGGTCGGCCGGCACGCTCGATCCCTTCATCGGCGCGCAGTCATTGCCCGAGGGCACCTACTACCTGGCGGTCACCAACAGCAGTCGGATGCCCAACGAACTGAGCCAGTTCACGCAGGCCAATCCGGCCAACCCGCTGGTCCGGCTCGAACCGATCAACTCGATCAGGCGGATCGCCGAAGAACGGGTGGAGCAGACCGGGGGCTCGAACATCGCCGGCTCGCCGACGGTCGACCTGCTGGACGACATCAGCATCGTGCCGTTCACGCTCGGGGACGTGACGCTGTTTGTGGCCACGTATCCGGGTGAGCAGCCCACCTACGGGGCGAAGATCCATACCGTGGACCCGTTCACCGGCGCGCTGGAAACGACGCTCGGTGATATTTCCGTGGGGGGCAGCTTGCCGTACATCGGCGATATCGCCATGCGGTACGACGGCCAGATGTTCTCGTTCTCGCAGTCGTACTTCGCTCAGCTCGGCACCGACGGGACCGTCGGGAACTTCCTGCATATCGACACCGGCACGGCTGCCGCCACCAACCTGGGCGACGATGGTCTGCTGACCTACGTCCCCAATCCGAACGGCCAGGGATCTGTGCGGGCGGGGGGTGGCCAAGGTGTCGGCGTGTTCTTCAACGCCATCACCTTCGCCGGTAACGGCCAGTACGATCTGTTTGCGGTGGGGGACCGGGGCGATGCCGGGTGGGGGCTGGTCACGCGGGAAACCAATATCCTGTACCAGTTCGACGCGAACACCGGCGTCGGGAACAGCATGTACTCGCCCGGCAGCGACCGGACCGGCTGCCCGCCGGGCGGCAACGAGTGCCAGCACAACGGCGCCGGCACCCAGATTCGCGAACGCGGACAGATCATCACGACCGGGTCGACCATCACCACTGCCGACGCCACCGATCTGACGGGCCCGTTTGACGCGTCGATCAGCATCCAGGATGGCGCTGGGTTCCAGATCGACTCCGAGAGCTTCGAGTTCGACACCGGACCGGAAGTCATGGTACTCATCGACCCAGCGACGGGCCGGGTGATCCGCGACGGCGACTTCATGATCCTCGACGGCGACTTCTTCCAGTTCGATACCGGGTCCACGCTGGTCATCCCGGCGGATACCGAGGACTATGCGGCCGGTGCGACGATCCCCGACGGCCTGGTGCTCACCTTCTATGCCACCAGCGGCGCGATGGTGCGTCTGGAATTCGAGGACACCGATGTAGGGGATGGGCGGGAGACGTCCGGCTCGGTCCTGGTCAATTACGACGCCACCACGACGCAGGCTCAACTGCAGGAACGGGTGGTGAGCAGCCTGAACGCGGTCACCGTCTTCCCGGTGCGGGCGGCGGCGGTCGGGCCGGACCTGGTGTCGTTCACCCGCGATGCGCGGATCCACATGGACGGCCGGTTTCTGATCGACACCTCCAACACGATTCTGTCGACGCTGAGCCAGCCGGCGGTGGCGCTGGTGGCGGAAGAAACGATCCTGATCCCCAACAGCGGCTATGCCGACGCCGAAACGCTGACCATCAGTGACGGCAACAAGACGGTGCTGTTTGAGTTTGAAGATGTCAGCCTCGGCAATGGGCTGGTCAACATCGAGGCGGTGCCGATCAATTTCGACGCGACATCCGACGGATTTGATATCTTCACGCAGCTGGTGGCCGGGATCCTGGCGAACGATCTGCGCGTCTCGCCGCAGGGCGTCGCCCTGCGCCCGTCGGAGGACGTCTGGGGGCTGCACCTCGAGACGTCGCTGAAGCTGTCGGGCGAAAGGGGGGATGCCCCGATTGTCGCCGTGATCAACGGTGCTCGGTTCAACGACGGCGAGACCTTCGTCGTCGTGACCACCGACGGCAGGACCACCTTCGAGATCGATCTGGGTGACGGCGTGGCGGCCGGGAACGTGCAGTTCTCGGTCACCTCCTTCGACACGGCGGTAGAGCTGGCGGAGCGGCTGGCCAGTTACGTCAATCAGTACACGGCTGCCGAGTCGCGGGCGGTGTACGAGACGGTCGACGACGACGTGGCCTATGTGCTGGTCAATTCCCAGCAGATCCCGCTGGGACGCGCTACACCCGAAACCCCTCACATCTTGTTCCAGGAAGCCAGCGCCGGCCTGTCGCTGGTGCCGATCTTCGATTACCTGGCGAATCCGGACCATCCTACGTTCAGCGACATCGAAGGACTGCTCATGGGGTTCGAAGAAACCATGACGCAGGCGCAGTTCCAGCAGCAGCTGGCGAACGAACTGAACGTGCGGCGGACCATCACCAACGCATCGAACCCCGCGGGGGCGCCGATCGTCATCACGTCCGATAACCACGGACTGCGCACGGGCCAGTCGGTCATGATCCGGGACATGGTGGGGGACCTGGTGCGGTTCATGCCGGGGCAGGTGTTCGCCAACGGCCTGTTCGATATCACCGTGGTGAATGCCAACACTTTCTCGCTCAACGGCACGCAGTTCCGGAACTTCAGCGGCAACACGCTCTTCAACTATCAGGATGGCGGGGGGTATTTCATCAACTATGAAGCCAGCTCGATGGGCGCCCGGACGAACTTCCTCGGCGGTAATGTGGGGCGGTTCAAGGGCGTACCGATCTTCGTGGATCAAGGGACGCGCGGTGGAGTCAGTGCGGGGAACGTTCGCGTGCCGTTGCGGGCGGCCGACACGGCCAATCAAGTTGCGGCCGTGGTGGCCCAGCACATTAACCGCGAGCTGTTTCCGGAAGTTGTGGCCCGCGCCGGAACGGGCGTGGTCAACATCGTCAACGGCCAGGCGTTTGCCGACGCACCGCTGATCGCCAGCAACAGCGGAGCCGGTGGCCAGGTGACCGGCATCGCAATCGTGAACAACAACATGTACGCCGTGGACGATCGGGGCGGCCTGTACCAGATCCGAAACTACCGCAGTTCCAGCCTGTCCACGCAGTACATCACGAACATCGAGGGCATCGAGTTCGCCGGGCTGTCGGTCGGTCCGCAGCAGCTGCAGAACGGCGCCTACGCCGATCTGCTGTTCGGCATCAGCCGCAGCGGTCGCCTGTACGCCTTCGATACCCTTGGCCAGCTCCAGCCCATCTTCGTCGATGGGCAGACGAGCGTGCAGACGGGGGCGGTCGGCGAAGTGACGGGGATGGCTTTCTCGAACCTCGACAGGAACCTGTGGCACGTCACCAATAATCGCGCCAATGATCCGGGGCACGGCATCACGGTGCCGGTGGACGGCAGCCGTCTCGCGCGGAACGGCGGGAACAGCTACTATTTCGGGTTCCAGGACGTCAGTGCGAACGGTTGGACCAGCCTCGATCCAACCAATCGCAACAACTACAACTTCCCGGGAGGCGCTCACGGCAGCCTCGAGACGAATGCCTTCAGCCTTCAGGGGTATTCGGCCAGCGATGATCCGGTGTTGTACTTCAACTACTTCCTCCAGACGGAGAATGCGCTGTACAATCCCCAGCCGCTCGATCCGATGCGGGACGCGTTCCGCGTCTTCATCAGTGCGGACGGAGGCGAATGGCAGCTGCTGGCGACCAACAACTCGTTCCGCAGCAATAGACTCTTGGACGACGAGTATGAGTTGGGCGAAGGCGCCATTCCCCAGATGGATCAGGTCAACGGGCGGCGCGGCGTGCAGGAGCTCTTCGACAACACGAACAGCTGGCGGCAGGCACGCATCCAGTTGGCGCCGTGGGCCGGCATGGAGAACCTGAGGTTGCGATTCGACTTCTCCACGGCAGCCAGCCTGGATATCGGCGGTACGGCCGGGGTCGACATCTGCGGGGTGGCGGCCAGCAGGGTCCGCGACGGCGAAACGCTGGTAATCGATGACGGGGTCGTCTTCGAGTTTGATTTCGGCCACATCCTGGTGGCCCCCAGCGCGGCTGTCTTCACCGACGGCACACGTTTCGAAGCCTACGGTACGCGGTTTGAATTCGATCCGCTGCTCGACGGTGTCACCGATGGCATCCCGATCATGTTGCTGCCAACCGACAGCGCGACGGCTGTGGCAGAGCGGATCGAACAGGCCTTGTTGGCTCGGTCGATCGACGTCGTCCGCGATGGAAACCGGCTCAACCTGCCGGCCCCCGGGGTAGTGGACGTGCTGGATTCGGCACTGATCCATGAAGCGGAGCCGGGTGTCGACGGCACGAACATTCCGATGGTGGTGACGGTGTCGATGTCCTCCGACCAGGTGGCCGCTGTGGTCCGCAAGGCGCTGGAAGACCGGTTTGCCGGCGGCGATTTCGGGCCCGGTGAGGATGGCTTCCAGAATATCACCATGTACAAGGACCGCGTCCGCTTGGTCGGCCATTCCGTGACCGACGCGGGGCCGCTGAGCGTGATCGGCCAGCTGCAGGGCGACGAATTCGGCAGCTTCTATGCCTCCGGACCGCCGGCGCTGCCGGGACGCTTCGCCGGTTCGCTGCGCGGCATGAACAACAACTATGAGGGGGTCTATATCGACGACATCATCATCGGGTTCGCCGAGCGGGGTGAACTGGTTACGGGTGCCGTCGGAGATGCCAGTTTCGTGGCCAACCCGCAGGTGCCGGACTTCTCGGAACTGCAGGGGATGTACCAGGTGGAAGTCCGCCGCGGTCCGGAATACGGCTACATGACCAGCAGTGCGGCGATGCCCTTCTGCATCCTCGAAGGGATGCCTCCGTTCGGCTGTGGCGGCCGCTCTTTCGACACCAACGACCGGCTGGGACAGCACATTTCCCTGGTGGCCCCCTCGGCCGACCAGTTACGGGATGGGCAGACGTTCCAGATCAGCGACGGGGTGAACACGGTGGTGTTCGAGTTCGAGGATCTGGACGTCGGTGACGGCGTGGCGAGCGGCAACCTGATGGTGCCGTTTGACGCGACGGCCTACGACCCGGTCACCGGCTCCTACGCGGCTGAGCCCGCGTATGTCATCGCGCGCCGCATTCGCGACGCGATCAACAGCAGCCAGTCGCAGGTGATCATCGACATCGTGGCCGCGCTCGCGGACGGCGAGGTCGTGACGCCCGCGGCGCCGCCGCGCCCCAGTGTGTTCACGCCGCTCTACGCGGCCCCCAGCACGAGCAACGTCATCAATCTCTTCGGCAACGCCACCGGGGACGTGTTCCCGACGTTCGACTTCGGCGAGATTGAAGTGATTACCTACGGGTACTCGGAGGCGCTGGGCGTCGAGCATCAGATGGTCGGCGACAGCAATGTGTTCCGCGATCAGGGGCAGATCCTGATCCATTCGAACATCGTGCGCGACTCGGCGCGGTTCGGCATCGTGGCCGATGCCGGCGACCGCAGTCGCAGCGACCTGGTGCCAGCCGCCGGTGTGCTCCCGCACGCCGGTCCTGCCGCGAACCTGCGCGTGCGGAACGCCGAACGCCTGACGCCGGGCGTGGTCATCATCAACAACGTGATTGCCAACAGCGGGGTGGGGGGCATCCTGTTCAGCGGCGATCCGGCCACCACCGGCGAACTGGGGAGCGTGCCCTTTGGACGCATCGTCAACAATACGATCCACGGCAACGGCGGTGGCGTGGGGATCCAGGTATCGGAAAATGCCAGCCCGACGATCCTCAACACAATCGTATCGAACGTGGCCACCGGGATCAGCATCGATGCCACGTCGACAACGACGGAAATGGGCGGTCTGCTGTTCCAGAACGTCGGGACACTGTCCACGACGGGGGTGATCGGCGCCTACGCGATCGTGCTCGGCCCGGACGACCCGCTGTTCGTCGATGCGGCGAACTACAACTTCCTGCCGGCGGCGGGCTCAAAGGCCATCGACAGCTCGATCGATTCGCTGGATGACCGGCAGAACTTGTTCTTCGTGAAGGATCCGCTGGGCATCTCCAAGTCCCCGATTCTGGCGCCGGCGCGCGACGTCTATGGCCAATTGCGGCAGGACGATCCCAACGTCAACCCGCCAGCGGGCCAGGGCGAGAACGTGTACAAGGACCGCGGTGCCGTGGACCGGGTCGACTTCATCGGCCCCTATGCCCAGTTGATCAACCCGCGCGACAATGACGGAGAGGGGCATGACGCCAACCCGCGCGACACGATCGTGAACGTCGCGACGACACTCACGCACTTCAGCATCCAGCTGATAGACATGGCCGCTGGTGGCGGCGAAGGCACCGGCCCGAATGACGCCTCCGTGCTCGCTTCGACCGTGATGCTGCTCCGCGACGGCAGGACGCTGGTACGCGGCGTGGACTACTCGTTTGCCTACGACACCACGAGTAACACGATCCGTCTGTCACCGATTGCCGGCATCTGGGAGCGGGATCGGCAGTATGAGATCAACCTGGTGAACGCCGAGCGCCAAGTCGTCAACTTCCTGACGTCCACGCCGGCCGACGAAGACTCGTTCACCATTGAGGATCTTGCCACGCCCACCGCCAACAGTGTCACGTTCGAGTTCGACACCGGATACGTCATCCTGGTACCGGCGACGGGTGGCACGGCGCTGGTGGACGGTGAGACGTTCCTGCTCAGTCATGGTGCGGTGACCAAGTCGTTTGAACTCGATTCCAACGGCCAGGTCGCCACCGGCCGCGTGCGTGTCCCGTTCACGGAGACGTCCACCCAGGACGAAGTAGCCAATGCGCTGGTCCAGGCCATCCTGTCCAGCGGTATGTCTCTCGCGCCGCGGAACGCCGGCCAGGGACGCGTGCACATTGGCGGGAACGACAGCACGAATCTGGACACGTCGGCGACGACGCTCGACCAGACCGGCGAGCCCGGTACGCAGAACGAGGACGCCATCCCGATCGTGATTGCTCCGGGGCGCGGTGAAGACATCGCGCAGGCTGTCTCGGAGGCCATCGCTGCCGCGGTGGCGCAGGGCAAACTGGTGGGGGTCACCAGCGAGGCCTTCGGCGCCTACCTGTTCCTGGACGGCATGGACAGCGTGACCGGACTGACCGTCGACACACTGACGTCGATCCACGATCTGGCTGGCAACGACCTGCGGCCGAATCGGCCGGACGGTACCACACGCTTCACCATCCTGACCGGTCTGGGCACGGACTACGGCGATGCGCCGGCCGTGTACCCGGTCCTCCGCGAAAACAACGGGGCCGGGCACCGCATCGTGCCAGGATTCCACCTGGGCGCGTTCGTAGACGCGGAACCGGACGGTCAGCCGTCGGCGCTGGCCAGTGCCGATTTGAGTGATGACGGCGTGGTGTTCGCCGGTCCCATGACGGCCGGTCAGAACGCGGTCATGAACGTGGTCGCGTCGGCGCCCGGGTTCCTGGACGTGTGGTTCGACGCCAACGGTGACGGCGACTGGAACGACGTTGGGGAGAAGATTTTCTCCAGCCACCGCCTCGCGGCTGGCAGCAACACGCTGACATTCAAGGTCGTTGCGACCGCCGTGAATGTGCCGACGTTCATGCGGTTCCGGTTCAGCAGTACTGGTGGCCTGGCACCGACCGGCATCGCGGAAGACGGCGAGGTGGAAGACTATGTCGTGACCGTCTCGGCCAACCCGTGGCAGAACCACGGTCTGGCGCGGGACGTCAACGGCGACGGCTACATCTCGCCGCTCGACGCGCTGCTCATCATCAACCTGCTGAACTTCAACCCAGGAATATCGCAGCAGCCGCTGCCGGTGCCGCCGCTGCCCGAATTCACGCCACCGCCGTATTACGACGTCAACGGTGACGGTTACGTCTCGCCGATCGACGCGCTGCTGATCATCAACTACCTCAATGGCGAGGGAGAAGGTGAAGGCGAAGTAGCGGGCGATCTGCTGGCCGCCGCTGACGACGCCGTCGCGCTGGTGGAGATCGGGCTCAACACAGGCCTGTCAGGCGGCCAGCTGCTGGTGAGCTCGGCCACCAGTACCGCCCCGGCCGCTCCGGCGATCGATGCGGCTGCCGCGCAGCCTGAGACCGGTTACCCGGACTCTGGCACCTTGCCGGCGGAGCTGCCACGGGAGCGGGGTCTGACCGATCTGCAGGCCGCGGATCTGGAGGACCTGCTCGAGGATCTGGCCGGGGAAGCAGCTGATCTGGTCAGCCTGGCCGACGCCCACGATTCCGTCTTCGCCCGGCTGGGCGCGTGACGGAAGACTCCGGAATCTGCCCCGCCGGAACCCCGGCGGGGCGCCGGGGCCCCGTGTGACACGCACGACTGCCACAACCGGCCCGCCGGCCGCGCTCCGGAGTGGGGGCGGCATGCCATTTCGTTGCCACTCCGTGGAACCACGACTATGATCAAATTCTGGGGCTGAAGGTGCTACTCCAGACTGATCTCTTCGCCGCAACGACGTGAGTCGGGTTCTCCCATGCGTGTACGGTCCAGTGAGCCGGGACATTGGCAGCCGCAACGGCGGCCGCAGCACCGCCGCGGCGCCAGCCGCGCGGTACGATTCGAACGACTCGAGCCACGCATGTTGCTGGCCAGCCTGCCGTTTGGCGCCGCCGGTGCGGACACGGCGGAGTACATGCTGGGCAATGTGGTGGCCACCGTCGTGTTCCTCGAATCCGATGGCAGCATCGACCCCAGCACGCAGGACTGGAACCCGCTCGTGCGGGACCAGTACGGCGAACCGGTGCTGGACGCGTTCGGCAATACGATCAGCGCCAGCGGCCCGAACTGGATCGAACTCACAAAGGACCGCGTCGAGGAGGGGCTCCAGTGGTGGGAAGATGCGCTGGTCAACTTCTACGCGGAGCACTACGACGGTATCGATCCCATCCACGCGCTGAACTTCATCTGCGATTTCGAGTACGCGCACAACCCGGTGCCGACCGGCTACGAGCCGATCGACCGGATCTCCAATGACTACGCGTTATGGGTGCCGGAATTCCTCCGCAATGTCGGCTACGACACCACCGGCGTGCTCGAGACCGACATCCGCGCGTTCAACCAGTCGCAGCGTCTGAAGCACGGAGCCGACTGGGCCTTCACGATCTTTGTCGTCAACGACTACAACGATGCCGACGGCCGGTTCAAGGCGGGGGGCAGTTTCTCGCAGGCGTTCGCCTTCTCCGGTGGACGTTTCTTCGTCGCGCCGTCGCGGCGGCCGGCCAGCACGTTCGCGCACGAGACCGGACACATCTTCTACGCGCTCGACGAATACACCGGGGCCGGCACCTACACCGGCCGCCGCGGATACTACAACACTCAGAACTTGAATGCCTGGGACAACCCGGACCCGGACTACGTCTTCCAGCCCAGCATCATGTATGCGGGCGAAGCGCTGAACACCGCGTGGCAGAACCATACCAGCTCCATGTCGTCACTGGCGATGATCGGCTGGCAGGACTCGGATGCCAACGGGGTCTTCGACGTGCTGGACGTGCCCCTGACGTTGACCGGGGCCGGCCGCTACGACCCAGTGGCTCAGGCCTATCGGTTCTCCGGGCATTCCGCCGTACAGACGCTGCCCAACTTCAACTCCTCCGGCCGCCGCAACGACATTACGATCAACCGCGTCAGCCAGGCGGTTTATTCGCTCGACGGCGGCGTCACGTGGACGGTGGCCCAGGACTACAACCTGTACGAGACGGACATCAGCCTGTCTATTCCCATGCAATTGGGCCAGGAGATCCTGATCCGGACCCAGGCGGTGGATCCCTGGACGGGGCAGACGGTGGTGGTGTCGGAGGACGTGTTCTGGGGTACGACCGCCTTCCCCACCGCAGTGGCGCCGTCAGGTGTGCAGGGTTACGTCTGGTATGACCTGGATGCCGACGGTGTCTGGGACGTCACGGAACGCGGCATCCCCGGCTGGACGCTGCAGGTGGTCGACGAGTCCGGCCAGGCGGTCGCGATTCGCCAGACCCTGGAACCCGACCACTATCCCCAGTACACGCTGCTCAATGGTGTGCTCAATGACGTAACCCTCGCCGCGACGGGATATGATGTCAAGGATGCACGCGTTGGGAGCGTGGCAGCGTCCGGTTCCCAGCTGTTCGGTGCAGTCCGCTATGGTGTGGCCGACGAATGGGTGACGGAGTGGACGTTTGAAAGCCGCAACCTGCGCATCGATCTGGACAGCCCGACTACGACGATCAGCCTGGATGCGGTGGGGCCGGCGACGGGGGGCTACGGGCGTCTGGAAGTCTATGACCAGGCCGGCGGACTCCTGGGAAGGTACACGACGAAGTACCTGGCAGCGGGTGCTGTCGAGACCATGACCTGGAATACACCGACGCCGCAGATTGCCTACGCCATCGTGAAGTCCACATACGACTCCGTGATTCAACTCGACAATCTGCGGGTCGGCGCGGCCACGGCGGCAACGACCGATGCATCGGGTGCCTATGCTCTGCCGCATCTGCCCCCGGGGGCATATCGGGTACTGGCCATACCGCCAAGCGATTGGGAAGTGGCCGATCCGCTATCCGGAATCCGCGACGTGGTGGTCGATGCGCAGGGAACCATGGTGTGGGCTGCCGACACCGAACGGCCCAGCGATTTCGCCGGTCGAGTCAGCCCGTCAGCCCCGCCGTGGCGCAATCCGCTCGATCCGCTCGACGTGAACAATGACGGCCTGCTCACCCCGATCGATGCGTTGTTGGTCATCAACGAGTTGAACCGTGTCGGTGGGCATGCCCTGTTGCCGCCGTCCGGCGATGCTGCCCCGCCCCCCTACCTGGACACCACGGGGGACAACTTCGTCTCGCCAGTCGATGCGTTGCGGGTCATCAACGAGCTGAACCGGCGCGGCAGCGGCGGCTCCGGTGAACCCTCTGCCAGCGGTGCCAGCGGTGCCAGCGGTGTTGACGGCGGAGGCAAGACCGGGGGCGGCGAAGGCGAAGCGGGGTGGCCGGCACGTGACCATGAGTCCCTGCTGCGCGACGTCGGCCAGCGCCGGGTGCCAGGGGAAGCCAGCGCCCCGGACACGGCCGATCCAGTCGGCGGCGATCTGCACCCGGCCGGACTCCTCCAACTGCGGCACCAGGACGAGCTTCTCACGCTGCTCGCCCAGGACGTCACACAGGCACGTCGCAAGCTGGCCGACCTGGTGGCGGATGCCGTGACCGACGTGATGCACGCCGTGATCGACGACTGGCTGCCCGGTCTTCCCTAAGCGTTGCCGGCGGATTCTGCTCGCCCCCTTCCGCGCCATCGTCTACAATATCCGGCGTGCTCAAGGCCGGATTGGCGACGCGTCCCGCGCCTCCCTGTGCGCGAGCGGAGCGGGCCGGTGCCGCGCGTTCTGGCACAGTGTCCATCGGGGGCGTGTGGGACGAGGGGGGGAAGTTGAGTCGTTCTTGGCAGCCATATCGATCTGCGCGGTCCGCAGCCTGCCGACCGCCGTCCAGCAGGCGCTTAGCACGCACCCGGCGGCGACTGGCCTTCGAACCGCTGGAAAGACGCCAGCTGTTGACGGGGGCTCTGTCTCTCGCGGAGATTCCGCCCGTGGAGGCTGAAGGTGAGTTGGCGAGTGCACAGGTCGCCTTTCGCCTGGCTGTGACCGACTTGCAGGGCGAACCGGTGGAGCAGGCGACGCCGGGTACTGACATCTACTTGAACGTCTATGTACAGGACGTGCGGGAGGGGGCCCGCATACCGGGCATCTTCGCTGCGTACCTGGACGTCAACTATCCTGCCGATCTCCTGTCGATCGTCCCGTCGTCTGCGAACCCGCGCGGGTTTGACATTGAATTCGGCCCGCACTATGCCAACGGTCCCTGGGGGGTGGCCAAGACCGCCGGACTGATCGATGAAGCGGGGGCGTTTCAGACCGGGTTTGCGCCGCTGGGATCGGCCGAATACCTGGTGTTTCGCGTGCGGTTCACGGCTGGCCGCATGACGCTGTGCAACGACGTGTTCACCGGGATTGCCGAAGACAGCCGCCACGTGCTGCTGGATGTGCTGGCCAACGACCAGTTCCGCGGAGGCGTGGCAGAATTCACCTCCAATCCAGCCGACATCAGTCCGGCCCATGACGTCCTGACCTACAGCCCGCCGGTCGTCGTGCCGGATGCGGAAGCGGTGTACGGTCAGACGACCCTCCAGGTCACGTTGCCCAGCGCCGGCGTGATTACGTCGGTGACGCAGCCGAGCTGCGGAGGCCAAGTACAGATTTCGGCCAACGGCCTGCATCTGCTCTATTCGCCGCCGGCGGACTTCTCGGGAACGGAACAGTTCACCTACACGGTGGGCGGTGTGCGGACAGCGTCAGTTACAGTCGACGTGTACGCTGTGAACGATGCCCCGGACGCTGTGGACGACCAGTACGAACTCGGCCGCAACGAAGTGCTGCGCGTCGATGCCCTGCGAGGTGTGCTGCAGAATGACCACGACGCAGAGGGCGACCCGCTGCGCGCCCTGCTGGTCGAACCGCCACAGCACGGCAGCCTGGAACTGCAACCCGATGGCAGCTTCGTCTATACCCCCGAGCCGGACTTCGTGGGGACCGACCGGTTCGTCTACGCGGCGCAGGATCCCTGGTTCGCCCAGAGCGAAGCGGAAGTGGTGCTCCAGGTGGGAGCACCACGCGTAGGCGTGCGTCTGGAACTGGTCGATGGAACGGGACAGCCTGTGGGGCGAGTGACCAGCGGCGATCCGCTGCGTTTGCGCGCCTGGGTGCGCGACCTGCGCAGCGACTTCTACCCGGAGCGCGGCGTGTACGCAGCCTACCTTGATGTGCTGTTCGACGAGATGCGCATGGCGCCGATGTTAAACGACCAGCTGCCGTTGGGGTTTGAAATCGACTTTGGAGAGGCCTTTCAGGAGCCCGGTGCCGGTGCTGTGCAGCCCGAGGGCCGCGTCCAGGGTGTGGGGTCGCAGCTTACGGACGATCGGCCGCCGGGTGACGGCGAGCAACTGCTGTTCGAAATGCCGTTTGAAGCAGGCGGGGCGAGCGCCCTGGATGACGAGTACACCGTGAGCTTCCAGAGCGTACGGAATGTGTTGAACGTGATGGCCAACGATGACCAGTTCACCTGGAACACGGCGTTTGACGCCGTGGCGGCCACGGAGCCGTCGGCCGGCGAGGTGCAGTTGTGGGAGCCGCGCGCCGCGGTGCCCGCGGACGAGATTGTCTGGACCGGCACGAGCGTGGATGTGACTAACGGCGCCGCCGTGCAGATCGTGGCGGTTGGCCCGGCCAGCCACGGTGGCACAGTGACCATCGCGGCTGACGGGAAGCAGTTGGTCTACGCCCCTGCACCTGGTTTCACGGGTACCGAGACCTGGACCTACACGGTGGCTGATCCATCCGGTCGGAAGGTGGTCGCGACGGTCGTCGTGAATGTCATGCCCAGCTGGCAGAACCTGCATCATCCGCTGGACGTCAATAGTGACGGTGTTGTGTCACCGATCGATGCGCTGCTGGTGATCAACTACTTGAACAGCGGATTGCCGGCCAGGCTGGAGGGCGTACCGAGCGGCCCGCCGCTGCGGGATGTCAATGGGGACGGGTACATCTCTCCGCTCGACGCGCTGCTGGTGATCAACTACCTGCAGCTGCAGGCGGCCGGCGCAGGGGAAGGAGTGGCCGTGCCGCTGCGTTCAGCGTCTGCCGCCACCGCGGCCGGCAGGCCGGCGGATCTGTCTGGCGCGTATGTCCCGCTCGCCCTGGCGGGCGCGGTCGGGCCTGGGGAACGTGCGCCGCAGCAGGCGGTCGAGACGCGCCGGGCGCCCGGCAGCCGGCCAGTGGCGCTCGAGTCGGCGGCGCTCGAATCAGCGGTGTTCGAGTCAGCGGTCCCCATAGACGCGTCGGTGGCCAGCTCGCCCGACGCCAGCATCGCAGCCGCGACGCTCTCGGGCGACGAACGCCTCCGCACACTGGAGGAGTTCCTGACGCTGCTGACACGCACGCTCGACTGATCTCGCACCTGCGTCAGGAGGATGAGCGCCAAGTAGCAACGCGAAACGCGGGCAGGTCAACAACGCTCCGACGCGGCGCTCATCCTCCTGACGCAGGAAAAATCTCCGAAATTCTTGATGGCTGGCGATGCTCGTTTGCGATTCCCCGTTCGAGCGGTCGCGAACGTCAGCAGGATAATCACCAAAATGCGGCAGCACCCCTCACGGATTTTCTGGAATTTGTTGCGAGTCGGGAGCGCCCTTGGTATACAAGCAAAGGCGACTTCGGCCCGCACCATGATTGCTGGCAGGAATTGAGCGCATGAAGGAATCCGATTCGGTCAGTGAGTGGATCGAGAGTCTGCGCGCCGGCGATCGGAGGGCGGCGACTCCGTTGTGGAACCGCTTCTATACGCTCCTGCTGCAGGTCGCCCGCCGGCGTCTCAACGGCGCCGCGCGACGCGTGGTGGACGAAGAGGATCTGGTGACGGCCGCCTTCGCGTCGTTCTTCGCGCGGATGCAGGAGGGGCAGTTCCCCGAGCTGCGCTCGCGGACCGAATTGTGGGCGCTGCTGGTCACCATCACCGACCGCAAGGCGGTCAACTGCGTCCGCCGGCACATGTCGGTCAAACGCGGGGGTGGCCGCGTGCACAACGAGTCGACCTATGGTCCGCAGCGGGAAGATGAACGCGAGACGCTGCTGGCCCGCGTCGAGGGACACACGCCGTCCCCCGACCGGATCGTGTCGATGTCCGAACTGCTGGAGCGGCTGGATGACGAACTCCGCCGGATCGTGCGTCTGAAGCTGGATGGATTCACCAACGAGGAGATCGCCCAGGTCGTCAACCGCTCCGTGGCGACCATCGAACGGCGTTTGCGTCTGCTGCGTGATACGTGGATCCAGGAGTTGCTGGGATGAGTCTGCTGCGACGCGACGAGTCGCTCACCCTGACAGACCGCCAGGAGCTGGACGGGATCTGTCTCGCGTTTGAGGACGAGTGGCTCGCGGGACGCCGCCCGGTGGTGGAGGGGTACCTGCGGCAGGTTCCGCCGGCCCGGCGGTCCGCGCTGCTCAAGGAACTGCTGCTGCTGGAACTCGACTACCGGCGCAGCCTGCACGAGGAGCCGTGCCGGGAGGATTATGTGGCGCGGTTTCCGGACGCGGTGGCCAGCGTGGAGGCGGCGTTCCAGGAGGCCTGTGCGCGGGCGGTGCCGGTGCGGTTCCTGCCGGGCAGCTGGATCGGCCGTTACCGCGTGCGGCGCAGATTGGGCAGTGGCGCTTTCGCGGCCGTCTATCTGGCCTGGGACGAACAGCTACAGCGGGAGGTCGCGGTCAAGGTACCACACCCGGCCCGCCTGGCCCGCCTGGGCAGCGCCGACCAGCGGCAGCGGCTCGTCGACGAGGCGCGGGCCGTGGCCAGTCTCAAACACCCGCACATCGTGGCGCTCTACGACGCCGCTGAACTGCCTGACGGGACGGTCTACCAGGTGATGCAGTACGTGCCGGGCCAGTCGCTGCGGGAGTTGCTCGACCGTGGGGCCGTCCCGCCCGATCAGGGCTGCCGCATCCTGGCCGATGTGTCGGACGCCATCGCGGTGGCTCACCGCGCCGGGATCATCCACCGCGATCTGAAGCCGAGCAACATCGTGCTGGACGACCTGCTCCAGCCGCATGTCTGCGACTTCGGATTGGCGCTGAGCGAGAGCCAGCAGTGCGAACGGCGGGGCGAGTATGCCGGGACCCTCTCCTACATGGCGCCGGAGCAGTTGCGGGGCGAAGCACACCAGCTGGATGGTCGCGCCGACATCTGGGCCGTGGGCGTCATGCTCTACGAACTGCTGACCGGGCGGCAGCCGTTCCAGGGACGCGACCGCCAGGAACTCACCGAACAGATTCTCTCGCGCGACCCGCGTCCGCCGCGCCAGATCGACCCCCGCATCGGGCGCTCCGTCGAACGCGTCTGTCTCCGCTGCCTGGCACGCCAGCCGGCGGACCGCTATGCCACGGCGGCGGACGTGGCCGAGGACCTGCGCAGGGCCCTGGACCACTCCGCCTGCCGCAGATCGCCGGCGCTCTACGGCGGTCTCCTGCTGTTGGCGCTGCTGCTCGTGTCGGCGGCCGTGGCTCTGTGGCTGCACTACGCTCATCCGGCCGGCGCCCGGATCCTGCCCCTGCACGGGTCGCTCGAGCTGACCGTCTGGCATCCGGCCCACTGGCAGCGGCAGGGGGTGCGTCTGGACGATCCGCAGGCCATGCCCCTGCGCCCCGGCGACCAGGTGCGGCTGGCCATCGAACTCAACCACCCGGCCTACGCCTACATCGTGTGGCTCGACGCGCAGGGGAGGCCGGCACCGGTCCATCCGTGGCGCGGCGGGAACTGGCAGGACCTGCCGGCCGAGAGCCTGCCCGTGAGCGGCCTGACGCTGCCGTCCGAGCCGGATACCGGTTGGGAGATGCGCGCGCCGCAGAGCGGTATGGAGACGCTCCTGTTACTGGCCCGCCACTCTCCCCTGCCGGCCGACGTCTCCTTGCGCGAACTGCTCTCCACCCTGCCCCACACCACAATTGCGTGCCGGCCCCACGCGGTGCGGTTCCACGCCGGACGGTTGCTGCCCGTCGCGCAGTCGCGCGACGCCCTGCTCGACCGCCCGCGGGAGATCCATGATCCGCTGCTCCAGCTGCATCAGGAACTCGCCACCCGCCTGCGCCCGCACTTCGAACTGATTCATGCGGTGAGCTTCCCCGTACAAGGAGACTGACGCATGCTCTGTGGCTGCCCCACCGGATGCCGGACCGACCGGCGCACGCCATGCCATGGCCCCCGCTGGCCTCGGCCCACCATGCTGGCCGGCCTGCTTGCCGCCCTGACGTTGACATGCTGCGAGGTTCCCCCGCCGGTCGGCGCGGGAGAGCCCCAGCAGAAGGTTCCCGGCCCAACGCAAGAGAAACCACCGCTCGACGCTCGGCAGACGGCACTGATGGCTGAACGCGACCGGTTGATCCTCAGCGCAAATCACGCCTATCAGACCAGACAGTACGAAGAGGCCATGGAACACCTCCGGCAACTCGTGGCCCTGTACGAGGCAATGTATCCCGTGTCGCAGTATCCCACCGGGCATATCGACATCATCCGAGTCTATTTGAGTATGTGCAACGTCGCCGAAGCGTGCCAGGATTATGCTCAGCTCGCGAGTCTGGGCGAGATAGGGTTGCAGGCCTGCCGTGCGCTGTGCCCGCATCATGACCAGGCCGAGGCCAACGCCGTCGAAGCGCTTCTGCATCAGTACATTGGTAAGGCGTTCCATGCCCGCCACGACCGTGTGAAGTCGCGCGAGCACTACACGCACGCCGTAGATATCTGCCGCGCGTGTCTGGACCAGGATCCAAATGGTGCCATGCACGTGCTGATCGCCGAAGTCTATGACGCGCTGGCCCAGATCTGCATGAGCGAGGGTGACCTGCGGGCGGCCGATGACTACTGGTCGCGCGCGGTATCGGAATTCGAGTACCGCGTTCGCTTGGCCTACACGCTCCATGAGCAACGACAGTATGCCAAATATCTGGTCGCGCGCAGTAACGTTTTGCGCCACCTCGGAAGGTACGAAAACGCCCTGACCTACGCGCAACATGCCTATGATGTCAGCCTGCGCCTGGTGCTGATCACCCGTTCAGATGAAGATTACGTGAATACGATGCGGATGCTTTTCGAGAAAGGTGCACTGCATCGGGATGTTGGCAATAATCAGCAGGCACTCAGTGCGTTGGAGAACGTCCGAGACAAGCTGCTGAGTGATGGCAATCACGATGTTCGCTTCCCCGGTATGTTGGATGCGGTTCTGTGCAATCTGCTGGTGTTGGCGGTGTCACAGGAAGATCAGCGGGCGTTGGAGATCTGCCGTCATGCACTACTTTCTCGACATGCTGCACGTATAGGTCGGTCTCCACTTGATGGCGACGCAGTTGAGTGCGCTGAACTGATGCGCAATTTGGCGTACGCGTTTGGAGAAAGTGACGACTACGCACTTGCTGAGCACTACTATGGGCAAGCGGTAGATCTTCTATCTACAGATAACACGACAATGTCCAGTAGATCGAAGCTCCTGGAGATGGCTGTTTTACGCCATGATCGCGCGCTTCTTTTTGATCGCATGGGACGTTACCAAGAGGCCCAAGACGAGTACGTTGAGGCACTTTGGACCGTGAATAAACTGTATCCGGCCGAACTATATCCCAGTGGTCATCCGCTGCTCAGTCGTGTGATGCAGAATATGGCGACCCACTGCTGGATGGTCGGGGAGACGGACAGGGCGGCGGACCTCTATCACCAGGTCGTGGTGATGAATGAGTCTTTCTTCCCCACAGCGGACTACCCCGATGGACATCCGCGGTTGCAGGAAGCGTATGCGGCCTGGTCCGACGTGCTGACTCGCGAGAAGAGATTCGATGAAGCGGAGACTTATGCAGTCAAGTCGCACGAGATGATCGTGAAGCGGACGGGCGGTCACGCAGCGACCACCGCACGGTGCAGCGGCGAGCTGGCGGATTCCTGGGTCCGGCTCGGCAGATTGAAACGTGCACGTGGTGACTATGCGGCGGCAGATGAGTTATTTCAGCAGGTGCTGAGGATGCACGAGCGCGCTGGCTCAGGCGATGCGGGCAACCGCCTGGAGATCGCACTGGTGCTCGCCGAACTGGGCCGAACAGCGGCTGCAGGCGGTCGTTCTGCCGCGGCGCTGGAGTACCATCAGCGATCGCTGGCGATACGCCGAGCCCTGTTTCCTGCCGAGGCGTTCCCCAACGGGCATCCGACACTTGCCAACGCGCTTCGCGACCTGGGAGTTACATATCTGGATGCAGGCCAGCCAGTCGAGGCGTTTGGTCTGCTGGCCGAGTCTGCCGGGATGGAGCACGCGATCGGTGAGGCATTCTTCGGCGGAGGTTCCGAGGCGCAGTTGCTGAATCTGGCCGCCCGCAAGTTCCAATCACTCGGGCCGCTGCTCGAGGCATGGCGACAGACACAGCTTCCGGCGGAGGATGTCTACCAGTACGTCTGGATGCGGCACGGCTTCGTCCCCCGCCTGATTGCGGATCGACAGCGCGCCTTGCGCGCACTGGCACGCGATTCCGAACCGACTCGCTATGAGAAGTACACAGCTGCCAGGCAGGATCTGGCGCGGGCCCTGCTCGTGTCCGTGACCGATCAGGGACAAAGCAATACCCCATGCATCGAGAGAATCCGAGAGCTGAATGTGACCAAGGAACACCTGGAGGAGGAACTGACACGGAGTCTGGAGTCAACACAGCCTGCCTATCCACCCGCAGAGCAGATCAACATGCTGGCCAGGTTGCTACCCGCGAAGTCGGTTTTCGTAGACTTCTTCTCCTCTGCGCGGCTGTCCTTTGACGCGACGTTGCCGCATCGTTCAGAACACGATGCACCAGACAGGTTCTTGGCCTTTGTCGTCAGTGGGGATCGTCCGGTTGCCTGCGTTGATGTGGGTGATTCCAGTGAGATTGCGACCCTTGTCGAAGCGGGGAAGAAGGAGTGGTCAACCGGCGATACTGGAACTGCCGCCTGGACGCTGCGAGAAAGAGTCTGGGATCCAGTCTGCCGCTGCTTCGCCGCCGACGTCGACACTGTCTATATCGCCCCTGACGGGATCCTGGCCGAAGTCGCCTGGAACGCACTCCCCGGCCCCGGAGAGTCGGGAGTGCTGTTGGAGCAATTCGCGATCGCCACCGTGCCCCACGGTTCGTTCCTGCTCGATCGGCTGCGTGAACCGGAGTCCGATCAACGATCACTCGCTCCTGTTCTGGCGGTCGGAGATGTGGACTATGGACACCCGGAACAGGTCGCTCCGGTCGCATCCCAAGGACTCAAGCAACTGAGATGGGAACCCCTCCCGGCGAGCCGCCGTGAACTGGAGGCCATCGTTGCCCGCATCGCACCCGATCAGCTGATGCTCCTCACAGAAGACCAGGCGACCCCTGAGAACGTGCTCGCAGGGTTGCGCACGGCTCACGCTGCCCATTTTGCGACACACGGTTTCTTCGTGGACCAGGATGTCAGCGTCGCCTTGGACCTGGCTGGCACGGAAAACGGACCAACGCACCTGACGATCAATCGGACCCGAGCATCGGTCCTGGGACGCAGTCCTCTGCTGCGCTCGGGGCTCGCCCTGGCCGGGGCGAACACTCCGGCGCCGAATGACGAATCAGGCGTCCCGATCAGCGCGCCAGGGATCCTGACCGCTGAATCGATCGCGACGGTCGATGGGCAGCATCTGCAACTGGTCGTGCTCAGCGCGTGTGATACATCGCGCGGCGACGTCGCCCTGGGCGACGGCATACTGGGAATCCAGAACGCTTTTCACATCGCCGGCGCACGCAACGTGATCGCGGGACTCTGGAAAGTACCAGACGAACCCACAGCCGAGCTGATGAGTGATTTCTATAGGCTCCTCTGGGTAGAACACCAAACACCACTGGCTGCGCTCCGCAAGGCACAGCTGAACATGCTGCATCGCGAACGCACCACCTCGGCCAGTCTCCGCAGCCCAGGGCCGGAATTGAGCAAGACGGTCCGGCTCAACAACACCTTCGGATCCCGTGCACGCAACTGCCGCACCCGGGAATGGGCGGGGTTCGTCCTGTCGGGCCCCGGATTCTGATTCGGCGTGCAATAATGCCCCGGCACGGGCTGCCAGACGTGCGTCACAGTGCCTCTTTCTCACCCTGGCCATGCATGCCTGTCGGCCGACAGGTCACGCCTGTGAGGCCGCCAATTTTGGCGGACCCACATGACGCGCCGTCCCTCGGCCACGCTGGCGACTCGAGCCACAAGAACATCGCCCCCCCTATGCTGGGAGTAATGTCGTGCTCCATATGGCCGGCCTTGAACGGAGTAATCAGTCCAAAAACACGGAATTAAAAGGAGTTATCACGTTTTGAGCAAATTGTTTGCAGCCTTCCCAGGCCGTGATTATTGTGGAAGATGCATGTCCGCCCCAGACGGACTGGCTCTGCGTAGGTTTTCTAGATTGCGCAGATTGTCTTCTGGATTGCAGGTCTAACAGGAGTTCTTCTGTGCCATCCGAACGGGTGGGGTCGGATTGCCCGCTTGAACCGGAACGAGTCACGACTGTGATAGGGGTATGCCGTAAGCCATGGGTAACGCAATGAAATCGCATCGCCGCATTACGAACCACCGAGGTAACCAATTGAGTCGCCGTCGCACATTGCAGGCACGGCGATCCGCGTCACGAAGCCTGCTGGCCGAACGGCTGGAGGATCGTCGACTCCTGTCCGGGGTCGAGACCCCCTATCACAATTCCATGGCCCCCATAGACGTCACACGCGACTGGATGATCACACCGCGAGATGCGCTGGTGGTCATCAACGCATTGAACGACGGTGGTTCCCGCGACCTCGATCCCAGTTTGGCGTCTAACGAATTCGATCGTGTGTTCATCGACACCAATGGCGACAACAAGCTCACGCCGGTTGATGCCCTGCTTGTGATCAATGCGCTGAACAGGGGTGAGGGGCTGGACTCGGTAGTAGGATTCCGGTTGGAACTGCAGGACGAGACAGGCGCGGCGATCGAGCCGGTCAAAGACAACGACGGGAACGTGATTCTGGACGGCGACGGGGACCCGATCTACGCGGTGAACGTGGGTGACGAGTTCCGCGTGCAGATCTACATCAACGACCTGCGATCGTCGGTGGGTGCGAATGGTGGTGTTTTTGCGGCGGCGCTCGATGTCGGCTATAACGATCCGTCCCTGTTCTCGCTGGGTGGTACCAAGCCCGATGCGTTCACCGATTTGGCGCTGTTCGAGAGCTACTTCAAGGCCAGCAGTTTCTATTCGCAGTCGGGCTTGAGCGTCTACCCGTCGGCCATGAACATGGACGGTGATGGGGTGGCGAACGAGTACGACGAACTCAAGACTTTTGCGCCGACACTCACACCGTTTGGCGTGGGGGAGAAACCGTTCGTCTATGTGACGATGACGGCCGACAGTGTGGGCAAGCTGACGCTGGCGGCGAACCAGTCGGATGAAGATCCGCCGTTGGGTGACATCCTGCTGTTTGGGGAAGACGACGCGGTGGATGTGAGCGTGGTGGACTTCGGGCTGCCCCTGCACATCACGATCGTCCAGCCGGTCAATGCGGAGGATGACGCGTTCACCGTGGCCGAGGACAGTGGAGCCACGATGTTGAACGTCCTGGCCAACGACTACCTGCAGAGCGGGTCGACCGGGACGCTGGCGCTGGACGAGGCCGGATTGATTCAGCCGGCTAACGGTGTGGTGGCCGTCGTTGGCTCGCAGATCCAGTACACTCCCAACGCCGACTTCTTCGGCATCGACACGTTTGTCTACCGGGCGATCGACGGGCTGGGTAACTCCGACACTGCCACAGTGACGGTGACGGTAACCAGCGTGAATGACCCTCCCGTGGCTGTGAACGACATCATCACGGGCATCCAGGAAGACAGCGTCAACAACGTCCTGGACGTGCTGGCCAACGACAACGGTGGCCCGGCCAACGAAGACCAGACGCTGACCATCGATCCGGATACTCTCACGCAGCCGTCGCACGGCACCGTGACGCTGATCAACGGCAACACCCAGATCCAGTACACGCCGGTCGCCAACTACTTTGGCAGCGATTCGTTCCAGTACTCCGTGATCGACAGCGATGGGCTCAAGAGCGGCATGGCGACGGTGAACATCGCGATCGAGAACGTGAACGACGCGCCGACGGTCCAGAACGACCAGGCGACGGGTATTCTGGAGGACAGTGTCGACAACGTGATCAACGTGCTGGCCAACGACAAGCCGGGGCCCATCGGAGTAGGCGACGAGAGCAGTGTCGACTCGCTGACGATCATCAGCGTGCAGGATTTCAGCCAGGGTGGATCGGCCACGATCTCCGGCGACAATATCCTGTATACGCCGGCTCCCGACTTCTTCGGCACGGAGACCTTCACCTACACCGTAGAGGACAGCGGCGGCCTGACGGCGACCGCTACGGTGACGGTCACTGTCGACAACGTGAACGATCCGGTCGAGGCCCTGGACGATGTCGTGTTCGTGGACGAAATGACCGCGGACAACCCGCTGATGGTGCTGGACAACGACAGCCCTGGTCCGGCCAACGAGGTCGGCCTTGACGACCTGGTCATTACGGACGTGACCACGCCCGATCTGGGTGGCACCGTCACGATTGCGGCCGACGGCAAGAGCATCCTGTACACACCGGATCCCGAGGCGTTGGGACCGTATACGGAAACGTTCGAATATACGATGACTGATGGCGAGTTCACCGACACCGCGACGGTGACGGTCAACGTCGAGCCGGTCGTGCGCCCGCGGGCACGCGACGACAAGTACACGGTGAACGAGGACAGCAGTGACAACGTGTTGGCCGTCCTGGTGAACGACCTGTTCAACGAAGGCGCTACCCGGACGCTGTTCGAGATCATCACCCCGCCGATGCACGGGACCGCCGTGATTGACGGCGACAGCATCGTGTACACGCCGGCTCCCGACTTCTTCGGCACCGATACGCTCGAGTACCGCATCGACGATGATTATGTCGATGAGGACGAGCAGGAGAGCGTGCCGAGCACGGGCGTGGTCACCATCACCGTGTTGGGGGTGAACGACCCGCCGGTGGCGAACGACGATACCTTCACTGGTATTCTCGAGGACAGCGTCGCCAACCCGTTGGACGTGCTGGCCAATGACTCGATCCTGCCCGATGCGGACGAGATATTGACGATCACTAAGGTTGGAGCGAACGTGGACGGTGATGACGGCCAGACGGCGCAGGGCGGCACCGTGACGATCTCGGGGGGCAAGGTCCTCTACACGCCGGCTCCCGACTTCTTCGGCACCGACACGTTCTTCTACACCATCACGGACGGCAACGGGGGCTTTGCCACCGCGACCGTGACGGTGGAAGTGGACAACGTCAACGATGATCCGACGGCCAATCCGGACGCCTTCGACGTCCTGGAAGACAGCGTCGATCACGAACTGGACGTGCTGGCCAATGACTCGATTGCTCCTGACGTCGGCGAAACGCTGACGATCATCAGTGTCGGCGCCAACGCGGCCAGCAACGACGGACTGACCGCGCAAGGCGGGACGGTAACGATTTCCGGCGACAAGGTGCTCTATACACCACCGGCCGATTTCTTCGGCACGGACTCGTTTACCTACATCATCTCGGACGGCAACGGCGGCACCTCCAAGGCCACCGTGACCCTCACCGTCCATGACGTGAACGACGATCCGACGGCCGTCGACGATCATCTGATGGCGCTCAAGGACTTCACCAATCAGGAACTGGACGTGCTGGCCAACGATTCGATCGCGCCGGACGTCAACGAGACGCTGACCATCAGCGGGCTCGGGCCGGCCAACGAGACGACGCTCGACACGCCGCACGGCACGGCCACGATCTCCGCCGACGGCAAGAAGATCATCTACACGCCCGATCCGGGCTTTGAAACGGTCGGAGACGACTTCGACACCTTCACCTATACGATCAGCGATGGCCGCGGCGGCACGGCGGTCGGCAACGTCGTGGTGGACGTGATCGACGCGGTTCCGAGCGACATCTCGGGTGTGGTGTATCTGGACGTCAACAACAACGGCATCCGTGATCCGCAGGAGGTCAAGCTGGCGGGAGTCGAGGTGACGCTCACCGGCACGAACGTGCGTGGAGTGCCGCTCAACATCACGGTCAAGACCGACGTGAACGGCGTGTTCCTGTTCGAGAACATCCTGCCGAATGCGGAAGGTGATACGGTCGGCTACACGATCACGTCGGCCACGGCCAAGTTCCTGATCGACGGCAAGGACAGCATCGTGGATCCCGCGACTGGCGACGATCTCAATCCGGGCACGGCCGGCGACGATGTCTTCACCGGTATCGATCTCGGACTGTGGGGAACCGAGCGGTCGGTAGGCAACTACCTGTTCGGCGAGCGCGGCTTGCAGAGCAAGTACATCACGATCGCTCAGTATCTGTCGTCGACCCGCAAGGGGCTGGCCCTGGCCACCAACATGCAGGGAGAGGACTACTGGTTCACCCTGCTGCAGGGCTGGGAAGGGGTACGGACGGCCCACGCGCAGCTGGCCAGCGACCTGGCCAGCTGCCAGTTGACCATTGTGGATGTCAACGGCCAGACCCACACCCGGACGATCAACTACAAGCATTACCACGTGGCGGGCGACCGCACGACCGGCGAGTACATGATCTACTTCAATGGCTCGGCGGCCGATCTGGGATTCCACCTGGCGGCGGTCCAGAACGGTGAGGCGGGTGCCGAAGGAGAAGCGGTGGAGATGTACGACGCCGATTTCGCCCAGGGGGCGGATGAGGTGTTCGCGGCGGATGCCTGGGCCTAGAGCTTTGCTCAGCACCTACGGCCGGAAATGCCAGCGACCCGGCTTCCCTCAGGAAGCCGGGTCGCGCCATTCCTTGAATCTGGAACGTTCCGCCGGCCGTGTGCCGGGTCGCGTCAGTAGAGGATGGTCAGCCCGAGCGTGAGGCCGTGCAGCCAGTACTCGGTGTTGTTGAAGTCGTCGAAGGCGGCGGGACGCGCTTCCCCGATCAACGGATTGCCGTGGAACTGGGTGGTGTTCACCACCCGGTCCACCTGATCGCCGCTCAACGCCACGTTGGAGATCCACAGGAAGTTGTAGCCGGCCGTCAGCCGCAGCCAGTTGCGGACGTCATAGCCGGCCGTGATGCTGAACTCGGGAATCCAGGCAGTCACGTCGCGCGAGTAGCTGCTGCCCATGTTCGTGGGCTGTGCCAGGATACCGCCCGGCCAGACGGCAGGTACGTCGCTCGGTGCCGTGATGACCTGGGATCCGTTGATGTGCAGACTCTGGTGCATGTTGCCTACGCTGAACTTGGCCAGCCCGCTCACGGTCCATTTGCCGTGCCGGATCTCGCCCGAGAGCCCGACCGTACCGCCGTGGAACTCGTTCTTGGCGCCGAATTCATCGAGTACGTCGATGAGCGTGCCGATGGCGACCGCCCCCGCCGGATCGATCGATACCGAACTGCTGAAGACTGACAGGTCGTCGTCCAGTCGCAGGAAATGATAGCCGCCGACCAGATCCAGGTTATAGCCGCGGCCCGCCAGGACGCTCGAACGCAGATAGGCCTCCGCCGACAACACGCTGCTGGAAGTGTCGGCTGTCACGCCCCCTGCGATCAGGCCCGGACTCGAGACCAGGAACGAGTCCTCCTGGTCCAAGACGATGTTGTAGAACGGCCGCGCCAGCACGGTGCTGCCGTCGGGCGACGACAGGTAGCTTCCCTCGGAATCCCCGTGCAGGCCCCAGACCTTGGCACCCATGCCCAGCGTTTCGCACTCGTCAAACCAGAAGCCGAAATCGGCCCGCGCCCCGGGAGCCATGCCACCGCCCACGGTGCCCCCACCAAAGGCGATCGTGGCGTCCGGCAGCGCACCATTGGCACCCGATGTGACCAGCGGTGGTACCGTACGTCCCTTGCCCCACCACATCAACGCATCAAAGCTGGCCCATGCGTGCCGCGGATGGCACAGCGGACAGCAACAGTTGGGATGGTGCTGCCGGCCGAACAGCCCCGGCGACAACCAGCCGTCCGCACACCCGACATCGGCACAGCTCGTGCATCTGGCGTCCGCACAAGCCTGGTCGCCCAGACAACCGGCCGACACCGTAGAGTATTGCGGACTGCCCTGGGCCTGCACCCGCCCCGGGACGAGACCCAGCAGGGCGACTGCCGCCGTGAAGAGAGTGATTCGTGAAATCATGGTCTATGCTCGCCGGCATGAAACAAACGGGTTTCTAGTCTGTAGACATCGGTCAGCACAGCTGAAAAGACTAGGAGGACCGCTAAGGCCCCTAAAGGCTGTGCAGGTGTTGCGTCTCTCTTGGGGCGGTCTATCTTGTGCAGCTTCCCAAGAACTCCGATTTTCGCTCCTCTTTCGGAGGTCTGTCGTATGGTTATTTCGGCGTTTGATGTGGGGCATGTCCATGAATTCACTTCAGACGGCTCGCAGCGTAAATGCCGGTTGCGCGGCACGACGACACCATCCCAAAAATGACCAATCCTGTTAGAGTGGATGGGAGGTTGGCGAGTTCGGGAAGTCAGGTTGCTGCGCTGAGCGCACCGCCGGGCTGCCGCACCGGGAGGGCGGCACGGAGACCAGTCAATGGACGTGAGCGTATGAGCACATGAGTACAGGCATCGTGGTGGGATCAATTGCGGCAGCGGCAGCGGTATTTGGACGCTCGTGGCACAAGCCGCCTGCGCGGTGGTGGAGGCTGGTGGACGAAGTCACCAGTTACGAGAGCGATCTACAGCGGTTGGACGATCGCGCGCTCAGGAAACGGAGTTTGTCGCTGCGTTTTCGCGCCAAGAGCGGGGAGCCGCTGACCCGGCTGCTGCCGGAAGCGTTTGCGCTGGTGCGTGAAGCGGCTTCGCGGGTGATTCACCTGCGGCATTTCGACGTGCAGATTCTGGGCGGGATCGCGCTCTTTCACGGCCGCATTGCGGAGATGGACACGGGTGAAGGCAAGACGCTGACCGCCACTTTGCCCATGTACCTGCATGCGCTGGTCGGTAAAGGCGCCCACCTGGCCACCGTGAACGACTATCTGGCCGCACGCGACGCTCAGGAGATGGGTCCGATCTACGAGTTGTTGGGGCTGAGCGTGGGGGTCATTCAGACGCCCGATCGGCAGGACCAGCGGCGGCGCGCCTACGCGTGCGACATCACTTATGGCACGGCCAAGGAATTCGGATTCGATTTCCTGCGCGACCGGCTCCTGCTGCGGAGAATGGGCAGGACCAACGACGATTTCCTGGGGGACGGCAGCAGTCAGCGGTGGGACGATTCGGGCGAGCAACCGGTGCAACGGCAGGCTCACCTCGCGTTGGTGGACGAGGCGGACAGCATCCTGATTGACGAGGCGCGGACCCCCTTGATCATTGGATCACTGGGGGACAAGGCGCGGGACCAGGTGGTGGCGACCTACAATTGGGCGGCCGAACACGCGCCGGCGTTCGTGGAGGACGAAGACTACGACTACGACCACGACACGCGGAAGGTGGAGCTGACTGCCCAGGGCCGCCAGATGATGCGCGCCCTGCCGGCCCCCGACATCCTGCGCGGCGTCGGGCTGATCGATCTCTACGAGTACACCGAGCGGGCGATCAAAGTGCACCGTGATTTCCACCTGGCGCGGCAGTATGTCGTCCGGGACGGCGAGATCGTGATTGTCGACGAGTTCACCGGGCGGTTGGCCGAAGGACGCAAGTGGCGCGATGGGATCCATCAGGCGATCGAGGCCAAGGAGCGGGTGGAGGTGACGGTGCCCACCGGGCAGGCGGCTCGGATCACGATCCAGGATCTGTTCCTCCGCTATCGGTTCCTGGCCGGCATGACAGGTACGGCCCTGACGTCGGCGCGGGAATTCCGCAAGATCTACCGGACGCGCGTGATCCGCGTGCCCACGAATCGCCCGGTGAAACGCCAGCGGCTTCCCACCCGCGTGTTCGGTACCAGCGACCGGAAGTGGGCGGCCGTCGTGCAGGAAGTGCAGGAACTGCACGCCAAGGGCCAGCCGGTGCTCATCGGCACGCGATCGATCGACAAGTCTGAGACGCTGTCCCGAATGCTGACGGAGGCGGGCATCGAGCACTGCGTGCTCAACGCCAATGAGATCGCCAAGGAAGCGGAGATCGTGGCCCTGGCCGGTCAGCGCGGGAAGGTGACGGTGGCAACCAATATGGCGGGGCGCGGCACCGACATCAAGCTGGGCTCGGATGTGACACAGCTGGGGGGGCTATGCGTCATCGGCACCGAGATGCACGATGCCGCCCGCATCGACCGGCAGCTCTACGGCCGCTGTGGCCGGCAAGGCGATCCGGGTGAGCATCGGCAGTACCTGGCGCTGGATGACGAGATCATCCGCAACGGGCTGGGGCCGGACTACGCTGATAAAATGGAGCGGTTCGGAGTGCAGACCGATGGGCAGCTGGACCGTTACGTGAGGGTCTTTCAGCGCGCCCAGCGCAAGGTGGAACGCAAGCATCTGCGCGACCGCAAAATGCTGCTGCACCACGAGAAGGAACGCAAGAAAATGCAGCGGGAGATGGGGCAGGATCCGTTTCTCGATACGGCCGAGTAAGCAGAATTCCAGGAAATTTCGCCAGGAAACTTCGTCAGATCGCGTGCCTCGATTCCATATTGTGTCTGTGAGGGAGGACGTGTGGCAGGCTGCGGCAGCGACCGTCGCAGCGCCAGCAGGTGTCACCCGAGGGCCATGGACCGACCGAGCGAAGCACAGGACCAGCAGATCGCCCGGTGGATGCGTCAGGGGGAATCCCGCGGATTCACGCTCCTGATGCAGCACTACGGTGGTCGGGTGGCCGGGTTCCTCCGCCAGCGGTTCCCGTCGTTCGATGAGCAGGCCATCCACGACGTGCTGGCGGACGCCATGCTGGCGCTGGGGGACAGCTTCGATCCGACCCGCGGCTCGCTGGCAGCCTGGTTCCTGCTGCTGGCCCACCAGCGGGCGGTGAGCCGGTTACGTGCTGACCGCTCGCAGCCGCAGTGGGGGGCGTGGACGAGCGGCTGCGAGCCCGCGGCCTCGGATGCGACGCCGCTGGAGCATCTGACGACACACGAGCGATTGCTGGAGGTGGAGAAGATCGTGCGGTCTTTGCCGGCGCTGGAACAGGCGGTGGTCGAGGCCGATTGGGAGGAGGGACGGGCCGTGTCTGCTCGAGAGTTGGCGATCAGACTGCAGACGACAGCAGGCTCGATTTATGCCGCGCGCCGACGAGCCCGGCAGAAGTTGCTGGCCCGTTGCCCGTGGATCAACCGAATGCTCCAACAACAGCAACAGAAAGGTCCCACCGATGACCCGCGCGCGTCAGGGGGATGAACTGTGGCACCGATTGGTGACCCTGCTGCAGCACGACCGCCGCGCCCTGGCCGCGTCTCTGGCAGAGTCCCAGGAGCTGTTCGACGCGGCGCCAGACGTGCGGCTGTCCCCCCTGTTTGCCCAGTCGGTCGTGGCGCAGGTGGTACACAGGCAGTGCGAGCAGCACGATCGCGGTGTCTGCCGCTGGCTGGGGCACCTGGTGTTCTCATCCAGTACGCACTCAGGACTGAGTTCGCGGTGGGAGGAGCTGGCCGGGGTGGTCGGGCTTTGCAGCCCCAGCGCGCCGCTCGAGGGTACCCTGGTCGTGCGTACCGATGATGTGGACGCCAGCCAGCTGAACTGGCCGCGGCCGGACCGGCGAGACCATGGGGGTGAGGCCACGATCGATACGGTGGTTTATGACGTTTCGCCCAGGTTTCACGAATGGAGCCGTTGGGAGCTTGGCAGGGTCTGCCACGGCACGGTGCGCTCGGAAGTCTATCTCGACGGCCGCGGCCTGGAGTCGTGCCAGATCGGATCCCAGCAGCAGTTCCAGCAGCAGTTGTGGTGCGATGGTGCCGATCGTGAGTGGAACAGCAGGGGGAACGCCCATGACAACTGATCCGCGGCGGCGCGGACGATAACGTTGGGAGAATGGGGCGGACGACGGTCCGAAAACCCAGCTGGCAACCAGCTTGGGGTAAGCTAGGCTTCATTGCATCGTGCGTTCAGGTGGCCCAGCGTCAGACGATACAGGCGACAAAATTGATTCAGTGGTCGACGGCGCGCCGCCCACCGGGTGGCGACCGCGCGACATAATCCGGAGCCGGGGCTTCTGTCCATGTCATCAGACCAATCCAGCGTGAATGCCCAGACGGTCGAACAGACGAAACAGCAGATTCGCAGTCTGGTCGGCGAGATCGCGCAGCTCTCCAAGAGCGACGTGAATGCGGAGGAGTACTACGCAGCATTCATGCAGCGCATCGTGTCCGCCCTGGCGGCCGTGGGGGGCGCGGTGTGGCTGGTCGGCGAGGCACGCCGTCCCGAACTGGCCTATCAGATCAACCTCAGCGAGTCGCTGTTGTTACCGGGCTCGGCGGACGCCAAGCGTCACCTGCGTCTGCTGAACTACATCGTGCAGACGCGGGAACCGCAGCTGGTGCCGCCAATGTCGGGAGGCGAAGGGGAAGAGGCGGGGGGCAATCCGACCGCCTACCTGCTGGTGCTGGCACCGCTGGTCGGCGACGGCGTGGTGGAAGGGGTCATCGAGGTCTTTCAGCGACCCGATTCGCAGCCGGCCACGCAGCGCGGGTACCTGCGGTTCCTGATCCAGATGTGCGAACTGGCCGGGGAATGGCTGAAATCCCGCAAGCTGCGGCACTTCAGCAACCGCCACTCGTTGTGGGCGCAGGCCGACCAGTTTGCCCGCATGGTTCACGAGAGTCTGGATGTGCGGGAGACGGCGTACACGATCGTCAACGAAGGACGCCGACTCATCGGCTGTGATCGCGTCAGTGTCGCGATCAAGCGGGGCCGGACCTGTAAGGTCGAGGCCGTCAGCGGGCAGGACACAATCGAGAGCCGCTCCAACGTCGTCAATGCCCTGGGACACGTGGCCACGCGGGTGGTCGCCACCGGGGAATCCCTCTGGTACGAAGGTGCGTCGGAGGATCTGCCGCCGCAGGTCGAAGAGGCACTCGAGGCCTACGTCGACGAGTCCTACTCCAAGAACGTGATTGTCCTGCCGCTGCGCAAGCCGGGCCATCCGGATGATGCGCCCGGCGGCGGGAGCAACGCGGCCATGTTGGGCGAAGCGCACTTCGAACGCGAGATCCTCGGCGCGCTGATCGTGGAGCAGATCGAGACCGACCTGCCGCGCGAGATCCTGGAGCCACGCGTTGACCTCGTGTACGAGCACAGCACGCGGGCGCTGGCCAATGCCCTGGACCATCACAGTGTCTTCCTGATGCCGCTGTGGCGGGCCATCGGCCGCTCCACCCTGCTGGTCAAAGGGCGCAACCTCCCGAAGACCCTGACCGTCGGCGGCCTCATCCTGGCCGTCCTCCTCTCCCTCTTCCTGGTCCGCAGGGATTTTCAGCTCAAGGCAGACGGCACGCTGCAGCCGGTCACCCGGCAGGACGTCTTTATCGACAGTAATGGAACGGTCGTCGAGTTGTTCGTGAAGGGGGATCAGCTGGTCAAGAAGGGGGAGCCCCTGGTGCGGCTCGAGAACCACGAGCTGGAACAGGAATGGTCGCAGGTCCTCGGCCAGATCCGGGAGACCATGGAGCGTCTGGACAGTCTGCAGCAGGCGAAGAAGAACAGCCGCGGCCTGACCGACGCCCAGCTGGCCCAGATCTCCGGCGAATATGTGCAGCTGACGGAGCGGGCCAAGCATCTGCAGGAACAGAAGGAGCTGGTGGAACTCAAACGCCGGAACCTGATCGTCCGCAGCCCGATCGACGGGCAGGTCATGTTACCGTGGGACGCCGAGCAGTCGCTGATGCACCGGCCGGTCCTGACAGGCCAACGCGTGATGACGATCGCCGATCCCAGCCAGGACTGGGAGCTGGAGCTGGCCATGCCGGAACGCCGGATGGGGCATGTCACCCGCGCTGTGGACCAGTTCGGTTCCGACCTCGATGTCAGCTACATTTCGGCGGGCGACCCGCGTTCGCCCAAGTTCGGCAAGGTCAAGGAGATTTACGGAGCGACGCAGGTCCGGGGTGAAGAGGGGCCGACCGTCAAGATCACGGTGGATATCGACCCCCGCGACCTGTTCCAGCCGAGTCCGGGCACCACGGTCACCGCGAAACTGAAATGCGGGCGTTGTTCGCTCGGCTATGCGTGGTTTCACGAGGCCATCGAATGGGTCCAGAAACACATCCTCTTCTGACGACCGCCGCGCGGAGCACGCCGCATCCTGGCGCGACCCGCTGCAGCATGCCGCACAGGGAACGATTTCGTAGATGGGAGTGAATGCAACGATGAACATGACGGCTGCCGTACTCGCCTCGCTGCTCCTGCTGGGGCCGCAAGCAGCACAACCGCCACGGTCTCAGCGCGCCACCGAAGGGCGACTCGACAAGTTCGTGGTCACCCTGATCGAGGATGTGCAGGTGCCGGCCCGCGAGCCGGGTGTGCTGGTGGCGCTGGATGCCAGGAAGGGGCAGTTGGTCCGGAAGGACGAGGTGCTCGGACACGTCGACGATTCGGACGCCCAGATCCGCAAGCTGATCGCCACCAGCGAGTTGAAGGCGGCCGAGACACAGGCGGCCAGCGACGCCAACCTGAAGGCGGCGGAGAAGACGGTGGGGGTGGCGCTCGCGGAGTACGAAGGGAATCGCCGCATCAAGGAGCGGTCGGAGAATGCGGTCAGCGAATTTGAACTGCGGCGGACCCTGTTGACCCACGAACGGTCGGTGTTCCAGGCCGAAACCGCGCGCGTGGAATATGAGGTCGCGCAGCACACGCGGAGCAAGGCGGCAGCCCAGCTCCAGGCCGTCGAAAATGAAATCTCGCGCCGCGCCATCACCTCGCCCGTCGATGGCGTGGTGGTGGATAAGTATCACAACGTGGGAGAATGGGCCCAGGCGGGTGAGCCGGTGTACCGCATCGTGCAGATGGATCGGCTCCGCGTGGAAGGCATGCTCCGCGCCGCCGACTACCTCCCCGAAGACGTGGCCGGCAACCCCGTGCGGATCATCGTCACGACGTCCGAGGGGAGCCAGGAGGAATTCACGGGCACCGTCGATTTCGTCAACCCGGTGGTGGATCCCAGCGGCGAGTTTCTGATTCACGCGGATTTCGACAATCCGCGCAAACCCAACGGCCAGTGGCGGGTCCGCCCCGGGCTCGATGCCGAGATCGTGATCATGCCGTCGGCTAAGTAAGGTGACGATGACCGCGGGGATCGTCCGACGCTGGCGGAGCCGGTGTCACCTGCGAAGGAACGCTGCACTTGATGTCTGAGTCTTGAACCTGATGGCCACCCTTGCCGATAGCCTGGTCAGCAGCGCGTCGCGTCCGTTGGCATTGCGGATGCGTCCGGATCTGCAGGCGCGCCGGCAGCGCTACCATGGCCAGTCGTTCTGGGTGGTGAAGGAGCCGATCGGGCTGAACTACTTCCGGTTCCACGAAGAGGAATACGCGATCCTGTGCATGCTCGACGGCCGCAGCAGTCTGGAGAGCATCAAGGAGCGGTTCGAACAGGAGTTCATGCCGCAGAAGATCACCTTCCACGATCTCCAGCAGTTCGTCGGCATGCTGCACCGCAGCGGCCTGGTGATCGCCACGGCGATCGGCCAGGGGCACCAGCTGCGCAAGCGGCGGGACGAGAAGAAGCGGCGCGAGCTGATCGGCAAGCTCTCCAACGTCTTCGCTCTCCGCTGGCGCGGCATCGACCCCGAGCGGATCCTGAACAGACTCTATCCCTTCACCTTCTGGTTCTTCACACGCCCGGTCGTGATCTTCAACGTGCTGCTGGCCTTGCTGGCCCTGCTGCTGATCACGGTCCAGTTCGATGTCTTCCGCTCCCGGCTCCCGTCGTTCCACCAGTTTTTCGGCAACTGGGAGAACTGGCTGGTCATGGGGCTGGTCCTGGCCATCGCCAAGGTGCTGCACGAGTTCGGGCACGGCCTGTCCTGCAAGCACTTCGGCGGCGAATGCCATGAACTGGGATTCATGCTCCTGGTCTTCACCCCCGCGCTCTACTGCAACGTCTCCGACTCCTGGATGCTGCCCAGCAAGTGGCATCGGGCGGCGATCGGGGTGGCCGGCATGTATGTGGAGATGGTCCTGGCCGCGAGCGCCACGTTCATCTGGTGGTTCACCGACCGCACGACCCTGCTGAACCAGGTCTGCCTGAGCCTGATGTTCATCTGCTCGGTCAGCACCCTCCTGTTCAATGGCAACCCGCTGCTGCGATTCGACGGCTACTACATTCTGATGGACCTGATCGAGATCCCCAACCTGCGCCAGAAATCGACCGAGGTGCTCAAACGCTTCATGGTGCAGTTGTGTCTGGGGATCGAACAGCCGGAGAACCCGTTTCTGCCCCAGCGCAACCGGTTCCTGTTCGGCCTGTACACGATCGCCGCCGTGTGCTACCGCTGGATCGTCGTGCTCTCCATCCTGCTTTTCCTGAACAAGGTCTTGGAGCCGTACGGACTGAAGATCATCGGGCGTATGATCGGCCTGATGGGCGTGTTCGGTCTGGTGGTACAGCCGGTGTGGCAATTGGGCAAGTTCTTCTACATGCCGGGGAGGATGCACAAAGTGAAGCGTTACCGGGCGATGGCGTCGCTGGCAGTTGTGGCTGCCTTGGTCGCGGTGTTCCTGTTCGTGCCGCTGCCCTTCCATATCACCTGCAGTTTCGGTGTCAAACCGCGCGATGCCAAGACCGTCTACGCGGCGGTGGATGGGCGGATCGAGCAGGTGGATGTCGTGCCGGGGCAGGCGGTAGCGCAGGGCGAGCGGCTGGCGCTGCTGGAGAACGTCGAGCTGCGGCTGAATCTGGCCCGGCTGGACGGGGAACTGCGGGAACTGCAGGCCCGCAAGGACGTGCTGAAGAAACAACAGCGGTTCGACGAAACCGCCGGCATGACCATCAACGAGCTGGTGGAGCAGGAGCAGGCGCTGCTGGAAGTGATCGCCGAACGCCAGCGGGAGCTGGACAACCTGACGGTGAAGGCGCCGATCGCCGGGATCGTGCTGCCGGTGGTGGACAAGCCCGATCAGGAGCCGCCCGACGGGCAGCTGCCCGGCTGGACCGGCAGCGCGCTGCACCCCAAGAACCGGGGCGCCTCGCTCTCGGCGAGCGACCGGATCTGCCAGATCGGCGACCCGCAGCAGCTGGTGGCTGAGATCATCGTCGACCAGTCGGATGTGGAGCTGGTGCGCGCTGCTGACGCCCGCCGCGCGCGGGAGGGCCTGCCGCGGGTGCCGGTGGTGCTCATGCTCGATTCGCTGCCCGGCCGGAACTTCGACAGTGAGATCGAAGCGGTGGCCACGGCCGAACTGAAAGAAACACCGCTCGGCCTGTCCACGCATGCCGGCGGCGACGTCGATTCGGTGGCCGATCCCCAGACCGGCGTGCCGCGTCCGCTGAGCACGTCCTATCCCGCCATCGCCGCGCTGCCGGATGTGGGCAGCCCGCTGCAGCTGGGCATGCGCGGCAAGGCCAAGATCTATACCGGGTGGCAGCCCCTGAGCCACCGCGTCTATCGTTTCCTGACCCGCACCTTCCATTTCGAACTGTGAAAGGGCAAACAAGCCGAGAAGTTCCGACTCGAGTCACGAGTCACTTGATTCTCCGTAGCGTTTATGCAGAGACCTAGTTCCTCAACCACACGCTGATTACCAGCAAAAGGAGACCGTTGCATGGCTAAGACTGAAACGACCGAAGGATTGGCAGAGGCTCCCCAGGGCGAACAGCCGGAAGCACAGCGCCAAGTCGCTCAACTGCAGGTGAATGACGCCAACGCTATAGCTTGTTACGCGAATTTCTGCCGCGTTACCGGCTCACCGGAAGAACTGATCATCGACTTCGGCCTGAACCCTCAGCCGGTGGGCATGCCCAAGGATCCGATCGAAGTCAAACAGCGCATCATCGTGAACTTCTACACCGCGAAGCGGTTGCTGGCCGCTCTGCAGTTGTCCGTCCAGCGGCATGAAGCGGTCTTCGGTGTGCTGGAGACAGACATCCAGAAACGGCTCCGGCCGCAAGCCGTCGCCCAGATGCAGCAGCAACAACAACAGCAGCAGCAACAGCATCCGTAGCCGCCGCGGAGGTGACACACAGCTGACACGCCGTCCCCAGGCGGACAGGCGGACGGCTGTGCAGAAGCTGTCGCGCGACCAGCACGGCTGCGCCCGCTTCGGTGAGCGCAGCCGTGGTCTTTTCCCCGGAGTACTACTGCAATGACCGTACAGCTGACCATGGATCCGGCGGTAGTCGACTTGGCGGTGGGCCTGGTCGAAGCGTCCGACATGACGATCGCCCCTCCCGATGCCGCGCTGATTGAGTACTGCCAGACGTGTGTGGCACGTGTACGGGAGTCGGAACCTGAAGGGGGCGAGTCGCGGCGGCAGGCCGTCCGCAACCTGCTGCGTGCCGGCGGCTTCAAGCCGTCGGGCCGGAACAAGCCCGCCCAGGAGTACCTGCTGCGCACGGCGGCCGACGCGCAGCAATGGCCGGCGATCCTCAACGCCGTCGACGTGCTCAACGTCGTCTCACTCGGCAGCGGACTGCCGATCTCGCTCGTGGCCCTCGCCCGCGCCGGGATGTCCCTGCTGATCCGGTACGGGGCGCCGGGGGAGGCGTTCATCTTCAATCAGGCGGGGCAGGAGCTGGACGTGGCCGGGCTCCTGAGCATCTGCCGGTACGATGGAGACCGCACCATCCCCGTCGGCACGCCGGTCAAGGATTCGCAGTTCACCAAGGTGACGGCGGCCGACACGCAGGTGTTGGCCTGCATTTTCGCGCCGCGTTCGGCCGTGCCTGCAGACACACTGCGCCATTGGGCGGACGAACTGGCCGCTGGATTCCGGAACTGGTGCGCGGCCCGGCAGGTGTGCGTGAGCCTGGAACCGGCCGCGTGGTGAGCCGCGTGGTGACGAGCGGCGGGACGCACAAAAAAAGGCCCGCCAGAGCGGCGGGCCGTGGGGTTGTCTTACCCCGGCAACGTATTGGTCAGGCGTTACTCTCCGTCGAGCCAGGCGGCCAGGACGTCCTCGGCCAGCAAGTCGAGCAGCGATTCCCACTGCTCATTGGCGACATCCACGAGCGACGAAAGCTGGCCGCTCGTCGGAGCCTGTCCGATCCGCGCCTGCCAGTCAGCCGCCGCATCGGGTACTCCTGGCACCGCGGCCGCGCTGGCCGGCGACGCCGCGACCATGGCAACTGTCGTGCCCTGCACAGCGCCTGCCAGGTTGCCGACCGCGAAGCCCTCGCTCGCCGTCCCCGCCACCGCGTCAAGGGCCTCGCCCTCGCCAGCACTCTCGCCGGCACCCTCGCCCAGGCCGTCGCGACGGTTGAGATAATTCACGATCAGCAGGGCGTCAAGCGGTGACACGTGCTTGTCACGATTCACGTCCAGCCGCACGCCGGGCGTACCTCCCCGGTTCAGATGATTGATCACCAGCAGCGCGTCGATCGGGGAGATGAAACCGTCGAAGTTCACATCGAGCGGTTCCCCCAACGGTGTGCCGCCCCCGGTGCCCGCCCCACTGGCGTGCGGATCCACGATCGTGAGCGACTTGAGCCCGTATTGGATGTCGGCTGGCGAGACGACATCGGGCGGATGGTAGTACAGGACGTCGTGCGACGGGCTCACATCGGCCGGATCGCCAACGAACTCCACCGTGCCCGTGTCGACCGCCGTGAATACGATGCGGAAGACCTCGTACAGGTCCGGGCCGAGCGGATCGAAACCGGTCTGGATCGCGCCGACTTCGTTCACGATACCCGGGGTATCCACGTCGCCCGAAAGTGCGTTGGAGTACTCGTCCGTGAACGAGATGGCGAATCCCAGGCTGTTGGCGGCATCGTAGTTGGCCGTCACCAGCGTGCGATCGTACAGCACGTCCATGTACACCGCATAGATGCCGGCCGTGTTGGCCGCCACGTCCCGGGTGTCCTGCACAGAGGCGACCAGAACGAACTCGTCACCCACGTTGACCTGGGAGATCGGGGTCCCGTTAAGGTCCACAATGTCAAAGACCAGGTCCACCGTCTGCTCGCCGGCCGGATCCTTGATAATCGTGACCGTGGCGGTGCTGCTGCCGTTGGCGTTGCTGATCGTGTACTGGAACTTGTCGATGCCGTCGAAGGACGCGTCCGGAGTGTAGATAATGACGTCATCGAGCGGGTCGTCGGGCGTTCCATTGTTGTCAATGACCGCCGTGCCCATGGTCGGGTTGGTCACCGACGTGAGCTGCATCGTACCGAGCACGCCAGGCAGGTCGTTACGCAGCACGTCCAGGATCTGCGCCCCGGTGGCCAGACGGTAGGAATCGTCCACCGCGATGGGAGTCAGCACCTGCGGACGGACGAACACCGTGACCTCCGCGGTCGAGACCGCGCCCGTGCCATCACTGATCGTGTAGGTGAACGTCTCCACCGGCGGGCTGACGGCGCTCTGGGCGGAGTACAACAGGGACTTGCGATCGGGGGAGATCTGCACGTTGCCCCGCGCGGGCTGCGTCACCGAGACGATGGCGAGCACGCCAGTGGAACTGGCGAAGTCGTTGGCCAGTACGTTCAGCTCTTGGCGGATGGCGCCTTCGGGTACTTCGTAACTGTCCGGGTTGGCCACCGGTTCGTTCGACAGGACCAGCAGCCGATAGTCTTCCACTTCACCAGCCGTGGCACGGCCGGAAGGCGCCAGATTGGCGTCCGACGAGAAGCGGAAGCGGGCGTAGGTGTGTCCGACCACCGCATTGGACGGCACCGTGATGGGGATCTGGTAGACGCCGGTTCCCAGCACGCGGTCACAAATCACGTGCTCCCCGGCATCGGTCCAGTCGCCGTCCTGATTGAAGTCGATCCAGCCCTGCAGGAATCCTTGGGGATAGGAGGTCGACGTGACGGTCACCCCCAGTGTGGCGGTCGTTCCGGCGTATAGCGCCGCCGGAAAAACGATACCATCTTCATCGGCGAGATTCAGAAGGTCGTCTCCGTCAGCGAGGGGGCTGGGCAATCCGTTCGGTTCGGCGTCAATGAGTGTTCCGAGCATGAATCCGGGAAGGATGCCGTGCGCCGCGCCTCCCTGGCTGCTGAGCGTGAGGTAGGGGGCCGGGGCATCGCCATAGTCGAACGCCGCCACGTTGCCGAAGTTCACGTTCGGCACGGTCCCATTGGCCACCACATCCACCACGTGGTAGCCCAGCGCCGGGGAGGTCAGCGACCAGCCGGGGCTCGGTACTTCGCGGATGGTGATCTGTCCGGCGGGGATGCCACTGATGCTGTACGAGCCGTCTGCGCCGGTCACGGCGGCCGGCTCACCCAGCGCGATCTGACCGTCGTTGTTCAGGTCCGCGTAGATGTACACCCCCGGTATGCCCGGTTCCTTCGGATCCTTGATGCCATCGCCGTCCAGGTCGTGCCATTTGACGCCCGACACGACGCCTGGCAGCGGCATGTTGCCGAAGTTCACGCCGCTCACGACATCGCCTCGTCGGGTGATCGTAACGGTCTGCTTGCCGCTGGCCGGGTTGATGGCGGTCCAACTGGGTTGCAGCACCTGGCCGACGGTGTACGTACCGGGCACGGCTGTCGTGATGATCGTGTAAGCACCGGTCGCGTCCGTGACGGCGTACGGGTCGCGGGAGTCCATCACGCCGTTGCGGTTCACGTCCAGGTAGACCGTCCAGCCGGCGATGCCTGCCTCGGCAGGGTCCCGCACGCCGTTGCCGTTGCGGTCCATGTAGACGACTCCACTGACGCCGGTCGTCTTGATCTGCGAGACGGCGTTGTTCACGTTCAGCCGTCCACCGGTGACTACGTACGGGGCATATTGCGGGAACTGGTCGACGCTGTTCAGGAGCAACTGCCGCGTCTCCGCCACACTCAGTTCGGGTGCCAAGGCCCGCAGCAGCGCGGCGGCACCGGTCACGTGTGGCGAGGCCATCGACGTGCCGGACAGGTACTGATATCCGGCCCCTTCAAACATCATCAGGTCCGTGCTCGTGATGTACGGCGGGGCTGTGCTCAGAATCTGACTGCCCGGCGCGAACAGATCGACCGAGAGTTTGCCGTAGTTGCTGTAATCGGCCGGCATTTCCGCATAGGTGCTGGCCGCCACGGTGATCATCCCGGGAATGTCGTAGGAAGCGGGGAAGGCCGGTACCGTGTCGTTGTTCTCGCTGTCGTTACCCGCGGCACATACGTACGAGATCCCGGCGGCAATGTGAGCTTCGATGGCCGCACGTTCGGCATTCGATTCGCCCGCCCCGCCATAGCTGTGGTTGCTGGCGACGATGTTCACACCATACTGCTGCTTCATCATCGTCACGTAGGAGAGCCCGGCGACGATGACGGCCGAGGTGCCGGACAATGCCCCCGCGCTGTCGAACAGGACATTGAGGGCCATGATCTGGACGTCCCAGTTGACGCCGGTGACGCCGATCCCGTTGTTGCCGACCGCGCCAATCGTGCCCGCCACGTGGGTTCCGTGCCCCGAATCCCGGTCCCGGTCCAGCGGGTCGCCGTTGGTGGCGCCGACGCCGGGGGCGATGCCGTAGACGTCGTCAATCCAGCCGTTGCCGTCGTCGTCAATGCCGTTGCCGGGGATTTCGCCCGGATTGATCCACATGTTGCCGGCCAGATCGGGATGCGTGTAATCCACGCCGGAGTCCAGCACGGCGACCACCACCGATTCGGAACCGGTGTACAAGTCCCAGGCCTCCGCCGCATCGATGTCCGCGTCGGGCACCGTGCCGATTAATGTGCCGTTATTGTTCAGGCCCCACAACCATGGATAGAGAGGATCGTTTGGGATCGCGGTTGGTTGCCGGTAGAAGTTCGGTTCCGCAAACTCGATCTGCGGTTTCATGTCCCAGTTCTGCGCCGCCACCCAGGTCACATAGTGCGGCGTCGGGTTCGACTGGTCCGGTGTATACCACGGCAGATTCACCAAGGCCATGTTGTCCAACCCGTAGAACGTCTGCGCAACCGTGGCGTTTTCGGCCGCCAGGATCTCCTGGATCTGTTCCTGCGTCGTGCCCGGTTTGAACTGCACGAGCAACTGGCCATTGACGAAGTTGTTGCCGGCCGATTCACCCTCCGCCGTGCCGTCAAGCAGAAACGAACTCTCCAACGCATCGACCGCCGTCAGTAACCGGCGCTCTTCCAGGGGCTCACCGCAAAGGGCCCGAAAACGCGAGGCCAACAAGCTCCGACGATGCGGATTGCCGCGGCTTCTTCGCAACTTACTCGATAGTCTTGACTTCACGGTCTTAACCCCACTTGCAGTTGGATGATGCGACGAAAATGACGTGCTTCGCTCGAACAAACTCGGACAACCGCTCCCGGTGACGACAACACACAGCCACCGCACACTGCCACCGCCCGCGCGCGAGGCAGCAGAATTACCACGGAACCGGCCCCGTCCAAACGCCAAGTGCCTGCGTGTCAAACGATATACGTCCGGCGCCTGGGATATTTCGCATAGTCCCGTCATTTCGATCGTAATTACCAGAAATCCCGTGTCAACAAAATTGCCGGCCCCTCCCGGAGAGTAGAGCCAGATCGGCCAACCCACAGAACCGACACCGGAAACACGGACCGATCAGACGCTGGACCGGCAATTGCCGTCCGCTCAATAGAGGGGGGGGGGTGTGCGGCGCATGCGGAACGCTCGAACCGCCTGCGGCAGAGAGGCCGCCCGTCTCACCGATGGGGACGCGCGGGGGCCGGGAGAAGTCCGTCGTCAGGACGGATGCGCTGGGGGCGGGAGCGGTCAGGAGGCTGCGGAGCGGTTTCGGCCGGGCGGTCGCAGCGGCCGCTCCAAGCAACACGAGCGTCGACCGCTCGGGAGCGATCGACGCCCGTGAGTGTTCACGTGGGCGTCCGTGACGATGGGTTTACCACATGTACTCCAAGCCTGCGGTGAAACCGCCGTAAAACACGTCGCTGCTGTTGTCGATGAAGCTGACTCGCTGCCCCCCCACAAACGGCGCGCCCGCGTTGAAGTTGTCGGAAGCCAGCGCCACCTGGTCGGCCCACAGGAACATATAGCTGGTCTTGAACGTCCAGTTCTGGGTGATGCGCCAGAGGAGCGAGACGTTGAAGTCACCCTGGAATGCTACGGCGTCTTCCCGTTCGCGTTCCACGAGTGGTTCCACGAACGAGTAGGCATTGATTACGGTCCGCTGCATCGCATGGTTGCCGTAGATGCCCAGCTTCAGTTCCGTGCCGACGTGTACTCCTGGTACGATGCAGACCCACAGATCGCCGCCGATCTGGGCCCCGGTCATGGAGTTAATCGTCCCTACCAGGTAGTTCATCTCGCCAGGATTAATGGGGGCGAACGTCAGGTAGCGGAAGTCTTCAGCCAGTTCGATGAAGCGGACGCCTGCCAGCCAGGATCCCTGCACGCGGACATTGGGCCCCATCCACCGCTGGCGGAAGTTGAGTTCCACCGAGTTGAGTTCGGACGAGTACTCGATGCGCTGGACGTGCGCTCGGTCGGTATCCGTATAACCCAGGAACGGACCTGAGCCGTAGTTGCTCATGATCGAGTACAACTGATGGTCTTCACTGCGGGCTTCGGCCTGGGACGCCCAGTTGAACCCGCCCAGCCAGGTGGCCTCGATATTGTTGCCAGCGCCTAACTGGATGGCGGCGCTGATCCGTGCCCCGGATCGGTCGGAAAAATTGAGCTGCTCGGTGCCGAGTACGGGTGTGCCGCCCACGCCCTCGGTGGCGAAGATGGTCGGCTCGCCGATCTCGTCGCGCTGCAACGTGACCCATTCGGCCGAGAAGTCGTACCAGCGCTGGGCGGCGCAGCCACCGGCACCGTAGGGGAGCAACCAGTGCAGTATCCGGAAGTCGAAGTCGTCGTCATAGGCCCCCGTGCACTGCTCGCAGCCGTAACCGCCACACGCCGGACACCAGGGTTGCCCCATCATCTCGCCGTTGGCCATGGCACCCTGCATGGGGGCACCCTGCATGGGCATCGGAGCCGTTCCGGTGAACTGCTGCGGCGCGGCGCCCTGGGTGGGGTCATAATATGCGGTTGGCTGGTATCCGTTCGGGGCCGGCGCCGGCATGCCCGGATAGCTGGCCACCATCGGCGCATTGCCCGGATACGGATATGGATACGACTGGGCATGCGCCCTGTGCACGGCAATCACCAGGACCATGATTGTCAACACGCACAGTACCCACGACCTTTGGATTCTCATTGGTAATTCTCCGCGGCACGAATGCGATTTGTCCGGGCGCAACCCTCAGGCTGCCTGGCCGCCTTCCCGTGGCTATTTCCGACTCGCTATTGATCCGTTGACAACGCCGGGTCGGCGCAATGCAGGCGTGCCCCTGGCGATGTATGGTGTACCTGTCGTTTCCTATCGGCCTCGCGCAGAAATCAGAACCAACACTTCCGGTGCTCCCTGAATACCTTGGATAATCGGCAAACTTGCGGCCGAAAATTGGGGGTTTCCTGAGATTCATGTGAGAAACGCAGCAAATCATTCCGGACCATCGCCCGCCCTCGCAGCGACTCGATAGAATGGGTGACATGGGGCGACGTGGTGGAGTTGCCAGCGACGTTACTTGCGACCACGCACGTGGGACGCAAGAATGAATTCCAGGTTCGCCTGGCACGCGCCGCCGGGGCGCACGTGCTGGACGACCAGCGATCAGGTGCCTGCATGTGGAGGCGGGGGATGGCCAAACTGAGGGAAGTCGCGACGACCGCCGAGCTGATGAAGCTGTTGGAGGAAAGCGGCATACTCAGCGCGGAACAATTGCGCACCGCGCAGGCCACGGCGGCCGAAACCAACAACTGCCGGCTGCTGGCCCGCCGGCTGGTCGCGCAGGACATCGTCACCCGCTGGCAGGCAGGCCAGTTACTGGTGGGCTGGACGCGGCTGTGCCTCGGCAAGTACGTGCTGCAGAGTCAGATCGGACGCGGTGATTTCGGTCGCCTGTTCGTCGCGCGGCACCCGCAGCTGGACCGTGAAGTCGCCATCAAGACGCTGTCCCGCCGGTTCACGCGGTATCCGAAAATGGTGGATCAGTTCCTGGCCGACGCGCGGGACGTTGCGGCGCTGGATCACCGCAACATCGTCCACGTGTTCGATGTCGACAGCTGCGATGACCAGTTCTACATGGTGATGGAGCATGTGCGGGGCATCAACCTGCGGCAGCAGGTGGAACAGGCGGGACCGCTGGACATGCGGGCGGTGGGGGATTATCTGAGCCAGGCCGCCGACGGCCTGACACACGCGCACCACCGGGGGGTCGTACATCGCGATCTGCGTCCCGGGAATCTGATGGTCGATGACAAAGGTGTCGTCAAAATCGTCGGCTGGGGAGTCGGGCGACTGGTCGGCATGCGCCGCACACTCGACTCCGCCGCCGCCGAGCGGGCGGATCCGCGCGACTCGGGTTATGCAGCGCCGGAACTGTGCGAGGGCCGGGAGGCGGGGGACGCGCGCAGTGACGTCTATGCCTTGGGATGTATTGCCGGCTACCTGCTGACCGGCCAGGACCCGCCGGCGAACGCGGTGCGCGGCGCGCATGCCGCTGAGCCGACGGCGAATGCCGCGAAGTGTACGGAATTGCCCGCGGACGTTCCGGACGACTTCGCGGCCATCGTCCGCCGTATGCTGGCGGCCGACCCGGCCGAGCGTTTTCCGTCGGCTGCCGAACTGGCGCAGGCGCTGCAGCCGTGGACTCGCCCAGGCGCGGAGACCGCCCCGCCACCTGCGCTGCCAGCCAGCACGCCGCCGAGCGAATCGTTCGACTGGACGCCCGAAAAGCGGGTGGTCGCGCGGACGGCCAAGCCCCCTGAGGCGACCGCAGACGCTGCGGGCCGGTCACTGCTGCCACTGCGCCGTGTGCCATGGTGGGCGGTGATGGCCGCCTTGGCCGCGGCTGTAACGGTCATTGTGGGATTCGCCGCCGTGCTGGTCATGCGCGGGTCGTCCCAACCAGAAGCCGCCGTGGATAGGCACGCGCCGGAGCATCCGGAGCACGTTGTTTCCACACCGCCACGCGTCCGCAAACGTGACGACAGCCGGCCGCCGCGCATGGATGTCGATCCGGAACCCCCAATGCCGGAGGGCAGCCCACCGGCGGCCACCACGCCACCGGAAGTCGACGCTCTGCCGGCCGAGCCGGCGCCAGCCACCCCCGAGTCTGCACCGCAGGCCGCATCGGAGCCCGCTCCCCTGCCCGACCCGAACGCCGATGATGCCCCACCGCCGCCCGCTGACGCAGACGCGGATACGCAAACGCCAGCCACCACGCCGCCAGCCACCACGCCGCCGGCGGATGAACCGCTTGGCAATCCATGGCGCGACCTGCCGGCGGCCGTGGATCTGCCGCCCGTGACCGACACGGCTGACACGGCCGCGCCGCTGGAGCCACTCGTGTTGGGGTCGCTTGCCGCGCCCTGGACGGACGCCTGCCGGGTGACGCTGCTTGGCGGCCAGACGGCCGGCACGCGGCGGGGTACGCAGTTCGCCTTGACGCCAACGGCTCGGGGCAGCGGCCCGTCGTGGCAGATCACGCTGGTGGACGACAAGACGCCCTCCGCGGCGCCGCACAACGTGGCCCGCGTGTGGGTGGACCAGGATCATCTGCGGTTCGAGTGGGACGCGGCCGCGGTGGAACTGGACAGTGCCGGCCAGCTCTGCAACTGTGTGCTGCGCTGGACCTGCGACGCCCAGACGCACGACCTGCGGCTGCGCACTTCGCAGCCAGCAGAACCGCTGCGGATCGATCTCAAGAAACAGGCGACTGTGGCGAACACGCGGGTCCCGGCTTCACCCGATGCGAAGCAAGTACGCTTCCAGGTAACCCTGGTGGAAGACCCCCTGCCGCGCTACTACACCCTCAGCCCGACTGAGCCGATCGCGGTGGGCTCCGACGCGAAACTGCAGATCAGTCTGGGGCCCGATGCCGAGTCGCAGGTGCTGGTCTTGGAACTGATGCCTGAGTTGAAGACCGTCTTCCGCCTGAAGTGTGAGGCGTATTTCCGGGTCAGTCCGGACGCCAGCTTGGAAGTCTTGACCACCAAACGCGTTGCCGGTGCGGAGTTGCAGGTGGCGCAGAATCAGGAACTGGCCAACCAGCTGGCACAGCAGAAGCGAAACGCCGTGATCAACACGGCGTCGACCGACCCGTTGTACAAGGGCCGCCAGGAGGAGATGCAGAAGGCCGCCGCGCTGCTGGCCGAATGCACCAGGATGACCGAGAACATGGCGGCGCTGGCGGAAATCCGCACCGCCGTCGCCGTGGGTGCCGCCATCCACTACCGCGCGTTCTTCCTGGTGGATGACTGCGAAGTCGAGTTGCTCCGCACCGGTCCGGAGGCCGCGCCGGATCAGCCAGAAACGCGGCAATAATGAGCACTGGCCATCCCTCCTGGGGTTGGACAGGGAGGATGGCCAGTCTATTGAGCAGATGCCGTGACTTCGTTTCGGCACGATTCGTTTCGGCACGATTACGGCCGGTCGGACAGCTGCTGGCGGGCCGTCACCGGCTGGGCGTCGGTCAGCCGGCCGCGCGCGTCATTGCTGACCGGGATCGCGGGCACGCTCAACACCTCGATGCCGTCCTGGTAGGCCACAGCGGGCACGGGCGGCACCACCGTGCCCGGCGGCACCGAGCTGGTCTCGCAGACCGCCCGGCACTTGCCGCACAAGTCCTCCAGGACCCATTTGTAGGTCTTGACCTTCTTCTTCTCCACTTTTTTGAGCAGTTTCTTCTGCGTGAAGATACGGGGGCAGCCTGGAATGGTGTCGCGCCACACGAATTTCTGGGCGCATGGACCTTTCTGGGCGCACGGGCCCCCAGCCCCCGGGCCGCTGCGGCACGCGTCACACTGGGCGTTGCAGGCCCCGTCCACGCAGCCTGTGCAGCCGTCGCTGCAGGCGGGAGCGGAGTGCTTGCAGCCGAGCTTGCAGTGGCCCGGCACGCAGAACTCCTCACACCGCGAGTCCCAGCAGTTGACCTCCAGCTCCCGTTCGTCGCACACCAGGCGGCAGATGCGCTGGCAGCCCTCGCAGCCGCACCGGTCGCAACGTCCGTCGGCGGCGCGCACCGCGGAGGCGGCCATTGCCAACACGGCCAGGGCCAGCACGAGAATGGCGAATCGATATACGGTGTTCATGAGAATCGTTTTCCTCCTGTTGGTTTGTCAGCGGGCGGAGCGGCGATCGGCCCCAGCCAGGATCGTGTTCCACCCGGTTGAGGTCGGGGATGGTCGTCCTAGAAATCCAACTGCCCCCGCACGGCGAGGATGTCCGCCTGGCCGTCGGTGTATCCCCCGGCCGCCACGTCGTAGTCGTTCCAGGTGTGGATCCAGTTGACCATCCAGCGAACGTTCGGGTTCCAGTACCAGTTGACGCCCACTGACATGTCGTGCTGGATCCCGCGGTTAGCGCCCTGGAATGCCGCATCGCTGAGGTCTACTGCCGACCAGCGGGCGGCAAGTTGCCAGGCCCCCCAGCCCATGTCCAGACCGTCGCTGCCACGTACCAGCCAGAAGTTGGTGTGGGGCTTGAGCCGTTCGAAGACGCCCCGCGACCGGCTGTAGGGACGCGACTCGCCAGTCAGGAACCAGCTGGCCTCGGCGTAGGCGCCGTACAGATCGATATCGTCGGCCATTGCCTTGTTACGGTTGTAGTACACTTCACTCTGTAGCGAAAACGCGCCCCAGTTCAATGCCGACTCGAGATTCAGCGTGTAGAGACTCCCGGAGTCGAACGTGCCGGAGTCGATGAAATACGGGCCCTCGTGCACCTCCGGCCGCGAACGCCACCGCCACCTGTTGTCCTCGCCTACCGTCTGCCAGGCGCCACCCAGCCCCACATGGACGAAATGCCGCCCCCCTTCACAGTAGTACGGCGTCGTCACCACGCGTCCGACCAGCCGCACGCCGGGGTCGTCGCTGATCACCTCGTGGTCTTCCTCCACCGGTTTGGCCAGGAAGATTCCGTAGTCCCAGGTCAACGCCTCGCTCGGAATGTGGTTCGCGGCATGGACACCGAGTCGGCGCTCCTCGACCAGGAACATCCGCGGCAGCGACCGCTCCATGAAAGATATGTAGTTGCTGCTATTGAGAATCTCGAGGCTGATCGGCTGCTTGCTGTTGCCGATTGTCACGGTGCCCAGCCAGGGGACTTCTTTGATGCCGACATAGCAATCGCGTGTCACCACGCCCGAATCGCCCAGCCCAGTGGCCCCCTCAGGCTCAAACTCGAGCTCGAGTTTGTAGAAGTAGACGCCGTACCCCTCGCCATCAGCCTTCAATCGCAGCCGGCGCCACTCGAAATAGTTGTCGATGTCGCCGAAACGCGCCTGATTGCCAGCGTCCTGGTCCGCGAACATCACATAGTCGGCCAAGGCACGCCCACCCAGCTTGATGGTCCATTTCTCGGCCGACACATCCTGCCACTCGTCCGTCTCCGACGACTTCTGCTTCCCGCTGACCTTCTGGGCTTCCAACGCCTCGAGTCGCTGCATGATTGCGTCCAACTGGGCGCTGGGGAGCGTGACCGTTTCCTGCGAGGTGCCGGGAAGTGTGTCACTCTGCCCCAGGACGGGACACGCTATGACCAACAGGACGACGAACGTGCCCGGCACCGAACTGCTAATCCACGTGCGCATTGCGATCGGCTCCTTCTCCGATATATGAATCCAGCCGGCCCGCAGAGGCCAACCATGCACTACAACTGTTACAGACGGGATTTCAGGCATAACCGCCACTCTTTGCTTCGGCTATCCAATGCACAGATGCTTATTGACAGGCACAGTATCTCGAACTTTCTGGAGCAGTATTGCCGGTACAGCCGTTACAACCGGCAAACTCAGCCAGGGCGTCCACGCCGCACCAGCTCCGACGCAGGTCCTGTCGGCAACGGACTGCTAGCAACGACTGCACACTCGATATTGCCAGTGACACTTGCCATGTCGGCAAGGAGCGGAAGAGGCGGGGTTGGCGAGATCTGTGGCAAGTGGCTCGACAACAGCGCGGCTTGACCCGTCCGTCCGGGCCGCCGGCGTATCCTGCCCATCAGGTGCTTATCCCCCAAGCGCCCATCTGTCAGTGCGTCAGGTGTAGCGGCGGAAGCGCCGCTGCACCTGTTTGCTACGTCCGGGGTTCCACCAGTAGGCGAAACGCAGTACAGATCGGCGTAGTCGTTTCCGCTCGCGGCGCACCAGCTGTTGCAGGTACTTGCGCAGCGCGGGATTCTCGGTTTCGGTGATCCAGCTTCTGAATCGTTTACAGGCGACCGCATGGTCGTTGATTTCTCCCAGCCGGTCCTGCACGCGTTCGATGAGCGGATAGAGGCGGGTCTGGAAGGAGGATGGGAAAGCGGCCACCAGGAGTTCCATGGCGTACCGCAGCTTCTTGCCGCGGATACGGAACTGGTGCAGCGCATCGAGATCCTTGAGTCGGGTGGGCTCCGCGGCGAAAAACGCCTTGACGCTCTTGCTCAGCTGCCGTCTGGCCCAGGGGCCGAACGGTTGTGCCCCTGCGGCCGCCTCCGGCTCTGGTTCCGGGGCACAGAGCGCCTGAGGCAGCTGCTGCAGCTGCTGGTTGGCCACCAGCAACCGGTAGATCGCCCGCAGCGGTTCCTGCACTTCCTGACGCTTCTTGCGGATCTCCTCCAGGAGCCGTTGCGTGTTGGCGTCCGCGGCGTCGGCGGTGTAGTGCAGGATGAGCACATCGTAGTCGCGTGCGCGGCCGGCCGCCTGACGGATCCGCTTGAGTTCAGCGCACAGCGCTTTGCGGGGGGCCTTGGGCAGAATCTTGCGGTACAAGTGCAACGCGGCCACACACCGCCGTGTGGCCACGCGCAGCTGATGCACGTACTCAACGTCCTCGTCTGGGTGTTCGGCGGCCAGTGGCAGGAAGTGCTGCACCGCCGCCAGTCGTATCGCCAGTGTGCGCGCCGCCACTGCACGGACCGGATCGTCGGCCGTTGCCGCCAACATCCACTTGCTGAACTCAGTCATGGTTACCGGGTCATCCCCCCTCGCATGGCGCGGCCTGCGTGGCAGGCGACAGTGTTGAATGTACTCTGGCCCCGCCGCGTATGCCACTCCAGCCGCTCCTGCTATTTGTTAGATTTGCGTGAGCTGCACGGGGTCGGCCCCCCTGCCCGGCCCCCGCCCACCGCCGCCCGGATCCCATGTTGCCGCAGCGTTGGACTATAGTTGTTGGACTATATTGGATGGAGAGCGTCCGCGCGGGGCACCGGCGGAGACGCCGCAGGCCGAGTGGATCCATACGACGATGAGAATCAGCACGATTCCCCACATCTACCGCAATGTCCGGCGCTGGACGGAGATCCTCTCGGTGCTGAGCAAATACGGCCTGGCCGACTGGCTGAGCCGGCTGAACATCGACATGTTCAAGACGCAGCTCAAGGGGAGTCAAGGTGAAGCGCTGGCGCTGCAGACGCCGGAACGACGCATTCGCCTCGCGCTGACCGAACTCGGACCGACGTACATCAAGCTGGGGCAGCTGCTGAGCACGCGTCCGGATCTCGTCGGTACCTCGCTGGCCGAAGAACTCAAGCAGTTGCGGGACGACGTGCCGGCCGATGATCCGGCGGCCGTGCAGCGGACGATCGAAATCGAGTTGGGTCAGCCGGCTCACGAGTTGTTTGCCGAGTTCGAGGACGTGCCGGTGGCGTCGGCGTCGATCGGCCAGGTGCACCGCGCGCGTCTGAAGTCGGGTGAGCGGGTCGCGGTGAAGATTCAGCATGCGGGCATCGAGAAGATCGTCCGCGAAGACCTCGATGTACTGGCCGGCTTGGCATTGCTGGCCGAACGCATCCCCGAGTTCGCGTCGTATCGTCCGCGCGAAACGCTCGCGGAAATCGCCCGCATCCTGCGCCGGGAGCTGGATTTCGGGCGCGAAGAACGGAATCTGCAGCAGTTCACGCTGCTGTTCGAACACGACCCGACCATCTGTATTCCGCAGCCTTTCACCGAACTCTGCACTTCACGCGTGCTGACCATGGAGTGGATCGACGGCGTGAAGATGGTCAATCGGGAGCAACTGGTGGCCGCCGGCTTTGACCTGGACGAGATTGCGCGGCGCGGAGCGCAGCTCTACCTGCAGATGATCTTCAGCAACGGCTATTACCACGCCGATCCGCATCCGGGCAACATCGCGATTCTGCCCGGCAACGTGATCGCCTTGCTGGATTTCGGCATGGTCGGACGCATCCAGGAACGGCTGCGGGAAGACATCGAGGAGATACTGCTGGCCATCGTCCAGAACGACGTGGCACTGCTCACGTCGCTCATCAAGCGAGTCGGTACGGTCCCGGCCGACCTCGACGACGCCGGACTGGCCGCCGACATCGCCGACTTCGTCGGCACCTACTCCACGCAGGCGCTGAGCAAATTCGATCTGGCCGGGGCGCTGACCGACATGATCGAGATCATACGGCGCAATCGCATCGTCCTCCCGCCGCAGGCCGCTGTGCTCATCAAGGTGCTCGTCACGCTCGAAGGCACCACGCGGATGCTCAGCCCACAGTTCAGCCTGATGGAGATCATGCAGCCGTTTCATCGCCGGATGCTGCTCGAACGCCTTTCGCCCGCCCGGCAATGGCGGAAGTTCCGCCGCCTCCGGCTGGAACTGGAACAGCTGATCGAGATACTCCCTCGCCGCCTCATCGATATCCTCGAACAGGTCCAGACCGGCACGTTCCATGTCCACCTCGACCACCGCGGACTGGGACCCTCTGTCAACCGCCTCGTGCTGGGCATGCTCGCCAGCGCCCTGTTCCTGGGCTCCGCGGTGCTGCTCGGCCAGGAGGTCCCCCCCCTGCTCTTCCCCACCACCAGCTTCCTCGGGCTGCACAGACTGTCCCTCTTCGGCCTCTCGGGCTGCTTCGTCGCCGTCCTGCTCGGGCTCCGACTGCTGCACGCGATCGGCAAGTCGGGACATCTGGATCAGCGCGATTAGCCGCCTGGCCGCCGGCGAGCGTGAGGCGACTGGCCCGGGCGAGACGTTCACGCAAGCGGGGCCTGCAGGACCGCGCCAGCGTCAGCCATCTGCGGCGGCGGCACGCACGCACAAGACGCTGACGGAGCCGAAAACTGCGTGAGCAATAACTCGAGACGCGTATTGAGCTGGTCGATCTGCTCCAGCAGCTTGTCTTGCCGCGCGTCGAGATCGTCAAGCAGCGAATAATGCGTGCTAATCTCCATCGCCATGATGTCGGTCCCTGTGCTTTGCGGGTAGGACGAACGGCCTGTCCACCCGACTTGCCTATGCCTCTGCGGGTGGGTTTGCGCGCAGCTGGCTGTCCGTTGTAAAGCGGAGAATCGGCCGGTCTGCGACCGATCATTAGGGATAGCAGATGAGGTCCGGTTAGGTGGACCAGGTGGTCGTGGCAAGCCGTTGCAGCGCGCCTGGCGTCACCGCTGGACAGCCGTGTCAGGGCAGTGGCGTCACCGCTGGACAGTGGCCGACGGCGTAGAGTAAACTACGTGGGCCATTCTTTTCATTGTCGGGATATCTAACTTGTTTGTCTGTCGTCTGACCCCCAATAAGGAGACACAATGAAGGAGACACAATGGTTCGACTGATTGTGAGGGACCGCGAAACGATTCAAGAGGCGGTGCGCCGTTTTCGAAAGCTCGTCGAGCGGAGCGGCATAAAGAAAGAGATGCGGCGTCGCGAGTATTATGAGAAGCCGAGCGAGATCAAGCGTCGTGCGCGTCTGCGCGCGGAACGACGTTCGCGTCGCATGCGGTTGCTTTCCCGATAAGTGAAATTCTTTGCTCCGCAGCTGGAACTCCCCCCCCCGAGTAGCCCCCAGGAACCGATTGCGGTGCAGATCCCGCGCGCCGCATGTGTTCCCCGCTGTATCCGCCAGGCTATGGCTCCCGAATCCGTCAGGCGTTGGCTCGTCGTGCGTGCGGTGAATTGACCGACGAGGTGGTATCATGCAGACTGGCCCGCAGCCACGTGCGGTCTGCTGCGACCGCACCGTGACGCACGCGTCTGCGCGCGGGCGCTGATCGCCGCCACTGGCGCGCGTCCGGGCGGCGGCCGACAGAGCGTCTGACGCCTTCGCCCGCGTCAGAACGCCGCGTCAGAACGTGTAGTCGAAGGTGGTATCCGCGCGGATCTGTATCTCCTGCCACGTGTACTGCTGGTCGTCCAGCAGGCTGGTGGTCGGCACGACATAGCGGCCAATCTGGGCGAGATCGCCCGCGTCTGGCTGCAGATCGGCGGTCCGCACCGCGTGCTGCGATATCACCTGACAATATAGTAGATAGTAGCGCCCCGGCGCGGTGACACGCAATCGATACCGGCCGCGCCGGTTGACACGTCCATGGTCGCCCTCCCAGCGATCTGCACGTGCAGCGATTAAGCGATTATACGTGCGGCCGGTCGGAGGACGCCGAGTGGACCAAGGCCGCGATCCCCAACACGCCGACCAGCAGGAGCACGTCGGCAACGATCGCCATCAGGCAGCCCATGGCGGTCCACCACAGCACCGTCGCACCCACACTGTCGCTGGCTGCGGCGGCCAGGGCGTAACCACCCACCAGCACGGCAAACGCCACGAGCAGGACGAACTGAGCAAACACCAGAACCAGCAGCACGCGACGCAACATTGATGTGACCCCTAAATCTTGCCTAGTCGCGCCAATTTGGCGGATTGTCGGGGGTCTGTCAATGGTTGGGAGTCGGCCCCCCCTCTTTGCGTTGACTAATTGAGGTGGGCCGTCACAATAGAAAAACAGGTCAGGCAAGGGCACAGAAGCGAGGCGCAGGTGGATGGTGATGCAGCGGGTTGTGCGGTGTGGCGTGAGCTGTCCGTCGGCAGCGCGTCTGCTGGCGGTGATTCTGGCGGTGGGTGTGCAGGCCGCCCAGGCCGAGGTGATTACGCTCAAGAACGGACTCCAGCTGCAGGGTGCTCTGACGCGCGTTTCTTCGCTCAACGAGAACCCGCTGGTGCCACAGTCGGCGGGCAACGTCGACGTGTCCAAGATCGTGCTGGTGGACGACGATCTGCGGCGCACCTTCGTGTCGAGCAATCAGGTGCGCGCTGATGGTATAGCGCCGGATGCGGAGCTGACGCTGACGAAGATCGACATCCCGAAGCGGGTGGCGAAGGCAGCGCGGCGGATCGGCATGGTGGGGCCCATTCTGGAAGTGACCCCGTTTGACGAGTACGGCAACCGGATCTTCAGCATGATGGGCCAGAATGGGCGCATCGACGTGGTCCAGGGGGTGACCTGCATCACGCCTCGCTACACGCAGGTACAAGGTCTGCAGGCCAAGAACGCCTACGACTGGGACATGCGGATCAGCACGGCGTCGATCCCGCGCGAGCTGTTGAGCCGGATCCTGTTGAAGTACGTTCCCCAGGACGATCCGAACGAACGTCTGCGAGTGGTGCGACTTTACATCCAGGCCGAACGGTATCGGGACGCGGTGGTCGAGCTGGACCGGCTGATTCAGGACTTTCCGGCTTTCAAGGACATGGAGAAGGAGCGCTCCCGGTTGTATCAACTGGTCGCGGAGGACGTCATTCGGGAGATCGAGTTGCGGCGCGGCGGGGGGCAGCATCTGCAGGCGGTCACGTTACTGGAGGGGTTTCCCGCCCAGGATGTGTCGGGCGCGGTGCTGCTGAAAGTCAGCAACATGCTGGAGGAGTACACGGAGCTGCGCAAGCGCGGCGAGCGGGCGCTCGAACTGCTGGCCGGGCAGGTCAAGGAACTGGACCGGCCCGCAGTGCAGGCACAGGTCGAGGCGCTGGCCCAGGAGATCAGCGCGCAGCTGAACGTCAACAACCTGGACCGGCTGGCGGACTTTCTGCGGCTGGCCGATGACGAGAAGCTGACGGTGGAACAGAAGCTGGCGTTGGCGTTCAGCGGCTGGATCCTGGGCAGCGGCGCGGGGACGCCGAACTTCACCGATGCGTTGTCGCTGGTCGACGCGCGGGATGCCGTGCGGGCCTACCTGCGATCTGCGAATCAGGTGGAGCGCGACGAGATCCTCAAACGTTTGAAGTACATCGAAGGGGCGACGCTGCCCAACGTGGCGAAGATCCTGGCGACCATGAATCCGCCGCTGGACATCGAAATCTCGGCGGACGGGGTGTGGGGGCTGCAGGAGCGTTCGGTGCCGGGGATGGGGGATGAGCCCGAGTTTCACTATCTGGTACAGATTCCGCCCGAATACGACCCGTCGCGCCGCTACCCGTGCATCGTCACGCTGCACGGTGCCGGGTCGACCCCCGCCGGCCAGATCGACTGGTGGGCCGGTCCCTGGAACGCGGAGCGGCGGCTCCGCGAAGGCCAGGCCACGCGGCACGGGTATTTCGTGATCGCTCCCTGCTGGGCGTCAGGCAACCAGACGCGGTACGAATACTCGCTGCGTGAACACGCCGCCGTGCTGACGACCTTGCGGGATGCCCTGCGTCATTTCAGCATCGACACCGACCGGATCTTCCTGACCGGGCATTCCATGGGGGGCGATGCGGCCTGGGACATCGGCCTGGCCCATCCGGACCTGTGGGCCGGTGTGCTGCCAGTGGTGGCGACCGCTGACAAATATGTGTCACGTTACTGGAAGAACGCCAAAGGGCTGCCACTGTATTTCGTCGCCGGGCAACTGGACGGCAACAAGATCGCGTCCAACGCCCGGGACGTCGATCGGTACATGAAGTACGCCGGTTTTGACGCAATATATGTCGAGTATCAAGGGCGCGGCCACGAGCATTTCGCGGACGAGATCCAGCGGCTGTTCGCCTGGATGGCGGCCAACAAACGCACCTTCGTGCGGCGGGAGTTCACCGTCACCTCCATGCGTCCCTGGGATCAGTTCTTCTGGTGGGTGGAGCTGGGCGAGATCCCCGACCGGTTCGTCGTGCTGCCCACCAACTGGCCGCAGTCGAAAGCCCGGGATGCGGAGACCGAGGCGCAGATCACGCCGGGCAACACCATTCGCGTCAAGACGCCGTGCGAACAGGTGACGGTCTGGCTGTCCCCCGAACTCGTCGACTTCTCCCAGAAGATCGCCTACGGTCGCGACCGCGTGGACATCGTGCCGTCACTCGACGTCATGCTCGAAGACGTCCGCACCCGCGGCGACCGCCAGCATCCGTTCTGGGCCAAGTACAGTCCGGCCACCGGCCGCCGCTGACTGCCACCGGCTACGGCACGTCCTTGCTCAACAGGCAGCCGGCGATAAACCAGCCATCGTCGTCGCTGCGGATATACCCTCCGGACGGGCCCAGGTAGCGGCGCACGGCGTCGAATTCCGGCATCTTGCCGCCGTCAATCTGCTGCTCCCGCAGGATCCCCTTCTCGTCCGGACCCAGCACGCGGTTCAACAGTTTGCCGAGCACCGTCTTGGCCTCCGGCATCCTCCCCTGCTTGATCAACTCGTACGTCGGGCGGTAGGCCTCATCCGTACGCGTGAAGAAGCGGAAACTGTCTGTGCCCGCGCCGATTTTGGACAAGGCGTCCTCGATCTGTTGATAGTCGGCCGCGTCGGACAGCACGTCGCTGCCCAGCGGGCGCTTGAGCAGGTCCACGACGAAGTCGACGTGCGAGGCGACGATCAGGTGGCCATGCGCCACGGTCAGCGCTGAGTTGGGGAGGATCTTCTTCTCTTCTTCCTCCACCACCTGCTCGTTCTCGCCCAAGTCAAACGGATTGAAACCGGCCCCCTCAATCTTGATCTCCTCCACGTCCACCGGGGAATCGTCCGTGACGATCTCCCAGATGACCTGCCCCTCGAACTCCCGCTTCTCCGCGTCGGGATCGGACTCGAAGGCCTTGTTGAGCGTCTGCTGCACCGCCTCCGGATTGGTCAGCTCGATGGCCACCAGCAGGCGTTCACTATCCGGCGTGATCGGGCGGCGGCAGTCGGTGATCAGCGAGGCACGCTGGGCAAAGTGATGAATCAAATCCTTGCGCAGGTCCACCTGCGGCCCGTCCTTGTCCTTCGCCAGACTCACGATGATGTCTTCCAGCAGGTCGGTATCGGGCCCTCCCTGCAGCAGCTCATTGACCAGCGTCTTCGAGTATTCGAACGCCTCGATCATTTTCCAGTTGAAGGTCACGTAGCCGCCCAGATCGCGGCCCACAAACGGCTGCGGCTGCAGCGTGTCGGTGTTGGGGAAGTCCAGCATCCGGGCTGCCAGGTTGTACCGCTCCGGATTGGAGTCTCCCGCTTCCCGCTTCACCGGCGGGGCATAGACCAGCGTGCGATGCAGCACCTCCTGGTCGCCCGTCGCGAAAAGGACGTGCCCGCCGACTCCCTGCAGCGCATCAAAGCCCTGATGGGGCAGCACTTTCAACAGGTCCACCCCGCGCTTCTTGCGGCCCCCTGCCTCGGCTCGCGCTACCTGTGCGTAACCCAGCGGTTCCACAAACCAGCGAATGTGCGGCTGCATGTCGCCGGCGCCGCTGGCACAGCGCTCCATCGTCGCAATAAAGGCCGGCACCTGGCTCAGCGTGCCGAGTTTCTTGCCGTTGAGCCGACCGACTATGTGCTGGCACAAATCACGCCGGTCCGTCACCACCAGCATGTCCTTGTGGATCACGTACAACGCCTCGTGCACAGCAGCGTCGGGACGCTTCTTGGGCATTTGAAGCACCGTAGCCGCTGCGTCCGAGATCGTCTCGTTTTTCTGCTTCACCCCCTGTGCCAGCAGATTCTTGGTGACCTTCGCCACCAACGCCTTGGCCTGCGCCTCATGCCCCGTGATGTCGACCAGGATGACCGTCGCATGCTGGGACTCGTCGTTGGCCGGCTGCGTCACCGCCAGGCACAACTCGCCCCCGTATATGTCTGACAGATCGTCGAGCGTCAGCCCCAGGCTCACCCGCGACTTGCTGAGCTTGTTCTTGATCTGGTTGCGCAGATCGTCCACAAACGGCCGCATCACCGGATCCTGTACCAGCCGCCCCAGCTGCGTCTCGTTCCACTTCGTACGCAACATCTCTACATTCGGGATCGACACGTACCCCTTGGTCGTGTCCGGCAACAGCTCTTCACTCGGTAACGCAGCGGACGCAATGAGCGGACAGCACAGGAATCCGACCACGAGCATCCAACGGCAATACTTCGCCACGAGTCAATCTCCTTGGCTGGCGGTGAACGTCTGACGGCGGTGACTACTTGACAGACGAGAAGTAGGTACGGCAGTTAACTTGTTATCGGCAATCGAATACTCGAGCAAGACGATTTGGCCGCCCGAACCCAACAAGTTATCGGATTGCCCGGCGACGCCAAAGACCTGGATAATAGCCCAAGATGGGGTATGTGGTAAAGACGATGGGCGAAGGTACGGGGCGTCCAGCGACAATTGCCCCGAAGAAACCACGCGATATGGGATGGTATTTTGGGGGGTGAGGGAACGTGTGTCGCCTGGACGCCCCCCGATCGTCGCGTAATAATCGCCCCCATGAGGGAATATCACCTGGAAAACCTGAGTCACGATCCGATCCATGGGTACATCCCGTTCACTGCCGGGCGGGGGGGACCGCACGCGGACGTGACAGAGCGTGACATCATTGACCATCGCTGGGTGCAGCGGCTGCGGCAGATCCACCAGCTGCAGACGGCCTGGTGGGTGTATCCGACGGCCGAGCACACGCGGTTCCCGCACGTACTGGGTGCCATGCACTTGGCCAGTCGGGCTGCCGAAGCGTTGTATGCCAGTCTGCAGGACGTCTGCCCGGACGTGCCGAGCCGGGGGTACGTCGAGACGCTGCTGCGGATGGCCGGCCTGTTGCACGACGTGGGGCATGGGCCGTTCGGCCATTTTTTTGACGAACATTTCCTGCGGACGTACGGTCTGACGCACGAGACGCTGGGCGGGCGGATCATCTGTGACGAACTTGGGCCGTTGCTGCGGCAGCTGCGCGGATGCCCCAACCACCGGCTGGCGGATGACGAACAGTTGGATCCGGCCCAGATTGCCTGGCTTATCGCCCGGCCACGCGAAGGGGATCGGCAGAGTCAACCGTGCTGGCTGGTGCTGCTGCGCAGTCTGCTGAGCGGCATCTACACGATCGACAACATGGACTTTGTGCTTCGCGACGCCTATATGTCGGGGTACAGTCAGAAGGCGTTCGATCTGGAACGTCTGCTGCACTACAGTTTCTTCACCCACGAGGGGCTGACGATCCACGACCGCGGCATGAACGCTCTGATGCGTTTCATGGTGGTGCGGGCCGAGCTGTTTCGGGCCGTCTATTTTCACCGGACCGTCCGGGCCATCGACCTGGCGTTGACCGACCTGTTTGCCGACAGCCGGCAGTTGCTGTTTCCCGGCAATCCGCTGGATCATCTGGAGCAGTACCTGGAATTCACAGAATGGTCGCTCTTGCAGGACGTCTCGCGCTGGTCGCAGTCGGAGGTGGCCTCCACCCGCGAGCTGGGGGAACGCTGGCAGCGGCTGTTGCGCCGCGAAATCCCATGGAAGATGGTGGTGCAGCGGACGCTGGTGTTCGGAGATGGCGATTCGGAGGGGGCGAGCATTTTCAGCGAGACACGGTTCGTCGAGCAGAAGCTGCGGGAACTGTTGCCGGTTGAGTTGCGGGAGCTGCCGCTGCGGGTGGACATCGCGCGGCACATCGAGCGACCGCACACGCGCGGGCCCAGCGGTGGGCAGAACTTCCTGTATGATTCAGCCCGCAGCCAGGTGCGGCCGCTGGGCACGCACGAGCTCTACGCGCGGCTGCCGACGAGCCTGCGGATCTGCCGGATCTACGCGACCGATGACACCTGCACGGCGGCACTGACCCGCGCACTGGACGCGTTGATCAGCGGCACCTATGACGATCCCACCAACATGTGAGAAGACGCATGACGCAGACACACGACCGATACGAGAACCCGCTCATCGCCCGTTACGCTTCGGCGGCCATGGCCCAGCTGTGGAGTGACCAGCGGAAGTTCAGCACCTGGCGCAAGCTATGGGTCATCCTGGCGGAAGCGGAGCAGACGCTGGGGCTGGACATCCGCGATGAGCAGATCGCGGAGATGCGCGGCGCGGTCGAGCAGATCGATTTCGAGGCGGCCGCCCGCTACGAACGGGAATTGCGGCACGATGTCATGGCGCACATCTACGCGTTCGGCGACCAGTGCCCGGACGCGCGCAAGATCATTCACCTCGGGGCCACCAGCTGCTTCGTCACCGACAACACCGACCTGATCCTGATGCGTGAAGGGCTGGAACTGATCCGTGACCGGCTGGTCCGCGTCATCGATCGGCTGGCGCGGTTCGCCGCCGCACAGCGGGATGTGGCCTGCCTGGGCCTGACCCACCTGCAACCGGCCCAGCCGACGACGATCGGCAAACGGGCCTGCCTGTGGGCCTACGACCTGGTCCTGGATCTGGCTGAGATCGAGCACCGGCTCGCCACCCTCCGGGCGCGCAGCACGAAAGGCACCACCGGTACGCAGGCGAGCTTCCTGGCGTTGTTCGATAACGACCATGCGCGGGTCCGGGCGCTGGAACAACGCGTGGCGGAGCAGATGGGATTTTCCACGACCTTCGCCGTCACGGGCCAGACCTACTCCCGCAAGGTCGACGTGCAGATCGTCGACGCCCTCTCGGGGATCGCTCAGAGTGCCCACAAAGCGGCCACGGATCTCCGCCTGCTGGCCGGACGCAAGGAGGTCGAAGAACCGTTCGAGACGAAGCAGATCGGCTCGTCGGCCATGGCCTACAAACGCAATCCCATGCGGTCCGAACGGATCTGTGCCCTGGCCCGCTTCGTCCTGAGCCTGCAATCCAGTCCGCCCCAGACGCTGGCGACCCAGTGGATGGAACGCACGCTGGACGACAGCGCCAACCGGCGCCTGGTAATTCCGCAGGCATTTCTGGCCGTCGACGCGCTGCTGATCATCTACCACAACATCGCGGCCGGCCTGGTCGTCTATCCGCACGTCATCGCCCGGCACTTGCGCGAGGAGCTGCCGTTCATGGCCACCGAGAACATCCTCATGGCGGCCGTGTCGGCCGGGGGGGATCGCCAGGTGCTGCACGAACGGATCCGCCAGCACAGCCAGGCGGCTGCCCGGCACGTCAAGCAGGAAGGGGGGCAGAACGATCTGCTGGAACGCCTGATGCGCGACACCGCCTTTGCCGGCCTCGATTGGGACGGTGTCCTGGAGCCGTCGCGGTATGTGGGACGAGCGCCCCAGCAAGTGGATGAGTTCCTCGCGGAGATCGTCGAGCCGATCCGGCAGCGCTATGCCGCATGCCTGCAGCCGCCGGACGAACAGGCGCCGGACGAAGATGTGCGTATCTGAACCTGCCGTGTAAGCCGGCGATAACAACACGCTCAAGGGCGGACCGACACGGATCGGTCCACGGTACGGCTCAAGGCCGTTGACTCTGCGGCAGGGAGTAACCCTTGCGGGTGGTGGACAATTGACGGCAACTGCGGCAAGAGGGACAAGACGATGAAGATTGAGTCGATACGACTGAAGAATTTCAAGTCATTTCAGGATGTTCATCTTCAGGAACTCCCGAATTTCTGCGTGGTGGTAGGAGCCAATGGCTCGGGTAAGTCCACGCTCTTCGACGTGTTCGGATTCCTCCACGACTGCCTGAAGGGAAACGTGCGACAGGCTCTTGATGCCCGGGGCCGTTTTCAGGAGGTCATCAGCCGTGATTCAAAGGAGGACTCCATTCTCATCGAGCTTCAATACCGCATGGACATCGTCGGGATAGACCGCTTGGTCACCTACTCCGTTGAGATCGGTGAGAACAAAGGGGCCCCGTTTGTCGCGCGGGAGATCCTCCGGTACAAACGCGGACGTCACGGAAAGCCATACCACTTCCTCGACTTCGAGCGGGGAAGCGGCTACGCAATTACCAACGAAGAGGATTTCCACAAACCGGATGAAGAACTAACTCGCGAGAATCAGAAGCTTGACGCCCCGGACATCTTGGCAATTAAAGGGCTCGGCCAGTTTGAACGCTTCAAGGCGGCTAGTGCGTTTCGACGGCTGATCGAGTCATGGCACGTGTCGGACTTTCACATCGACGCTGCTCGTGGCCGAAAGGAAGCCGCAGGCGAGTCCGAGCATCTTTCGGCTACAGGCGACAATCTTCCGCGTGTCGCTCAGTTCCTCTACGAGCAGCACCGCGACATATTCGATAAAATTCTCGCTACTATGATGCGGCGTGTCCCGGGCGTCAAGAAGATCGAGCCCTGCTTGATGGACGGTTACTTGACGCTACGGTTTCAGGACGGGTCGTTTAAAACTCCGTTTCTGGACCGGTACGTTTCAGACGGCACCATCAAAATGTTCGCGTACCTCGTGTTGCTGCACGATCCAAAGCCCCACCCGTTGCTGTGCGTCGAGGAGCCGGAAAACCAATTGTACCCGAAACTGATGGTTGAACTGGCGGAGGAGTTTCGACTTTACGCCAACCGCGGCGGGCAAGTGTTTGTCTCAACGCACTCGCCGGACTTTCTCAACGCGTGCGAACTCGACGAGGTTCTTTGGCTTGTCAAGAAGGATGGCTATTCACAAGTTCATCGAGCAAAGGATGACCCGCAAATTGCCGCGTACATGGCCGAAGGAGACAAGATGGGCTTCCTCTGGAAGCAAGGCTTCTTTGAAGGAGCCGATCCACAATGAAAGAACTTGTGTTCTTCCTGGAAGAAGCATCTGCTGCCGGGTGCCGTCTCCGCAGGGCGATTGCACCAAAAGTCACTTGCCGACAAGGACTTCCGCCAGGTAGTCGTCGTTCAACGCTGCAGCCAGTCGTTTGTTCTTGATGCCGATCTTCTTCGTGTGATTGTTCTTTAGCAGGCTC